>CAVRTB010000003.1:0-380861 GCA_963724065.1 uncultured Solirubrobacterales bacterium
CATGCGCTTCGACCGCGGCGATGATCGGCGGGACGAGGTTGTCGGTGCTGTCGCGGCGCGAGCCACCGCATCGAGCGCCGCCTGCCATCGCGCCTGATCGCGCGACTGCGCGCACCGCTTGCACCCGTGCACTCTGCTGCGCCTCGAGCTGCGGATCGACCTGAAACACTTCGATCGTCGACGCATCGTCGGTGACGTATCGATTCACGCCGACGACGACCGCTTCGCCGGAATCGACCGCCAGCTGCGCCTTGTAGGCCGAGTCCTGCACCTGCCGCTGGATGTAGCCCGCCTCGATCGCGGCCAGCGTGCCGCCGGCGGCCTCGATGCGCGTCAGCAGCTCGCGCGCGCCGTCCTCGATCTCGCTCGTCAGCTTCTCGATGTGATACGACCCGGCGAACGGATCGATCGTGTTGGCGACGCCCGGATTCGAAGCCGATGATCTGCTGCGTGCGCAGCGCGATGCGCGCCGCGCCCTCGGTCGGCAGCGCCAGCGCCTCGTCGCGGCTGTTGGTGTGCAGCGACTGCGTGCCGCCGAGCACCGCCGCCATCGCCTGCACCGCGACGCGGACGATGTTGTTGTCGGGTTGCTGCGCGGTCAGCGTGCTGCCGGCCGTCTGCGTGTGGAAGCGCAGCTGCTGCGCGCGCGGGTTGGTCGCGCCGAAGCGATCCTTCATGATGCGCGCCCACAGCCGCCGCGCCGCGCGGAACTTCGCGACCTCTTCGAGGAAGTCGTTGTGCGCGTTGAAGAAGAACGACAGCCGCTGCCCGAACGAATTGACGTCGAGCCCGGCCTTGCGCGCCGCCTCGACATACGCAATCGCGTTGGCGAACGTGAACGCCACCTCCTGCACCGCCGTCGATCCCGCTTCGCGGATGTGATACCCGCTGATCGAGATCGTGTTCCACTGCGGCACCTCGCGCTCGCAGAACGCGAAGATGTCCGTGACGATGCGCAGCGACGCCTGCGGCGGATAGATGTAGGTGCCGCGCGCGATGTATTCCTTCAGGATGTCGTTCTGAATCGTGCCCGACAGATGCTTCGGCGCCACGCCCTGGCGCTTGCCGACCGCGACATACAGCGCCAGCAGGATGATCGCCGTCGCGTTGATCGTCATCGACGTCGAGACCTTGTCGAGCGGGATGCCGTCGAACAGCACCGCCATGTCTTCGATCGAATCGATCGCCACGCCGACGCGGCCGACTTCTCCGGACGCGAGGTGGTGATCGCTGTCGTAGCCGATCTGCGTCGGCAGATCGAACGCGACGCTCAGGCCGCTGACGCCCTGCGACAGCAGGTAGCGATAGCGCTGGTTCGATTCGGCCGCGGTCCCGAAACCCGGCGTACTGCCGCATGGTCCACAGCCGGCCGCGGTACATCGTCGGCTGGATGCCGCGGGTGAAGGGAAATTCGCCTGGAAAGGAAAGGTCGCGCTCGGGATCGAACGCGACCAGTCTCCGCGGCCCGTGAAAGGCTTCACGGGCTGATTCTACTGGTCGGTAGCCTTCTGTGCCTTCTGATGGCTCTAATTGGCTTCTTCTGACCTTGGCTTCTTCCGCCGCAATTCGCAGCGAACGCAAGAAGCGGCGATCGTTCACGGTCATGTCGAACGGCTTGCGCGGCACCAGCGCTTTCGAGACCGGCACGCCCTTGGCCGTGGCGTCGGCGCCTTCGGTCTGGGGCTGTCCGCGATTGACGAAACCGACGACGGCCTCGAGATTCACCTTCATCTCGTAGCCGGCGGCGCGTGCCCGCTCGCGGCACGCCTCGACTTCCGCGCTCTCTGCGACAGCGGCGGCAATGGAGTCAGCCAGCTCACGTGCGAACCGGTTTACGACATCATCCATAGGACGGCTCCCTCCCGTTTGGGCACACCTTGCAGTCTGCCCGAATTGCGCCAAGCGGCTGGGACCGTCGGCAGCGGCTGACATAACACCATCCTGGCGGTCGGCGGAACGTCAGCGCGAATCGTCATCAGGCGGGCGAATCAGTTTGGGAAATTCGCCGTAATTCTACGAAGGCCTTGCGGTCGTGTCAAGGACGGAACGCTATAAGTTGTGCTTTTTCTGTAACTTGGGCGGATGACAGAGGCTGATCTATGGCCGAGCCGGCTTTGTCGCCTCGTTACACACGCGGCTTCCCTGTTTGGCAACGGCCGCCGCGGCGCTCTTGGCCGCCTCGGGATCGCCCAGGTAGTAGCTCTTGATGGGTTTGAGGTTCGCGTCGAGCTCGTAGACCAGCGGGATGCCGGTCGGGATGTTCAATTCGACGATCGCCTCGTCGGAAATCGAGTCGAGATACTTCACGAGCGCGCGCAGCGAGTTGCCGTGCGCGGCGATCATCACGCGCGTGCCGGCTTGATGCGCGGCGCGATCGACTCGTGCCAGTAGGGCAGGAAGCGCGTCGACCGTGTCCTTGAGCGATTCGGTCGGCCGGCAGATCGGACGGCGGCAGATCCTTGTAGCGCGGATCGCGCGCGGGATGCCGATCGTCGTTCGCGTCGAGCGGCGGCGGCGCGATCGCGTAGGCGCGGCGCCAGATCTTGACCTGCGCCTCGCCGTGCTTCGCGGCGGTCTCCGCCTTGTTCAGGCCCTGCAGCGCGCCGTAATGACGCTCGTTCAGCCGCCAGCTGCGTTCGACCGGCAGCCACAGCTGATCGAGCTCATCGAGCGCAAGCACGCTCGTCCAGATCGCGCGCTTCAACACCGACGTGAAGACGAGGTCGAACGCGAAGCCGCCCTCTTTCAGCAGCCGGCCCGCGGCCCGCGCTTCTTCGCGGCCTTTGTCGGTGAGATCGACGTCGGTCCAACCGGTAAACCGGTTTTCCTTGTTCCAGGTCGATTCGCCGTGACGAGAGACAGAGACGAGCTGTATGCATCAACCTTCGGGTGAGTTGTTTGATCGCGGATCGTCCTGCGTATTTTGCTGCCGATCCGAGTTCTTCTTCGATTCTGCAGCAGCTGGTTGTATTTGGCGACGCGATCGCTGCGCGACGCCGATCCGGTCTTGATCTGGCCCGGCGCCGGTGCCGACCGCGAGATCGGCGATCGTCGAATCCTCGGTCTCGCCCGAGCGATGCGACGAGACGCATCGATAGCCGGCCTTCGCGGCGATCGCCATCGCGTCGAGCGTTTCGGTGATCGGTGCCGATCTGGTTCAGCTTCACGAGCAGCGCATTGCCGATCGCCTTCGGCGATGCCCTTCTTCAGGATCTCCGGATTGGTCACGAACACATCGTCGCCGACCAGCTGCACTTTGTCGCCGAGCGCTTGCGTCAGCAGCTTCCAGCCGTGCCAGTCCTGCTCGGCGCAGCCGTCTTCGATCGAGATGATCGGATATTGCCGGCACCAGTCGACGTAGAGATCGACCATGCCTTGCGGATCGCGCGCCGGCTCGCCGGATTTGTGGAACTCGTAGTCGGCATCGTTACCTTTCCAGAACTCGCTGGCGGCCACATCGAGCGCGAGGAAGACGTTCTCGCCGGCCTTCGCGCCGGCCTTGCCGATCGGCTTCGAGCACCAGCTCCAGCGCCTCGCGATTGGATTTCAGGCTCGGCGCGAATCCGCCTTCGTCACCGACGCCGGTTGACAGGCCGCGGCTCTTCAGGATCGATCGCAACGCGTGGAAAATTTCGGTGCCGGCGCGCAGTCCTTCGCTGAAGGAAGGGAAGCCGATCGGCATCACCATGAATTCCTGGAAGTCGACGTTCGAATCCGCGTGCGCGCCGCCGTTGAGGATGTTCATCATCGGCACCGGCAGCGTGAAGCCGCTCGTGTTGCCGGCGAGCTCGCCGATCGTGCGCGTAGAGGGGCTTGCCCGCGCGCGCCGCTTCCGCGCGCATCGCCGCGATCGAAACGCCGAGCAGCGCGTTTGCGCCGAGGCGGCTCTTGGTCGGCGTGCCGTCGAGCGCGATCATCGCCTCGTCGAGCTGCCGCTGCGAAAGATCCTTGCCCTTGAGCGCCGCTGCGATCTCGCCGTTGACGTTGGCGACGGCTTTGCGAACGCCCTTGCCGAGATACCGCGACTTGATCGCCGTCGCGCAGCTCGAGCGCTTCGCGCTCGCCGGTCGATGCGCCCGACGGCACGCCGGCGCGCCCGCGCGCGCCGCCACTCGAGCGTGACTTCGACTTCCACCGTTGGATTCCCGCGCGAATCGAGAATCTCGCGGCCGCGAACGTCAATGATTTTCATAGCGCTACTTGTCACGACGTTAGCCACCGAGGACACCGAGGACGCAGAGCAATCGTTTCAAAGGCACCATGCTTCGTCTGCAAGATTGTATTTGACGTCCTCTGTGTTCTCGTGTTCTCTTGCCCGTTCTGCATCATCCGCGCGATCGGCTTCTGCTTCGAGGCGCAACGCCGCTTCACTGATCGCCGTCACGTACGGTTCGTCGCCCTGGGCGACGACCACGACGCCGCCTTCCGACACGGTGTGCCGGCGGCGATCTTCCTCCGGATTGAATCCAATCAACGCGCCGCGCGGAATGTCGACGTCGCGATCGATGATCGCCTTGCGAATCCGCGCGTGCCGGCCGACGCGAACGCCGGGCATCAGGATCGAATCCTCGATCGTGCAGAAGCTGTGCACGCGCACGTTCGGACAGAGGATGCTGCCGTGAATCTGGCTGCCCGACACGATGCAGCCCTGCGAGATCAGCGAGTCCTGCGCTTCGCCGCGGCGCCAGTCTTCCGCGAACACGAACTTCGCCGGCGGCGCCTGCGGCATGTAGGTGCGCAGCGGCCACTCCGGGTCGTACATGTTGAACTCCGGATTGACCTGGCACAGGTCCATCTGCGCTTCGTAGTACGCGTCGATGGTGCCGATGTCGCGCCAGTACTTCGCCGCCTTCTTGTTCTCGTCGTAGAACGGATACGCGTAGGTGCGGCCGTGGCCGATCAGTGCCGGGATGATGTCCTTGCCGAAATCGTGATTGCTCTCCGGCTTGGCCGCGTCCTCTTCGAGCGCCTTGATCAGCACGTCGCTGTCGAACACGTAGATGCCCATCGACGCCAGCGTCAGGTGCGGTTGCCCCGGCATCGCCGGCGGATCCTGTGGCTTCTCGAGGAACCCGGTGACGCGCTCGGTCGCTGCGTCGACCGCGACGATCCCGAACCGTTTGCCGTCTTCGATCGGCACTTCGATCGCCGCCAGCGTGACCTCCGCCGCCATGTCCTGGTGGAAGCGAAGCATCTTCTGGTAATCCATCTTGTAGACGTGATCGCCCGCGAGCACGACGACGTACTCGGGTTCTCGCGAAGGAGTGAATACAGATTCTGGTAGACGGCGTCGGCCGTGCCTTGATACCAGTGCTCGCCGACGCGCTTTTGCGGCGGCAGGATCTCGATGAACTCGCCGAGCTCCTCCGACACCACGGTCCAACCCTGGCGGATGTGGCGATTGAGCGAGAGCGATTTGTACTGCGTGGCGATGAAGATGTGGCGCAGGCCCGAGTTGATGCAGTTGCTCAGGACGAAGTCGATGATGCGATACGGGCCGCCGAAATACACCGCGGGCTTGGCGCGCTCGCTCGTCAGCGGCGCGAGCCGTTCGCCCGCTCCGCCCGCCAGCACGATTACGAGAACATCATCACCAAGCATGGGAGCCTGAGCCTAAGGGCACGATATCATCGGATGTAACGGTTTTTGACGCTAAGCCTCTACTGTAGCAACGATTTAGAGTTGTTTGACTTAGCTCTCGCGCGCCCCCTATGATCGGTTGATCTGGGCTGCGGCTGGACGCCGAAGTCTGAAGGCAACTGAGTTTTTAGGGGAGTTCATGATGGCAATTCGGCGTGCATAACATGGTAGTCGCGCTCGTGATGTCGGCAACGTTTGCCGCGGCACAGCAGGCTCCGACCAAGAAGGACGAGAAGAAGCGCAGCAAGCAGGAGCAGCAGGAAATCGAACAGGTCGTGAAGCTGGTGGACGGCGTGATGGCCGGCACGAGCCCGCGCCGAGCGACATCACGATGACGCTCGAGCCCTTCTTCATGAAGTCGCAGGAACAGCGCACGTTCGTGCCGTTCGTGCTCTCCGTCAAGAACGCGCCCAAGACCGATGCGGCGATGTATGTCCGCGTCGTCAATCCGGCCGCGGTGCCCGACCCGAAAGCCAAGAAGGTCGAGTATCCGTGGGACGACATTCACTTCATTCCCGCGGCGCAGCTGGCCGGCGATACCGTCAAGCTCAATCGCGTGTTCATGGCCACCGCCGGCACCTACGACGTCTATGTCGCGTTCAAGGAGCGCCTGCCCGAGAAGGCGCCGAAGAACACCGTTGCCGAAGATCGGCGTGCTGAAGACGCAGGTCACCGTTCCCGACTATTACAACGGTGAGCTCGCGACCAGCACCATCCTGGTCGCCGACAAGGTCAACATGCTGAGCGCGCCGCCCAGTCCGGAAGAAGCGCGCGAGCGTCCGTTCGTGTTCGGCATGCAGGAACTGCTGCCCGCGCCGGACATGGAATTCAAGAAGAGCGAAGAGCTGTCGATCTTCTTCCAGGTCTACAACTCCGGCCTCGATGCGACCGGCAAGCCCAACCTGGTCCTCGAGTACGAGTTCAACAAGGTCGAAGGCACCGGCGAGAAGTTCTTCAACAAGACCACGCCGCAGACGGTGAACGCTCAGAACCTGCCGCCGCAGTTCGACCCCACGAAGTTCCCGGTGCCCGGCGGCATTACTGTCCCGCTGGCCTCGTTCACTGAAGGGGAATACCGCCTGGCCGTGAAAATCACGGACAAGGCGTCGGGCAAGACCAAGAACCAGGACATCAAGTTCACGGTCAAGGGCTAGTACGCCGACTGCCTGATGGCCCGACCGCCTGAAAAGGCGTAGACTGATTCGAACGCCCGCCCCCTTTTCCGGGGGCGCGGCGTCTAAACGGCTAGATGGGGCTCCCCAGTCGCCTGATCGCTCCGGCCTCGTGCTCTGCCTTGCGGCATTGCACTCGACCTATGTCGAGGCACAAGGCTTTAAGTTCGAACCAGTCACAAAAATCGCTGCCGCCGACACCGGCCTGATCGAAGGCAAGGTCACCGACGAGGTCGGCAAGCCACTTGATGGCGCGGTCATTTCCGCGCTCGGCGGCACCACCGCCTTCGCCGTGTCCGACAAGACCGGTCAGTACTCGCTCAAGCAATTGCCGCCCGGGCCGTACCTGGTCCGCGTGCACCTCGCGGGTTTCCTCGCCGCGCGCAGCGCCATGGTCAACGTGCGGCCGTCCACGCGCAGCGCTTCCTCATTCAAGCTGCGTCAAGAAGGCTCGGAAACCGCGCCGCGTATTACCGAAGCGTCGGTGGGTGCGATTGGCGCCGCGCCCGCAACCGCGGCAACCAAGAGCGGCGATCGCGACGAGACCGAGCTGGGCTGGCGCCTGCGGCATTTGAAGCGCGGCGTGTTGCGCGATGCGCAAACGCTGGCCGGCATTCCGCAAGGACGATGACTGGTTCATCACCGATTCGTTTGAATTCCTGGGACGCGCCTTCGGCACGTCGGCGCGCGCCGCGACCGCGCTCTTCAGCGATCTCTCGCTCGGCGGCCAGGTCAACCTGCTGACGACCGGCGCGTTCGATAATCCGCTGCAGCTGCTGCAGCTCGATCGCACCAGCAGCGTCGCGTTCTTCAAGGTCGGCGCGCCGGTGGGATCGCATGGCGACTGGAACGTCCGCGCCGCGATGAACCAGAGCGATCTCAGCTCGTGGATGCTCGCCGGCAATTACGTCGTCAAGGCGGACGTCCCGCATCAATATCAGTTCGGCATGTCGTACAGCCTGCAGCGCTACGAGGGTGGCAACACCGCGGCGCTCGGCGCGGTGTCGGACACGGCGCGCAACGTCGGGTCGGTGTTTGCGTACGACGAGTGGCAGGTGTCGCGCTACGTTGCCGTGGGTTACGGCGCCAACTACGCGCGCTACGACTACATGGAAGGCTCGGCGCTGTTCAGCCCGCGCCTGTCCGCGACGATCTCGCCGACCAAGTCATGGCGGCTGCGCGCCGACGGCGTCGCGCGAAGTCAGCGCGCCCGGCGCCGAAGAATTCATTCCGCCGACGTCCGCGGAGTATCTGCCGCCGCAGCGCACGTTCTCGCCGATCTCGAAAGCCGGCCTGCAGCATGCAGTCGCAGCAAAACTATTCGAGTGCGGCATCGAGCGCGTCATGAACGGCGCGGCGATCTGCGGTGCGCGCATTCGAGCAGCGCATCGACAATCAGACCGTGACCGTGTTCGGCCTTCGCCGCAGCGACAGCAAGCCCTCGGCGCTCGGTCATTACTTCGTGGATCCGCCGGCGATGCGACCGTGCGCGGCGTCGGCGTGACGTTCACGCACGCGCTCGCGGAAAACATTCGCGGCTCGGTCGATTATTCGGTCGGCACCGCGAACTGGATCGATCGTCCGGCGCCAGTGGAATTCGCGGTGTTGACACGATGGATTCCGTCGGCGGTCCGTCCGACGACCGAGCGCATCCACGACGTGACGACGTCGCTCGAGGGCGGAGATTCCATACTCGGCGACGCGCGTCGTCGTGCTCTACAAGTTGAACAACGCGTTTGCCGCGGCCGACAGCAGCAGCACCGCGCCGACATTTGGCGCGCGCTTCGATCTGCGCGTCACGCAGTCGTTGCCGTTCATGAATTTCCGGGCCTCGCAGTGGGAAATGCTCGTCGGCGTCCGCAACCTGTTCCACGAATCGCTCGCCAATACCTCCGCCTACGACGAGCTCCTCGTCGTCCGCCCACCCAAGCGCTTGGTTGGCGGACTCACGGTCAAGTTCTAGCTTTCGTTTTCCACAGCCAACGCCCATACTGATATTTGGATCGATTACCCGGCGGGTTGGATTTTCGGTCCGGTCGATCGGTCTGTTGAGACGTCAAGTAGCTGGTTAAACAAGGACTTAGGTCCATCCGTGTGGTCGAGCTGACGGTATAGCGTTTGCTCTGTTCGGGCCGGATAGATCTGTCTTGCTAGGCGATTTGAACCAACCGACGGCAATGTCCGTTTACGACCGGGATTCGTGGTGGCGCGAGTGGCGGCAAACCGCATTGCCCGTGGCGGTGACGCTCGGGTTGCTGGCGCTCGGCCTGGCCAACGTCGTTTCGCGCGCAACCTCCGCTGAAGTTGAAGACGGCGTGCTCTGGGTGGAGCGCGCGGTCGGCGTGGTTGCCGCGGAAGTGGCGTCGCCTTCGGCAGCGAGCCGCGCCGGCGTTCGTGCCGGTGATATTCTGATCGCCATCGACAATCAACCCATCGAAGGCCGCGCCGACGTGCTCGCGATGCAGCACGCATCGCGCCCGGGCGATCGTCACAACTACACGCTGATCCGTCTCGGTTCTCCGCGAAATGGCGAACGTCTCGCTGATGCCGATGCCGAGCGGTGCGGGACTGTTCTACTACGTGCTCGCCGCGGTCGGCATCTTCACGCTGCTGGTCGGCGCGGCGGTGCGCGCGCGGCGGCCCACCGATCAGGCGACGCTGCATTTCTTCTGGCTCTCGGTCGCGTTCTTCGGCCTCTTCACGTTCTCGTTCAGCGGCCGTCTCGATCGCGTGGACTGGGTCTTCTACTGGGGCGACGCGATTGCGGTGATGGCGTTGCCGCCGTTGTTCCTGCACTTCACGCTGGTCTTTCCGGAGCGTCCGCACATGCCCGGTTACTCGGCGCTGCTCGCGCGGTGGCTGCCGGCGGTATACCTGCCCGGCGCGGTGCTCGGCTCGACTCGTGCGCTGGCGGTGCTTCGCTCGGGCATCGATCCCGAATACTTCGTGCGCGTGATCGCGCTGCTCGATCGCCTCGAGTACATCTATCTCGCGATGTTCTTTGCCGCGGGTCTCGCGATCCTGTTGCGCGCGTTATCGCGCGCGCGCTCGGTGACGGTCAAACGCCAGCTGCGGTGGATCGTCTGGGGCACCGCGCTCGGCGCGTTGCCATTCGCGATCGGCTACGCGATCCCGTTTGCGATGGGCGTCGATCCGTCGATCCCGATGGGGTTGAGCGCGATCCCGCTCGGGTTCATCCCGCTCGCGTTCGCGTCGGCGATCATTCGCTATCGCTTGATGGACGTCGAGATCATCCTCAAGCGCCTGTTGATCTACACCTCGGCGGTCGCCGCGATCGTCGCGATCTACGTGTTGATCCTGCGCGCGTCGGGCGGCTACCTCGTCGAAGGTGAAGCCGATCATCGCTGGATCATCGCGTTCCTGGCCACCGTCGTCGTGATCCTGCTGGCCAAGCCGGTGAAGGACGGATTGCAGAAGGCGATCGATCGCGCGTTCTATCGCGATCGCTACGACTATCGCCGCGCGCTGGTGGGCTTTGCGCGCGAGCTGAACAGCGATCTCGATCTCAATCGCCTGGCCGATCGCCTCGTGACGCGCGTGCGCGAAACGATCGAGCTCGATCGCATGGCGTTCCTGCTCGCCACGGAAACCGGCGACTTCGAATCGATCAGTGCGGAAGGGTTCGAGAATGCGCCGCCGAAATTGTCGGGGGCATCGGGTATTGGCTCGCGTCTGCATAGCGGGCACACCGTCCGGCTCGACGATCCGCTGGCGGCGACGCGGTTCACCGCCGAAGAGATCGAGTTCTGGCGCGACAGCGGCACGTATTACTTCGTCCCGTGCATCGTCAAGGACGCGGCAATCGCCGTGCTGGCGCTCGGCCGTCGTGACAGCGGCGAGCCCCTCAGCACCGAAGACACTGCGCTCGTGACCGCGGTTGCCGCCCAGGCCGCGACCGCGATTGAAAACGGCCGGTTGTATCGCCAGCTGCACCTCAAGGCATCCGAGCTGGATCGGCTGCACGCGTTCAACGAGAACATTCTCGAATCGCTCGACGACGGCTTGCTCGTGATCGGGCCCGGCGACCAAGTGATTCGCTGGAACGCCTCGCTCGAGCGCCTGTACGGCATCCCGCGTACCGCCGTGCTCGGGAAGACGGTCGATCGCCTGTTTGACAAGGATGTGATCGACCTGCTGAGCACGATTCGTCGCGATCATCCCGATGGCCACAGCATGTTCCGGGTGCCGCTGTCGGCGCGAGGAACACTCGAAGGCCAGCATCTGATCGTCAACCTGACCACCGTGCCGCTGCAGAGCATTGCCGGCGGACCGACGGCCGGCACCATCGTGATGCTCGAAGACATCACGTCGCGCTCGCAGATGGAAGAGCAGCTGCGCATTTCGGAAAAGATGGCGTCGCTCGGCCTGCTCGCCGCCGGCGTGGCGCACGAGGTCAACACTCCGCTGACCGGCATTTCGAGTTACACCCAGATGTTGCTCGAGAATGCCGACCCCGCGGATCCGCGCACGCCGCTGCTCGAGAAGATCGAGAAGCAGACATTCCGCGCCGCCCGCATTGTCAACGGCCTGCTGAACCTGTCGCGGCCGAACGCCGCGGAACAATCTGAGCGCACCGTCGTCGATCTCAATCAGGTCATTGGCGACGTGCTGTCATTGCTCGAGCACCAGTTTGAAAAGGGTAGCGTCAAGATTCGCCGCGAGCTGAACGGCTCGCCCGTCAACGTCACGGGCTTCGAGTTCAAGCTCCAGCAGGTGTTCCTGAACCTGTTCCTGAACGCGCGCGATGCGATGACCGGCGGCGGCTGGCTCACCATTGCCACGCGCGTCGAAGGCGGCGAGGCGGTGGCCGAAGTGTCGGACACCGGCAACGGCATTCGGGCTGAACATCTCGCGCGGATCTACGATCCGTTCTTCACGACCAAACCGATGGGCCAGGGCACCGGTCTTGGCTTGTCGATCACCTATGGCATCGTGCGCGAGCACGAAGCGACGATTCAATGCGACAGCACGCCTGGCAAGGGCACGCGATTTGAACTGCGGTTTGTGTGCCCTGAGGAAGATCGGTCCGAGAGCACAGGTACCTAAGCATGCGACGAAACGCAGCCGTACTCGTCATCGACGACGAAGAAGTGATGCGGGATATTCTGGGCACGCTGCTGGAGCGCGAAGGCTACAGCGTGCGCCTGGCCTCGTCTGGCCAGGAAGGTCTTGATCTCGCCAAATCCCTGCCGTTCGACGCCGTGATCGTCGACGTGATGATGCCGGGCATCGACGGGCTGCAGGTCCTCGAAGAGCTGAAGAAGCACGACGAAGAACTGCCGGTCCTGATGATCACCGCCTACGCGTCGATGGAAAGCGCGATCGCGGCGATGAAGAAGGGCGCCTTCGACTACATCACCAAGCCGTTCAAGAACGACGAGGTGCTGATCGTCCTGCAGAACGCGATCGAGCGGCGCCAGCTGGTGGCCGAAAACGTCTCGCTGCGCCAGAACCTGCAGTCGCGGTACCACAAGTTCTCCGGCATCATCGGCAAGAGCAGCCGGATGAAGCAGGTCTTCGATCTGATCATCCAGGCGGCGCCGAGCCGTTCCACCATCCTCATCACCGGCGAGAGCGGCACGGGTAAGGAGTTGGTGGCGCGCGCCATTCACCAGAACTCCGCGCGCAGCGAGAAGTCGTTCGTTGCCGTGAACTCAGGCAACCTGCCGCCCGACCTGCTGGAATCCACGCTCTTCGGGCACGTGAAGGGCGCGTTCACCGGCGCGGTCTACCCGAAGAAGGGCATGTTCGACCTTGCCGACAAGGGCAGCATCTTCTTCGATGAAATCGGCAACGTCCCGATTGAAACGCAGGCCAAGTTGCTGCGGGTCATGCAGGAACGCGAGTTCATGCGGCTGGGCGGGATGGAAACGATTCGCGTCGACGTCCGCATCATCGCCGCGACCAACGTCGACCTGAAGCACGAGATGGAGGAAGGGCGGTTCCGCGAGGATCTGTACTACCGCCTGCACGTCATCAGCATCCACCTGCCGGCGTTGCGCGAACGGCGCGACGACGTGCCGTTGCTCGTGCAGCATTTCCTTGAAAAGTACGGGGAGGAAAACGCCCGCAAGAACATCGAGATCTCGCCAGAGGCCCTCGACCTGTTGATGGAATACGACTGGCCGGGCAACGTCCGCGAGCTCGAGAACGTGATCGAGCGCGCCGTCGTGCTGTGCACCGGCACGCGCATCGGGCCGGACCTGATTCCCGAGCACGTGCGCAAGAATCCCGCGTTCCAGATCCCGCATGTCGTCATGCCGGCCGACGGCATCTCGCTCAAGGACGTGACGGTCGCCTACGAGCGGCAGTGGATCGAATCGGCGCTCGAAGCGGCTGGTGGTGTGCAGAAGCGCGCCGCGGAGCTGTTGCGGATCAAGCCGACGACGCTCAACGAAATGATCAAGCGCTACGACATTCGTCCCCGCCGCAAGAAGGCATCGTCCGGTGTGACCGAGCCTGACAACGGCGGCACCGAAAACGGCGACGAGTTAGAGCCGGTCGGCGAAGTCGAATAGCGGCTACAGGAACGGCCGCAGCAAGACGCGGCCGATGGCGCGCCAGCTCTCAGACTGCTCGAGCAACACCCGCGGGAAGCCGAGCATCATCACCGCGCTGCAGATCGCGCCATGCACGTGCCTCACGAGGCGTCTCCACGGCCACGAGCTGGAGTGAGCCATTCGCTTGCGGGGCGCAGGGTAGCACCAGTCGAGCTGGTGCAGCTTCGCTTAGAATCGTCGATTAGTACTCGCTGAAAATCCGGCGGATCTCCTTCGGGTCGCTGGTCTTCGTCAGCGCCAGCATCAACAGGATGCGTGCTTTCTGCGGGTTGAGCGTGTCGCTCGGAATAATACCCAAGGCGTCGTATTCCGCGGTGGCGATCACGCGCCCGTTGCCGACGCGGCTCGATCGCACGAGCGCCGGCCGTGACGCCGCCGGCATCGCCGCCACTTCTTTCAAGATCGCTTCTTCAAACACCGACAGCGCGCCGTTGCCGGTGCCGGCGAACACAATGCCCTTCGCGCCGCCGGTGATTGCCGCGCGAATCATCGCCGCATCCGGCTCGACATACGAATAGAGAATCGACACTTTCGGCAACATCGTCAACGTCGTGATATCGAATTCAGAGTTCGCGGTGTGACGCTTGGTCGTCGATCGATAGAAGCTGACCTTGTCTTCGTCGATGTAGCCGAGCAATCCGAGCTCGGGCGCCCTGAACGTTTCCACCCGCAGCGTGTTGGTCTTGGTCGTGTCGCGGGCCGCGTTGATCTCGTCGTTAAGGACGATCAACCCGCCTTTACCCCTGGCGTCAGGCGAGATGGCGGTCCGGACGGCGTTCAGCAGATTCAGCGGTCCGTCGGCGCTCATCGCCGTTGACGGCCGCATCGAGCCGACCAGCACCACGGGTTTGTCGGATCGGACCGTCAGGTTGAGAAAGTACGCCGTCTCCTCGAGGGTATTGGTCCCGGACGTGATCACGAACCCCGCGACCGTTGGCGTCTCGGAAATGATTTTCTGGATCCGCTTCGCCAGCGTCAGCCAGTTCTCGATCGTGATGTCGGAGCTGTTGACGTTGACGATCTGCTCAACGCGCACGTCGGCGATCTGCGCGATCTGCGGCACCGCCTTGACGAGCTGCTCGCCGAGAATCGCGCCGGGTTTGTAATTCGACAGGTCGGTGGACGACGACCCAGAGCCGGCGATCGTGCCGCCGGTCGACAGGACATAGACGATCGGCTTCGCGGGTTGCGCGGAAGACCCGGTCGTTACGAACAGGGCGAACACGATGGCGGCAAGAATTCGCATCTTCATTCTCCAGAACTATCGAATCGAAATCGCGCCGGCCTTCGCCAACCGATCGAAGTAATCGGTCACCACCGGCAGGGCAATCGGGCTGAATTCGGCCGACACGGCATCGCGAATATCGCTGATCGTCCGCTTGCCGTCGATGAAGTTGCCGAGCTCGTAAACGATGAGGTCCACGTTTTCAAATTTCAGGAATGCCGTCGGCAGTTCGCCCTTCGGCAACGGTCCCGCGCTGGTCCGCGAGGGGACACGCCGATCGTCGCCACCACGTCCGCGAATGCGCTCGGCAGCGGGCACAAATGGCGAACTGGTGATGCCAATGCTGGTCCACACGCTGGTGATGCCCTTCTCCATGTCGAGGATGCGGCTGTGCAGCATCGGATCGACAGGCGAGGGCATGAATCGCTCGAACGAACGCATCCGGCGCTGCTCGCGCTCGATCGCCTGGCCGAACATGATCAGGACCTCGGCACTCGCGCGCTGTTGATTGCCCATCTGGGCGACCGCCTTGCGGCCGTCTTCAGCGAGGCGGGCATGCGCGCCGACGGTGAGGTGCGAAAGCATCGCTTCCGCCCCGCCGTTCGGCAGCGTCGCCAGAAAGTAAGCGGACGAGGCGGCGATAAACGCCGCATGCTGATTTGACATCGAGCTGTTGGCCACGAGGGTGGTCGTCGGCACTCCGTAGCCTTCCAACGGGAGTTGACCAAGCCACTCGTATGGGCGCGCTTCGACGACGATCGGATACTGCTTGCTGAAGACCTCGACGACTTCATCGCCGATTCCAGCGCTCGACCACAGACCTCGGAGGATCTGCAGTGGACGATCCGTCGATTGCGCGACGTGAATCGCCGCCCGAACTCGAGAAACTGTGGCGCTCTCAAATACTGCGGTGACCTGGATCTTGCGTGTCGGCCTGGCAATGCGCTTCGAAGTGATCAGCGAGTTGAGCTTTTGAGCGGCCTGCAACGCAACCTGGCAGCCATCGAGGGCACACGTGAGCCAAAGCTCGCCGGCTCCTGGATCGGTTCCTTCGATCGTATGGACCGCGCCTTCGATGGAATGCAACCCGATCGGACTCGTCGGCTCCTCGTAGATCGCTTTGACGATCGCCGGCTCGAGCAACGTCTCCGCGGGCGTCAGCGGCACCCGCGGCCCGAATTGAGCGATCGAGCAATGCGGCGGCGAGAATGAACTTCATAAAACTCAGCGCCGCAAGGATCCGATCAGCTTGTCGTACTTCGACATGATCACGTCCCAGCGGTAATTGCGCTTGATGTATTCCTTGCCGTTTCGACCCATGCGGTCGCGCATTCGTTCATCGGTCAGCAGCAACTTTGTGCATTCGATGAACTCATCGCGATCCTGGTAGAACAGGCCGGCATTGCTCTTCGTGCAATGCTCGACCAGGACGTCCGCCCGCGCGTTGCAGAGCACCGGCGTGCCGACCGCCATCGCCTCGAGCGCCAGCAGCGACAGGCTCTCCAGCGGCGATGGCACGACCACGATCGTCGCCGCCTCGAGCGCCTGCAGGCGTTCGCGCTCCGACAGCAGGCCGGCAAACCTGACCCACGGTACCTCTGGCAGCTGCATCAGCTTGACGCCCATCAGTGCGAGCTGCGCGTCGCCGCCTTGTTCCTTGTAGCTGGTGAAGTACTCGATCAGCTCCTCGCAGCCTTTGCCGGCGTCGATCCGGCCGCCATAGAGGAGGAATTGTCCCTGCAACCGATGGCGGCGGCGGAACTGCGCGCCGCGGGCTCGCAGATGCGGCGCGAGCCGTTTGTGGATTTCATCCTCGTCTTCCGGCTCGGGATCGTCCGGCTGCGCGCCATCCTGCAGCAGGTCCACGCCGCAGCCGACGGTTTCCTCGGCGGCCGATCGAAATTCGAACGTCGTCTTGAGGAAATTCTTTTCGACTTCGGTGTTGAAGGCCACCGCGGCGGCCTTCTTGAACATCTCTTGGTAGATCGACAGGTGGATCGCCGGCTCGTTGTGGGCGGTGGGCACCAGGATGCTGCGCGACGGATCGATGTCCATGCCAGCACCGTCGGAGCATAGAGATAGGTGAAAAAAATCAGCGCGTCGTATTGGCGATGCTTCTGCTGCAGGTATTCGATCAACGCCGGCGACCATGGCCCCTGCTGCTCGAGCCAGGACATCTCGTCGTCGCGCGTGTGCGGGTTGTGGAAAATCCAGTCCGAATACTGGTTGAACGACGCGATGTCGCGCGTGCGCGCATTCTTGAACCGGCGCACCGTGACGCCGCGAATGCGGTCGTTGCCTTCGGGATACTCGTTCTCCCAGGTGATGTAGTCACGGGCGCAGGTGGTCAGCACTTCGACGTCGTGCTTGGCCGCCAGCCGTTCGGCAATCAGCCGGCAGTGATACTCGGACCCGCCCAGAATTTCGGCGCCGTATCGCTGAACGATAAACGCAATCTTCACGATGTCAGCCTTTCAAGCTCTTTACGGATGCGGTCGTCGCCGAAGTCGGCGAGCCGGGCGCGTTGCCCGGCAATGACCTGCTTCCGCAAACTGTCGTTGTAGGCGAGCTCACCAAGAAGCTCCGCCGCATATTCGAGATCCTTCGGTGCGAACTGCACGCCGGCCCCGCCCAGGGTGTCGGGAACCGCCGTCGATGCATAGGCCAGCACGGGCACGTCCGCGGCCATCGCTTCGAGCAAGGGCACGCAGAAACCTTCGTGTTCGGACAGCGAAATGTAAACGCTGGCCGTGCGGTAATACGTCGCGAGATCTTCATCCGGCACCGGGCCGGTGAAGATGAACCGGCCCTGCGGCATGCGATACCGCTCGAGCAGCTCGCGAATCGCCAGGTAGTAGCGCGGCGTCGCATCGGTCTTGCCGACGAACACGAACCGATACTGCTCGTCGACGTACCGCTTGTAGTGCTCGGCCAGCTTGATGTGGTCTTCGATCTTCTTGTTCGGGACGATGCGGCCGACGAACAGGAAGTTGAGCCAGCCATTTTCGCTGAGCAGATCCTCGAGCGCCGGCCGGCGCGGCGCATTCGTAATGCGCTCGGTATCGACGGCGATCGGAAACACCCCGGTGTTCGAAAACCCGAGGTCCGCGAGCTCCTGGCGGTTGTATTCCGAATCGCCGAGCGCGATGTCGGTGTGGCCGACCAGGCTCTTCAGGTCCTCGCGGCCGAGCATGGCGAGCCTGAAAATATTGGCGTCGTAGCCGGCAAAGAAGTGCGCGGGCGTAACGTTGTGATACTGCAGCACTCGGCCCGACGGCAGCTTGGCAAACGCCGCCGTCATCGGCGACACGAGTGCGAAGTGAAAAATCGTCAACTGGCCGCGCGTCGCGCCCGCATCCTGCCAGTCGATCACATCGCCGCGCAGATCGTCATCGATCGTCATGGCGTAGATGTCCGACTGGTGTCCCATGCCGCGCAGCAGCGTGCGAACGCGCCTCGCCGAGTCGCCGATCGCGTCGCCCTTGTGCGCCGCCGGGACCCACTGGTTAACGACCATCGCCGTCCAGAGGCTTGTCCTGAGCGACGCTCGCGCCTTTTGCGCGAGCGGAGTCGAAGGGCTCCGAGGGCAGCGCGAGGAACGCCGACGGGCGGTACTGCTTGATCTCGTCGTACTCTTCCGCCAGATCGACCTGATCCCAGAAATCGAATGCCACGGGCGGATGTTCGCGGCGCGGCGCCGCCAGCACGGTGTCGATGTGGCGGAGCAGCGTCCCGCCGAAATCCTTGGCGGCCAGCCGATCGAGGGCCGCGTACTGCCCGGCGACGATCTGGCTCGCAATGTCCGGATCGTCGACCACCGCGTTGATCAAACCGGCGACGTGCATCGGATTCTTGTCCGTATACAACACGCCCGCGCCGTCCATGGTGGACGGCACCGCGGTCGCGGCATACGCCAGCACCGGCACGCCCATGTGGAACGACTCGACCAGCGGCACACAGAAGCCTTCGTGCTCGCTCGCGCACACGAAGGCGTCGGCGAGCTCGTAGTAGGCGGTGAGCTCTTCGTTCGTCACGTGCCCGATCAGGTGCACATCGGCGGCGCCAACGCGCGCGATGAAGTTGTGCAGCATCGTCAGGTAGCGTTCGAAGCCGGAGTGCGCGCCGACCAGCAGCAGTCTCGATTTCGGGTTGAAGTACGTCTTGTAAGCGTGGAAGAAGCGAATAACGTCTTCGAGTCGCTTGTTCGGGATCACGCGGCCGACGAACAGCAGGTTGACCCAGTCGTCATCGAACGCGCCGGCAAACGTGTAATCCGCGGGCCCCTTCAGATGATCGAAATCGGGCACCACATCCAGCACGCCGGTTGGCGAAAACCCGAGCGCTTCGAGCTCCTGGCGGTTGTAGTCCGAATCACCAAGGGCGAGATCGCAGCGCGATTTGTAGAGCGCCAGCTCGCGGCGGCCCCTGAAGCACAGCCGCACCAGCTCCTTGTTGACGTCGACAAAATATTCCGGTGGCGTGATGTTGTGGTACACGAGCACCATGCGATCGGGCAGCGCGTAGGCCAGGCGCGAAGCGCGTGAGCCGATCGAAAAGTGGTGGATCAGGATGTTGTCGGGATGACTCGCATCGCCGAGGTCGCGATAATCCTGGGTCAGGTGCTCCAGCCGCGAGTCCGCCGTCTGAACAAAAATCTCCGAGTGGTAGCCGGCGTTGCGCAGCACGCGCTGAATGCCCAGCACCTCGTGACCGATGGCATCCCCGTAGCCAAGGGTCGCGAGCACCTGGTGGATGGCAACGTTCTGTGTCATCTGCGCCATCTGCGGCCTAGCGCGCGCCGCCTCCGCCGCCACCGGGCCTGCGGCCGCGTCGATGCGGCCGCCCGCGCCGTTGATCGCGCTTGCCCTGAGCGGAGTCGAAGGGGCCGCGTTGATCGCCTTCCGCCCTCGGCTTGGCCTGTGCGGAATCGCCGGGCTTGGCCGCGTCGGTCTTGGCGGCCTGTGGCTGTTGGGGCCGATCGTTGGGCCGGCGTTGGTCCGGTCGTGGACCTCGATGCTCGGGCCGTGGGCCTCGCTGATCGCGACGCCCGTCGCGCTGATCACGTCGAGGCGGTTGCTCGGGTCGCGAGTGTGGCCGCGGCGGTGCCGAAGCGGGCTGGGAGAAAGCCGGCCGCTGAGAGCTGGCCGCTGGTGGCGGTGCGGTGACTTGCTTCTTCTCGCGATACGCGCCGCTCGGCAATTCCTTGACGATTGAATCAGCCGGCTGCTGGGTGCGGCGCCGTCTGCCGAACCAGCCGGGCATGGCCTCCATCGTTCGCGGCGCCGTTTCCTTCGACAGCTGCTCCAGCATGTCGACGTACTTCTTTTCGATCACCGGCCAGGCGTAGTGTTTTTCGAAGAAGGCACGGCCGTTCCGCCCAAGCGCGGCTTGCAGACTCGGCGTGGTATCGATCGCGCGCATCGTCTCCGAGAATTCAAAGTAGTTCTCGTAGAACAGGCCGGCGTTGCTGCGCAGGCACTGGCCCTGGAGCACGTCGCACTTCGCGTTGGCGAGCACCGGTTTGCCCATCGCCCAGGCTTCGAGCGCCACCATCGACAGGCTCTCGAGGTACGACGGCATGATCAACAGCTCGGCGGCCGCCATCGCGTCGTATTTGTCCTGGTCTTCGAGGAACCCGAGATGATGAACGCGCGGGTGCTTGGGGATCGGGACGTGCGGCGTGCCGATCAAGACGAGATGCATGCCGTCCGCAAGCGTCGCGCTGTAGTGCTCGAAGAACTCAAACAGCTCGACGCAGCCCTTGTTCTCGTCGATGCGGCCGACATAAATCGCGAACCGATCGCGCATGTCGAACTTCTGCCTGAAGCGGCCGCCGTTCGAGCGCTCGGGAATTTCGGAGCCGATGCCGACCACCACGCCGGGCACGGATTCGTTGTTGGAAACCGTCTGGATCAGCGCGCGCTCTTCGAACGAGTTGTACATGAACGCGCGAACCCCGCGGAAGATCGGCGGATAAATTCCCAATCCCAGCGCGCTGTCGCGCTCGGCAGTCGGCACGAGGATCGCCTTGCCAGGCACCGCGCGGCACCCGTGGAACGAGTGGTGATAGCGAAAGCTGAAGAAGAAGAAGAAGTCGTAGTCGGCTTCATGCTGCTTGAGGTGCGCGATCAACGCCGGACTGGTCGGTCCTTCGGCATCGAGCCAGGCCAATTCGTCGCGCAGCGAATGCGCTTGCGTGAAGACTTTCTCCGACCACTTCGCGAACTCGACCGGATTCCGCTCGGCGGCAACGGGGAAGCGGTGCACCGTAATGCCGTTGACGGTTTCCCGCCCCTCGGGCAATTCGTTCTTCCACGAAATGTAGTCGTGATGCGCGCAGGTCGTCAGCACCTCCACCTGGACGTGTTTCGCCAGGTGCTCGGCCACGTACCGCGCATGTTGTTCGGCACCGCCGTTAATGTCGGCGCCGTACCTCTGAACAACGACCGCGACTTTCACTGGAGGTCGTCGTCGCCCGGCTCAGGCTTGTCGCGCCCAAGCTCGTTGGGTTCTTCAGGAGCGAAGGCCGATGCCTCGGGAGCCTGAGGTGCTTCAGGTTCTTCAGGCGCTCCTGCTTCGGTTGCAGCAGGCGCCTCAGCTTCAAAGGCCTCCAGCGTGTTGATCCGTTCGAGTGGCTCCGGCACATCAAACGTCTCGGCGCCCTCGGTGTCCTCACCGTTATCGTCGTCGTCTTCGAAGCCGTTCTCGTCCGTGCCGCCCTGATCGGGTTGGCCGAATCCGCCCTGCGCACCCTGCGCACCCTGCGCACCCTGTGCACCCTGTGCACCCTGCGCACCTTGTGCGCCCTGCGCACCCGGTTCACCCTGCCCGCCACGGCGCCCGCGACGACGACGTCTCCGCTTGCGTCCTGAACCGTCGCCGTGCCCCGGTTGCTGACTGCCGCTACCCGCGGGCACAAATCCTTCGAGCCCACCGGTCGACGCCTGCTGCGGCGCCGGCGCATGATCGTCATCCGCCGTGTCGTGGCGTTCCGACGAGCGCATGACTTCGGGCCGGTACTGCACGACGCCTTCGAGCGCGCGCACCCGGCGCTCGCTGAAATCGAGACGGCTCGACAGCGACTCGACCTTCATGCGCAGGTTCTGCACTTCGATGCCCATGCGCGTGGTCTCGAGGACGATGTTGTGCAGCACTTCGTAGTAGAGCGCGTTCCACTCGCCGCGTGAGCGTTCGAGCTGGCGCTGTTCAACCGATCGCCGCGCTTCGCGCTTCAGGATGTCGACGTTGAACTGCGCCTGCGTATGCAGCACCTGGTTCAGCGTGTTCGGGTTGAACATCAGCTTCAGCAGCGGCGCGAGCAGCTTTCTCGCAAATCGCATCACGCTGCGATGCGACGCAAACAGCGTCTGGTCGTCGAAGGTGTAGGGCGCCTGGATCTTCGGCGGCTGGATGTCGACCGGCTCCACCGCGGGCCGGCTCTTGCGGAACTGCTCGAGCAAGTCCGATCGCAGGTTCTTCGGATCGAGGAACTTCTCGAGCCTCACCGACGCCAGCTCGCGGATTTGATCTTCGGTGTAGTCGGCGCCGCGCTTCTCGAGGATGCGCTGGCGGATCTGCTTCATGATCTGCTCGACGTCGACCGATTCGGAACGAATGTTGAACTCGCTCATCGACTTGAACCTTTAGTGCCGAGCGGGCGGCGTGTGCCGCCGTCGGCTGGCAAACTCGGGCGCTTCCTTGATGCAGGTGCCGAGAATGCCCAGTGATTGTTTGAACGCATGCATGCCGGCGCGCGTGAATCGCGGCCGGCGTTTCGCCCACATTCGGGAAACCGTTTTCGTCCGGGGTCAGGTGCTCCCAGTTTTCGAACAACCGTCCCCACGGGCTGTCGAGCACCTGCGCGATGTTCTTTTCGCCGTTCAGGGGATACCAGAAACTGTCGTGGTAAATCACGCTCGCGATATAGGCCCAGGGCGCGAGCACCGTCTTGAGCGACCACTCGATCGGCTTCTTGAGCGGCCCCCAGTAGATGTAGTGCTGCATCTGCGACGCGAAGGTCATCTTCTTGAACGGGCCGGTGAAGTGCCAGTTCTCCTTCGCCGCTTCGAGATCGCCGACCACCTCGATGTCGCGCGGATCGCCGCAGCCGAGCCCGAGGTCGTGCGCCATGCGGATGTACTTGATCGACATCGGATCCATGCCCATCAGCTTCGCCGCCACCGCGTCGATCGCCACCTGATCGGCGCTGGCCAGCATCACGTTCTTCACGTGCGGCACCATGCAGCGCGGCCCAGGACCGTCGCCGGCAAACGTGCCGTCCATCACCGCGAACACGCCGCGATGAATCTTCTTCTGGATCATCAACAGGTCGACGAGCGTTTCGTGGATCACCGGATGCGTCCAGTGACGCCGCTCGTTGAGCAGGCCGCCGAACGCGTTCTTCATCGCGCCCGTGGTGGTCGTGAACACGTGGGTCTTCACCGTCGGCAGGTGCAGGATGTTCTCGCCGATGAACCGCTTCGGGATCATGAACCCGTCAGGGTAGACCTCGTTCAGGCAGAGGAACTTGTCGGCGAGCTCGCCGACCGCGTCGCGGACGTTGATCCACGGCTCGTCGCCTTCGTAGAGATGGATGTTGCGCAGGCCGTGGGCCTGCACCACCGGCAGTTGCTTGTTCTCGGCTTCGCCGAGGTGCGCGTCGATCACGACCGTGCGGTTGTGGCAGGCGTGAATCAGCTGCGGATCGTAGCCGTCGCGCTTCATCGCGGCGATCACGCCGTCGAGCTGCCACGGCGTGGTCGAGCAGCCGGGGAAGAAAAAATGCCAGGAGATGTTGACCTTGAGCGCGGTGTCGGCGTCCTTCGCAAGGACGTCCTGGTAACCGGCAAGGTTCATCACCGCGTGCGTGTCCTTGCGGACCGTCGCCGGCGACGTTTTGACGATCGCGACCTTAGATCGTGTCAATAACCTCTTACGATCCGAACGGTCGATAGACGATGAGCACTACCGCGACGCCCCAAAGCAGCGACGCATGCGAGCAACGGCCGATCCGTGAGCAGCATGTCCGATGGACTTCCCCCGCCCGCCTTGCGATGCACGAGGTAGAGATATCGGAACAGGCCATAGATCGGAAACGGCGTTGTCAGCACCATCCATTCGGTGCCGAAGTAAGCATGCGTTTCAGGGCTCGCACAGTAGATGATGTAGGCGACCATCGTGGCCGCGGCCACTACACCGATCATCTGATCGAGCAAGTACGGGTCGTACTCCTCCAAAATGCGGCGATGTCCCTTGGCGCCTTCCGCGAGCAGCGTAATTTCGTGACGCCGCTTCGCCAGGCCCAGGAACAACGCCCCGAGCATCGTGCACACCAGCAACCAGTTGCTGACGTGCACGTTAATCACTAATCCTCCGGCCACCGCCCGCAGCACGAATCCGATTGCGATCGCCATCACGTCGAGGATGACGATGTGCTTCAGCGAGCGGGTGTAGACGACGAACAACGCGAGATACGCCGCGGCCGCCACGCCGAATGCCGGCCTCAGCGCGAATGACGCGGACAACGCGATCACGCTCAACACCACCGCGCAAACGTCAGCGCGGTCCCCGGCGACAAGTCGCCGGCCGCAATCGGGCGCAGCCGCTTGATCGGATGCAGCCGATCCTGCTCGCGGTCCGACACGTCGTTGATCAAATACACGGCGCCGGACAACGCGCAAAAAATCAAAAAGGCCGCCGAGGCATACGCCAAGGCGGCCGGATCGAGCAATTTAACGGCAAAAATCAGTGCCGCAAAAACAATGAGGTTCTTGGTCCACTGATCCGGTCGCAGCGATACGAACAGGCTCGCCGCCGTAGACCGAGTCGCCACTGACTGATGACGCCTTACTTGTAGCTCTTGACCGCTTCCGCCTCGGAATCGAACGTGTCGAACACGGTCAGCAGCTTGGTGATCGACAGCAGGTCCTCGATGCGCTTGGTCAGGTTGAGCAGCTTGAGGCTGCCGCCCTGACGGCTCACCGTGGTGTAGGTCCGAACCACTTCGCCGAGGCCCGCGCTGTCGATGTAGGGGACAGCTTCGAGGTTCAGCAACAGCTTCTTCTTGCCGGCCGCCAGCAGGCTGTTGATCTTGTCTTTCAGCAACTCGTCGCCTTCGCCCAGGGTCATCTTGCCCTTGAGGTCGAGCACGGTCACATCACTCACAGTGCGTTCGACGATTTCCATTCGCTAGGTCCCCTGCGTCGATAATTCGCTTACAAAAACAGCAAAAGTTAGGCGCCCGTAATCTATCACACAGGCGCCCACTAGCAGCGTCACGCTCGGCGATCCGCGCCGAGGGTTTACTCCGTTTCCCTGCGCATCTTCTTGCGATTACGCTTGCGGGCGAGCGCCTGTTTTGCGCGGCGCTTGTCACCCGGCTTCAGGTAGAAAGAGTGCTTCTTGATGTCCTTGATGATGTCTTCCTGCTGCACTTTGCGCTTGAAACGTCGCAACGCGCTCTCGATCGACTCACCTTCCTGCAATTTCACCTCGGCCATCTTGTAGTCACCCCCTTCCTGGTCAGATTTTTGGCGTCTCAAATCACCAGATCGCCAGATCACCTGCTGAGGCTGGCTCCAATCGGCGATCGGGCCAAGTATGCTAGGCTATCACATCCCTCGAGACCGCAATGGCGCAAATAAACCATTTAGATTCAGGCATTTAGCGTCAGCCATGCGGATCCTCGTTCTCGGCTCCGGCGCGCGCGAGCACGCCCTGGCCTGGAAGCTCTCCCACGAACCCGACGTCACCCACGTCATCTGCGCGCCGGGCAACCCCGGGATCGCGCGAACCTCGCCACGGCTCCGATCGACATATTGGACACCGACGCCGTGATTCGGCTCGTCGATCAGGAACGCATCGATCTGACCGTCGTCGGACCGGAGGCGCCGCTTGGCCACGGCCTGGCCGACCGGTTCGAAGCCGAGGGCCGCGCGCGTTTTCGGTCCGACGAAGGGCGCCGCGCAGCTCGAAACCAGCAAGGCGTTCGCGAAGGACTTCATGCAGCGGCATGGCGTGCCGACCGCGCAGTATCGCGTCTGCACGTCAGCCGACGAGGCGATCGCGGCGATTCGATCGGGCGAGTTCGGCGACGCGCTGGTCGTCAAAGCCGACGGCCTGGCCGCCGGCAAGGGCGTGGTGGTTGCGCCGGATCGAGCGACGGCCGAAGCCGCGGTCGTCCGCGGCGATGATCGACAAGAGCTTTGGCGACGCCGGCGTCGCGCATGGTGCTCGAGGAGATGCTGACGGGACCCGAGGTGTCGTTCTTCGTCGTCGCCAACGGCGAGCACTACGTGCCGCTGCTGTCAGCGCAGGATCACAAGCGCATCTTCGACGACGACCAGGGTCCGAATACCGGCGGCATGGGCGCGTTCTCGCCCAGCCCGTTGATGAACGACGCTCTCCAGGCGCAGATCGAAACAGACGATCGTTCAGCCGGTGTTGAAGGGGATGGCGGCCGAAGGCAATCCGTTCCGCGGATTCCTCTACTGCGGCTTGATGCTGACGCCCGACGGCCCAAAGGTCATCGAGTTCAACGTGCGATTTGGCGATCCAGAAGCGCAAGTCGTGCTTCCGCTGCTTGGATTCGTTGTCGGATCTCCTTCGTTGGAGGGCGATGGCTTTCGCCGTCGCCGTTCAGCGGACGCTGAAGCGCCCGCTCTCCAGACGTAGCGGTCGGCGTCGTCCTCGCTGCGCACGGCTATCCCGGCGACGTGCGCACCGGCGACGTGATCCACGGCCTGGACGATGTCGCGCGCGATTGTCCCGACGTGCAGATCTTCTATGCCGGCGTCAAACAGCGCGGCAACGATCTCGTGACCGCGGGCGGGCGAGTGTTGACCGTGATGGCCACGGCGCCGTCGTTCGAGATCGCGATCGCGCGCGCCTACGAAGCGGCCAGCAAGATCAAGTTCGATGGCATGCAGTACCGCCGCGACATCGGCCGCAAAGCGCTTACTCGTCCCGTAACGCCACCATCGGATCGATCGCCGCCGCTCGGCGTGCGGGCAGCCAGCTCGCCAGCAAGCCGACGGCAATCAGCAGCGCCACGATCGTCGCGATGACTTGCGGATCGCCTGGTTCCACCTGGTAGAGAAACTCCTGCAGCAGCCGGCCCGATGCCAGCGAGCCGGCGACGCCGAGCATCACGCCGGCGACGATCGGCACATCGACTGGCGAATCACCAGTCGCGCCGAGCTGCCGCCGCGTCGCGCCGAGCGCCGCCCGCACGCCGATTTCCCGCGTGCGCTGCGAAACGTAGTAGGCCAGCACGCCGTAGACACCGATCGAGGCGAGCAGCAGGCCGATGATCGCGAAGCCGGTCAGCAGCCGCATCGGCGTCTCGCGCCAGTTCACCGACGAGCCGACCACGGTCGTCCATCGATCGCACCGCGCGACCGGCAGATCGGGATCGACGCGCTTGATCACGTCACGCAGCGCCGATTGCCATGCCACCGGCTCGCCGACCGTCTTGGCGACGACGGTCATCACCGGCCACGCAGCCTGCGAGTACGGCATGAAGATCTCGCGCCGCGCCTCGGAGTCGAGCCCGAAATGCCGGACGTTCTCGGTCACGCCGACGACCGTGATCCACGGGTTGTCGCTGTCGCGGCCTCCCAGCTTGAGCCGGCGCCCGAGCGGACTCTCGCCCGTTCTTCCAATACGCGTCGGCCATGGCGCGATTGATGATCACGACCGGCACGCCTTTGGTGACATCGCGATGGGTGAAGTCGCGGCCTTCGATCATCGGGATGCCGAGCGTCGCGAAGTAGCCGGGCAGGTCAGCCGGTAGGCGCGCCGAACCGATCGTCCTGGCTTCGCGCGCGAAACCTTCGATGCGTCAGCGCGCGGCCGGCGTTGGCGCCGCTCAACGGCAGGTGACTGATCGGCGCCGATGCTGCGAATGCCGGGCAGTCCTTCGGCAGCGCGCGACAGGTCGGCGCAGAAGGTCTCGCGCACCGGCGGTCCGTAGGTGTCGGCTTGCGGCAGCGAGACCTGCAGCGTCAGCACTTCGCGCGGATCGAGCCCGGGACTGACCTGCAACAGGCCGGACGAGGCTCTTGATCAGCAGGCCCGCGCCGCACAGCACCACGATCGCCAGCGCCACTTCGATCGGCGACCAGCGATCGCCGCGCCACGTTCGCCACGCCGGTCGATCCGCGCTCGCCGTCTCGCAACAGCCCTGGCGGATCGCGCCGACGCAGGCTGAACAGCGGCGCGAATCCAAACAGCGCCGCCGACACGCAGCGCGGCGAGCGCGGCGAACAGCGAGCACGCGTCCGTCGATCGTGATCGGCACTTCGCCGCGGAAGGGCAGCGCCCGGAATCCCGGCGTCAGAACCAGGTCCGCGGCGCGCGCGCGATCCACGCGAGCGCCAGCCCGCCAATGCCGCCGGCGGCGGCGAGCACGAGCGATTCCGCGAACAACTGCCGGGCCAGCCGGCCGATGCCCGCGCCCAGCGCCAGGCGCAGCGCGAACTCGCGCCGCCGCGTCAGCGCGCGCCCCAGTTGCAGGTTCGCCACGTTGACGCAGCCGATGACAGCACCAGCGTGACCGCACCCATCAGCGCCGTCAGCATGGTCCGCAGCGTGCCGAGGCCCTGGTCCGCCATCATCGTGATGCGTCGACGCCCTCGTCGCGTGTTCTCCTGGAACCGCTGTCGCAGTGCGCGGCCAACCTGCTCGACGTCGGCGCGCGCCTGCTCGAACGTCACATCGGGCTTCATCCGCGCCGCGACCCAGAACGAGTGCGAGCCGCGCTCGCGTCCTGGTCCTCCGCGCGAACGGCACCCACACCCCGTTGCGCGCGATGGGAATTCAAAGCCCTTCGGCATCACGCCGATCACTTCGAACGGCTCGCCGTTGAGCCGCAGCGTCGAGCCAATCGGCCGACGCCTGCGCGCCAAAATGCGTCCGCCACACGCTGTCGCTGATCACGACCACGCGATGGCCCGGCGCCTCTTCTTCTTCGTGAACACGCGCCCGAGCGCCGGCGACACGCCCAGCACCGTAAACAGGCTCGACGTCGCGCGAATGCCCTGCACCTGCTCGGGTTCCTGCGCTGATGCGACGTTGTAGGTCCGGTACTCCCAGATGCCCATCGCCGAGAAGCTCGCGCGTCTCGCGCTGCCAGTCCTCGTAGACCGGATGCGCGACGATGAAACGTCGTCGCGATTGTCGCCATCGGTTTCCCACACGAGCGTCAGCTGCTCGGGATTCGGATACGGCAGCGATCCGAGCAGCAGCGCGTTGACGATGCTGAAGACCGCGGTGCAGGCGCCAATGCCGATCGCCAGCGTCAGGATGACGATCGCGGAGAAGCTGCGATTCAGGCTGATGACGCGGATCGCGTGGCGAAAATCGGCGGCGAGGCCGCTCTTCCAGTCGCTGCGTCTCGGGCCTGCCGCTGCTGACGCCTGGCGCGATCGGCAACCGCGATCGCCAGGGGCCCCATGCGCGCCGAGCTCGGCTTCGACGACCGCATCGGCTTCGGCCGCGCGTGTTGCCGCCGCTGAGCGCGACGCGGTGGAGATCGTTGAGGTGTTCGGCGATCTCGTCGATCGCTTCGCGATGCGCCGAGGGCGTGATGCCTTCGGCGGCCAGCCGCTCACGAAGACGCGATCGTCGCCAGATCTATGCATGTTTCAACCCCGCGGCTTTCGTCAGCGCATCGACGAACGCCGCCCACCGGCCGCGCTGCGAGGCCAGGGTCCTGCGGCCCTCAGCGGTGAGCTTGTAATAGCGCCGCCGCCGTTGGCCGGCCTTCTCGACCCATCGGCCCTGGATCCACTTGCGATCCTCGAGCTTGTAGAGGAGGGGATAGAGCGAGGCGACGTGAAAGGTCAGCAGTCCGTCCGATTTTCGCGCGATCTCGCGCGCGATGTCGTAGCCGTGGAGCTGGCCGTCGTCGAGCGCGCAAGGATCAGGAGTTCGGCGCTGCCCTTGCGCGCCGCCGACTCGAGTAATGGGTCACCCATATGTGGGAATGATACATATCAGACGTCCGATCTCAAGTCCGCAACCTTCAAGGCTTCAAGACCTCAAGCCCTCACAAGCCTCACGAGCGGCGGCAGCAGCGCCGCAGGGCATCATCCAGGTGCGCGCGAAACGTATTGGTGTTGTGGCCTTCCGAGACTTCGAGGTAGGTGACCGGCGCCGAGTATTCGTCGAGCGTGGTGCGCAGGAGCCGGGCGCCGTCGATCATCGAATCGTAGACGCCGCCCATCACGAAGAACTTGATCGACACCACGGCCGCGCGCGCGTTGGCCTGGTTCGAGACCACGGTGGCCGTCTGCGCCGGCGGCGCGATGGCCGCGCACAAGCCGAACACCGACGGCACCGCGACCGCGAGATCGACCGCGCCATAGGCCGCCAGTGAGCTGCCGAGGATGACGCGATGATCGGGCGTCGGAAACGTGCGGAAGCGCTTGTCGACCATCGGCACCAGCTCGGTGGCGATGAACGCGCGCCATTTCGGATTGCGCGAATACTCTTCCTGGCGATCGGCCGGCTCCGAGAACACCGCGATCACCGGCGGGATCGCCTGGTTCGCAATCAGGTGATCGAGCACGCGCGGCACGTCCATCTTTTCAACGTAGTTCGCGCCGTCGAGGACGTAGACGACCGGGAAGAGCGCATCCGTCGACGCCGCATAACCCGGCGGCAGGTAAAACCAGACGCGGCGCTGCCCGCCGAGCGATCGCGAGTCGATCGTCTCCGCGAGCAGCTCGCCTTTCGGCGCTGAGCCAAGTTCGTCGATCTCCGGCTGTCTGTCGAAGAACGGCATCCGCACTTCGGAACGCGGGCCTGCGAACGCCTGCACCGTTCGCGGATTCGAGCGGATCCGCGAGGTATTCCTTGTCGAACAGCAATCCGTACTCGAGACGCGCGTTCGTATACGACGTGCTTTCGAGATACGACCACGACGATGCCGTCGATCCGCGTTGGCTTGCCGATCGACACGTCGTACCCTGCGGCGTCACCGCCCACGCGTTGAAGTCGCCGACGATGCGAGGCGTTTGCCCGTCTTTGTCCTTGACGAGAAAGATCAGCCGGGTCTGGTTCTCGATGATCGGCGTGCCGCCCTTGGCGGCGATGAACTTTTCGATCGCGGCATCGCGCGCGGCCGGCTCGAGACCAGGCAGCTGTCGCTGCAGCGCGAGCCACGATTGCGGCTCGCTCGAGCAACCGGCCGTGAGCAACAGCGCGATCAGTGCACGCTTCATAGTTCAGCCGCTAAGCGTCTGCGCCGCCGACTTCTTGGTCGGTTTGTCCTTCGACGATCAACTGACCGCAGGCGGCGCGAATGTCGCGGCCGCGGCTCTTGCGAACCGACACCATCAGCCCTCGGCCGGCAAGGATCTTCGCGAACGCATTGATGCGCTCGTCCGACGGCCGCTCGAACGGAATACCGGGCGCCGCGTTGAGCGGCAACAGGTTGACCTTCGCTTTGACCCCGGCCAGCACCTTCACCAGCTTGCGCGCATCCTCGTCCGAGTCGTTGACGCCCGCGAGCATCACGTACTCGAACATGATGCGCCGCCGCTTCGACAGCGGGAACCGCTTGCACGCGTCGATGATGTCCTGCAGCGAATACTTCTTCGTCGGCGGAACGATGCGCGCCGGCGCTGTTCTTCGGTGGCCGCGTGCAGCGACACCGCGAGGTTCGGCATCAGGTCTTCCTGCGCGAGCTTGTCCATCATCGGCACCAGGCCGACCGTGGACAGCGTCACGCGCTTCGGATGCATGTCGAACCCTTCTTTCTGGTTCAGCATCCGCAGCGCCTTCATCGTCGCGTCGTAGTTGTGCAGCGGCTCGCCCATGCCCATCAGCACGATGTTGAAGGACTTGTCGAGCAGGTCGGTCGAGCGCGCGAGCAGCCGCACCTGGCCGGCGATCTCCGCGGCGCTCAGGTGCCGGATCAGCCCCATCTTGCCGGTCAGGCAGAACGCGCAGCCCATCGCGCAGCCGACCTGCGTCGAGACGCAGAACGTCTGCTTCGGCGTGTCGGGAATGAAGACCGATTCGATCTGCTTGCCGTCGGCCAGCTGCAGCACGAACTTCTGCGTGCCGTCTTCCGAGACGTCGTGATGGATGACGCGCGGCAGCGAGACCATGGCCGCCTCCGCGAGCGCGGTGCGCAGCTCGAGGCTCAAGTTCGTCATCTCGCCGAAGTCGGTGACGCCGCGCTTCCAGATCCATTGGTAGATCTGCTTGGCGTGAAACTTCTTGTGTCCGAGCGACTGGACGAAGGTCTCGAGCTCGTTGAGCTCGAGCGCCGCCAGGTCGGTCTTCATCTAGTCAGTGTAGCGACAAACCTTAGGACTGTCGTCTGGTGACGACCGTTAGTTGGTCGTCAACTCGCGAACCGCGCCCGCACCGACGCGAGCGTCCGCGTCATCGATTCGCGCGCGGTGCTCGTCACGATCGGCCGGATCAGCGGCCCGATCAGCGCCGGCAGGCTGCGGCTCAGCGTCAGCGACTCGATCTCGACCAGCACACCGTCGTCGAGCTGCTTGTAGCGCCAGTAGGTATTCAGCCGCCACAGGAAGCCGGAATCGTTCCCCTCGGGCAGCGCCCGCTCCTTCGGCGTGCCGGCGTTTTCGATCTCGACGACTTTCGTCGAGATGCTGTTGCTCCACGCGCGATCCGGCGCGACACGCTTGTAGATCACGTCGTACTCGGTGTCGTAGACCACGGTCACGAACTTGGTGCGGCGCAGTCGCAGCAGCACTTTCTGCGAATCGCCGTCGCGCGAGAGGACGCGCGACGAGAGCACGTCTTCCTGCTTGTGCTTGTCGGTCTGCGGTTCCTGCAGCACCTTCAGCATCGCGTCGAGCTTGACGTTCGGCACGAACACCGTGCCGCGCCAGTGATTGATCAGGCCGCCCTGGATCGACACTTCATTCGATGAATCGTCTCGCGCGACGCCGCGGGTGACGATCACCTCGCCGCGCTTCAACGCGCGCAATCGTGCGCGCCAGCTGCGCCGGCGGCTGCCGCTCGATGTCGAGGAACGGTTCATTGTCGGTGATGTCGCGCGCGCGGCGCGCTTCCACCGCGGCCACATACTTCGCGAAGTCGCTGGCGGTCTTCGCTTTCAGGATCGCTTCTTCCGACGCCTGCGCGCTCGGCGCAACCACGATCAGCGCGGCCAGCGCCGCGGCTCGAAACACGAACCGATCGCTGCCCACGAAATTCACGGCGCCGAGCACGATTACGCTGATGGCATTGGCCACGATCGGAGCCATTGAAACCGTTTCGACGAGAAAGGTTGTCACCACCACGCTGCCGGCGATCGACGTGACCGCCGTCAGGGCGTTGAAGCGCAGCAATCGATCGAGCAACCGCCTGCCCGGCCGCGATCTCGCCAGGTCCAGCGTTCGTGCCACGACGAAATTCAGCAGAATCGCCGCCTCGACGGCGATGATCGTGGCCGTCGACATAGTGAAGGTGCGAACGCGTGCACCAACACCGCCAGCGTCGCGATCTGAGCGACGACAGCCGCCCGCGACCCGCGATCGCGAATCGGGCGAAACGAGTCATCGGCGTGTCTCCTCGACGTAGAGCGCCCGAACGTTCTGCATGGACGTGATCACGAACGTGCCGGCCATGCCGATGCGCGCCAACGACGCCGCCAAGATCCCAAAGCCGCACCGTCCCGAGCCCGAGCACGTCCACCGTCGGCGTGTTGATCAACGCCAGCGCGCCCGCCGCCATCAGGATGCGCAGCTCGGTGGGGCCGACGCCGATGAACGCCATCTTGAAGACGCCCCGGGCATGGGTGGCGAGGTAGGTTTCCGCGGACACCAGGAAGAACGCCGCCACCACGAGCGTGGCGATCAGCGGCGACATGAAGCCGGACGCCGCCAGCCCGGCAAAGAGCAGTGCGGTGCCGGCGAGATCGATGACGTGATCGACGTAGTAGCCGTAGCGCGGCCGCTGCTGGTCCCGCACCCGGGCGACCGTGCCGTCGAGGCTGTCGCCGAACCAGTTCAGCAACAGGCACAGCACCACAAGTGACGCACCTGCAACAGGATCCACCTGCGCCACGGAGAACGACGCGCCGGCGCCGGCCATCGCCGCAAGACCCAGCGCCGACAGGTGATCCGAGTTGATCCAGCGCGGCAGCCGCTGAGGCGATCCAGATCAGCATGCGTTTCTCGGCCGCGGCAAGAATGCTGTTGTGCTGGCGAACGTGAGTGGTGGCGGACATTTGTGGCTCCTTGACCCGTAATGTGCAAACGCGTCAAAGAACGGCTCATCGGCCGGCGCCAGACGGCTACGGCGGGACAGGATCTGATATGATCCTCAGGTAATTCTCTCTGCCGTAAACACTTACTGCGGCAGGTTCCCCACGTGTCTGAGTCCAATATTCGTCGCGCCGTGCTAGCCAACGGTGTCCGTCTCGCCACCGAGCGGATGCCACACGTGCGTTCGGTCGCGGTCGGCATCTGGCTGACGCGCGGTTCGCGTCACGAACCCGCCGAGCAACGCCGGCATCGCGCACTTCGTCGAGCACATGCTCTTCAAGGGCACGCCGACGCGGAACGCCGAAGAGATCGCGCAGCAGGTCGATTCGATCGGCGGACAGATCGACGCGTTCACGTCGAAGGAATACGCCGGCTATTACCTGAAGGTGCTCGACGAGCACCTGCCGCTGGCGGTCGAAATCCTCTCCGATCTGATCTGCAACCCGCTGTTTCTCGACGAAGACATCGAGCGCGAGAAGAAGGTCATCCTCGAAGAGATCAAGATGGTCGAGGACACCCCCGACGATCTGGTCCACGAGCTGTTCGCCGAAGGGTTCTGGAACAACCATCCGCTCGGCCGGCCGATTCTCGGCACGCCGGCCAGCGTCAGCGCGCTCGATCAGAAAACGCTGCGGCAGTATTTCTCGGAGACCTACGTCGCGTCGAACTTCGTCGTGGTCGCGGTCGGCAATCTCGATCACGATCGCGTGCGCGACCTGCTGGAAGCGCGCCCTCGTCAACGCGCCGCACAACGGCCCCGCGGCGGATCAATCCGCCCCGGTCGTGGCGCCGGTCATTCAGGTTCGCAAGAAAGAGCTCGAGCAGAGCCACATCGTGTTCGGCACGGAGGCGTTGCCGCAGCATCATCCGGAGCGTTACGCCGGCTACGCGCTCAACACGACGCTCGGCGGCTCGATGAGCTCGCGGCTGTTTCAGAACGTTCGCGAGAAGCGCGGCCTGGCGTATTCGGTGTTCTCCGGGCTGTCCGCGTATCAGGATGCCGGCGCGCTCAGCATTTACGCCGGTTGCGCGAACGAGGCCGTGGCCGAGCTGATCGACGTGGTCGTCGCCGAGATTCGGCAGATGAAGGCCGGCGGCCTCGCGCCGGTGGAACTGCGGCGCGCCAAGGATCACCTGAAGGGCTCGTTGATGCTCGGTCTCGAGAGCACGTCGAGCCGGATGTCGCACCTCGCGCGGCAGGAGATGTATCGCGACCAGACCTTCGGGCTCGACGAAATGCTCGCGGCGATCGAAGCGGTGACCGAAGCAGCACGTGCTCAAGCTCGCCGATCGGTTCTTCACCAACGGGTCGCTCGCGGTGACGGTTTTGGGCAACGTCAACGGCCTGCAAGTGACCAAGGAGCAACTAGCGCTTTGATTCCGCGGTACACGAACCCTGAGATGGGTCGCATCTGGAGCGAGCAGCGCAGGTACGAAACCTGGCTCCAGGTGGAAATCGCGGCGGCCGAAGCCATGGCCGCCGCCGGCATCGTCCCGGCCGAAGCCGCTCGCGAGTTGCGCGAGAAGGGCGCGTTCAACATCGCGCGCATCGACGAGATCGAAAAGATCACGCAGCACGACGTGATTGCGTTCACGACCTCGGTGGCCGAAATCGTCGGGCCCTCCGCCCGGTGGCTGCACTTCGGCCTCACTTCATCCGACGTCATCGACACCGCGCAGGCGCTGCAGATGGTCGAAGCCTGCGACCTGATTCTCAAGAACATGACGACGCTCGCCGATGCGATCAAGACCCGCGCCGACGAGCACAAACACACGCCGATGATCGGCCGCACCCACGGCGTTCACGCCGAGGTGATGACGTTCGGCTTGAAGCTGGCGTTGTGGTACGCCGATCTCCAGCGCGAGCATCGAGCGCGTCCGGCGGGCGCGCGAAGGCGTCCGCGTCGGCATGATCTCCGGCGCGGTCGGCACCTTTGCGCATCTCGATCCGTCGATCGAAGAAGCGGTCTGCCAGCGGCTGCGGACTCGAACCGGACGCCGATCTCGTCGCAGGTCATCCAGCGCGATCGCCACGCCGAGCTGCTGAGCGCCCTCGCCATCACCGCCGCGTCGCTCGAAAAGTTCGCGCTCGAGATCCGCGGCCTGCAGAAAACCGAGATCGGCGAAGTCGAGGAGCCGTTCGGCAAGGGCCAGAAGGGCTCGTCGGCGATGCCGCACAAGCGCAACCCGATCGGCTGCGAGCAGATTGTCGGCCTGGCGCGGCTGATTCGCGCCAACGCCATGGCGGCGCTGGAGAACATCGCGCTGTGGCACGAGCGCGACATCTCGCACTCGTCGGTCGAGCGCGTGATTCTGCCCGACAGTTTCATCGCGCTCGATCACATGCTGCGCCGCTTTACGCGCATCGTGTCGGGCATGGTGGTGTATCCGGATCGCATGCTCGAGAACCTCAATCGCTCGCGCGGCGTGGTGTTTTCGGGCCAGGTGCTGCTCGAGCTCGCGCGCCGCGGCATCTCGCGCGAGCAGGCCTACGAAATGGGTGCAGCGCAACGCGATGCGCTCGTTCCACGAGCAGAAGGATTTCAAGAGCCTGCTGCTCGCCGATGCCGACGTCACGAAGGTGCTGCCGGCCGCCGAGATCGAGAAGGCGTTCGATTTGAAGGAACAGCTGCGCAACGTCGATGCGGTGTTTTCGAGCGCGTGTCGTTTGGAGAGCGGGCTTAGCCGACGTAGAGCGATGAAGGCTCGAGTTTACGTAACGTTGAAGCCATCGGTATTCGATCCGCAGGGCCGCGTCGTCGCCGACGCGCTCGTGACGCTCGGCTACGACGACGTGAAGGACGTGCGCCAGGGCAAGTTCTTCGAGGTCGAGCTCGCCGATGCCGATCCGGCGACCGCGAAGGCGCGCGTCACCGAAATGGCCGACAAGCTGCTCGCCAATCCCGTGATCGAAAGCTATCGCGTCGAGGTCCTGCAATGAAGTTCTCGGTCGTCGTCTTTCCCGGATCGAATTCGGACTACGACGCCTTCTATGCGGCTTCGCGCGTGGTCGGCGAGCAGGCCGAGCTGATCTGGCACAAGGACACCGATCTGAAGGGCGCCGACGTCGTGATTCTGCCCGGCGGTTTCGCGCACGGCGATTACCTGCGCACCGGCGCGATCGCGCGCTTCTCGCCGATCATGGCGCGCGGTGAAGGCGTTCGCCGATCGCGGCGGTCCGGTGCTGGGGATCTGCAACGGCTTCCAGGTGTTGCTCGAGGCGGGCCTGCTGCCCGGCGCGATGGTGCGCAACGATCGCATCAAGTTCGTGTCGCAGATGGTGCCGGTCCGCGTCGAGCAGACCGACACGCCGTTCACGGCCGCGTGCGCGTCGAAGCAGGTGCTGCATCTGCCGATCGCGCACGGCGAGGGCAACTACTACGCGCCGCCCGATCAGCTCGACGCAGCTCGAAGCGAATCGCCAGGTGGTGTTCCGCTACACCAATGCGGCCGGCGAGGTCGGCGCCGAGTGGAATCCGAACGGATCGCTCAACAGCATCGCCGGCATCTGCAATCGCCAGCGCAACGTCGTCGGCTTGATGCCGCATCCGGAGCGCGCCTCCGAGCTGGCGCTCGGCAGCGCCGATGGCCGCGTCGTGCTGGCATCCGTCGGTCAAGGCGCTTGCGGTCCGTGCCCTCAAGGCCTCACATCGCGGTCCGCGCGTGATGACCGTGATCGACACCGCGGTTCTCGAACGCCACGGCATCAAGCCGGACGAGTACGAACGCATCCAGCAGTTGATGGGCCGCGAGCCCAACCTGCTGGAGCTCGGGCTGTTCTCGGTGATGTGGTCGGAGCACTGCAGCTACAAGAGCTCGCGCGTGCATCTCAAGACGCTGCCGACCACCGGCCCGCGCGTCGTGCAGGGGCCCGGCGAGAACGCCGGCGCGGTCGACATCGGCGACGGCCTGTGCGCGGTCTTCAAGATCGAATCGCACAACCATCCGTCGTTCATCGAGCCGTATCAGGGCGCCGCGACCGGCGTCGGCGGCATCATTCGCGACATCTTCACGATGGGCGCGCGGCCGATCGCGCTGCTGAACGCGCTGCGCTTCGGATCGCTCGAGACGCCGCTCGCGCGCCGCATCTTCGAAGGCGTCGTCGCCGGCATCGGCGGCTACGGCAACAGCATCGGCATTCCCACCGTCGGCGGCGAGATCGTCTTCGACGAGATGTATGCCGGCAATCCGCTCGTCAACGTGCTCTGCCTCGGCATCGCGCGCATCGACGACATCATCAAGGGCGCGGCGAAGGGCACCGGCAATCCGGTGTTTTACGTCGGCGCGAAGACCGGCCGCGACGGCATTCACGGCGCGACCATGGCGTCGGCGGAATTCGACGAGAAGTCGGCGGAGAAGCGGCCCGCCGTGCAGGTCGGCGATCCGTTCATGGAAAAGCTGCTGATGGAGGCCTGTCTCGAAGTGATGAAGACCGGCGCCGTCGTCGGCATCCAGGACATGGGCGCGGCCGGCTTCACGTGCTCGACGTCGGAAATGGGATCGCGCGGCGGTGTCGGCATGGACGGTCGACGTGATGCACGTGCCGCAGCGCGAGACCGGCATGATTCCGTACGAGATCATGCTCTCGGAATCGCAGGAGCGCATGCTGCTCGTCGTCGAGCGCGGCCGCGAGCACGAAGTCGAAGCGGTCTTCGAGAAGTGGGACCTCCATGCCGTGAAGGTCGGCGAGGTCACCGAAGGCACGCGGCTGAAGATTCACGAGCGCGGCGCGCTCGTCGCGGACGTGCCGAATCGCGCGCTGACCGACGAAGCGCCGGTCTACCAGCGGCCGATGGAAGTGCCGCTCTGGCAGAAGAGCGTCCAGGAGATTTCGTTCGCCGAGCTCGGCGCCGCGCCGTCAGCCGCAACAGGCGTTCGATCAGCTGATCGCCGTGCCGACCATCGCCAGCAAGCGGTGGGCGTATCGCCAGTTCGATCACACGCGTCGGCACCAACACCATCGCGCAGCCCGGGCATGTCGCGCGGCGGTGGTGCGCGTCAAGGACACGACTCGCGGCCTCGCGATCTCGGTCGACGGCAACGGCCGCTTCTGTTATCTCGATCCGTATCAGGGCGCGAGGCTCGCCGTGGCCGAAGCGTCGCGCAACGTCGCGTGCGCCGGCGGCGGAGCCGATCGGCGCGACCAACAACCTGAATTTCGGCAATCCCGAGCGGCCGGAGATCATGTGGCAGATCGGCGAAGCGGTGCGCGGCATCGGCGATGCCTGCCGCGCGCTGAACATGCCGATCACCGGCGGCAACGTCAGCCTCTACAACGAAACCGAAGGCCGCGCGATCTTCCCGACGCCCGTGCTCGGCGTCGTCGGCATCCTCGAGGACGCGTCGAAGACCGTCGACGCGCGACGTTCAAGACGGTCGGTTCCGCGGTCGTGTTGCTGGGCGATAATCTGGGTGAGATCGGCGGCAGCGAATACCTGGCCACGCATGCACAACACGGTGGCGGGCAAGCCGCCGGTGCTCGATCTGAAGCGCGAAGCGGCGCTGCAGAAGCTGATCATCAAGTTGATCCGCGACGGCTGCATCGAATCGGCGCACGATTGTTCGGAGGGCGGCCTGGCGATCGCGCTCGCCGAGTGCACGTTCGACAGCGGCGGCCTCGGCGTCAGCGCCGACGTCACCGCGTGCACGTGCGACGAGGACGCCGGCGTTTTCGGTCAACGCGACGCTGTTCGGCGAATCGGCGTCGCGCATCGTGGTCTCGGTCAGCGAGCCAGCACCTCGATCCGTGATGGCGGCGGCGGCCGCGGCGCGAAGTGACGGCCAGGGAGATCGGCAGGGTCGGCGGTGATCACGATTCGATCTGAGCGTCAACGGACAAGTGGCGATCGACAGCCACGTAGCCGTCGCGGAGACACGCGTGGGCGACGGCGATCGAAAACAAGATGCGGCGCAAGCCGAAAGCTGACTGAAAGCCGAGAGCCGTTATGTTCGACAAGTTCAAGGACGAATGCGGAGTCTTCGGGGTCTACGGTCACCCCGAAGCGTCGAAGCTGACGTATCTCGGTCTCTACGCGCTGCAGCATCGCGGCCAGGAGAGCGCCGGCATCGCCTCCGCCGACGGCGAGCGCGTGCGGCTCGTCAAGCAGATGGGCTACGTCAACGAGATCTTCGACGAAGCCACGCTCGCGACGCTGCCGGGCAACGTCGCGATCGGCCACACGCGCTATTCGACGGCCGGCGAAAGCAAGCTGTCCAACGCGCAGCCGATCCTGATCGACTGCGTGCACGGCCAGGTCGGCATCTGCCACAACGGCAACATCGTCAATGCCAATGAAGTCCGCGAGCGGCTGGTCCGCGCCGGATCGATCTTCCAGACCAACAGCGACACCGAAGTCGTGTTGCACCTGTACGCGCGATCGCAGGCCGGATCGATCGAAGACGCGCTGGTCGAGGCGATCACGCAGCTGACCGGCGCGTTCTCGTTCGCGCTGATCACCAAGGACAGCCTGATCGCGGTGCGCGATCCGCACGGCTTCCGGCCGCTGGCGCTCGGCCGGCTCGGCGATTCGTGGGCGGTGACGTCGGAAACCTGCGCGCTCGATCTGATCGGCTTTACCTACGTGCGCGAGGTCGAGCCGGGCGAGGTGCTGATCATCGGCCCGCACGGCTTGCGATCGATCAAGCCGTTCCCGAATGCGCCGCTGTCGCACTGCATCTTCGAGCACGTGTATTTCGCGCGGCCCGACAGCGAAGTGTTCGGCCAGAGCGTCAACGAAGTCCGCACCAATCTCGGCCGCGAGCTGGCGCGCGAAACCGGCATCGACGCCGACGTCGTCGTGCCGATTCCCGACTCCGGCGTGTGCGCGGCGATCGGGTATTCGGAAGAAGCCGAAGATCCCGATGCGCTTCGGGTTGATCCGCAATCATTACGTCGGCCGCACCTTCATCGAGCCGGCGCAATCGATCCGCCATTTCGGCGTCAAGGTGAAGCTCAACCCGGTGCGCAGCATCATCGCGGGCAAGCGCGTCGTCCTGATCGACGACTCGCTGGTGCGCGGCACCACCAGCCGCAAGATCGTGAAGATGGTGCGCGCCGCCGGCGCCGCCGAAGTGCACCTGCGCATCAGCTGTCCGCCGACCGTGTCGCCGTGTTTCTACGGCGTCGATACGCCGCGCCGCCAGCGAGCTGATCGCCGCGACGCATACGCAGGAAGAGATCAGCAAGTACGTCGGCGCCGACACGATCGGCTACTTGAGCATGGGCGGCCTGCTGTCGGCGGTGAAGGGCAAGAGCGCGTCGTACTGCACGTCGTGCTACACCGGCAACTATCCGGTCGCGTTCCCGCGTGACGAGAGCGGCTACTTGCAGCTGTCGTTGAAGATCGACGGCAAGCGCGAGCCGCTGCCCGAAGAAGAACCCGAAACGGTCGGCTGAGATGCGACGCGCGATTCACTTTGTTATTCGTTATCTGGTTATTCGTTATTGGCGTGCGTCCTCCGTTCGCGCAGGAGAGAGGACCCGACGCCGGCCACGCCCGAGCAGATCAGCGCCGCGATCGACAAGCTCGCGCGATCTCGACTACCCGACCCGCATGGCGGCCGGCCGCACGATTCGCCGCGCGCCGACCGCGCAGGCGGTCACCGCGCTGCTGCAGGCGTTCAGCGAGCACGCCGACGGCTTCGTCCGCTTCAGGGCGCTGACCCTGCTGACCGGCTTCAACGATCCGCGCACCGTAGACGCGATGCAGACGGCGATGGTCGTCGCCGAACGATCGCCTGCGCGAGGTCGCTTACGCCTACTTCGAGCAGAATCCGCAGCCGGCGCTCGCGCCGAAGATGCTCGCGGCCCTCGACAAGGAAGAAGGCGAGTTCGTGCGGCCCGCGCTGGTTCGCGCGCTCGCGGCCATGCCCAAGGAACCGAAGGTGGCCGACGTGCTGATGCGTGATGCGGTGCGCGGCCTCGATTTTTTCCGCAGCACCGTGATCGAAGCGATCGGCGATTACAAGATCGCCGCCGCCATGCCGCGGCTGATCGAGATCGCCAAGATCGAGGGACCGCTGCAGGATGATGCCGCCACGGCGATCGGCAAGATCGGCGACAAGACCGCGCTCGGCACGCTCGCGGCAATGCAGCAGTCGGCGCCGAAAGAAGCGCAACCGGCCATCGCCGCCGCCATCTGCCTGATGGGCACCAATTGCCTGGCGCACATCGGCTATCTCGAAAAGACCCTGACGTTTGCCGACACCTATCCCGGGTTATCAGGATCTCTTGCGCGGCGCGGCCGGCGGACTCGGCAACATCGCGCGGCAGGGCAACGAGGACGCGCTGCGCATCCTGTTCGACGTCGGCATTCCGTCGCAGGATCCGGTTCGCGCGCCGGTCACGCTGGCGATCGGCCTGGTCGCGCTGCGCAACACGCCGCTGATGTTGAAGACGCTGCAGGCGCGTCCCGATCAGGACGGCGCCGTCGGCATCGTCGCCGAAGCGTTCGACATGCTCGAAGAGGATCTCGAAGAGGAGCGGTTCTTCGTCTCCGTCCGGCAGACCTACTGGGCGGCGGCCGAGGGATCGCCGACGAGAAAACTGTGCGAACAGCTGATCGACGAAGTTAGACTTCTGAGCTGAATGGACTACAAGTCTTCCGGTGTCGACATTGATGCGGGCAACGAAACCGTCCGCCGCATCAGGCGTCTCGCGAAAGCCACGTTCACGCCCGGCGTCCTGTCCGACATCGGCTCGTTCGGCGGCCTGTTCAAGCTCGACACCGCAGCGTGGCAAGAACCCGGTGCTGGTCTCGAGCGCCGACGGCGTCGGCACCAAGCTCAAAGTGGCGTTCATGGCGAACCGGCACCGCACCATCGGCGCCGATCTCGTCAACCACTGCGTCAACGACATCCTCGTGCAGGGCGCGACACCGCTGTTCTTTCTCGATTACCTCGCGACCGGCCGGCTCTCGCCGGATGTGGCCGAGCAGATCGTCGAAGGTCTCGCCAAGGCCTGCAAGGATAACGGCTGCGCGCTGATCGGCGGCGAGACGGCCGAGATGCCCGGTTTCTACGCCGACGGCGAATACGACGTGGCCGGCTTCATCGTCGGCGCCGTCGATCGCTCGCAGATCATCGATGGGCGCTCGATCGTGCCCGGCGATGCGCTGATCGGCCTGCCGTCGAACGGCCTTCACACCAACGGCTATTCGCTGGCGCGGCAAGATCGCGTTCGATGAACTGAAGCTCACCATCGATAGTCATCGTGCCCGAGCTGGGTGAGACCGTCGGCGATGCATTCCTCCGCACCCATCGTTCGTATCTGCCGGTGATCAAGCCGCTGCTTGGCAGCGGCCTCATCAAGGGAATGGCGCACATCACCGGCGGCGGCATCACCGACAATCTGCCGCGCATTCTTCCACCCGGCACCGCCGCCCGCGTCAATCGCACCTCGTGGCGCGTGCCGCCGATTTTCCGCTGGCTCGGCGAATCCGGCCGCGTCCCCGAATACGACCTGCGCCGGTCGCTCAACATGGGCATCGGCATGATCCTGGCCGTGGCCGCGAAAGACGTCGACTGCCGTCCGCAAGAAACTCCTCGAAGCCGGCGAGGCCAACAGCGTCGTGATCGGCGATGTCGTGCAAGGTGAACCCGAAGTCCAATACGTGTAGCATCTGCGCATGAAGAGACGCCGCGCGATCCAAACGCTGGCGGCCGCCGCCGCCGGCCTCCCGCTGCTGCGCGTTTCGCTGGGCGCAGAGGAACTCACCCCGGACCAGATCTTCGTGCTCCGCGACATTGCCGCCACCGTGCTGCCATCGTCGATCGGACCGAAAGGGCAGGACGAAGCGGTCGGCAATTTCCTCGAGGTGGCTTCGCGAATATAAGGAAGGCGTCGCGCTGTCGCATGGCTACGGCGAGCCGCGCCTCGTCAAGTCGGGTCCCTCGCCTCAACCGAGCTACTCGAAGCAGACTTGACGCACTGCAGAAGGCGGCCCAGGCGCGCGGCGGGCGCTTTGGCGCGCTGCCGACTAGCTGTTCGCCGAGAGTTGCTCGACGCAGCGTTCAAGACCGCCGACGTTCGCAATCTTCCGGGACGCCCCGACGGCAAACACGTCATCGCCGATCTGATGGCGCACTATTTCCGCAGCAGCGGCGCCAACGATCTGTGTTACAACGCGCGGATCGGACGCAACACCTACCGCGCCATTCGCGTGACCACCGTGCGGCCCGCACCACTGGGGCAATCGATAACGACCATGCCCATTCACGAATCGGATGTGTGCGTGATCGGCGGCGGCATCACCGCCGTGATGCTGATCGAGCGCCTCGCCGAGCTCAAACCCGGCCTGCGCATCACCGCCGTCGAAGCCGGCCGATCGATTTTCGATCGCGAGAACCGCGGCACCTACCACCGCCGCGCGCTCGAGTACGGCGAGCATCCCTGGCACGACGACTACATCGAGGATCAGCAGGCCAAGGGCATGATCTCGATGACGATGGCGGTGGGCGGGCAGGCGTTGCATTGGGGCGGCGCGTGCAACCGTTTCTCAGAGGAGGATCTCCGCCTGAAGTCGATGTACGGGCTTGCCGAAGACTGGCCGATCGACTGGACCGAGCTCGAGAAGTTCTACGTTCAGGCCGAACATCGACTCAACGTGGCCGGCGATCCCAGCCCGTACCCGGAGGACCAGCGATCGGGGCCATATGCGCAACCGGCCATGCCGCTGTCCTACAACCTGCAGGTGCTCAGAAAGTGGGCGGAGCAGAGCGGCTTGAAGTTTTCACCGCTGCCGCTGTCGCGCAACGTGAATGCGCCCTTCGACGGCCGCGGCGCGTGCGGGCTGTACGACACGTGCGGCGATGTGTGCCCGACCGGGGCGCGCTATTCGCCTGACTACACCTATCAGCAGCTCCTCGCGACCGGCCGGATCATGCTGCACGATCAGATGCTGGTGCGGAAGCTGGTGCTCTCGGAAGGACGTGACACGATCGCCGCCGCGATTGGCTATCACCAGGCACGGCCGGACGACCTGATCGAGTATCGCGCCAAGCTGTTCGTGCTCGCGTCGGGGCAATGCTGGAGTCCGCATCTGCTGTTGCTCTCGGCGAACTCGCGGTTCCCAAACGGGATTGCTAATCGATCAGGACTGGTCGGCCGCTACATGAACGGCCACAAATTCATTTCCGCCCAGGCGATGATCGACGAGGAGACGTTCCCCGGCCAGAACATGACGCACAGCCTGATCTCGCGCGAGTTTTTCCGCTGCGCGCCGAACAAGCCGTTCGTGAGTCACGATACCCGCGTCTGGGAGAGCTCGGCCGGCAAAGAGCCCCGCTTGCGATCCGCCGAGGGCCGACTGCTGCTTGGCGATGAGTTGCTCAACGATTGGCGCGCCCGCGCGTTGAAAGGCAGTTCGGTGCGGCTCCGTGCCTATTACGATTCGCATCCGTCGGCCGACAGCCGGCTGACGCTCGATCCGACATCAAAGAATCGCTACGGCGACCCGATGCCGAAGATCGATCGCCAGCTCGATGCGGCCGCAACCGGACGCGAGGGCGCGACGCTCGCGCATTGCACGGAAGTGTTCGAGCGCATGGTCAAGGCCAGCAACGGCCGGCTGACAGGAAAGCCATCGGTCTCGAACTATTGGGATCACCCCGCCGGCGGCTGCCGCATGGGCACCGATCCGGCGCGCAGCGTCGTCGACAGCTTCGGCCGCGCGCACGATCACGAAAACCTGTTTGTGATCGGCGCGCCGACGCTACCGACCGGCGGCTGCACCAACGGCACGCTCACGTTCGTGGCGCTGTCGTTGCGATCGGCCACCAGGATTTCCGAGGTGATGTGAATCGGAAACTCGGGGTCCTGATCTCCGGACGTGGTTCGAATCTCAAGGCGATCATCGACGCGATTGCCGGCGAAACGGCTCGATGCCTCGATCGCGATCGTCATTGCCAACCGCGCCGACGCGCCGGGCCTCGATCACGCGATCGGCGCCGGGATCGAAACGCTCGTCCTGAGCCACAAGTCCTACGCGCTCACGCGAGGAGTACGATCGCGCGCTCGTCGCGGAGCTCCGGCAGCGCGGTGTCGCGCTGGTTTGCCTGGCCGGCTTCATGCGATTACTGAGCCCGGCGTTCGTCGAGGCGTTTCCGAACCGCATCCTCAACATTCACCCGTCGCTGTTGCCGAAATACCCTGGTCTGCACCCGCAACAACAGGCGCTCGATGACGGCGCCAGCGAGAGCGGGGCCACTGTTCATTTTGTGAACAAGGACCTGGATGCCGGTCCGGTCGTCCTGCAGCGATCAGTTCCGGTGGAAAAGGCGACACGGCCGACACACTCGCGGCGCGGATCCTCGACGTCGAGCACGAGCTGTACCCGCGGCGATCGCAACTGGTCCTCGGCTGCGTTAGCGACCGGGCATCCCCAACGCCTTTTCGAATGCGCTCCATGGCACGACCGGTCCGTGCACCGGCGCGATCGTGGCGATGTCCAGCTTCATGCGCCGCGCCTGGTTGAAGAAGCTCCGCATCGCCGGCGTCGGCGTGGCCGGCGGCGGTTCGTGCGTGTCGAAGAGATCAGCCTCAAACGCGATTCGCTCCGCCGGCAGGTACGCCATCAGCATTCCGGCCACATGCGCGAGCGGTTGAACGTAGTAGACCCGCAGGATGCGGCTGTTGTCGGTGATCACGTAGTTCTCGTTGATCGCCTCGAAGTTGTAGCCCTCCGATAATTCGGTCGGCGGCCAGAGCGACACGATGTCGGGATTGATCGTGCGCGGCCGGTAATTCAAGCACGTCGCGATTGAGGAACGTCGATCGCCTTGCGGTGCGCGACGATCGTCGAGCCGATGTGGAGATAGGTTCGCAGGCCGCCGATGTGATCGAAGTGCGGATGCGAGCTGATCAGCCAGCGGATCGGTTTCCCCGGCGCCAGCTTCACGATCTCCTCGATCACCGCCAGGCTGCGCGCTTCGTTCGTCGGCGCCTCGAACACCGCGACGAAATCGCGGAATTCCACCATGTAGCTGTTGTGCGTCGAGCCGCCGAGCCGATACACGCCCGCCGCCATCTTCTCGACCGTCACCGTTGTCGACGGCAGCCGCCGCTTGCCGAACCGACTCGGGCACCGGCACCGGATCGTCACAGACGTTCGGCTGCACGTTCGGGAACTTGCCGCCGTAGGCGTTATGCCCGGTGCTCGCGTTGTCGAACTGCCAGTTGTCGTCCCAGCCCTGGTGCGAGTGCCACGCGATCGGCCACTTCACGTTGCCGAATGACATTTGCTCCGTCGACTCGTGCTCGATATTGAAATCGCCGATCGCGGGTTCGCTGACGGTGGTCTTGATGCGTTGAATCTGGTTCTGCGGGTTGATCGTCGCTTCGACGCGATACTTGCCGAGCATCGTGATCGACACGACGTGCATCTTTTCCGGCGCGACGACGTTGCCGTCGCGGCCCATCTCGATCTGCTCCCATCGCCAGATCGCCTTCGGATTGGCGCCCGGCAGTCGTGCCGCTTTCAGGAACCCGGGAGGGTTGAGCCACAGATCGAGTTGATAGCGCTCCGCGTCCTCCGGCGAGGCCGCTACCGGCTGGCCGCCTTCGCCGTCGATGTGCCACGCAAACGAGCCGTTGACGATGTGGGTTTGGCGAGACTGTTTCTGGATGCGGCGTGCCGCCCCGCCAGCCGAGGCCGTACTTCCAGGACGCGGGATTGAGTCCTGGCTTGCGATCGAACGTCTCCTTGCTCGTGCCGGTTTCCCAGTTGATGGTGCGCGTGTAGTTCGACAAGCGCGTCGATTCGCGGCCAGTCGATGTTGACGGCGTACTCGGCGGTCTGGCCGACCGCGCCGTTGTAGCCGGTGCCCGAGAAGGTGATGCAGCGCAGGTTCGCTTCGCCGATCTCCTTCGACGCCGCCGCGAGCAACGGCAGCGGATCGACGTAGCCGGGAGGAAACGACTGCGCGCGCAGGAGCCCGCACGCCAACACGATCGCGACGAGTGCTGCTGGAACTCTGTTCATGATGTTCCCTCTGTGCTTTCTGCGCCTTCTGTGGCCCTCACGCGGGCACGAGTGCGATGGCGCGGACCGGGCTGCCGCTGCCGTTCACCAGCTTCAGCGGTGCGGCGATCAGCACCGCGCCGGTCGGCCGGCAGGCGATCGAGATTGCAAGGCTCGCCAATCCGAGCTTGCCGTGGCCGTGCATGATGTTGTGATTCGGAAATGGCGGATCGAACCGTGCCCGCCTGCCCGGCATCGGTGCCGATCGTCTCGACGCCAACGCCAAGCACATCGCGATCGGTCGCCGAGCAGCATCGACGTGGCCTGATCGAACCCCGGCGCATGCGGCCCATCGTCGCGCACGTTCAGGAACGTCGGCGCCCGATCGGCGGCTCCATCCCGTTCTCAGCAGGACCCATGCACCGCGCGGAATACGGCCATGCGTGGATTCCCAGCGCTCGAGCGCCGCGACGTCGAGCAGGTAGTCCTCGTTGGCAGCCACTTCGCGGTGACGTCGATCACGCACGCCGGCCCGATGAATTGCTGCGGCGGGAATCGTGTCGGTGGTGTTGTTCGGCAGGTCGCGTCCGCTGATCCAGTGCCCCGGCGCATCGAAATGCGTTCCAGTGTGCTCGCCCATCCGGATCGTGTTCCAGTACCACGCCGGCCCCTTGTCGTCGTAGCGCGAGATCACGTCGATGGACACGCCCGGCGACGGCGCGAGGCCGGCACGTTTTGCGGCGGACCTTTCGAGGGCATCGAGCCGACCGGCGCGCGTGTCGAGCTCGAGGGCATCGACATGCTGACGGTCGAGGACGGCAAGATCCGGCGCAACGACGCCTATTACGACAGCGCCCAGTTTGCCCGCGCCGTGGGGCTGCTCCCGCCGCAGGCCGGCGCGACCGAGCGGCGCATGGCTTCCGCCTTCAACACGCGCACCCGGCTGCTGCGCCCGTTCGTCGAGCCGGCCGTCAGCCAGGTGGCGCAGGGCGTATGGGTCGTGCGCGGCGGCTTCCCGCAGAAGGTGATGAACGTGTATCTGATCGAGGACGACGGTGGCGTGACGGTGTTCGATGCCGGGATCCGCTCCATGGTGCGCGGCATCGGCTCGGTCGCCGCGGGCCTCGGGGGCATCAAGCGTGTCGTGCTCGGCCACGGGCACCCCGACCACCGCGGGGCCGCGCCCGGCCTCGGCGCTCCCGTCTTCTGCCATCCCGACAACGTTGCCGACACCGAGGGCGACGGGGGAGAGCACTACTTCCGCTTCGGCGAGCTCGACTGGTACGCGCGGCCGCTGATGCCGCGGCTCACGACCCTGTGGGACGGAGGGCCGGTCAAGGTCGAGGGCACCGTGTCGGAGGGCGACGAGATCGCGGGGTTCAGCGTGATCGACCTGCCGGGCCACGCCCCGGGGCTGATCGGGCTCTGGCGTGAGTCCGACCGGCTCGCGCTCGCGAGCGACACCTTCTACACGCTCAACCCGCAGACTGGCCTCAAGGGCACCCCACGCGTACCGCACCGCGCGTTCAACCACGACACCGAGCAGGCGCGGGCCAGCATCCGCAAGCTCGCGGCGATGGAGCCGGCGGCCGCCTGGCCGGGCCACGCGGACCCGCTCACCGGTGACGTGCGCGCGCAGCTCGAGCGGGCGGCCGACTCGACATAGAACTTCCCTCGGCTGGACACTTGGCGACACCATGGGGTACCCAAGTGTCCAGCCGACGCGCTGCGACGGTGCGAGGTGCCCGGGGTGGGAGTCGAACCCACATGTCCGTGAGGACAGCGGGGTTTAAGCCCGCCCTGTATATCCAGTTCCAGCACCCGGGCGCCCGGCAACTGTAATCCCCCCGCAAGGGGGCACAAACCGCTGCGGCGAACCGGCGGAACGCAACTCCCCCGCTGCTACCGTGTTTTCTCGATGGCAGGCAGCCATCCGTCCCTGGCCGGGCCACCTCACGCGTGACGACCACAACTGCAACCAAAACCACGAAGGCAGGTCTGCTCGGGGGCCGCTCCCCGCTGCTGCGCCTGCAGTCGGACGAGCGCCTGATCGCGCTGCTGCGCGGCGGCAACGACGCTGCCTTCGAGCTCCTGTTCGGACGCTACCGGTCGCGGCTGCTCGGCTTCTGCCGCCACATGCTTGGGTCCACGGAGGACGCTGAGGACGTGCTCCAGGAGGTGTTCGCAAACGCCTACAACGCGATCCTCAGCGACCAGCGCGACATCAACGTGCGCCCGTGGCTCTACCGGATCGCCCGCAACCGCTGCCTCAACCACCTGCGCCGGCCGACCGCGGACCCGAGCGACACGATGGACGAGCACATGGACGCACACGGCCGCACCGCCGCGGACGTCGCGCACCGCCGCGCCGACGTGCGGGACCTGCTCGGGGACGTCCAGAAGCTTCCGGAGTCGCAGCGCACCGCGATCCTCCTGCGCGAGATCGACGCGCTCTCCTATGACCAGATCTCGGAGGCGATGGAGACGACCATCCCGAGCGTCAAGTCGCTGCTCGTGCGCGCGCGCATGTCGCTCGCCGAGGCGGCCGAGGCCCGCCAGCTCAGCTGCGACGACGTGCGCCACGAGCTTGCCGAGATCGCGGAGGGGCTCAAGAAGGGCTCGCCCGCGGTGCGCCGGCACATGCGCGAGTGCGACGACTGCCGCGACTACCGCTCACAGCTCAAGAAGACCACCACTGCGATGGCGCTCGCCTTCCCGATCGGCCCGCTCCTGATCCTCAAGAAGCTGGCGCTCGCCAAGCTCGGCTCCGCGGCGCTCGCCGGCGGCGGCGGCGCGGCGGTGGGCGGCACGGCGGCGACCAGCGGCGCGATCGGCGCGACCGGTGCGGTCACGGCCGCGACGGGCGCAGCCGGATCGGCCGCTGCGGGAGGTGCTGCCGCGAGCGGGCTCGCCGGAGCCGGCGGCATCGGCCTCGGCGCGGTCGCGTCGAAGGCGGTCGCGGGCGTGGCGGTCACCGCGATCATCGCCGGGGGCGCCGTCGAGGCGAAGCGCGTTGCCGCGCCGGACCCGGTCAAGCCGGCGATCTCCGCGCCCGCCCAGGTTCAGCAGGCCGCTCCGGTCAACCCGACGGGCGGCGCGTCGCTCGAAGGGGCTCCGCCGGAGCTGATCGAGCCCGCGCGCGAGGCGGCCGCCGAGAAGCCCGTCGAGACGAGCACTGCCGACCCCGCCACGGCACCGGATACGGGCGCCACGGGCGGGGCCGGCGCGACCGACCCCCACGCGGTTGGGTCGGCACCCGCGGTCGGGGACCCACCACCGGTGACGGGCAGCGCCGGGGAGCGCCCCGGGACCGGAGGCGCGACCGCACCGCTCGAGCAGCCGCCCGTCAAGCAGCAGGGCACCACCGGCGCGACCGGCAGCGGCGCGACCGGCAGCTCCGCCGCGCTGCCGTAGCTACGGCGTACCGAAGCGGAAGCTGCGGAACGGGCGCTGGAGTATGCCCTCGTCCCCCACGCGCGCGGGCGAGTCCGGCTCGTCGAGCGTCGTGGCGAGCATCGTGACGAGGATCCCGCGAGTCGGGTTCTGCCCGGCCGGGTGCTCGGTGCCGGGGTCCTCATAGGAGTAGGGCTCGGGCAGCACGACGATCCGGCCGAACAGCTGGCGCGGCTCGCCGCCGGGCCGCGCCCGGCGGGCGGTGAAGGCGAACTGGTAGCCCTCCACCTCGTTCACACGCGCGCGCCCCTCGAACTGGAGCCGGAAGCGGTCGTAGCGCCGCGCCGCATCGCGCTCGAGCTTCGTCGCGATCAGCGGGAGGTACCCGGCGAGGAACCCTCCGCGCCGCTCCATGCGGAAGGGCGACACGGTGAAGCTCGCGACCAGCTCGCCGTCGCGTAGCCGCTGCGCCCGGACGTAGGCTCCGTCCGGCTTCGACAGCGCGAGCTTGCGCGAGCGGTCGAAGTAGAAGTCGATCGGGTCGAGGCCGCGGGCGCGTGCGTCGGCTTGGGTCTGCTGATAGCTCTTGACCTCGGCGTCGCCGCGGATCACGAGCGCGGCGATCACGCCGACGAGCGCGACGAGCGTCGCCCCGAGGAGGATGCGCTGCCAGCGCGGCCGCGCGCGCAGCCACGGCCGCACGATCTCGGGCAGCGAAGGGCCGTAATCGGGCGGAGCCTGGGCGGGGGTCTGGTTCACGGTGAGCGCCGTCGCGGTACGCGGAGGCTCAAAGCTTGACGATCACGATGACCGCCGAGATCAGGACACATACGATGATGAGGATCTGGACGACGATCCAGAAGGGCGGCATCGGCTGGCGGTCCATGCAGGGTTCAAAGGGTAGCGACCGTCCCCCCTGCGCGAGCGGGGCACTTACGTCTATGATCCGCGCGCTTCACGTGTCGTGCTTACTCGAGGAGGGCGGAGATGTTCTCTCGCATCGTGGTCGGAACGGACGGCTCGGAGACTGCCAAGCAGGCAGTGCGCGAGGCCGGCGAGCTCGCGAAGAACACCGGTGCCTCGCTTTACATCGTGAGCGCGTACGACCCGGTGCCGGCATCGCGCCTGCGTGAGGAGCGCCTCGAGGCGCCCGCGGACATCGAGCACACCGTCGGGCCGGCCGAGGATGTCGACGCGACGCTCGCCGAGGCTGCGCGGATGGCCGAGGAGGCGGGTGTGCAGGTCCGCACGTTCGCGCGCCAGGGTGAGCCCGCAGATGCGATCCTCGACGTCGCCGAGGAGGAGAACGCCGACCTGATCGTCGTCGGCAACAAGGGCATGACCGGCGCGAAGCGGTTCCTGCTCGGCAGCGTGCCGAACAAGGTCTCGCACCACTCACCCAGCTCGGTGCTGATCGTTCGCACTACCTAGGGCGCGGGCGGCGCCGGCGGCACGGTCGGCGCTGTGGCGGCCGCCGCGTTCAGCAGGCCCCAGCCGTACAGCTCGTCGTAGCCGGGGGGCCCGAGGTCCCGCGCGGTCGACTTGAGGCGCTGCGCGATCGCCTGGGGTGCGGGGCGCTCGCCGAGCGTGCGCGCGCCGAGGATCAGCGCGACCGTGCCGGTCACGTGCGGAACTGCCATCGAGGTGCCCTCGTAGCCGCTCGGCAGCCCGAACCTGCGCGGGCTCGAGCCACGGAACGTGAACTGGTAGACATCGCGGCCCGGGTCCTCGAGCGGCTTGCAGTTTGTATCGGTGTCGATGAAGGCGTCCGCGCCTCCTCCCGGCGCGACGAGGTCGAGCCCGGAGCCGGAGTTCGAGTAGTCGGCGACACAGCCGTGCTCGGTCGTGGCCCCGACGGCGAACACGTGGCGCGCGCGCGCCGGGTACGCGATCCGTGTTTCCTCCGTGTTGCCTGCCGCCGCGACCATCACGACTCCCTTGCGATGCGCGTAGCGCAGGGCGGACAGGACATCGGGAATCTCCGCGGACGACAGCCCGATGTCGAACTCGAAGCTCATGTTGATCACGCGCGCGCCGCGCCGTGCCGCGAGCCGGATGCCGCGCGCGATCGTCGCGACGTCCCCCTTGCCCTCGTAGTCGAGCACCCGCACAGGCATGATGCGCGACCGGTAGGCGACGCCCGTCAGTCCGATCCCGTTGTTGGTCGCCTGGGCGATCACGCCCGCGACGAAGGTGCCGTGACCGTTGCGGTCGTAGGGGAGCTGGTTGTTGCGCACGAAGTCGTAGCCGCGCACGAACCGCGTGCGGTCGAGGTCGGGGGCCAGCAGGTAACGACGGTCGGGGGAGGTGCGGTAGGCGACGCCGGTGTCGAGCACCGCGACGGTCACGCCCGCCCCGCCCGGCTTGCCGGTGGCGATCGCGGCGTCCCAAGCCGGAGCCACGTTGATCCCGAAGGGCCCGGTGAAGTTCCACTGGAGTGCCGCCCAGCCTCCGGGCCCCGCCTTGCCCGGGTCGTTGGGGGTGAAGGCAGTCGCCGTCGCGATGTAGTTCGGCACCGCGTGAGCAACCGCGTCCTGGCGCTCGAGCGCCGTCGCGGCCGCGGTTCACCCCGCCGCGGGGCACGCTCACGCGTTCGGTCCTCGCATCGACCCGCGCGGCGTCCTCGACGCCCGCGGCGGCGCGCGCCTGTGCGCGGTCGGCCGCGGTCGTGCCGTGGCGGTACTTGACCATCAACTCACCGGGCACGTGGGGCGCAGCGGACGCGGGAGTCGCCGCGACCATGCACACCACGACGGCCACGATCGCCATCAGAACGCCAAAATATCTCGATTCAGCCACGATTCCCCGGAATGCTCGATGGTAAAGCCGGCAAGACGTCTAAACGTCCCCAAGGAGAGAAGTATCGGTGACCCGTAAGGCGTGCGCGACAGAAATCGGCCCACGGCTCCCCGCCTGGACGCGCGCCGGCCGATGAGGGTCTGCGTCACCGGCGCCACGGGATTCATCGGCGCGCACATCGCAGCGCGCCTCTGTGAGCGCGGGGACGAGGTCAGGGTGACCGTCCGGGACCGCCGCCGCCTGGCGGCGCTGGCCGGCCGCGACGTCGAGGTCGTGGACACCGACATCCTCGACCGCCGCTCGATGCGGCGCGCCCTCGCGGGCTGCGACATCCTGTTCCACGCCGCCGGGATGGTGGCCTCGCGACCCGCCAGGGAAGTTTGGCGGGTCAACGCGGTCGGACCGCGGGTCGCCGTCGAGACGGCCGCCGAGTGCGGGGTGGAGCGGGTGGTGATCACCTCGAGCGTGGCGTCGATCGGGCCGGCCTCGGGCGATCGCGCGGCGACCGAGCGCAACGCCTATCCCGAGTCGGGCACGGGTCTCATCTACACGGACTCGAAGTACGAGGGCGAGCGCGCGGCCCTGGCCGCGGGCCGGCGGCTCGGGATCGCGGTCGTCGCGGCGTGCCCGTCCTACGTGCTGGGGCCGGCGCTCAACCGCATGCTGCCGGGCGAGACGTCGACGCGGATCGTCGGCAACTACCTGCGCGGGCGGCTGCCCGCGATCGTCGACGCGTACACGAACCTCGTCGACGCCGAGGACGTCGCCGCTGGGCATCTGCTCGCGGCCGAGCGCGGGCGTCCCGGCGAGCGCTACATCCTGGGCGCGGAGAACCTGCGCTGGGCCGAGGTGATCGAGCGGGTCGCCGCGATCTCGGGAGTGCGCCATCCGCTGCTCGTGCTGCCCCCGGAGGTCGCCGTCGTCGCGGATGCGCTCAAGCGCGCGGGCATTCGGTTCGGGATGCTCGAGGGCATCCGCCTGATGGCGCCGGACTGGCGATACTCGTCCGCGAAGGCGCGGCGCGAGCTCGGCTACCGGCCGCGATCCACGAAGGAGACGCTGGAGCGCACGGTCGGCTGGTACCAGGAGCTGATCGAGGACGACCGGCTTGCGGCGCCGACCAGCCGCTCGTTCGGCGTGATGACCGCGGGCGTCCGGGCCGCCGATCGCATCGGCCTGCTGCTGCCGCTGCGCGCGGCCGGCCAGGTCGCGGGCCGGCGGACAGTGCTCTGACGCCGTGGATCGCTTCTTTCCCCGCGACGAGTACTACATGCGCCTCGCGCTGCGTGAGGCGGAGCGCGCGCTCGAGCACGATGACGTGCCGATCGGGGCGGTGCTCGTGCGAGAGGGGGAGGTGCTCGCGGCGGCGTGCAACGAGCGCGAGCTGCGCAACGACCCGACCGCGCACGCAGAGGTGCTCGTGATACGGGAGGCCGGGCAGAAGCTCGGCGGCTGGCGACTTACCGACTCGGTGCTCTACGTCACGATCGAGCCGTGCGCGATGTGCGCGGGAGCGGTCGTGTGGGCACGCGTCCCGCGGGTGGTCTACGGGGCGGCGGACCCGAAGGCCGGCGCCGCCGGGAGCGTGATGAACGTGCTCGCGGAGCCACGCTTCAACTGGCGACCGGAGGTCGCCGGCGGTCTGCTCGCCGACGAGTGCGCAGCCCTGATGACCGACTTCTTCGGGTCGCGCCGCTGACCGTCCTCACGGCTTGGGCCGCGGGAAGTTGCTCGCGTTGAACGCGTCCCACGCGCGGTCCGGCAGGAGCGTGTGGATGCCCATGATCATCCGCGCGGAGGGCGTCACCGGGTAGCGCGTGCGCGGCTTGCGGCGGGTGATCGCCTTCTCGATCTTGCGCGCGACCGTCTCCGGGCCGCCGCCGAGCTTCGCGAGCGGGCCGTCGTAGGCCCCGGCCGTCACGCTCGCGACCGCCGCGTTGAACTCGGCGTAGGAGCCGCTCTCGTCGGTGCCGCTGTGGATGCTGTTCACGGCGGCCTCGCCGAACTGCGTCTTGATCAGGCCCGGCTCGATCACGACGACGTCGACGCCGAAGCCGCGCACCTCGAATCGCAGCGCGTCGCTGAGCGCCTCGACCGCGTGCTTGGTGGCGTGGTAGATCCCGCCGCCGGGGAAGGTCATCTTTCCGCCCATCGAGCTGACGTTGACGATGCGCCCCCAGCCCTGCCGGCGCATCCCCGGCAGCGCCAGCTGGCACATCCGGATGAGCCCGAAAACGTTGGTATCGAACTGCGCGCGCACGTCCTCGAGCTTCACGCTCTCGACCGCACCGCTCTGGCTGTAGCCGGCGTTGTTGACCAGCACGCCGACCGCGCCCTCGGCGCGCTCCACCTCCTCGACCGCGGCCCGCATCGACCCCTCGTCGGTCACGTCGAGGGCCAGGATGCGGCAGCCCTTCGCCTCGAGGTCGGCGATCGACTCGAGCCGCCTCGCCGTCGCGTACACCTTCCACCCGCCGCGCTGGGCGAGGTGCTCCGCCGTCGCCCGGCCGATCCCGGTCGAGCAGCCTGTGATCAGCACCGCCTTCGATACATCCGCCATCGTCGCCTCCTCGGAGTCTCCTATGCCGACGGTCAGCATATGAGGCGCAATGGGCTCGTGTTTTCGCTTCGCAAACCGCGCCTCGTGTGAGATAGTCCACGCGTGCCCACTTCCGAGCAGGCCGCCACTCGCCTCGTAGCCGTCGACGACCTCGGTGCCACACAGGTCGCCGTCGTGGAGGAGACACCGCACGGCGCCCTAGCGGTGGGCATCAGCGCGGGCACGCCATTCGCGGTGTCCAACCGCTGCCGCCACCTCTTCGCCTCGCTGGGCAAGGGGCACGTGACCGACGACGGATGCCTGGAGTGCCCGAAGCACGCCGCTCGCTACGACGTCGGCACGGGCGAGATGGTGCGGGGTCCCCAGGGCGCGTTCAAGCCGCTCGCGGGCGCCGTCAAGGCGACCACCGGCGCCCGATCGCTGAAGACGTTTCCGGTCGAAGTGCGTGACGGCGCGATCTGGCTGCTCGGCTGACCGACCGACCCACCACGTGGTGAGCACCGCCAGACTTACGTAGAGGCCTTCTGGCGCGAAGTCAGCCGGTGGGCCCGCCGCTAAGGTTCCCGTTCGACATATCGGAGGGGTGCCGGAGCGGTTGAACGGGGCGGTCTCGAAAACCGTTGTGCGCGCAAGTGCACCGAGAGTTCGAATCTCTCCCCCTCCGCTCGATGGAGCGGGAACCTGCGTCCGAGAGCGGGTTCCCGCTTCGGCCCGGTAGGGTCCGGACCCCGCTCCCCGCCGCGCTGATCCGCGCGCCGGTGCGGTTCCGGTCAGGCGGGAACGGGCGCGGGCGAGCCGGCCCCGGTCTTGGCCGGCGCGCTCAGCTCGTAGGCGGCGGCGTCGAAGCTCTGGGTCTGGCGCCGGTACTTCCAGGTGAAGTCGGGCCAGATCGTCGTGTTCATCCCGTTGCGATCGAGGTACCAGCTCGCGCAACCTCCGGAGTTCCAGACCGTACGGCCCATCCGGCTCTGGAGCCCCGCGTTGTACGCCGCCTGCGCCGCGCCGCGCACCTCCACGCGGGTCGCCCCGCGCGCATCCATCGTGCGCAGCGCGTCCATCAGGTAGTCGAGCTGCGCCTCGATCATGTAAACGAGCGAGTTGTGGCCGAGCCCCGTGTTCGGGCCGGTGACGATGAAGAGGTTGGGGAAGCCGGCCACGGCTGTGCCGCGGTAGGCCTGCGGGCTGCCCTCCCACAGCTCCGACATCGCGCGGCCGTCGGAGCCGCGGATGATGTCGGCGAACTTGATGTCCGTCACGTGGAAGCCCGTCGCGAACACGATCGTGTCGGCCTCGTGGAACGCGCCGTCGCGGGTCACGATCCCGTTCGGCCGGACCTCCGCGATGCCCTCCGTGATGACGTCGACGTTCGACTGGGTGATCGCCGGATACCACTCGTTGGAGGGCAGCACGCGCTTGCACCCGAATGCGTACGTTGGCGTCAGCTTCGCGCGCAGCTCGGGGTCGGTGACGCTCTTGGCCATGTGGCGGCCGGCGACCTTCTCCGCGAACTTGAGCAGCTTCGGGTTGAACGCGAAGCCCGGCAAGATCGCCTCGCGGCTCCAGTAGACGACTGAGCGCGCGATCCGCTGGAGCGCCGGGAAGCGCCGGTACATGCGCCGCTCGATCCCGGTGATCGGCCGGTCGCGGTGGGGCATGACCCACGGCGGCGTGCGCTGGAACAGGTCGAGGTGCTCGACGACCGGCTGGATCTCGGGCACCGCCTGGATCGCCGAGGCGCCGGTGCCGACCACCGCCACGCGACGGCCGGTGAGGTCGTGATCGTGGTTCCACCGCGCGGTGTGGAAGGTCACGCCCTCGAAGCTCTCGAGGCCCGGGATGTCCGGGATCGCCGGCTCGCTGAGGAAGCCCGGGGCCGCGATCAGCACGTCTGCCGTGAACGGGCCCTGGGTAGTGTCGAGGCGCCACATACCCCGTTCCTCGTCCCAGTGCGCGCCGGTGATCCGGCAATCGAAGTGGATGCGCTCGTGCACTCCGTAGCGCTCCGAGACGTCGCGCAGGTAGCGCTGGATCTCCGCCTGGAGCGGATACGTCCGCGACCAGTTCGGGTTCGGCGCGAAGGAGAAGGAGTAGAGGTGCGAGGGGATGTCGCACTGGCATCCGGGATAGGTGTTCGCCCACCAGGTCCCGCCCACGTCGGCATCGCGCTCCCAGATCGTGAAGTCCTCGATGCCGGCCTCACGAAGCCGGATCGCCATGCCGAGGCCGCCGAAGCCCGCGCCCAGGATGCCGATGCGCGAATGGCGCGAGGCCGATCCGTTGGACGTCGCAGGCGCCGACACGTCGCAAAGCGTATTGCCTTGCTGCGGGCGAGGGCGCGCGACGCGCGTACTAGCGGTTCTTGGTGCCGCGCCGCTTGCCGGGCCGCGAGTCACCGGGGGCGGTGTGGCCGCCGGGGGTCGCCGTGGGTGTCTCCGTGACGCTGCCGCCGCCCGCGGACCCGCCCGTGGTGGATCCCTGGTAGCCGCCGACGCTCACGAGGTAACCGAAGTACCGGTCGTCGATAGAGGAGCGGGGGTCCCCGGCGAAGCCGTACGAGGCCGGTTGAGCCGCCGCGTCGCTACGCAGCTTGTCGATCACGCCGCTGGGCGAGAGGCCCGCGCAGGTGCCGGTCGCGATGCACAGCGCGACCGCGCCGGCGGCGTGGGGTGCGGCCATGCTGGTGCCGGAGCTGATCCTGTAGCGGCCGCCCTTCCACGTCGAGTTGAGGCACTTGCCGGGCGCCGCGATCGTGTGCCCGGCGTCGAGGCTGGCGGCGCTCGTGAAGTTGCTGAAGTCGGAGGAGCTGTCGTCGGCGTCCGCGGAGCACTGCTTCGGCATCGCGCCGCCGCCGCCGGGCCGGCCGTTGGTGTCGGACACGCCGGTCACCGTGAGCACCTCGTCGTAGGCGGCGGGGACGGTCTGCGCGAGGTCGACACCGGCGTTGCCCGCGGCGGCGACGTAGGTGACGCCTTTCGCGACCGATGCGCAGACGGCCTGATGTACGGGGTCGGCGTTCGTGTCGCCGCAGTTGCGGTCGTCCGCGCCGCTCATCTCGAGGCTCAGGTTCGCGACCTTGATGCCGAGCGCCGGCGCGTTCGCAGTGACCCAGTCGATGCCACACAGAAGGCTGGAGGTGGTGCCGCTGACGGAGGCGTCCAGCACGCGCACGGAGTAGATCGGGGCGCCCGGCGCGACGCCGACCACGCCGGCGCCGTCGTCCTTGGCAGCGATCGACCCCGCGACGTGCGTGCCGTGCCCGTTGCCGTCGTTGTAATCCTTGCCGACGCACTTCTTGCCGCCGACGACGTTGAGGTCCGGATGCGGGCCGGAGCCGGTGTCGAGCACTGCCACGGCAGGCGCCGTGATCGCGCCGGCGCCGTCACCGGAGCGCGTGCTGCTGAGGTCGCCCTCGATGCGGTCGACGCCGGTCGGGACGGTCTGCCCCGTGGTCGTCGCGCCGCCGGGCTTGCCCGCTGCCTTCACGGGCCGGTCGGGCACGATGTAGGAGACACTGGGGTCCGCCGCGAGGCGCTTGGCCTGGCCGCGGGAAAGGCGCGCGGAATAGCCCTCGAGGGCGGCGCCGAAGATTCGCTTGACCTGGACGCCCTCGCGCCGGTCGTGCTTGTGCGCGATCCGGGGCGCGGAGGCGTTGTCCTTCAGGACCACGACGTAGCTTCCGTCGGCCGACGCGCTCGCCGGAGACATTCCCACCGTGAGCAGGCCGAGGGCGAGAACCTGCTTTGCCACGCGCATCGCGGAGCGGCTCGGCAGGGGCTTGGTGTCTGTGTGGATTCGCATGGTCCGCTCGGGGCCGGCGCGGGCGCCCCGTCCGGGGCGCCCAGAAGCGCCGTGCTACTTGCGGCGGCTCGGGGAGCCGCTGACGGTCTTGCCGCCGATCGACAGGCCGATGTCGCTTGCGCTCGGCTTGGAGACGCCGTTTCCGACGGGGCCGGCGCCGGCCAGCGCGCTCAGTGCGAGCAACGCCACGGTGGCAACCAGAGCGGCGAGGGTGGTGGTGCGATTGAGGATCCGGGAGGTGAAAGTCACGTAGCCCTCCTTGGCTTCGTGTTGGGGGGTCGCATCTAGCAATAGGGGAAGCGCGGCCGCATGTCTCCCAACATGCGTCCAGCCTGGGGCCAAGTACGGGGGCCTCCCGGCCGACATAACACCCGTGAAGATTCTCTCCGCATCCGGCGAGGACTCGCTCGCGCCTGCCGTCATCGAACTGTTCGAGGAGGCCCAGGAGCGCGTGACGCGCCGCCTGAGCCGGCGCGAACGGCTGGTCGAGTCGCTCACCGCGCTGAGCTTCCTGGGCGTGGCGGTGCCCATCGCGCTCCTGATTCCCGGTGACCGGGACCTGTCGATCCCGCTCGCGGTCGCCCTTGTCGTCGCGTACGCACTCGCGGCGCGCGTGAAGTTTCCCGTGGGCGCGGGCTTCACCGTGCCGACCGAGCCGCTCTTCGTGGCGATGCTGTTCGTCCTGCCGACGTCGGCGGTTCCGCTCTTCGTGGCGGCGGGCTTCCTGCTGGCCGAGCTGCCCGACTACCTTCAGCGCCGCACCCACCCCGAGCGCGCCGTGCTGCCGCTCGGGGACGCGTGGCATGCGATCGGGCCCGCGCTCGTACTGTCGTTCGCGACCACCGGCGGGCTCGCCTGGTCGGACTGGCCGATCTACGTGGCCGCGCTCGGCTCACAGTTCGCGCTCGACCTCGCGACGATGACGGCGCGTGAGTGGCTTGCGCTCGGCATCCCTGCGTCGGCGCAGTTGCGCGAGCGGGCCTGGCTTTACCTGGTCGACGCGATGCTCGCGCCGCTCGGGCTGATGGCGGCGTTCGCCGGCTCGTACAGCTTCCTGCTGTGCATGCCGCTGGTGGCGCTGCTCGGGATCTTCGCCCGCGAACGCACGCAGCGATTGCGTCACACGGCCGAGCTGAGCAACACCTACCGGGGCACGGCGCATCTGCTCGGCGACGTCGTCGAAGCGGACGATGCCTACACCGGGACCCACAGCCGCAGCGTCGTCTCCCTGTCCCTGAAGGTCGCCCGTATCATCGGCGTCTCGGGGCCCGCGCTGCGCAACGTCGAGTTCGCCGCACTGCTGCACGACGTCGGCAAGATCTCCATCCCGAAGGAGGTCGTGAACAAGCCTGGCCCGCTCGACGAGGGCGAGTGGGAGCTGATGCGCACGCACACGGTCGAGGGCGAGCGGATGCTCGAACGGGTCGGTGGGGTGCTCGGTGAGGTCGGCCAGATCGTGCGCTCGTGCCACGAGCGATGGGACGGCAAGGGCTACCCCGACGGTCTCGCGGGCGAGCAGATCTCGCTCGAGGCCCGCATCGTGTGCGCGTGCGACGCGTTCAACGCGATGACCACCACCCGGTGCTACCGCAAGGGCATGAGCATCGCCTACGCGCTGGACGAGGTGCGCGCGTGCGCGGGCACGCACTTCGATCCCGGCGTGGCCGCGGCGCTCGTCGGGGTCATCGAGGAGGACCTCGTCGCCTACGCTGCGCCGCCGCCGGCCCCCGGCACCCTCGCCGCCGCGTAGCTAAACGTCTGCCGGCGCGATCGCGGCGAAAACCGTCTACTGTGGGGCCCGCATGAGGAGGATCGTGCTCGCAGTGACCTGTCTCGCGGTTGCCGTCCCGGCGATCGCCGTCGCCGCCGACCCGCAGAAGGGCGGGCGCTACACGGGCAAGACCAAGCCGATCCTCGGGTTCAAGAAGCACACCGTCTCGATCCGCGTGTCCGGCGACGGCACGACCGGCACGCTGCGTTACTGCGGCGACCGCCGCCGCAGGGCCATGACCGCTCGCTTCCGCGTACGCGATGGGCGCTTCACGGCGACAAAGCGCGAGCGTCGCCGCGGGAAGCGCGTAGTCACCTTCCAGGCCAAGGGCCGGTTCACGAGTCGCACTCGAGTGAAGGGCGAGATCGTGGTCGTTTTCAAGTGCGACCACATCCCGGGAAGCTTCACGGCCCGCCTGCGCCGCTGATCGCGCGGTTCGGCCCGCAAGCGATGATTCCGTCACGGACGGGGCCGTTTCGTGCCCCGCCGGCCTGGGTAGTGACCTAGCGAGGAGGTGAAGCACATGTACATTGGACTTGGCACCCTTCTTCTGATCATCATCCTGATCATCATCCTGCTCTAAGAGCAGGAGTCCGTGCGCGACCGCCGGACGCGCTCGTATCTTTCCGGGGCCGGTGGTCCACCTTCGCATGTTGTCCAGCGCGCCATCTTCCGCCGCCGCGCGGGCGCAGTGGGGCAGGGCAATGCCGTTGGTACGCTAGGCCGCGCCGCCGCGCAAGAGGCGGTTTTCGTTTTCCGGAGAGGTGTCCGAGCGGCTTAAGGAGCGCGACTGGAAATCGCGTGGGCTGGGAAACCGGTCTCGAGGGTTCGAATCCCTCCCTCTCCGCTGGCAGCAGTCGGGGGGCGATCGGGGGTTCGCGGTCCCTTGTGGTTGCAGTGCAACCACAAGAGACCACGGTGGAGGGGGGTTGGCGCCCCAACCGGGTTGACTATCCGGGCAGCGCTGCCGATCACGTAAACGGGGGTCCATACAGGCCCCGACGTGACGGTCGTGTCGCACCGGGCAATCGACGACAACCCCGCCGTTCCGCCGCTGGGACTGCTCCCGGGCGGCGGCCTCGGCCTGCGCGAGGAGGACCTTGCCGGCGAGGCCGCGCGGTTCCTCGAGTTCTCGCCGGACCTGCTCTCGGTCTCGGGGTACGACGGGATCGTGAGATGGGCGAATCCGGCGCACGAGCCCGTGCTCGGGTTCTCCCCCGGAGAGTTGGCCGGACGGCCTTGGGCGGACCTGCTGCACCCGGACGACGTCGAGACGGCGCTCGCGACCGCGGAGCAGCTCATGCGCTCCGGCGGAGACGTGGGCGAGTACGAGATCCGCCTGCTGCTGAAGGACGGGGGCTCGCGGTGGTTTCACTTCAGCACCCGGGCGCACCCGGACCTCGAGGCCTTCTACAGCGTCGGGCGCGACATCACGGAGCGCAAGCGCGCGGAGGAGGAGCTTGCGCTTGGGCACGAGCTGTCGCTCGCGATCGCCGGCGCCGAGTCCGCGGAGCTCGCGCTTGCGGACGTGCTGCGCGCGGTCTGCGAGCGCACCGGCTGGGCGCTCGGACAGGCATGGGTGCGCACGGCCGACAGACGCGCGCTCGAGTGCAGCCCGGCATGGCACGCGTCGGCGCCCGGCCTCGAGCCGTTTCGCCGGATCACCGAGGCGCTCTCCTTCGTCCCCGGCATCGGGCTGCCGGGCAAGGCGTGGAGCCTCGCCCGCCCGGTGTGGGTCCGTGACGCGAAGTCGGACCCCGGCTTCGAGCGCGGCATGTTTGCCGAAGACGCCGGGCTCTCGGCGGCGATCGCGGTCCCGGTGCTTGCGCACGACGACGTCGTCGCGGTCATCGAGTTCTTCGTATGGGAGGAGCGCGAGGAGGACGAGCGCCTGATCGCGCTCGTCTCGACGGTGGCCGCCCAGCTCGGGACGCTCTTTCAGCAGAAGCAGGCGGAGGAGGCGTTGCGCACCAGCGAGCAGCACTTCCGCGCCGTCGCGGAGACGGCGGCCGACGCGATCATGTCGCTCGACGAGCAGGGGCACGTCGCGTACGTGAACGAAGCGGCTTCGCGCATCTTCGGCCGGGGCGCGCAGGAGCTGATCGGGCAGCCCCTGGCGACAGTCCTGCCCGGCGGGGTCCCGGAGGGCGCGCTCGACGACGCGAGCGGCGTCGTCGAGGTTCTCGGCCGCCGCCCCCGTGAGGGCGACTACGCCGACGAGGTGGAATTCCCGCTCGAGGCTGCGTTCTCGCGCTGGAGCACGGCGAGCGGCACGTTCACCACGGCCGTGCTGCGCGACCTCACCGCCCGAAAGCACGACCAGGCGGCGATCCACGAGGCCGACGAGCGCTTCCGTGGCGCGTTCGAGCAGGCGCCGATCGGCATGGCGCTCGTGAGCATCGAGAGCGACCGGGCCGGCTGCTTCCTGCGCGTCAACCGGTCCCTCTCCGAGATCACGGGCTACGCGGCGCGCGAGCTGGTCGGCGCATCCTTCGAGAGCATCGTCGACCCGACTGACGACGACGCCTCCGACGCGCGTTACGTCCCCTGGATGCTGGCGGGTGAGGTGCCGGGCTTCGAGGTCGAGAAGCGCTTTCGCCGGGCAAGCGGCGAGACGATCGTCGTGATGCTGTCCGTCTCGCTGGTGCGCGATGCCGGCGAGCGCCCGCTCTACCTGATCGCGCAGGTCCAGGACGTGACCGCGCGCAAGCGCGCCGAGCAGGCGCTCGTCGAGAGCCGCGAGTACGTGCAGGCGATCATCGACAACACCGCCGCCGTGATCTACGTGAAGGACATGGAGGGTCGCTACACGCTCGTCAACCGCAGCTTCGAGGCGCTCTTCGAGGTCGAGCGGGAGCGCGCGACCGGGCACACCGATGACGAGCTGTTCGCCTCGGACGTGGCAGGCTCGATGCGCGCCAACGACCGGCGCGTCATGCGGGAGCAGGTGCCGCTCGAGGTCGAGGAGGTGATCGACCAGCACGACGGCCCGCACACGTACCTGTCGGCCAAGTTCCCGCTCCTGGACTCCACCGGCCGCCCCTATGCGGTCTGCGCGATCGCGACCGACATCACCGAGCGAAAGCGCGCCGAGGGGGCGCTGCGCGACTCCGAGCAACACTTCCGCCAGATCGTCGACACGGCGCACGACGCCTTCGTCTCGATCGATGCCTCCGGCCGCGTGACGGCGTGGAATCCGCAGGCGGAGGCCACATTCGGCTGGCCCGAGGCCGAGGCCCTCGGCCGCAACCTCGCGGAGACGATCATCCCGGCTCGCTATCGCTCGACCCACACGCGCGCCCTCCAGCGCTTCATGCAGACGGGCAAGGGCTCCCTGCTGGGCAACCGGGTCGAGATCGAGGCGGTCCACCGCGACGGCCGCGAGTTCCCCGTCGAGCTGACGATCACGGCCGTGAAGGTCGGGGGGACATACGCATTCAACGCGTTCCTGCACGACATCACCGAGCGCAAGCAGGCGCAGGAGACCGTCCGCCGCCTCGCGGAGGTCGTGCAGTCCTCGCACGACGCGATCATCGCGACGACGCCCGGGGGCGAGATCACTGCGTGGAACGCAGGCGCCGCGGAGCTGTATGGCTACCGCGCCGATGAGGTCACGGGACAGAGCCTCGATCTCGTCATCCCTCCCGAGCTTGCGCCCCGGGACTCGCGCCTGCTCTCGCAAGCGCTCGCGGGTCGCCGGCTCGAGGACCACGAGACCCAGCACCTCCGCAAGGACGGGAGCGCGGTGCCGGTGTCGCTCACCGTCTCGCCGATGCGCGACTCGCGGCGCGCGATCGTGGGTGCTTCCGTGATCGTGCGCGACCGTACCGAGCGCAAGCGCGCCGAGGAGGCCCTGCGCGAGGTCCAGGAGGCGTTCCGGCGTGCGTTCGAGGACGCGCCGATCGGCATGGCCCTGTTCGGGGTCACCGCCACGGACCGCGCCCGCCTGCTCCAGGTGAATCACTCGATGTGCCAGATCACGGGGCTCGCCGCCCGCGAGCTCGAGGCGATGACCCTCGAGCAGGTCACGCATCCCTACGACCTCGATGCCGAGCAGCCCCTCCTGGAGCAGCTGCTGAACGGCGAGATCCCGAACTATCAGCTCGAGAAGCGGTTCCTGCGCGGCGACGGGAACATCGTGTGGGTGATGTACAACGCCTCGACGGTCCACGACTCGTCGGGGCGCATGCTCTACGGGATCGCGCAGGTGCAGGACACCACCCGGCGCAAGCAGACCGAGGATCGCCTCTCGCGCGTCGCGGCGGAGCTCGAGCGCCGCGCCACCGAGCTCGAGCGCTCGAACGCCGACCTGCAGGAGTTCGCGTACGTCGCCTCGCACGACCTCTCCGAGCCGCTGCGCATGGTCTCCAGCTACACGCAGCTGCTGGCGCGCCGCTACGGCGACAAGCTCGACTCCGACGCGCACGAGTTCATCGGGTTCGCGGTCGACGGCGTGAATCGCATGCAGCGCTTGATCGACGATCTGCTCGCCTACTCGCGCGCGGGCACCCAGGAGTACCGCATCGGCCCGGTGACCTGCCAGGAACTGGTGCGCGACACGCTCGGCGGCATGCAGACGACGATCGCGGAGTCGGGCGCGACGATCGTCGTCGAGGACCTTCCGACCGTGCGCGGCGACGAGGGTCAGTTGCGCCAGCTGTTCCAGAACCTGATCGGGAACGGGATCAAGTTCCGGGCAGACGACCCTCCCCAGGTGCGGGTCGCGGCCGAGCGCGAGCCCAGTGCCTGGCGCTTCAGCGTGGAGGACAACGGGATCGGCATCGACCCGCGGCACGCCGAGCGGATCTTCAGCGTCTTCAAGCGCTTGCACACGCGCGACAAGTACCCGGGGAGCGGGGTCGGCCTGTCGATCTGCAAGCGCATCGTCGAGCGCCACCAGGGTCGCATCTGGGTCGAGCAAAGCGTGCTCGGGGGCAGCCGGTTCTGCTTCACGATCCCCGATCGCCAAGCGCCCGGGCCCGAGGACGAGCCCGATGAGTAAACGAATATCCGATCGCTGCCCGGCCCGGCGATCTCGACAAGTTAGGGAGCGCCGCGGGTAACCCGCGACATCGCGGCTGGAGGTTCGAACCTTGGGATTCAGAGTGCTACAGGAGGGCAATATGCCGATTTCACCCGACTCGCTGAGCGCCGGGCCCGGAGTGCAGCCGTTTACGCGCGATGTGCAACTCAATGCGAACGGGATCGACGGAACGCTCGAGATCCTGCTGGTGGAGGACAACCCCGCCGACGCGAGGCTCACCCGCGAGGTGTTCGAGGGCGGTCGGCTCTCCACCCACCTGAACGTCGTCAGCGACGGGGAGCAGGCGCTTGCCTTCCTGCGGCGCGAGGGCATCTACGAGTCCGCGCCGCGCCCGAAGCTCGTGTTGCTCGACCTGAATCTCCCGCGCAAGGACGGCAGGGAGGTGCTCGAGGAGCTCAAGGGTGATCCGATGCTCTGCCGGATCCCCGTGATCGTGCTCACCACCTCCGCGGCACAGTCGGACATCATGCGCTCGTACGAGCTCCAGGCCAACTGCTTCATCACGAAGCCGCTCGATCTCGACGAGTACTTCGCGGTCGTGCGCTCGATCGAGGACTTCTGGCTGGCCACCGCCCGCCTGCCGTCGACCTAGCCGAGCCGATGGAAACCACCGCCGATCGGCAGACGCAAGCCTTCCCCGTCCTGCTGGTCGAGGACAACCCCGGTGATGCCCGGCTCGTGGTCGAGCTCCTCTCCGAGGAGACGAGCGAGTCGTTCCGGATCACGCACGTGGAGCAGCTCGCCGACGCGCGCCAGCAAGTCATGGAAGGCGGGACGGGTTGCGTGCTGCTCGATCTCTCCCTTCCCGACGCCGCGCGGCTGGAGGCCCTGATGCAGCTTCGCGCTGCCGCGCCCGACGTGCCGATCGTGATCCTGAGCGGGCTCCAGGACGAGCTGCTCGCCGTCAAGGCCGTGCAGGAAGGAGCGCAGGACTACCTCGTCAAGGGACGCGCCGACGGCGCCGCGATCGGCCGCTCGATCCGCTACGCGGTCGAGCGCAAGGCGCTCGAGACGCACACCGCTCACAAGGCGCTGCACGATCCTCTGACCGGGCTTGCCAACCGCGACCTCTTCCAGGACCGGCTCAAGCACGCCGTCACGCGCGCCCGGCGCCGCGAGAGCCTGATCGGCGTGATGTTCCTCGACCTCGACGGGTTCAAGCCGATCAACGACAGCCTCGGGCACGACATCGGCGACAAGCTCCTCGTCGCGCTTGCGGGGCGGCTCGACGACGGCCTGCGCGGCTGCGACACGGCCGCCCGTTTCGGCGGCGACGAGTTCGTGGTGCTCTGCGAGGACGTCGCGGACGAGCAGCACGTGATCGGGATCGCCGCCCGGCTCCAGCGCGCGATCGCCGAGCCCTTCATGCTCGACGAGCTCGAGCTGTCCGTCACGTCGAGCATGGGCATCGTCGTGAGTGACGGGCGTGAGGAGGGTGCCGAGCAGCTGATCCGCAACGCCGACGAGGCGATGTACCGCGCGAAGCGCCAGGGCAACCCGTACGAGGTGTTCGACGACGGCATGCGAAACCGCGTGCATGCCCGCACCCGCATCGAGTCCGACCTCCAGCGCGCCGTCGAGCAGCGCCAGTTCAGGCTCCTGTACCAGCCGCAGGTCGACCTGCGCAGTGGCGAGATCGTCGGCCTCGAGGCGCTGATCCGCTGGGACCACCCCGAGCGTGGCGTGATCGAGCCGAGCGAGTTCCTGTGGCTGGCCGAGGAGACCGGCCTGATCAACCGCATCGGCGAGTGGGTACTGCGCCAGTCCTGCCTCCAGGCGCGCGCCTGGGCCGTCCGCAATGGACGCCCATTGCGCGTGACGGTCAACCTTTCGGCCCACCAGCACCGCGACCCGGGCCTCGTCGACCTCGTCGAGCGCATCCTCACGGAGACGCGGACGGAGCCCGACGCCGTATGCCTGGAGATCACCGAGAGCGTCGCAGTGGACGACGCCGAGGGCGCGATCGCGACGCTGTGCCGGCTGAGGGAGCTCGGCGTGCGGCTCTCGATCGACGAGTTCGGCACCGGCAACTCGTCGCTGGGGTCGCTCAAGCGCTTCCCGCTGGACATGCTCAAGATCGACCGCTCGTTCGTGCTCGGCATCGACTCCGACACCGAGGACGTGGCGATCGTGACCGCGATCATCAACCTCGCTCACAGCCTCGGCCTCGAGACGATCGCGGACGGCGTGGAGCGCAAGGACCAGCTCGACGCCCTGCGCGAGCTCGGCTGCGAGACCGGCCAGGGCTTCTACCTCGCCCGGCCGCGCCCGAGCGAGGCGATCGCGGAGTTGCTCGGCTCACGCGAGCCGGTCGCACCGCGCGTAGCGAGGTAGCGGCGCCTGTCGCTCGTCCGCCTCACGGGGTACAAGCGTCGGCAATGGCGCGTACGTGGGAGGTCTTGAAGCGGACCGGCCGGTCGTTCTACGACGACCAGATGACCCAGCATGCGGCGGCGCTCACCTATTACGCGCTGATGTCGCTGTTTCCGGCCGCGTTGCTCGGGATCTCACTGCTCGCCCTGCTCGGGCAGTACCCCGGCACGTACGACTCGATCATGAGCTACCTGCGCGACGTCGCGCCGGCCTCGGCAATCGCCCCGATCGACGAGTCGCTGAGGAGGGCGCTGCGCCACAAGGACTCGGCGGCGACTGCGGTCGCGCTCAGCGTGGTCGTCGTGCTGTACGGCACCACCGGCGTTCTCGAGGCCGCGCGCAGGGCTCTGAACGTGGTGTACGAGGTCGGCAACGGCCGCAGCTTCTGGCGGCGCAAGGCGGTCGACGTCGCGTTCACATTCGTGCTCGGCGGCCTCGTGCTCGCGACGCTCGTGATGGTCTTCGTGGGAGGGAAGTTCGCGGACGACATATTCGGTTTCCTGGGCCTCGGGTCGAGCGCGGCCACGGCCTGGAGCATCGCGCGCTGGCCCGGCGCGCTCATGATCACGATGCTCATCTTCGCGCTGATCTACTACGTCACGCCGGACGTGCAGCACCGGTCGTTTCGCTGGATCACCCCGGGCGCCGTGGTGGGCGTCACGCTCTGGCTCGCGGCCTCGGTCGGGTTCTCGATCTACCTCTCCAACTTCGCCCAGCTGACCGCGCTCTACGGCGCGTTCGCGGGCGCGATCGTGCTGGTCAGCTGGCTGTGGCTGACGAACGTCGCGCTGCTGTTCGGCGCCGAGCTCGACGCACAGATCGAGCGCGCCAAGGGTTGAACAGCGTGCGCGCGATCGGACGCGCACGCTGCGTCGAGGTTCTTCCTCGCCGCGGCCGGTCCCAAACCCCCGGTCGCGCCCGGCACTAGAGCCAGCCGGCTTTGCGGAACCGCATGTAGAGGAACAGGCAGACGAGCGAGATGAAGGCGAGCACCGCCGGGTACCCGTACTCCCACTTCAGCTCCGGCATGTGGTCGAAGTTCATCCCGTAGATCCCCGCCACGGCGGTGGGCACCGCGAGAATCGCGACCCATGCTGTGATCCTTCGCATGTCCTCGTTCTGGCGCACGTTGATCTGCGTGAGGTTTGCGCCGAGCGCGGTCGAGAGCAGGTCGCGGAACTGCTCGAGCTGGCCGTTGACGCGCAACAGGTGGTCGTGCACGTCGCGGAAGTAGGGCGCCAGCTCTTCGTCGACCCCGGGGACCTTGCGGGCCGCAAGCCGCTCGACCGCCGGCGCGAGCGGCTCGACGGCGCGGCGGAAGTCCAGGACCTCGCGCTCCAGGTAGTAGATCCGCTCCGCCGGGTTGTAGCGGCTGGGGGAGAAGACCTGCAGCTCGACCTCCTGGATGTCCACCGTGAGGCCGTCGACGACCGGCTCATAGTCGTCGACGATGCGGTCGACGATCGCGTACAGCACCGCCCCCGGCCCGCGCGCCGCCAGATCCGGCTCGCGCTCGAGGCGCTCGCGCACATCCTTGAGCGGGCCGGGACGGCCGTGGCGCACCGAGATCAGGAACTCGGGGTTGGCGAACAGCGCGATCTCGCCGATGTCGACGACCTCGTCGTGGTCGATGTAGCTGACGGGCTTGAGCACGAGTAGCAACGTCTCGTCGTATGTCTCGAGCTTTGGTCGCTGGTGTGCCTTGACCGCGTCCTCGACCGCCAGAGGGTGCAGGCCGAACTCTCTGGTCACCTCCGCGAACTCCTCACCGGAGGGCTCGTAGAGCCCGAGCCAGACGAAAGCATCGTCCCGGCGGCAGGCCTGCGAGGCCTCGGCGACCGAGATGTCACCCGCCTGGCGCCGGCCGTTCCGGTAGACGGCGCAGTCGACGATCATCGGGCGGGAGTATGCCCCTCCTCGGGGTCCGACGCATTTCGTACGGTGCGCCCGTGGGGATCGCCGACGCGCCCGTCCGCAGCATCGCGAAGATCGTGCTCGTCACAGTCGCGGTGATCCTGTGCCTGTACCTGATCTATCTGGTGCGCAGGCCGCTCACCTGGCTGTTCATAGCGATATTTCTGGCGGTGGCGCTCTCGGCACCCGTGAACTTCCTCAACCGCCACATGAAGCGCGGGTTCGCGATCGCGCTGGTCTACCTGGGGCTGCTCGGCGCGATTGCGGTGCTTACCGCACTGCTGGTGCCGCCGGTCGTCAACGAGGCCACCGACCTGGCCGACAACGCCCCGAGGTACGTCGAGGACGTCCGCGACTACGTCCAGAAGAACGATCGCCTGAACGAGATCAACAACGACTACCAGATCACGGACAAGCTGGACGAGGAGGCGGCCAAGCTTCCCACCCGGATCGGCGGTGCGGCCGGGGTCTTACGCGACATCGGGTTCGGGATCGTCAACGGGATCTTCGCCTTCGTCACGATCATGGTGCTGGCGGCGTTCATGCTGAGCGGTGGGCCCGACTGGCGCCGCCGCGCCATGGGGCTGATGCCCCCCGACCGCGCGCAGCGGGTGGACCGCGTGCTCGACCACATGTCGCGCGCGGTCGGGGGCTATGTCGCGGGGGCGATGCTCGTCGCGCTGATCGCGGGGACCTCGACGTTCATCGTCCTCACGATCCTCGGCGTCCCGTTCGCGGCGCCGCTCGGTCTCGTCGCCGGCCTGTTCTCGCTCGTGCCGCTCGTGGGCGCCACGATCGCCGCGATCCTGATCGGGCTGATCACGCTCTTCAGCGGCGACTTCCCGACCGACACGATCATCTGGGCGATCTGGGCAATCGTCTACCAGCAGCTCGAGAACAACCTGCTCCAGCCACAGATCCAGAAGCGCACGGTGAACGTCAACGGCTTCGTGATCCTCGTGTCGGTCCTGTTCGGCGCGACGCTGCTCGGGGTGCTCGGCGCGCTCGTCGCGATACCGATCGCCGCCTCGATCCAGATCGTGATCCGCGAGTGGTGGCAGTACCGCCGCGAGACCATGCTCTCGATTCCGCAGCCGCCTCCCGCGCCCGAGACGCCGGCGTCTGCCTAGCCCTGCGGGGCGGACTTCGCGGCCGGGTCGCGCGCAGGAAGCTGTAGATCGCGTTCGGCGGGCAAGCCCGTTTCCAGCTCGCGGCCACGCTCGACCTCGGCGTTCAGCTCAGCGCCCAGCAGCAGGGCGACGTTCGAGATCCACAACCACACGAGGAAGACGATCACGCCCCCGAGCGTGCCGTACGTCTCGTTGTAGGAGCCGAAGTTGGCAACGTAGAACGCGAACCCCGCGGACGCCGCGATCCAGATCAGGACCGCCCCGATGCCGCCCGGGGTGAGCCACCTGAAGCCCGGGTGGTCGACGTTCGGCGCGGCCCAGTAGAGGACGGAGAACATCAGGCTCACGAGCAGCACGAGCACCGGCCACTTGGCGATGTCCCAGGCCGTCACGGCAGCGCTGCCGAGCCCGATCACGTTGCCCACCTCCTCGGCGAGCGGCCCGGTCACCACGACCGCGACGGCGCCGACCGAGATCAACAGGAGCATGGACAGCGTGATCGCGATCTGGATCGGGCGCAGCTTCCAGAAGGGCCGGCCCTCCTCGACCTCGTAGATCGAGTTCGACGCGCGGATGAACGCGCCGACGTAGCTCGACGCCGACCACAGGGCGGTTGCGAGACCGATGATCAGCAGCACCCCGGCCTGTCCCTGCCCGCGCTGCAGGTTCTCGATCGCGCCCGTGAATATCTCCTGGGCGGGACCGGGCGCGACGGTCGCGAGATTGTCGAGCAGCGGGTCGGTGGCGGAGTCGCCGATCAGGCCGAGGATCGCGACCAGCACGAGCAACGCCGGGAAGATCGCGAGCACGCCGTAATAGGTGAGGGCGGCAGCCCAATCGGTGAGGTTGTCGGCTCTGAACTCACTGATGGTGCGTTTCAGAACGCCCCACGATGAGCGCCGCCGCAGATCGGCCGGTCCCTCGGGAGCGCAGCCGGTGGTGCGGTTGTGATGAGGCTCGCCCTGCGCACTCCCCTCGGTCGCCATGTTCCCGGGGTACCCGCCCGATTGAGCACCAAACCGCACCCAACGGTGCGGGGATGCGGGATAGGCTTGTGCGGCCGGCCGGCGCAATCAAAGGGAGGGGTGAGTGACGAGACAGGGCAGATCGGGTCTCACGGCGGCGACCCTCGTCGCGTGCTCGATGGTCGTGCTCGCCGCGCCCGCGGCGGGGCAGGCGTACACCTTCGGGGATGACGTCCAGGCGCGCGGCCCCGAGGAGACCGTGTTCGACCACAGCGACTCGGCGGGCGCCCTCAGGGACGCGTGCAGCGCGGACCACATCCCGGATCTCGCGCCGCGCGTTTTTCGCCGCGCGGACGGGCGCGTTCAGCTGTCCATGTCGCACACGACGAACCGTCGCATGATCGGCCCGAGCCTCGACACCCTGGCCAACGACTGCGCCACCCTGCTCGCGTCGGGCCACAACGCTGACCCCGCCGCCTTCGACGACAACGAATGGGTCGCCGCCACGCACACGACGGACGGCACGAGCGTCTACGCGATCGTGCATGACGAATACCACGGCTACGAGCACGGCAACTGCGCGGCCCCGCCCGCCGAGCAGTTCTCACGTTGCTGGGCCAGCTCGATCACGCTCGCGCGGTCGACCGACCAGGGAGACACGTTCACGCATGTCGCTCCGCCGGGTCATCTGGTGGCGACGTTGCCGTACGCGTTCAATGCGTCGCAGTCGCGCAACACCGGGCTGCTCCAGTTGAGCAACATCGTCCAGAAGCATCCGCAGCCGCAGGCCGACGACTACTACTACCTGTTCGCGGAGGCCTCCCCGAGCGACGCGATGGAGCAGCAGTTCGGAGTCTGCCTGCTGCGCACCCGCACCTTGGACGATCCGGCGTCGTGGCGCGCCTGGGACGGCGCCGGCTTCAACGTGCGGTTCGTCGACCCGTACTCCAACCCGTCGGAGCCACCCGCGATGCACCTGTGCCAGCCGGTTTCCCCGTACGACTCGCACTTCCTCAGCGCACAGGTCACATACAACAGCTACCTCGGCAAGTACGTCCTGATCGACATGTCCGCAAAGTACCGGGCGCAGCGCGCGAACTTCTTCGGCACGACCGACGAGATGGTGCCGGGCGTCTATTACTCGACCTCGTCGGACCTGATCCACTGGTCCGACCGCGAGCTCCTGATGGGGGCCGAGGCTCGCCTGTCGTGGCGGCCCGGCGCCGACCCGACCACGGGCGAGTGCCTGGAGGACGACTTCCTCAGCTACCCGGCGCTTCTCGACCCCGCCAGCGGTTCGCGCAACTTCGACACGACGGGCGCTCGCCCGTACCTGTACTTCGTGCGCACGAACGCCCGGCAGAACGGATGCAACGGCACGCTCGATCGCGACCTCGTGCGGATCCCGATCCGGTTCAACAAGGATCCGGTGGCGAGATTCGCGAACACGCCCGCTCCGGTCGTCGCCGGGCGCCAGGTCACCTTCGATGCGTCGCAGTCCAGCGACGCGGACGGCCCTATCTCGAACTACGCGTGGGACCTGGACGGGGACGGGACCTTCGAGACGGACACCGGCTCCGACCCGAATGCGAGCACGACCTACTCGCTCGACGAGATCGGCGCGCTGACCGTCGGGCTGCGCGTGACCGACGGCGACGGCGCGAGCACCGAGGAGGCGCGGGTCATAACGATTGAGGCACGGGTGAACTTCCAGCCGGACGGCGCGCCGTTGCCCTCCGGGTACCTGAAGGACTCGGGCCTCCCCTACAGCGACGCGCGAAGCTACGGCTGGGTCACGCAGGACAGCGTGGCGGCCGATCCGCACGGCGTGCACCCGCCCCTGGACATGTCCCTCAACGGCCGGGACCGTGACCTCGTCGCCGAGCAGCAGCTCGACACGCTGATCCACATGCAGTACCCACCGTCGTCCCCGCGCGCCGACGTCCAGAAGGCACCCGGCGCGTGGGAGATCGACGTCCCGGACGGCACGTACACCGTGCGGGTCGGTGCGGGGGACGCGGGCTGCGCCACGGAGACCGCGTGCACACGGCAGCAGATCAATGTCGAGGGCACGGTTGCGCTCACGCACCAGGAGAGCCCGCCCGGCGCGGTCTTCGACCAGAGGGCCGCGACGGTCCCGGTGACGGACGGCAAGTTGACGGTCGACGCGATCGGAGGCGAGAACACGAAGATCGACTACGTCAAGGTCGCCGTGCGCGACCGCGCGCCGATCGCCGCACTCGTCACGTATCCCCGTCCCGTGGCCGTGGGGGCGGACATCCGCTTCTCGGCGAGCGCCATCGACCCCGATGGGGCGGTCGCGAAGTACGAATGGGATCTCGATGGCGACGGTACCTACGAGACGGACAGCGGCGCGGCGACCACAGTGTTCACCGGAGCGCTCGCGGCGGGAGTGGTCCAGTACCGCACGGCACGGAAGTTCGATGTCGGGCTCCGGGTCACCGACGACCAGGGGTTCCAGGGCTTTGCGACCCTCGTGCAACGCGTGCGGGGACAGATCAACTTCCAGCCCTACAGCGAGCGCAACTCGCCGGCGGTTCCGTACTACCTCAAGGACCCCGGTGTCCCGTACGAGCCGGGGCGCGGGTCCGGCTGGGTGACCGAGGAGAGCGTCGCGGCCGCGCCTCATGAGAGCGCCGCGCACACCCCGCTGTACATGCAGTCGAACACCCGTGACCGGCAGGTGGTAGGCCCCGGGCATCCGTGTTCGATGCCTGACGTCAACGACCAGCTATTCGACACCTTCATCTACATGCAGTACCCACCGATGGCCACGCGCACCGACATACAGAAGACTCCTGGGGCATGGGAGATGGCCGTCGAGGACGGCTCATACACCGTGATCGTCGGCGTCGGGGACGCGGCCTCGGCGAGCGATCCGCAGTTCCGCAACAGCGTCCATACCGTGAACGTCGAGGGCATGCGTGCGATCGACGGGTTCGTGCCGACGGCGGCGAATCCGTGCAAGACAGCGGTGGTCGAGGTCGACGTCTCCGACGGCCGCCTGACCGTGGATGCGCTCGGGGGGATCAACACGAAGCTCACGCATATCGAGATTCGGCCCTTGTAACGGCGGGGACCTCGGGGCGGCAGGTTAACCTGACCGCTCTCAGATGGGCGTACTTTCATCAATCGGCCTGACCGGCAGCCGGGACATGGCGATCGACCTCGGCACCGCGAACACGCTGGTCTTCGTGCGCGGCCAGGGGATCCTGGTGTCCGAGCCGTCGGTCGTCGCGGTCGACGCGGCCACCGGCGCGGTGCACGCCGTCGGCGACGACGCCAAGCGGATGATCGGTCGCACGCCGGCGACGATCTCCGCGATCAGGCCCCTGCGTCACGGCGTGATCGCCGACTTCGAGGTGACCGAGCAGATGCTGCGGCATTTCATCAGGCGCGTACACCACAGCCGGCTCGCGCATCCGCGCGTTGTCATGTGTGCCCCCTCCGGCATCACCGACGTCGAGAAGCGTGCGATCGTGGAGGCTTCGCTGTCGGCCGGCGCGCGTCGTGTCCAGTTGATCGAGGAGACGATCGCGGCGGCGATCGGCGCGGGAATCCCGATCGAGGAGCCGGTCGGGAACATGGTCGTCGACGTCGGCGGCGGCACAAGCGAGGTGGCCGTCATCTCGCTCGGCGGGATCGTCGTGTTCGAGTCGGTGCGCGTCGGCGGGTACGACCTCGACGAAGCGATCATGAACTACGTCAAGCAGCGTCACGGCGTGACGATCGGGCAGCAGACGGCCGAGCGCCTCAAGTTCGAGATCGGCTCCGCATGGCCTCAGGAAGACGACCTGACCGCGGAGATCAAGGGGCGCGACCTGGTATCGGGCCTGCCCAAGACCGTGACCCTCACCAGTGAGGAGGTCAGGCAGGCGCTGGAGGAGCCGCTCAAGCTCATCATCGAGGCGATCAAGGAGACGCTCGAGCGCACCCCGCCCGAGCTTGCCGCCGACATCACGCAGCGGGGCATCATGCTGGCCGGCGGCGGTTGCCTGCTGCGGGGCTTCGACGACCGCGTGCGCGACGAGACGAAGATGAACGCGTATCTCGCCGACTCCCCGCTGACCTGCGTGGTGATCGGGTCCGGCCGATCGCTCGAGGAGTTCGACGTGATGAGCTACGGCGGCTCGGGCAAGCGCCGCAGGCGCTCGCGGCGATGAGCCCCGGTGACATGGACGATCCAGACGGCTCTTGCTGATCCTCGCAGTCAAGCCCGACCACGATGGAGCGATCGCCGCGATCCGTGATGGCAAGCTCCTGTTCTCGCTCGAATCCGAGAAGGACTCGTTCGGCCGCCACGCGCCGCTGACGCCCACGCGGCTGCTCGAGGCCGCGCAGCTGATCGATCGCACGCCCGACGTCCTCGCGCTCGGCGGCTGGTCGCGGCGCCATCACACGATCGGAGCCGGTTACGGTGGGACCGGAGAGCCCCTGCGCGACACGCTGCGGCTGTTCGGCGCCGATTGCGAGCTCTTCTCCTCGACCCACGAGCGCTCCCACATCGCGATGGCGTGCGGCATGGCGCCGCCGGACGACGCGAGGCAGCGCGCCGTGCTCGTCTGGGAGGGCAGCCTCGGCAGCTTCTATCTCGTGAACCGCGACTGGGAGGTCACGACTACGTTTCCGGTCCTGCTCCAGCCGGGCGCGCGGTACTCGTTCCTGTTCGGGATCGCCGACGAGACCTTCCCCGATCGCGGATCCTCGCACCGGCTCGAGGACGCGGGCAAGCTGATGGCGCTTGCCGCGTTCGGCGACCCCGGGGCCACGGAATCCGGGGTGGTCGACACGGTCGAGCGGATCCTCGCGCTGCCGGAGGTCGACCCGGCGCCCAAGCACCTGTTTCGCGACTCGCCGGTCTACAACGCCGGCGTCGAGAGCCAGCTGTTCAAGGACGCGGCCGCGGTGCTCAACGATCGCCTCTTCGAGGTCTTCCGGACCGCCGCCGAGCAGCACCTTCCCAGCGGCATCCCGCTGCACATCTCCGGCGGCTGCGGCCTCAACTGCGATTGGAACGCGCGCTGGCGCGAGCTGGGCCATTTCACCTCCGTGTTCGTGCCGCCCTGCACCGACGACTCCGGGTCGGCGCTCGGAACCGGGATCGACGCGCTCGCCGCGTTGACCGGCAGTCCGCACCTCGATTGGGACGTGTACTCGGGACTCGAGTTCGTGCGGGACGTCGAGCCCGACCCGGAGGTCTGGGAGCGGCGCGAGCTGCGTGACGACGCCCTGTCTGATGCGCTCGCGCAAGGTGCGATCGTCGCGTGGGCCCAGGGGCGGTGGGAGATCGGCCCGCGCGCTCTCGGCAACCGGTCGCTACTCGCGGAGCCGTTCGACCCGCGCACGCGTGACCGGCTCAACGCGATCAAGCAGCGTGAGGACTACCGTCCGATCGCTCCCGTCTGTCGCATCGAAGATGCCGGCCGCCTGTTCTCCGGCGGGGGATTCGAGGACCCGTACATGCTCTACTTCCGGCGCGTCGTGGGGCGTGGCCTCGCGGCGGTCACCCACGTCGACCGCTCGGCCCGGGTGCAGACCGTCAGCGAGTCCACGAACCCCGCGCTGCACGGGCTACTGGACGCGTTCGGCGCCCGCCACGGCGCCGGGGTGCTGTGCAACACATCGCTGAACTTCCGCGGGCACGGCTTCATAAATCGCATGTCGAGCCTCGTCGAGTACTGCGAGGCCCGCGGCGTCTCGGACATGGTCGTCGACGGGCAGTGGTTCCACTGCCGGCGCGAGGTCGTGCCGGGCAGGAGTCTCGACGACACGGCGCGGCCGGCCGTCGCAGCGGTCACGGGCTGACTGACCGCGTGTAGGCTAGGCGCAGCGGTCCCATGGAGACCTCACCGAAGCCTGAACGACTGTCGCTGCTCGCGGACGCGTTCATCGCCGCGCTCGTCGCAGGCGACGCGCGCGCGGCCGACCGCGTCGTGCGCGATGCAATCGACGCGGGGCTCGGGCAGGCGACGATCGACGAGGCGTTGGTGGCTCCGGCGATGCGTCACATCGGGGACCTGTGGCATCGCGGCGAGATCACCGTCGCAGACGAGCATCTCGCGACCGACATCAGCTTCCGGGTGCTGGCCCTCCAACGCGAGGCCTTCCGGGTCGCGCACCGGCGCCCGCGTGAGCCGGTGATGCTGGCCGGCGTCGAGGGCGAACGGCACGTGCTCGGGCTCGCGATGGTCGGCGATCTTCTGTCACACGCGGGCTTCGACGTGCGCAATCTCGGGGCCGACCTGCCGATCGATTCGCTCGGGTCGATCGTCGAGCGCCACCGGCCCGCGGTGTTCGGCTTCACCGTGACGATGCCCGATGCACGCGAGCTGCTGCCTCTTGCGATCGACGAGCTGCGCCGCAGTGCGCCGTCGATCGGGGTCCTGGTCGGTGGGCAGGGCGTTCCGGAGGACCTCTACGAGACAGACTGGTTGACCACCGTGCACCATGTCACGGGCGTCGTCGAGGAGGTCGACGCGCTCCTGCACCGTCCGTCGCTCAACTAGGGATGCCCGCCACCTCCGTCAATCGGTAGCCCCGTCGGGGCCCGGGGTCGTAGCCGTGTCGACGGCCGGTCCGCCGGTCCCCAGTACCTCTTCCCGGCTGTAGTGCCCGACCGCGTCGAACCACCGCTTCGCGTGGAGCCCGTCGCGCAGGTCGCAGTCGTGGACGAGCATGCCTTCCTCGCCGTAGAGCGGGCCGGCGACCACGTCGCCCGATGTCGGCTCCACCACGACTGCGCCTCCGCGGCCGAAGACCTCGCGGTCGGGGAGGTCGAGCGGGAAATCCTCCGGAAACGCGGACCGCGGGATGAACTGCGGAGCCGCGACGACGAATGCGCCAGACTCGATCGCGATCGCGCGCATGTGCGCGATCCAGCCGTCGGAGTCGTCCGCCGTCGGCGCCACCCAGATCTGCGGCCCCTGCCGGTAGACGGCGTAGCGCGCGAGCGGCATCCTGTTCTCCCAGCAGATGAGCCCGCCAACTCGGCCCGCAGCCGTCTCGACGACGCGCAGGTCGTCGCCGGAGCCAATGCCGTGGAACAAGCGCTCGTGCTGCGTGGGCATGAGCTTGCGGTGCTTTGCGAGCAGACCCTCGGGGCCGAGCACCACCATCGTGTTGTAGAGCGTCCCCGGTCGTTCGGACTCGCGCTCGTTGACGCCGATCACCGCGTGGATATCCCGCGCGCGGCACACTGCTGCGAGCTCGTCGATCAGCGGCCCCGGCACGTCGACCGAGCTCAGCCACATCCTCTCCCACAGCTCGTTGGAGCCGCCGAACGAGGCTGATGCCTTCGCCCACGCGTTCGAGGGGTACAGCGAGACGAAGCACTCCGGCAAGACCGAGAGCTCAGCACCGGCGTCCGCGGCCTCCCCGAGCAGTCGCGCCGCCTTCGCGACGCTGCCCTCCGCGTCGAGGATCTCGGGTGTCGCCTGGATCGCGGCGACGCGCACGCTTCGAAGAACGGTCATGCAGCGAACCCTACCCCCAGCCGCTGAACGGCCAACCGATGCGCGGCGAGAGGACGAGGCGCCGGAGGAACGCTGAGGGACCAGATGCAACGCGAGCGCCGCGACGGCGGGCACTCGGCTGCGAAGCGGCTGCCAGACGGCTGATCGCTCGATGCCATCCGAGCGCGCTTTCCTATTCCGACAGCCCCACAGCTTCGAGGGCATCGGCTTTGTCCTGGAACGCCTTCATGTGAGTGATCTTGCCGGCGCCCACCGTAATGAGCATGGCCATGCGGGCAGCAATCTCATGCGACATCGCTTACTGCTCGAGACCCGCCGCTGCGAGAGCTTCGTCCCGGTTGGTAAAGGTCTGTAACCGCACGACCTTGTTCCCCTTGAACTCGTAGAGCCACGTGCCGGGCTGCTCCGACTCGCCCCCGCTGGTGCGCCCGCGTGCGCGCCAATGACCGAAGACGAGAACCCGGTTGCCCAGATCGCGCATCTCCTCATAGGACACCTCGAACGACTCCCAATCGGTAGCGAGGTCTTCCACCCAGCGCCGGACCTCATCGTGTCCGCGGTAGACGCGACCTTCGAGCACGGCCAGGACCGGCACCCACTCCACTGCTGGATCGAGCGAGTCCAGCAAGCCGGTCATGTCCCGGCGATTGAAAGCGCGGTAAAGGCCCTCTACGACCTCGATGTTCTCCTGCGACATGCTCTACTCCGACAGACCGGCGTCTTCGAGGACTCGGTCCGGTTCACGGAAGGCCCGGAAGCGAAGCACCTTCCCGTTCCGGAACTTGAACATCCAGCCCGCCGGCGATGCGGTCTCAACGCCGCTCGCCTTACCGCGGTAGTGAATACGACCGACGAGCAATGCGATGTCGCCCACCCCGAGCCCGTCGTCGACGTCGGCGCGCACGATCTCCCATGCATCGTTGAGGTCCCTCACGTACTGCCGTATCCCGTCATGGCCGAGATATCCGCCTCCCTGGCCCAGGGTCACCTCCGCGAAGAACGAGTGCCACCGAACCTCAGGATCGCTGAGATCCACCAGACGCGGGACATCCCGTCGGGCAAGCGCATCCAAGACCTGACCAGCCAGCTTCACGTTCTGCTGGGACATGGCCCGCAGTATCCCGGCTGCAGTCGCGCGTCACCAGGCCGCTCTCCGGTTCCGGGAAAGCGACGTTGGGTCCTTGAGATGCTTCTGGCGGCATTGGTTGTGGGCGTTTTGACGCGGCTGGTGCCCCGAGTCGGCAGCATCGCGACCGCCTTTTTGTTGCTCCTGATTCTGGGGACTACGGTGTTGGCCGGGGCGGGCCATTGAGCAGGCAGCCTGTCGGAGCAAGACGCTCACGCCGACTCCTGAGCCTGCGCGATACTGCGCAGGCGATGACCGACGGGGAGTTGGAACCGAACCAGTGGGCCAAGTGGTGGACGGAGTCCGGCGAGCGCGAGTTGCGCCAGATTCTGTTCTGGCGTTGGGACCCAATCGGGGTTGCGGACGACTTTCCAGTGACCGAGGACGAGTACGACAGTTACGTCATGCACGTCGCGTCGTTGCTGCGCGACGCAGCCTCCCTCGACGCGGTCGCTGATTACCTCGGCACCGTGGAACGCGACAGCATGGGTATCCATGAAACCCCCCGAGCGGAGGCGCACCGCCGCGAGGTTGCCAGTTTCCTTTTGGACTCCTGGTATCCGAACTCGGTGGGCCGCTGGGAAGAGCTGGGCCCCGCAAGGCTGTCGGAGCAAGGCGCTCACCCCGACTCCTGAACCTGCGTGATACTGCGCGGACGATGTCGCAGGAGAACGTGGAGATCATCAAGCAAGGGTGGCGTGCGATCAACCGCGGCGATACCGATGCGCTGGTCGACCTGATGACGGACGATGTGGACCTGCGTCCGCCATCGCACATGCTTGACGGAATCGTTTTTCGCGGTCACGCGGGCGTTCGGGAGTGGATGGAGAGACAGGCGGAGTCGTGGCGCAAGCTGGAAGGTTCGCCTCACGAATTGGCGAGCGTCGGAGAGCAGCTCGTGATGGCGATTGACGTGCGACTGCTTGGGCACGAGAGCGGCGTCCCGGTCAACCAGCGCTCTTTCGTCGTTTACACCGTGCGTGAAGGCAAGTGCGCCTCGATCATCGCCTATCCCGGCGAGCGCGAAGCCCTCGAAGCCGTGGGCCTTTCAGAGCAAGACGCTCACGCCGACTCCTGACCCTGCGGGATACTGCGGAAACCAGTAGTACGTGCGCGTCTCGTGGCCGTTAACGACCCGGCGGCTTTGGCAATGGGCGCGGCTGGGATCGAACCAGCGACCTCTCGCGTGTGAAGCGAGCGCTCTCCCGCTGAGCTACGCGCCCTCGGCGGACATTCTAGAACCGGAAACCCGGGCAGCCCTCAAGGGTTCCCTCCGGCATTGTCCTGCCCCGGTCATCGCAACGCAGGCAATCGGCCGGAGGCCGGATCGGCCGAGGTCGTCGTCCTTCAGGGCTTGAGTCTGGTGGTGCGCCGCGAGGTGGTCGCGTTGCCTGTGGAGTCGGTCGCGGTGAGGACAACCTTCGCGCGTAGGTCCGCGCGCCTCCTCAGCGCACGCCGCACCGTCCGCGACGTTGCCTTCGTGAACCGCAGCTCCATCCGCGCGCGAGCTCCGCGAGCGATCTGGGCGACGGCCGGCAGCAGCTTGAAGGTTCGTGCGGCACCGGCGATCAGGACGCGCCCGCGCGCGACGGCATTGCACGGTTCGCTCGTGCATGAGACCTCGATCACGACACGCCGCTGCTTCATCACGAGTCGGCTCGCGGAGCGGATCTCGACCGCCGGCGGCGTGGAGTCTGCAAGGGCGGTCGCGCTTCCCGACCCCCCTCCGTCCGGCTCGATCGCGGCGATCGGCGCGGGTGTCGAAGGTCCTTCCTGGCGCACGTCCCAGGTCCAGGTCGCCGGGCTCTGGTCCGTGTTGGATGCCGCATCCGTGGCGCGCACCTCGAAGGAGTGCGGGCCGGCCGCAAGCGCTTCGTAGGAGGTCGGTGACGTGCAGGGCCCCCAGGCACCGCCCCCTGTCCGGCACTCGAAGGTCGAGGCCGACTCGCTCGACACGAACTCGAAAGTCGCTTCCGTCGCCGCCGTGGCGACGGGCGGGCCCGACTCGATCGTCGTCTGCGGTGCGGTGGCGTCGGGGGGCGCGGGCTCCACCGTCCACGCCCACTCGGCCGGGGTCGCGTCGACGCGACCCGCCGAATCGACGGCGGCGACGGCAAAGGAGTGCGGGCCTTCGCTCAACGTGGAGAGCGTCCATGGCGAGGCGCACGAAGCAGTCGGCCCGCCGTCGCGACTGCACCTGAAGCTCGCGCCCGGCCGTGTCGAGCCGAACGCGAATGTGGCCGTGGTCGACTGTGTCAGCGCCGGCGGCCCCGAGGTGATCAGAGTCTCCGGCGGCACGTCACCGGGGCCGAGCTCGAGCCGCACGAACCTGGCGACGGACGGAACGCCGGCGTCGTTGAGCACGAAGAGCATGTAGTAGGTCGGAGGCGCGAGCGCAGGGGAGGGCGGGGCCTCGACGGTGAGCGTTCCACCTGCCCCGCTCGTCGTCTCGAGCGGCACGTATCGCTGGCTCATGTCGTTGGCATGCGTGACCGCGCCCGGGGCGACCAGCACCGCCTTCGTCGCGCCGCCGGCCGCGTCGACGGCGAACGTGTCGCCGTAGCCCACAGCGCCGGGCGCCGCCTGGATCGTGGGCCGCGCGCCGCGGAACAGATAGGGAGGCTCGTAGATTTCGGCGGTGTCGTTGGACGTGCCGCCGTACCCGTCGTCCCCCGCGGAGAGCACGCGCCCGTCCGGCAGCAGCAAGGCGGTCGAGTGGTACGTGCGCAGCTCGTCCTGGGCGGGCCCGAGCGTCCATGCCCCGGTCGCCTCGTCCCAGATCTCGATGTTGCGGTGCACGGCGCTGTCGCCGGAGCGCCGGTTCCCGTTGAGGATCCCGTAGCCGCCGCCGACCGTCACCATCGAGCGGTCGGGCAGCAGCACCGTGTTGTGGTGCGCGCGCCCGTGGTTGAGCGAGGGTGCGTCGGTCCACCCGGCCTGAGGGTTCGCCTCGTCGAATGTCTGCACGGTCGGCAGCGGAGTCGAGGTGCCGGAGTCCGGAAGCGACGCGCGATCCACTCCCCCGATCAGCTCGACGCGCGTGGAGCCGCCCGGGCCGCCGGGCAGCATCACGCCCGTGCCCCAGGTGTGGCGCAGCGGGTTCGGCGTGTCCTCCCAGGAGAGCGCCCCGATCCCGCTGAGCCGGAAGAACCAGCTGTCGGTCGGCTCGGGGCCCGCGACCAGCACCCTGCCGCTCGGCATCTGGAAGAGGTGCGGGTAGAGGCCTCCCGTTGGAGGTTGGTCCTGCTGCCCGCGCACGCTCAGCAAGGTCACGAAGTCGAGGTTCGGCGTGTAGCTCTCGATCTGCTGGTTGACGTTCGGCTCGCCGGTCTCGTCGAGGCCGTCCATCACGACGGTGCGGCCGTCGGCGAGCAGGACCTGTGTCGGGTACCACCGTCCGTGGCGCATGTCCGCGCGCCGCGTCCAGGTCTCGGTGATCGGGTCGAACGTGAAGATGGTCTTCATCCCCTCGCGGCGATCGATGGTGCCGCCCATCACCACGACCGTGCCGTCGTCGAGGAAGGACTGCCCCGCGCAGAAGATGTTCGCGGGCTCGTCCTCGAGCCCCGGCACGCGCGGCGGATACACCGCCCTCGTGGTCTGCGTCACCGGGTCGAGCAGGAAGGCGCGGCCGGAGGTCGTGCCTGTGAAGTAGAGGATCTTGCCGGTTCGCAGCATCACCGAGTGGACCGCGACGCCGGGGATCGAGAACTTGGGCGCCCAGCGGCCGACCTGCGCGGGGTCGGTGCTCACCGCGGCGGCGGCCGGGGCGTCCACCGCCGCGGACGCGGAGGCGCCCGAGGCGGCGGCATCGCGGGCCCGCGCGCGCACCTGTGCATGCTCCGCGGCGTGCGCAGGACCGAGTGCGCCGGCCTCGGCCGCGCGCAGCTCCCGCTCGGCCGAAGGAGTGTCCGTCGCGCCCGGCGCCGGCGTGCGGGCATGGGAATCGGGCGCCGTCGGGGCGCCACTCCCGTCGAGCACGGGCGCCAGCCCCAGGATCGCGGCGGCCGCCAGCGCTCCCAGCAATGCCTTGCGGCCCTGCTCCCTCATCCGCCCCCTCACTGATGCCGCGTCCTTGCCAAGTGAACCCAGCCTAGCCGCCGCGAGGCGCGCACGCCCGAGCCGCGTCAAGTGCCCGCTCAACCGTGGTGGCGCGGATTCCACTCGCCATGCGATCGAAAGCCGCGCCACCGTGGGGTTCGGCCGGGGGAGCGGCTAGGGTCTCGCCCGCGATGACGACGAGCCCCCCGCCCGGTCCCACTCCCCGCCCCCAGGTCGAGCACACCGCCGGGCCGGCCGCGGCGACCGGATGGCGACGCGCCGCCGAGATCGCCTACGTCGTGATCGCCGCGCTCTTCATCGTCTCGGTGTTCGTGCAGTTCTTCCTCGCGGGACTCGGCGTATTCGGCGCCGAGAGCTTCGAGGCCCACAAGGACTTCGCCGGGGTCTTCCATCTGTTTGCCCTGCTGCTCGTGGTCCTCGCGCTACTGGTGCGGCGCAACCGCGCCGACCTGATCCTCGTGGTCACGCTCTTCGTGTTGACCACGGTCCAGTTCTCGCTGCCCGAGGCCGACGACGGATACGTCGCCGCGCTGCATGTCCTGAACGCGCTGGTCATGTACACGGTCGCCTTTCACGTGCTCCAGCGCGCGATCCGCTCGCTGCGGGCGGCGCCCGCCGCCTGAGCGGACCCGAACCGCGCTAGAGTTGGGGGCGGACCGTGCTAGGCGGGGCGCTAGCGGTGCCCTGTACCTGCAATCCGCTCTAGCGGGGCTGAATTCCCGTCCGAGGGTTCGGCTTTCAGGGCCAGTACGCCGAGCGAGGTGTTGATGGCCAGGTCCCGCGCGATGGAGTCCCGTGAACCAGGTCAGATCCGGAAGGAAGCAGCCTTAAGCGGTCTTCCCCATGCGCCGCGGGTCAGCCTGGCCGGAGCCGCAACTCGACTGACACGCCTGGAGGCTCTTCTCGACGAGGGGTGCACGGTCCTTATTCACAACCACGCTCGTAGAGGCTCCAAGAGCCGTTCCCCGTCACCCGGCGAAAGCCCGCCGGCACCGCAAGCTCGATGCGCCGCGGATCGCGCGGGTCGAGCACGAACTTCTCCCTGACCACCCGGTTCGCGGGGGCGACGTAGAGGCCGCGCACCGGGCGCTCGATCTGCGCGGAGACGAAGTCACCCGGCTCGCGGTCGAGGTACCAGGCGAGGATCGGCACCGGCCGGTGGTTCGGCACGTACACCGGCCCGCAGCGCTCGAGCAGCGGTTCCGCGGTCGCGTCGCGGGTGAGCTCGCGCAGGTCGTCCTGGATCCCGCCGCGCAGCTGGATGCCGTCGCGCAGGCGGTCCAGCCGGTCGGTCTGATGCGAGGCCGTCGAGCCCACGAACGCGATCAGCAGCACGGTCGCGCCGGCGATCCACCAGCGGCGCGCGCGATCGCGGGGCGAGTCGATCCAGCCAAGCGCCGCGAACCCGAAGAAGATCGCGAGCATCGCCGCCGGCAGGAACAGGTAGCGGCCGAGCAGGGAGAGGCCCGCGATCCCGATGGCCACGAAGGACGCCCCGCCGAGCACGGCGAGCGCCGCCGGCACCAGCGCCCGCTCGCGGGCGTAGCGCAGCGCGAGCAGGAAGCCCGCGGTCCCGCCCACGAGTGGCACCCAGCGCAGGATCTCGCCGAGCCGCCGCGGCAAGATCTCGGGGACGTTCTCGACGCCCTGCGGGCGGCCGAGCGTGTCGGCCGTCTCGCGCGTGAAGGTCAGGGAGTGCAGCGCGTCCCCGGTCACCGCGAGATCGCTCAGCGCCCACAGCAGCGCCGGCGCGGCGGCGACGGCGGCCAGCAGGGCGGCGCGCCGGCGGTCGAGCGCCGGCAGCAGGTAGAGCCAGTAGGCGGCCCCCAGCAGCCACGCCTCCGGGCGCAGGAGACCCGCGAGGCCGATCAGCAACAGCACGGACAGCCCGCGCCGCGGTCGCCGCATCTCGAGCACGGCCGCCGCCACGACCAGCGCGAGGAAGGGGATGTCGACGTATGCGCGCACCGCCTGCGAGAGGAACGGGTCCCGGGTCGCCACGACGAATGCCGCGAGCGCCCCGGCCGCCCAGCCGAACGACTCGCGGCCGAGCAGGAAGACCCCCCAGACGAACGCCCCCCATGCGAGCAGCGCGAGCGCCAGCATCGCGGTGTATCCGCCGTCCTCGCCAAGTAGCGACACGGGGACGGCAACGAGCTCAGCGAGGGGATGCGGCGTCGGCGCGAGCGTGACCTCGTGGTCCGGCGCCCGCCCGCCCGCCAGGTCCCGCCCCCAGATCAGCGAGTAGAGCGTGTCGTAGTTGACGAACGCGCGGCTGAAGATCAGCCACGTGAGGCCGCCGATCGCCACCGCCGCGATCGCGTGAAGGACGCCGCGCGGCACGCGGGTGGAGGGCGGCGTGGGCACGTCGCGGGGCAGGTTACCGCCGCGTTCACGTGAGCCCGGACGGCCGCGCGCGGCGCCCGGCCCTCGTTGGCGGGCAAGCTAGGATTGGTCGGGTCACGCCCTCGCCGTCGCTCTCGCCCTCAATGAGCAGCCTGTACCGCCGCCACAGACCCCAGACCTTTGCCGACGTCGTCGGTCAGCCGGCGATCGTGCGGACGATGAGCAACGCCGTCGAGCACGACAAGGTCCACCACGCCTACCTGTTCGTCGGCGCGCGCGGGACTGGCAAGACCTCGGTCGCGAAGATCCTCGCGCGCTCGCTCAACTGCGTGAACGGCCCCACGCTCGAGCCCTGCGGCGAGTGCGAGTCGTGCCGCGCGATCACCAGCTCGACCTCGCTCGACGTGATCGAGATGGACGCCGCCTCCAACAACTCGGTCGACGACATCAGGGACCTGCGCGAGAAGGTTGGCTTCGCGCCCGCGATGGACCGCTGGAAGGTCTACATCCTCGACGAGGCGCACATGCTCTCCCAGCAGGCGTGGAACGCTTTCCTGAAGACGCTCGAGGAGCCTCCGCCGAACACGATCTTCGTGCTCGCCACGACGGAGGTGCACAAGGTGCTGCCCACGATCGTCGACCGCTGCCACCGCTTCGACTTCAAGCGCCCCTCCCTCGCGGAGATCTCGACCGTGCTCGAGCGGATCGCCGCGACGGAGGGCGTCGAGGCCGACGCGCGGGCGCTCGCGATGATCGCGCGCTCGGCCGGGGGCAGCTTCCGCGACGCGATCGGGACGCTCGACCAGCTCGTCACCTACGGCGGCACGCAAGTCTCGTTCGACGACGTCCTCGAGCTGCTCGACGTGGCCGACGCGGACCTCATCTTCGCCGCGACCGACGCGGTGATCACGCGTGACCCCGCGGAGGCCCTGCGCCGTGTCCAGGATCTGAGCGAGTCCGGCCGCGACGCGGTCCAGTTCATGCGCGACCTGACGGCTCATCTGCGCCACCTGATCGTGATGCAGACGCTCGGGGAGCCGCCCGACTCCTTCAGCGTGACCGCGGACCAGGTGCCCCGCCTCGAGGCGCAGGCGCGCGATCTCGGCCAGGCCGATGCGGTCCGCACGATCGACCTGCTCGCCGACGCGATCGCGCAGGTGAAGGAGGGCTCGGACCCGCGCACCCAGCTCGAGGTCGCGCTGCTGAAGGCCGCGCGGCCGGGGACGGACGCCTCGACCGAGGCGCTGCTCATGCGGATCGAGCGGCTCGAGCGGGGCAACGGGCCCGCCGCGCCGCCCGACGAGCCACGCGTCACGAGGGCGCCCACGCCTGCGCCGGCCGCGGATCCCGGCGAGCCGGCGGACGCCGCCGCCCCGCCCCCCGTCGCGAAAGCCGTCGCGCTAGCGCCGCCCGGCGCGATCGCCACGGCGCCGCCGCCGCCGCTCGAGCTACAGAGGCTCTGGCCCGCGGTGCTCGAGCGCGTATGCGAGGGGGAGGGCGGCGAAATGCTCGCCGCGCTGCTCGCAGACGCGCGTCCGATCGCCCTCGAGGAGGACGTGCTGGTGCTCGCCTACCCGGCGTCGGCGTCGTTCAGCAAGCGCAAGATCGAGGACCGCGCGAACGGCCAGCGGCTCGGGCGCGCGCTCGAGCTCGTCGCCGGCCGCTCCTATGGGGTTCGCATCGAGCTGAGCGATGAAGAGCCCGCCGCGCCCGCGCTGTCGGAGGACGAGCTGGTCCAGCGCTTCAAGAGCACCTTCGACGCGCAGGACGTCGACCACGAAGAATCAGAGGAGTGAGATGCCTCAGCCGAACATGAACAAGATGCTCAAGCAGGTCCAGCAGATGCAGGCCGAGATGGCGAAGACCCAGGAGCAGCTCAAGCACGAGGTGGTCGAGGCGTCGGCCGGCGGCGGGATGGTGACCGTGAAGGTCACCGGCGACCTCGAGGTGAAGGAGATCATGATCAGCCCGGACGCGCTCTCGGCCGATGGTGGCGAGATCGCTCCGGAGGACATCGAGATGCTCCAGGACATGGTCCTGGCAGCTGTTAACGAGGCGATCCGCTCGGCGCAGGAGCTTGCCAACAGCAAGCTCGGGGGCCTCACGGGCGGGCTCGACCTCGGCGGTCTCGGCCTACCCGGCATGTAGCTTCCGTGTTCGCTCCACCGGTCAACAGGCTGATCACCGAGCTGTCGAAGCTGCCCGGCATCGGGCAGCGCACGGCGCAGCGGCTCGCGTTCCACATCCTGCGCCAGCCCGAGCAGGATGCGCTCGGGCTGTCGGTGGCGATCAAGGAGGCCAAGGAGCGCATCGGCCAGTGCGAGATCTGCTTCAACCTCGCCGAGGGCCCGCAATGCCTGATCTGCCAGGACCAGCGCCGTGACCGCTCGGTGATCTGCGTCGTGGAGGAGCCCGCCGACGTGATCCCGATCGAGCGCACGCACGAGTACCGCGGCCTGTACCACGTGCTCGGCGGGGCGCTCTCGCCGATTGACGGGATCGACCCAGAGGACCTGAAGATCTCGCAACTCGTGCAACGGGTCGGCGACGAGGGCGTGCAGGAGGTCGTGATCGCGACCAACCCGACGACCTCCGGGGAGGCGACCGGGTTCTTCATCGCCGAGGCGCTGCGCGCGGCCGGTAACGAGGTCGCCGTCACGCGCCTCGCGAGCGGCTTGCCGGTCGGAGCCGACCTCGAGTACGCCGACGAGATCACGCTCGGCAAGGCGCTCTCGGGCCGCCGCGCCCTCTAGCGGCGCTCTGGCGGCCGCCCGCGCGGGGCTCTCGCCTATCCTGAGGCGCGATGAACGCCCAGGGCTCCGACGGCATCGTGGTCATGAAGTTCGGCGGCACGTCGGTCGCCGACGCGAGCCGCATCATCGACGCCGCCAAGCGCATGGTGCGCGCCCGCGAGGAGGGCCACCCGGTGGTCGCCGTCCTGTCCGCGCGCGGCGAGACGACGGACCAGCTCGTCGAGATGGCGCACGAGATCTCACGGGAGCCGCACCCTCGCGAGATGGACATGCTGCTCTCGACCGGCGAGCGGATCTCATGCGCGCTGTGCGCGATGGCGCTCAACGACCTCGGTACGCAGGCAATCTCGCTATCGGGCTCGCAGGCCGGCATCGTGACCGACGCCTCGCACACCAGGGCTCGCATCCTCGACGTGCGCGCCGACCGCATCAGGGCGGGACTCGATGAGGGCAACGTCGTGCTGGTTGCGGGCTTCCAGGGCGTCTCGACGTCCTCACGTGACGTCACGACGCTCGGGCGCGGCGGCTCCGACACGACCGCGGTGGCGCTCGCGGCGGCGCTCGGCGCCGACGTGTGCGAGATCTACACCGACGTCGACGGGGTCTTCTCGGCGGACCCGCGGATCGTCCCGGACGCGCGCAAGCTGCCCGTGCTGTCCTTCGAGGAGATGCTCGAGATGTCGGCATCGGGCGCGAAGGTGCTCCAGCTGCGCTCGGTCGAGTACGCGCGCAACTACGGCGTGCGGATCCACGTACGGCCGAGCTTCGGAGACGGCTCCGGTACCCTCGTGCTCAGCGAGGAGGAAACGATGGAACGTCCCCTGATCACAGCCGTCACGCATTCCACCGAGGACGCTCGCGTGACTCTCACCGGTGTGCCCGACCGCCCCGGCGTCGCGGCGCGCATCTTCGGCGCGCTCGCCTCCGCGGACGTGAACGTCGACATGATCGTTCAGAACGAGCCCGTGTCCGGGGACCGCCAGGCCGAGATTTCGTTCACCGTGCCGCGCACGGACCTGCACGTCGCACGCCGCTCCCTCGAGGGGCTCGCCGGCGATCTCGGGCTCGACGGCATCACCGCGAACGAGCAGATGGGCAAGGTCTCGGTGGTCGGTGCGGGGATGCGCAGCCATCCGGGCGTCGCGGCGAAGGTGTTCGAGACCCTCGGCGAGCAGGAGATCAACATCGAGATGATCTCCACCTCACCGATCAAGATCTCCTGCGTGATCGGTGCCGACCGCGTGCCCGACGCGGTGCGGGCCCTGCACGAGGCGTTCGACCTCGGGCGCGACGCGGTGGCCGTCGAGAGCGGAGGCCCCCGATGAGCGCCCCCGATCCGCGCGTCGCCGTCGTCGGCGCCACCGGAGCCGTGGGCTCCACGATGCTCCAGGTGATGGGCGAGCGTGAGTTCGCCGCACGCGAGGTCGTGCCCCTCGCGTCCGAGCGCTCGGCGGGGCGCAAGGTCCCGTTCCGCGGCGGACAGCTCGAGGTCCGGGCCCTGACCGAGGACGCGATCGGCGGATTCGACATCGCGCTCTTCTCCGCAGGCGGTGGCGTGTCGCGTGAGTGGGCGCCGCGCTTCCGCGACGCGGGATGCGTGGTGGTCGACAACTCGAGCGCCTGGCGGATGGAGCCGGACGTGCCGCTGGTGGTCGCGGAGATCAACGGCGACGCGCTCGAGCGCCACGAGGGCATCGTCGCGAATCCGAACTGCTCCACGATGCAGATGGTGATGGCGCTCAAGCCGATCCTCGACGCGGTCGGAATCGAGCGCGTGATCGTCTCCACCTACCAGTCCACGTCCGGCACCGGCCAGAACGCGGTGCGCGAGCTCCGGGACCAGAGCGAGGCCGTGCTGGGCGAGCGTGCGGTTCAGGCCTCCGTCTATCCGCACCAGATCGCCTTCAACGTGATCCCCCAGGTCGAGACGTTCAAGGACGGCGACGACTACACGACCGAGGAGCGCAAGATGATGGCCGAGACCCGCAAGATCCTCGGCCGCGACGACATCCCGATCTCCGCAACCTGCGTGCGGGTGCCGGTGCACACGGGTCACGCGGAGTCCGTGAACGTGCAGACGGCCGAGGACCTCTCGCCGGAGCGCTGCCGCGAGCTCCTGGACGCGTTCCCCGGCGTGGTGGTCGTGGACGAGCCCGGCGCCGGGCACTACCCGATGCCGATCCTCGCCGCAGGCCGCGACGAGGTGTTCGTCGGTCGCATCCGCCGCGATCCGTCCCACGAGCGTTGCCTGAATCTTTGGATCGTCGGCGACAATCTGCGCAAGGGCGCAGCCACCAATGCCGTGCAGGTTGCCGGGCTGCTGGTGCAGCGCGGCCTGGTCGGCGCCGGGACCAGGGCGTTCGCGGGCTGAACCGCACGCTCGTCCTCGTCATAGCCTTCCTGGGCCTGGCGGCGCCGGCACACGCCGCCCTACCCGCCGCTCCGCGAGACACCTACGCGGAGGCCAAGCGCCCGGACCAGGTCGTGCTGACGTGGAAGTCCGGGTCGGACCCCGCGCCGCCGCTGCAGCTTTACGCCGTGTATCGCGACGGAGTCAAGCTCGGCGAGATCGCCGAGCCGCGCTTCGAGGACGGGTGGCTCCTCGCGGGGAAGACATACGAGTACGTCGTGCGCGCGGTCGGCGCGGACGGCGAGAGCGCGGACTCGCCGCCCGCGCGCATCACGACGCCGCCCTCGCGCGCCTTCGAGATCGGCCCCTACCTCCAGCAGCTCCAGGCGACCGGGGTCTCGGTCGTATGGCAGACCTACGAGCCCGCGACCACGGCGCTGCGCTTCGGGCCGGCGGGCGGCCCGCTCGAGGTCGTCGCGCGCGACGCGGAGTTGACACGCCGGCACGTCGTTCCGGTGGGCGGGCTCGCGCCCGCGAGCACCTACGAGTACCAGTGGGAGTCCGACGGCAAGGTCGGGCCGGCGTCGCGCTTCACGACGCCACCTGCGTCACCCGGCGAGTTCACGTTCGGCGTGATCGGCGACTTCGGCATCGGCACCGCGGCGGCCCGTTCCAACCTGCGCCGCCTCTCCTCCGACCCGCGCGTCGACTTCGCGATCACGACCGGTGACAACGCGCAGATCTATGGGACCGAGGAGGAGTACAAGAGCTTCGTGCTCGGCCCCCTGCGCGACCTGGTCGCGACGAAGCCCTTCTGGCCGAGTGTCGGCAACCACGACTACTACAACCTCCAGAACTACCAGCGGTTCTTCGCGCTGCCCAACGGCGGCCTGCACTACAGCTTCACCTATGGAGGCGTGCTGTTCCTGTCGCTCGACTCAAACCGCTTCGACGCGCGACAGCGGCGCTGGCTGCGGCAGGAGCTACTGCGCTCGACTGCGCGCTGCAAGGTCGCGTACTTCCACCACCCGTTGTGGTCGAGCGGTCGCGGGTACCGCAGCCATGGGCGCCATCTGCGCCGCGCGCGGTTCGTGCCGATACTCCAGAAGGGTGGGGTTGACCTGGTGCTCAACGGCCACCTCCAGAACTACGAGCGCTCCAAGCGGCTGCGCTCCGGGCGCCGCAGCAGGCGCGGCGTCGTGTACATCGTCACCGGCGGCGGGGGCGCGAGGCTGAACGGATTCGTCACGCGCCGCAGGCCGAAGTGGTCCGCGCGCAGAGGCGTGTTCCACCATCGGCTGCGCATCCAAGTCGCCGGTCATGCGTTCCGGGGGAGCGCGATCGATGCGGCCGGCAATACGCGCGACCGCTTCAGGGTTGGGTGTCGCCCCGGGTAGAAGAGTCGATGCCGGCGGCCGCGAGGCCCTCCGCGACATCGGTATAGGTACGCCAGCGGACGATCATGCCGTCCTGAACGTGAGCGAGCCATACGGCCGGCTGACCCACGATCTCGACGCCGCTCGCCTTCCCGCGAGCGTGCCAGCAACCCATCGCGACGACGCGGTCGCCGAGGTCGTGCCACTCCTCCTGGACCGTCTCGAAGAACTCCCAGTGGTCGGTGAGGTCGTCGACGAACTGCCGCACCCCTGCATGGCCGCGATACTCGACGCCCTCCATCGCGGCTGTGATCGGCACGAACTCGCAGTCTTCGGCGATCAAAGCCGTCATGCCGTCGACGTCCCGGCGGCTCGTAGCTCCGAGGAACTGCTGGATGATCTCGATGTTGCCCAAGCGTGGCCTCCCGGATGCTTGCCGGATCGCGGAGTCTAGTGACGCATCCCGGACGTTGGACACGACTCTCTTTCATGTTTATCTTCCATGCATTGCAAGCCATGCGCGACCTTGCGTAGGTCGCACTAGAAGGGGGAGGGTCCCATGGCGTCGAGCACCACACTAGACAAGACGGCAAGCAGCCGGTTGGAGTCGAATTTCGCGGGGGAGCTGATCGCTCCCGGGGACGGGGGCTACGACGAGGCTCGCAAGGTCTACAACGCGATGATCGACCGCCGGCCAGGGCTGATCGCCCGGTGTGCCGGCGCTGACGACGTGGCCGCGGCGGTCGACTTCGCACGCCGTGAGGCGGTGCTGGTCTCGATTCGCGGCGGAGGCCACAACGCGGGCGGCCTCGGGGTGTGCGACGACGGTCTCGTGATCGACCTCTCGGCGATGCGGAAGGTCGAGGTCGACCCGCAGCGGAAGACCGTACGGGTCGAGGGCGGAGCGACGTGGGGCGAGGTGGATCGCGCCACCCACGCGCACGGGCTCGCGGTGCCGAGCGGAATCATCTCCACGACGGGTGTCGGGGGGCTCACGCTGGGCGGGGGCATCGGCCATCTGAGCCGCAGGTTCGGCCTCGCGCTGGACAACCTGCTGTCGGTTGACATGGTGCTTGCCGACGGCAGCACCGTGACCGCCAGCGAGGATCGCAACGACGATCTGTTCTGGGCGATCCGCGGAGGCGGCGGGAACTTCGGCGCCGTGACCTCGTTCTCGTTCCGAGCCAACCCCGTCGACACGGTGCTCGCCGGCCCCACGTTCTGGCCGCTCGAGCAGACCGAGGAGGCACTGCGCTTCTATGACGAGTTCATGGCGAGCGCGCCACGAGACGTGAACGGCTTCTTCGCGTTCCTGACGATCCCGCCCGGAGATCCATTCCCGGCTGAGCTGCACATGCGGCAGGTGTGTGGCGTGGTCTGGTGCTGCACCGGAGACCTCGAGCAGGCGGAGGAGGCACTGCGTCCGGCCCGGGAGTTCGGGCCGCCGCTCCTCGACGGCATCCAGCCGACACCCTTCCCCGATCTCCAGAGCGGGTTCGACGAGGTCTACCCGCCGGGGTTCCAGTGGTACTGGAAGGCGGACTTCGTCGACTCCCTTTCCGACGAGGCCGTCGCGGCTCACGTCGAGCACGGAACGCAGTTGCCGAGCATGCACTCAACGATGCACCTGTACCCGATCGACGGTGCGGTGCACGACGTCGGGCAGGACGAGACCGCGTTTGCCTACCGCGACTCGCGCTGGGCGGAGGTGATCGTAGGCGTCGACCCCGAGCCGGGCAACGCGCCCGCCATCACCGAGTGGGCCAAGGGATATTGGGATGCTCTGCATCCGCACTCGGCCGGTGGCGCGTACGTGAACTTCCTGATGCACGACGAGGGACCGGAGCGCATCAAGGCCACGTATCGCGGGAACTACGACCGGCTCGTCGAGGTCAAGCGCCGCTATGACCCGGACAACCTGTTCCGCGTGAATCAGAACATCGCCCCATAGCGCCAGCCGTACCACCAAGCGCAACTCCGCGGGCCCGGGCGAGTTAGAGACGCCGAGCCGACCGAGCGAGGTCGGGCGTGCGGATCTCAGCGATCGCGACCGATAAGGAGTGCGAGGATGATCACGAGTCGGACAGCTCTGGCGCTTGTCATCCTCGCCGCGCTCACCGGGACCGCCGCGCCCGCGCCGGCCGCGGTGACCGTCGGGCACTCCGGGTGGGAGTGGGGCAGCCCGAGCCCGCAAGGTCAGACGATCCAGGCGCTCGAGTTCGACGGTGCGCGCGGGTATGCGGCCGGCCGGTTCGGGACGCTGCTCACCACCGAGGACGGCGGGACGACGTGGCGCGGCTCAGCAACGGGACTGACGGTTCCGCTCGAGCGCGTGAGCATCATCGACTCGGACTCCGTCGTGATCGGCGCGGAGTGCGCCTTGCGGCGCTCCGACGACGGCGGCGAGACCTTCGAGCGGCTGCCGTGGACGGCAACGGACCTGCGCTGCCCCTCCAAGGTGGTGGCATTCGACTTTCCCACCGACCAGACGGGTTATCTGGTGCTCGAAGACGGCTCCGTGCTGAGCACCGCCGACGGCGGGCGCACCTGGTCGCGCGAAACAGCGATACCGGTGACCGGGGCGGCCGGCGTCGCCTATCCACCGACGGACGTCACATTCCTCGCGGCGCAGACGGGCGTGGCGCTCAGCAGGTCGGGCCGCATCTACCGGACGACCGACGCGGCCCGCTCCTGGAGCCTCGTGCATTCCGGCACCGCTGCCCTCCAGGGACTTCACTTCGCGACCCCGCTCGCCGGCTATGCGGTGGGCTTGGCCGGCACCGTCCTCAGCACCGGCGACGGCGGCCTGACGTGGACCGCGAAGCCCTACCCCGGCGAGCTCGGATTGCGGGGCATCAGGTGCGCCACCCCGCTCGCCTGCCTGATCACCACGACAACCGGCCAGACAGTGCTTCGGACGGTCGATGGCGGCCTGGCCTGGTCGTCAGTGACCCCCTCGACCCAGAAGATCCACGCGGCTGCATTCAGCTCGCCGACGAGCGCGGTCGCAGCGGGAGAGTCCGGCACCACCGTGCTCTCCGACGACACGGGCGCGACCTGGCGGCCCGTCGGAAAGCGACTCGGCACGACGTTCTCACGCGTCAGGGCCCTTTCAGCCTCGGTCGCCTTTGCAACCGGGCCGGGCGGCGCCATCGCCCGGTCGGACGACGGCGGTGTCACGTGGGCCGAGGTCGGCGTCTCGACGTCGGAGGACGTGATCGACGTCTCGTTCGCGACCGCGGAGACCGGATATGCGCTCGACGCCGCCGGGACCCTGCTGCGCACGGACAACGCGGGGCGTTCGTGGCAGATCCTCGACACCGGCACCGCGTCGCGCCCGCAGGCGGTGCTCGCGATCGGCACCCGGACGGTCCTGCTCGTCGGTCCCAAGGGCGTGCTGCGCTCGACCGACGGCGGCCAGACGTTCACCCGCATCCGGGGCCGGCTGCTCAACCGGTCGAAGCTCTTCAACGTCGACCGGGGGGGTACGGCGGTGTTCATCTACGGCTCGAAGAACATCCTGGTCTCGACGACCGCGGGGAAGACATGGCGCAAGGTGCGCCTACCTCGCAAGACGCTCGTCCAGGCCGTCGACTTCGTCACCGGGGTGAGCGGGTTCGTGCTCGGCCAAGACGGCCAGGTCTTCAAGACCCGCAGCCGGGGCGAGCGCTGGCTCGATCTCGCCGGGGTGGGGAGCGACGACGCCACCGGGATCTCCTTCTCGACAGTTTCCAGCGGCTACCTCGCGCTGAGGCGTTTCGACTCGGAGCCGTACGGCTATCTGCTGCGCACCACGGACGGCGGTCGCACGTGGCGCCCTCAGCTGGTCGGGACCGACGCGCCCTCACCCGACGGCCTCGTCGCGACGGGCCCGAGCGGCGCGTTCCTTCTTGCCGACAGCCGGACGTTCCTGTTCACGACCACCGGCGGCGATCGCGGTGACCCGTCGAAGGTGACGCTGCGTACCAAGCGGCGCACCGTCCGGCGGCGCAGCGTGATCCGCCTCACGGGACGGGTCTCGGGCGCACGGGGCGCAGCGCAGGTGGTGGTGTCCAGGCGTGAGCGCGGTGAGCGGGGGTGGGTGTCCCAGACGGCGACGGTCGCGTCGAACGGTGCGTTCACGACCACCTGGAAGCTCGTCAAGACGGCGACGTTCGTCGCCCAGTGGGCCGGCGACCAGGACAGCGCGGGCGACGGCTCCCCACCGCTCGTCGTGCGCGCAAAGCGCCGCTAGCGGCCCACTTCGAAACGCTTCGCCGCAAACGGCGGACTCCGGAACCACACGGGGGCTGCGCCCCCTCGGCGCCTGCGCCGCCTCCCCCAGGCGGCGTGCGAGCGCGAAGCGCGAGATCCTTGCCTGGCCGCCCCGGAGCCGCGCCAGGCGAGGCGAACGTTCCGGCGAAGCGCCGCTAGCTCGCCCGACAAGGCGTGCGCGACTGCCTACCCATCCTCGTGAGGGCGAGGTTGATCGCCCTGAACGCGACGAAACACGACCTGGGCGTGAGCTAGCGATCCTCGCGCGGCGGGATCTCGCGCCGCAGGCGCTCGCGCGTCTCGTCGAGGCGCCGCTCGAGCTCGTCGGAGGTGCGGTCGTCGAGCTCGTCGGAGGTGCGGTCGTCGGGCTCCCCCTCCACGGCGGGGTCCCGCCGCCGCCGCAACGAATCGCGCAGATCGGCCGCGAAGTCTTGTAGCGAGGCGATCCGCCGGCGCGTCAAGCGGGCGTCGCGACCGCGGAAAGCTTTCGCTCCACGTCGCGGGTGCGCACGACGTGCTTGTCCATCCCGAGCTCCTTGGGCTCGAAACCGAGCGCGAGCCCGACGAGCTGGGGGAGGTGCAGCACCGGGAGCCCCAGGTCGCGGCCGACGACCGCTGCGGCGTCGGGCTGCTGGAGATCCAGGTTGAGGTGGCACAGCGGGCACGGCGTGACGAGCGCGTCGGCGCCCTGGTCGATCGCGTCGCCGAGATGGCGGCCCGCCTGTCGCAGCGAGGTCTCGCGGTTCATCGTGATCACCGGGAAGCCGCAGCACTTGCGCGCTCCGTCGTACTCGACGGCCTCGCCGCCGAGCGCCTCGATCACGCGCTCCATGTAGAGGTCGCGCTCGGGGTGCTCCTGATAGCCGAGACGAGTCGTGGGGCGCAGCACATAGCACCCGTAGAACGGCCCGACACGCAGGCCGCGCAGCGGCCGCTTGACCTGCTCGCGCAGCTTGTCGAGCCCGTAGTCCTCGACGAGCAGCCAGAGGAAGTTCTTGTTGGTGATGCCGGCCTCGTAGCGCAGGCCCTCGGGGGCGAGGACCTCGTTGATGTGGTCGCGGTAGGACGCGTCCGCGTCGAGGCGCTCCTGACACTCCGACTGCGCGCCCTGGCAGGTGGAGCAGATGTTCATCATCGCGAGGCCGGTCTTCTGGGCCATCGCGAACGTCCGCGCGTTGAGCGTGTCCGCGAGCTCCTGGTTGTGCTCGGCGATCACGCCCGCGCCACAGCAGTTCGCGCGGTCGAGCTCGACCAACTCGATCCCGAGACGCTCGGCGACGCGCGCCATCGAGCCATGGAGCTCGGGCGTGAACCCGCGCGAGACGCAGCCCGGCCAGTAGGCGACCTTCACGAGGGCTGCTCCCCGGTGGGACTCGTCGACCCCTCGGGCGTCTCACCCATCGCCGGCTCCTTCTCCGCGGCGTCTCCACCCTCGCCGACGATGTAGAGGTTCAGCTCGGTGCGGTGCTCCTCGGCGTGGTCATAGATGCGCTGGACGTTCTCCATCCCGGGCAGCTTGTGGTGGAAGAGCGCGGCCTTCGGCGTGATCTTGCCCCGGGCGAAGCCGCGCAGTCCCGTCGGGAGCGCCTTGAGCAGCGCGAGACCGCCCTGCGGGCGCAGCGGCCCGAAGCTGTCCTGGAGGAGCTTGCGCTCGTCGAGCGTGCCCTTTTTCCGGATGATCTTGGTGAAGGCCTGCTCGTGGCGCGCGCCGTTGTTGCGGTCGTTGATGCCGTGGTCGTGGACGGCCTTGCGCCGCAGGCGCATGATCTGGTCCATCGGCGCGACGCCCTTCGGGCAGACCTCGATGCAGCTGAAGCAGTGCGTGCAGTCGTAGATGCCGTGCGGATCCTCGGCGAGGTCCTCGAGCCGCTCCTTGGTCTGCGCGTCGCGCGGGTCGCCGACGAAGCGGTATGCCTTCGCGAGCGCGGCCGGGCCGATGAAGAGCGGATCCACCTCGAGCGACAGGCAGTCGGAGTTGCACGCGCCGCAGTGGATGCATGCCATGGACTGGGTGATGTCGATCATCGACTCGGGCGGCACGACGTACTCGCGCTCGGGCGGGTCGCCGGCCGGCAGCAGCCAGGGCACGACGCGCTGGACCTTCTTCCAGTGCACCGCGTCCATGTCCACGATCAGGTCCTTCAGCACCGGCATGTTGCCCATCGGCTCGACCACGATCGCGCCGTCGTCGGCGCGCTCCACCGCGTCGGAGAGCTTGGTGTTGCATGCAAGGCTCGCCTTGCCGTTGACCCGCACGCCACAGGACCCGCAGATCGCGGCCTGGCACGAGCAGCGGATCCCGACCGACCCGTCCTCGCGATCCCTGACCTGGAGGATGCCGTCGAGCACACTGCGGTGCCCCTCGAGGTCGACCGTGTAGTCCTGCCAGTACGGACCGTCGCTGCCCTCCGGGTCGTAGCGTCGAATCTTGAGCTTGAAGTCAGGCATCGCTCGGCCTCAGTATTTCCTTTCCTCCGGCTGCCATTGCGTGATCGTCACCGGTGAGTAGGAGATGTGGGGCTGCTCGTCGCCTCCCAACGTGACGGTGATGTGCTTGAGCCACTGCTCGTCGTTTCGCTCCGGATGGTCGGTGCGGAAGTGGGCGCCGCGGCTCTCGGTGCGATGGATCGCCGACACCAAGGTCGCCTCGGCCCCGTCGAGCATGTAGCCCAGCTCGACCGCCCCGAGCAGGTCCTGGTTGAACACGGACCCGCGGTCGTCGATCGAGCATCCCTGGAACTCCTCCTGGAGGCGCTTGACGGTCTCCAGGGCGGATTCGAGGCCGGCCTGCTCGCGGAAGACCGCGCAGAACTTGTCCATCGTCGTGCCCAGCTCGAGCTTCAGCTCCGAGACCCGGCGCGCCTTGCCGGGCTCGCGCCCGATCAGCTCCGAGATCCGTCGCTGCTCGTCGGCGAGCAGCGCCTCGGAGGGCGGGTTGAGCGCCATGCCGGCGGCGCGCGCGGCGGCGTGTGCGCCCGAGCGGCGACCGAAGATGAGGGTGTCCAGCAGCGAGTTGGCCCCGAGCCGGTTGCCGCCGTGGACCGACACGCACGCACACTCGCCGGCCGCGTACAGCCCCGGAACCTCGGTCTGGCCCTCGACGTCGGTCTTGACGCCGCCCATCACGTAGTGGTTGCCGGGCTTGATGTGGATCGGCTCCTTCGTGATGTCGACGCCGGCGAAGTCCCGGCCCACGTTGACGATCTCGCGCAGGGCCTCGTGGATGCGCTTGCGCGGGACGACCGTGATGTCGAGCGCGACGGTGCCGTCCGGGTAGCCGCGGCCCTCGTTGATCTCGGTCTGCTCGGCCCGCGACACGACGTCACGCGAGGCAAGCTCCATCTTGTTGGGGGCGTACTTCTCCATGAACCGCTCGCCGAGCGCGTTGTACAGGTGCGCGCCCTCGCCGCGCGCCCCCTCCGTGATCAGGAGCCCGTTCCCCGCGAGGGTCGTCGGGTGGTACTGGATCATCTCCATGTCCATCAGGGGAGCGCCGATCCGGTAAGCCATCGAGATCCCGTCGCCGGTGCAGATCAGGGCGTTCGTGGTCGGCTTGTAGCACTGCCCGTTGCCCCCCGTGGCGAGGATCACGGACTTCGCCGCGAACAGCTCGATCGAGCCGTCGCGGAGGTCACGCGTGATCGCCCCGGCGCAGTGGCCCGACTCGTCCAGCACGAGGCCGGTCGTGAACCACTCCTCGTAGCGGTGGACCTCGTCGTGCTTCATCAACTGCTCGTACAGGACGTGCAGGATCGCCTGCCCCGTGATGTCGGCCACGTAGTAGGTGCGCGCGGCCGAGGCGCCGCCGAAGGCGCGCGTGCCGAGCAACCCCTCGGGGTTGCGGTGGAAGGTGACGCCCATGTGCTCGAGGTGCAGAAGCTCCTCGGGGGCCTCGCGGCACATGATCTCGATCGCGTCCTGGTCGCCCAGGTAGTCCGAGCCCTTGACCGTGTCGTAGGCGTGCGACTCCCAGGAGTCCTCGGGGTTGAGCGCCGCGTTGATCCCTCCCTGGGCCGCATTGGAATGCGACCTGACAGGGTGGACCTTGGAGATGATGCCAACCGAGGCTCCCGACTCGGCAGCGCTCAGGGCGGCGCGCTGGCCGGCGAGGCCGGCGCCTATGACGAGGACATCATGCTCGGGCACGGCGCGGGATTCTATGCATTCCTCAGGAGGCGGCTGCCTCGGGGGTCGGCGGCTGGAGCGCGCGCCGCACCTGGTCCCAGGTGACGATGCCCTGGAGCCGTCCGTCACGGTCGACCGCCATCAGGGCTCCGAGCTGCATCAGGGCAGGCGATCCGAGCAGGCTCTCGAGAAGCTCGTCGGAGCTCACCCGCACGCTGTCATCCTCGGCCCTCAATATCTCTCTCACGGTGAATACGGAGTGGCGGTCCTCCGGGATGCGCTCCGCCCGCTCGCGATCCACGATGCCGAGGAAGCCGTTGTTGCGGTCGACCACCGGGAACCAGTCGTAGCGGTAGCGCAGGAAGTATTCGTGCAGGGCGTCGCCGATCGTCATGTCCCCCGGGACCGCAACCGGCTCGGCGTCCATCACATCCGAGACGGTGACTCCCTCGATGCGCGACAGCACCGCGGTCTGGTAGTTCGCCGACCGCGCGGCCTGGCCCAGGAACATCCCGATGAAGACGAACCAGAGCCCGCCGATCAGATCGATCTGAAGCGCCCAGAAGACTCCGGCGCCCATCATCAGATAGGCGAAGCCCTGACCCAGCCTCGCCGCCGTCTTCGTCGCGCGGGTGCGGTCGCCGGTGACCTTCCAGATGATCGCCCGCGCGATCCGGCCGCCGTCGAGCGGGAAGGCGGGGATCATGTTGAAGACCAGCAGCAAGATGTTGATGCTCGTGAGGTAGGACATCATCGCCACGAACCCGCCGGCGGAGCTCTCCGCGTCGAACGCCATCGCGTTCCAGAAGTTGCTCGCTCCGCTCGCGGCGGCGATCCCCACGCCGATGCATGCGAAGACGATCAGGAGGGTCACGAGCGGGCCGGCGGCCGCGACCCGGAACTCGACTCCGGGTGACTGCGTGTCGCGCGACATCTTCGCCACGCCCCCGAACATCCAGAGGTCGATGCCGGCGATGCCGATCCCGTTGCGGATCGCGACCCACGCGTGCCCCAGCTCGTGCAGGAGGATCGACAGGAAGAAGAGCAGCGCGCTGATCACCGCCAGCGTGAACGCCCCGCCGTCGTCCGTGCCCAGCGCGGCCTGGTAGTAGTCGGTCATCGCCCAGATCACCAGGAAGAGGACCAGGAACCAGCTCCAGTCCACGCCGATGCGGATGCCGAAGATCCGCACGAGGGGTATCGATCTACCGCCCAGCATCTTCATTGATGGTAGGGGGTGGGCCGACTGGTGCGGTTGTACTAGGCCGGTACGGGCCGGTGGCGATCGATGATCGCCCGGACGTCGACGCCCGCCGGGAGCGTGCCGAACGCGTGGCCCCACTCGCCGTCGAGGCGTGATGCGCAGAAGGCGTCGGCGACGGCGGCGTCGCCGTGGCGCACGACCAGCGCGCCCTGGAGGGTGAGCGCCATTCGCTCGACGATCAGCCGCGCGCGAGTCTCCGCCTGGTCGAAGTCGGACAGCTCGTCCTTCAGCGCGGCAAGCGATCTGGCGATGCGCGGATCGGCGCCCGCGGTCTGCTCGATCTCGTCGAAGAAGATCTCGAGCGACTCGGGGCTCTTCACGAGCGCGCGCAGCACGTCGAGGCAGATCACGTTCCCCGATCCCTCCCAGATCGAGTTGAGCGGGGACTCGCGGTACAGGCGCGGCATGCCGGACTCCTCGACGAAGCCGTTGCCGCCGAAGCACTCGAGCGCCTCGTGGGCATGCGCCGGCGCGCGCTTGCAGATCCAGTACTTCGACACCGCGGTCGCGAGCCTGCGGAACAGGTGCTCGCGCTCGTTCGAGCGACCCTCGTCGTAGGCGCGTGCGAGCCGCATCGCCGTGATCGTCGCGGCCTCGGACTCGACGCTCAGGTCCGCGAGCACGTTCTGCATCAGCGGCTGGTCGATCAGCGTCCGGCCGAACGCCGCCCGGTGCGATGCCTGGTGGATCGCGCGTGCGACGCCATGCCGCATGCCGGACGTCGACCCGAGCACGCAATCGAGGCGCGTGTGGTTGACCATCTCGATGATCGTCGGGACCCCGCGGCCCTCCTCGCCGAGCATGCGCGCCCACGCGCCGTCGAACTCGACCTCGCTCGAGGCGTTCGAGCGGTTGCCGAGCTTGTCCTTGAGGCGCTGGAGGTGGAAGCGGTTGCGCGTGCCGTCGGGCAGGATGCGCGGCAGCACGAAGCACGAAAGGCCCGCGTCCGCCTGCGCGAGTACCAGGAACACGTCGCACATCGGCGCGGAGCAGAACCACTTGTGCCCGGTGATCTCGTACTCGGCGCCGGACCCGCCGCCGTTCAGGGCGTGCGCGACGGTCGTGTTGGCGCGCACGTCCGAGCCGCCCTGCTTCTCGGTCATCGCCATGCCGCACAGCGCGCCGGCCTTGTCGGCCGCGTGCACGAGCCGCGGGTCGTACGAGTTCGAGGTGATGCGTGGCTCCCACTCCTGGGCAAGCTCCGGCGTCGCGCGCAACGCCGGGACGCCCGAGTAGGTCATGGAGATCGGGCACAGGTGCCCGCCCTCGGCCTGTCCCATCACGACGAATGCCGCGGCTCGTGCGACATGCGCGCCGGGGCGCGGGTCGGTCCACGGCAGGGAGTGGAGGCCGTGCCCCACGGAGACCTCCATCAGCCTGTGCCACGAGGGATGGAACTCGACCTCGTCGATGCGGTGGCCGTAGCGATCGTGGGTGCGCAGGACGGGCGGGTTCTCGTTCGCCGCGCGACCCCATTCGACGGCCTCGCCGCCCGCCACCTCGCCCACGGCGCTGACCCGCGCGGTCGCCCATCCGGCGCCCTCGCGCGCGACTGCCTCGACGAGCGGGCGGTCGCACTCGAAAGCGTTGTACGGCTCGAGCGGCGGGACCTGGTTGACCACCGCATGGGTGGCCCCGGACCGGGTGCGCTGTGGCTCTGCGACGGCCATGCGTCTACCACTGTAACTGTCGTCACGGGGTCCCTCAAGAAAGCCCCAGGCTGTCGACACCACCGCATGCTCTCAGATGGCAGTCCGAGCGCGGACGTCCTGGTCTGAGTCAACCGTCTAGCCTTAGCCCCCGTCCAGTCGAAAAGGGGGATTGAGTTGAGCTACACGGTGACCTTCATCCGCGGGGACGGGACAGGCCCCGAGCTCGCCGAGGCGACCGCGCGTGTGCTCGACGCGACGGGCGCCGGCTTCGAGTGGGACTGGCAGGACGCGGGGGTGGACGTCTACGAGCAGGAGGGCACGCCGATGCCCGACCGCGTGCTCGAGTCGATCCGCCGCAACAAGCTGGCGATGAAGGCGCCGATCACCACACCCGTCGGATCGGGCTTCCGCTCGGTGAACGTCGCGCTGCGCAAGGACCTCGACCTGTACGCCTGCTTGCGCCCGTGCAAGGCCTACGAAGGCGTCCGCACGCGGTTCCCCGAGACGGACATCGTGATCGTGCGCGAGAACCACGAGGACCTCTACGCCGGCATCGAGTTCGAGATGGGCTCGCCCGAGGCGGCGCGCCTGCGCGACGCGGTGAAGGAGCTGTCCGGCAAGGAGATCCGCGAGGACGCCGGCATCTCGATCAAGCCGATCTCGGTCTACGGCACCACCAGGATCGTCCGGGCTGCCTTCGAATACGCCCGCGAGAACGGCCGCCGCAAGGTCACGGCCGCCCACAAGGCGAACATCATGAAGTTCTCGGACGGCCTCTTCCTGCGCACCGCGCAGGAGGTCGCGAAGCAGTACGACGACATCGAGTTCGAGGACCGCATCATCGACAACCTGTGCAACCAGCTCGTGTCGCGCCCGGAGGAGTACGACGTGGTCGTGCTGCCGAACCTCTACGGCGACATCGTCTCGGACCTCGGCGCCGGGATGATCGGCGGGCTCGGCATGGCGCCCGGCGGGAACATCGGCGACGACTACGCGGTGTTCGAGGCGACGCACGGATCGGCGCCGAAGTACAAGGGCATGAACAAGGTGAATCCGATGGCGCTGATGCTCAGCGGAGTGATGATGCTTCGTTATCTACGTGAGCACGACGCCGCGACCCGGATGGAGTCGGCGATCGCCGAGGTGATCAGGGAAGGTAAGTCAGTCACCTATGACATGAAGCCCTCACGTGACGACCCAACGGCGGTCGGCACGTCTGACGTTGCCGATGCCATCATCAGCAAGATGCAGGCGGGCGTCACCGCATAAAGCGCGCACGCACCGCCGCTCATTGCGAGCGCCCTACGAAGCGTGAAAGCCGCCGTTGCGGCGCTTCACCAGGCGCTGCTTCTGCAACTCCTGTGTGACTCTGTACAGATAGTTCTGCCGGATGCCCATGCGCTCGGCGATGTCAGACACGCTCAGGCCCGGGTTCTGCTTGATCAGCTCGAGCGCCTGGTCGCGGCGGGTGCCGGTGCGCCTGCGGCGGGTCGTCGCCTTGCGTGCCGTGGTCTTGCGGCCGCTGCCGGGCGGGCGGCCGGGGCCCCTGCGCGCAGGCGGGCGGCCGGGGCCGCGCCGTCCCGGGGGGCGGCCCGGGCCGCGGCGCGTTTCCGTCGGCTTGACGCCGGCGAGCGCGTCACGCGCCTGAAGCAACGTCAGATACTCTTCGTGCGCCGGCTCCAGCTCCTTCAGCCGCGCTTCGATCTGCTGGCGTTGCTTTGTCAAGAAGTCGGTACGGGGCGGCATTTTGTCACCTCAACAGTTTTGGTGTGTCCAAATAGCGAACCGCTTCACTCTGTCACATCGCGTGAGAGCTGTGATCGGTCAAAGGGGAGGATTCGAACACGATGAGACGCAAGATCACAGTGGTAGGTGCCGGGAACGTCGGTGCCACCACGGCACAGCGGCTGGCTGAGCGTGACTACGCCGACGTGGTCCTCGTCGACATCGTGGAGGGCATGCCGCAGGGCAAGGCGCTCGACCTCAACCAGGCCGGCCCGGTCGTCGGGTTTGAGCCGAGTGTCGTCGGTTCGAACGGCTACGAGGAGACCTCGGGCTCGGACATCGTGGTCATCACCTCGGGCCTGCCCCGCAAGCCCGGGATGAGCCGCGACGACCTGCTCGCGGCAAACCGCGAGATCGTCGAGGGCGTCACCCGCGAGGTCTCGGATCGCTCACCCGACTGCATCGTGATCTGCGTCACCAACCCGCTCGACGCGATGTGTCACGTCGCGCTCGACACGTCGGAGTTCCCGCGCCAGCGGGTCGTCGGCATGGCGGGCATCCTCGACTCAGCCCGCTTCCGCACGTTCCTCGCGTGGGAGCTGGGGGTGTCGGCTCGCGACGTCACCGGCTTCGTGCTCGGCGGTCACGGTGACACGATGGTCCCGATCACGAGCTACACCAACGTGGCCGGCGTCCCCGTCTCACAGCGCATCGACGCGGCCAGGCTCGAGGAGATCGTGCAGCGCACCCGCGACGGCGGCGCCGAGGTGGTCAAGCTGCTCAAGTCCGGCTCGGCCTACTACGCCCCCTCGGCGGCAGTGGTCGAGATGATCGACTCGATCCTCTACGACCAGAAGCGCGTGCTGCCGTGCGCGGCGCTGTGCCAGGGCGAGTACGGCATCGACGGCCTGTTCGTCGGCGTGCCGGTGAAGCTCGGCAAGGACGGCGTCGAGGAGATTCTCGAGATCGACCTCTCCGGCGACGAGAAGGCGGACCTGCACCGCTCGGCCGACGCAGTGCGCGAGCTGGTCGATGCGATGGCGGCGCTCGAGCGCTGACCTCATGAGACCGGAGCGGCTGCCCGCGACGCTCCTGCGCCTCGAGGGCGCCGCGTTGTTCGCCGCCGCCGTGGCGCTGTACGGGCTCAAATATCCGAGCGCGTTCACCGACACTCACCTGCAGCGCGTGTAGATCGATGACCGACCCCCGGCCGCGCGTCGTGATCGTGCGTGACATCCCGGAAGCCGGGCGCTCGCTGCTGGTCGAGCGCTTCGACGTCGACGGGGGCGGTGCCGGCGCCGACGAGCGTCAACTCTCCGAACGGGTCGCCGGCGCCGCGGCGATCGTTGCCGACCCGACGGTTCGCATCGACGGTCCCGTGCTGGATGCCGCGGGCGGCGGCCTGAGCGTCGTGGCGAACTTCGCTGTCGGCTACGACAACATCGACGTCGGCGCCTGCCGCGAGCGCGGCGTGGTCGTCACGAACACGCCCGATGTGCTGACCAACGCGACGGCGGAGCTGGCGCTCACCCTGATGCTGGCGGCCGGTCGCCGCGTGGGTGAGGCGGAGCGGATCGTCCGCGCCGGCAGATGGAGCGGGTGGGGGCCGGCCCAGCTGCTCGGCCGGGAGCTGTCCGGGAGCGTTGTGGGCATCGTCGGCCTGGGCCGCATCGGCGTGCGCGTGGCCGAACTGCTGCGCGGCTTCGACGTGACGCTTCTTTCTGCGACGCGTGGCCCGCATCCCGAGGAGGAGTCACGGCACGGGATCGAGCGGCTCCCGCTGGACGCGTTGCTCGCGCGCTCCGACTTCGTGACGCTGCACTTGCCGCTGACGCCCGAGACGCACCACCTCATCGACGGCGAGGCGCTGGCACAGATGAAGCCCGGGGCCGTGCTGGTCAACACCTCACGCGGGGGCCTCGTCGACAGCGCTGCCCTGGCGCAGGCGCTGCTGACCGGTCGGCTCGGGGCGGCGGGACTGGACGTCTACGAGAACGAGCCCGAGGTGCCTGCGGAGCTGACCGCGCTCGAGAGCGTGGTGCTGACCCCGCACGTGGGCTCCGCGACGGCCGCTGCGCGCGACGGCATGGCCCGCCTGGCAGCGGAGAACGTGATCGCCGTGCTCGAGGGACGCGAGCCGCTCACGCCGGTGTAGGTCGGCGCCGCCGCCGTCAGGACCCGTCCAGCAACCGCCGCTCGGCGTTCGCGGATCCATCGTTCGCCCCGATCTGGACGAGGTCGACAGAGAGCGGATCGAACGACGGACGCGGCTGGAATGTGAGGATCGCCAACCCGTATGGCTGGTTCTCGTGGAAGTTCCCGGCTCCACCGCCGCCGACCGTTCCCCCGTTCAGGACCACGATCCCCGGGGACTCGACGAGCTCCTGCTCGTGGGTATGCCCCGTGAGCACCAGGAGTGGAGCCGCGGGAGGGTCCGCGCGCAGCTCCCCGAGCGCCAATTTCGCAAGCGCCGGGGAGTGCACCATCACGACATCGATCCGCCCGATCAGCGGCTGCAGCCAGTCCCGGAAGTCCTCCTGCTGCGACTGCGTGACGCGCGGCTCGGTGCGTGCCCGATAGCCGTCGGCGCGGCGGCGCTCGAAGGGGTCGCTGTAGCCGGCCACCCGCAGCGCGCCGACCTCCACGATGCGCTTGCCGTGGCGGCCGTCCGCAAGCAGGCGGCCGCGCTCGGTCAGCACGATCGCGCCGCGCCTCGCGAGCGAGCGAGCGAGAGTGTCCGAGTCGTGGTTGCCCGACACGAAGACGAACGGCTTGCCTGCGCGCACGACCTGTCCGGTGAGTGCGGCTTCGAGCGGTATGCCGCTCGTGGTCATGTCACCCGCGAAGAAGAGCGGTCCGCCTTGTGCCGCACGCTCGAGCGCCGGCAGCGCAAGCAGGTTGTTGTGCAGATCCGACGCGAGCGTGAGGCGCGGAAGGGGGGTCTGGCCGGGACGCTCGCGTGGTATCGAGATCAGTCGCGCGAGGTTCAGCAACTGGTCGTCGAGGTCCTGTCTGATCGCCTGAGCCGACTCCGTCGCGTCCTGGGCGACACGCAGCGCAACGGGTATCGCGGAGCCGTTGGCGTAGTACTCCGGGTTCTCGATCGGCTCACGTGGCGGGAGCAGGAGCGCGACCGCGGCCGCGGTGATGACCGCCGTGCCCGCCGCGCAGGAGAGGGTGGTGCGAACTCTGGGGCGACCGGTCCCGCGTAGCGCGAGCGCGGCCAGGATGCCGAGCGCGAGACCGGCCGCACCGACGAGCACGACCAACCTGCGGATGTACGACTCGATCGCGTCACGAGCCTCTACGCGCAATCGCTCGACGTTGACTCCCCCGCTTGCGACCCGGCCGACCGCCTGGCTTTCGATCGTGCGCGCCTCGACTCGCAGGCGCGCGGGGAGCTTCACTGCATGGAAGCGTGCACCCCAGTCGACGAGCGGCACATATATGTCCAGCGCTCCGGAGTGGCCCGGGTCCACCGACAGCCGCACCGTGCCGGTGGAGAGATCCCGGTCGGACTGGTAGAGGGCAAGGCATCCGACAGCGCCTGCAATCGTCGCCAGGACGACCAGCAGCAGGGGCCATGAGCCGCCGGCCCGGCGGAGCATCATGGGCAACGTTCCCGCTCCATGCGGAGGACTGTGACAGGGGTACGTCGCGAAGTTCGGGCGATTTGCGCGAAGCGCACATACGTTCGCCTGGACAGCTGCGGGGGTGTTCCGCAACGATGGCGCCCGGTCATGAACGCGGCGACGTTGAAATGGGAGGCAGGGTTGGCACAGCTGGAGGCGCTCGACAGAGGAGTCGACCGGGTCAAGACTCGTCCGGCGACGACCAAGGGTGCTCGCAAGCCTCGTTGCGAGGACTGCTTCTTCCACCAGAACATGCTCTGCGCGCTCGAGGAGAAGAAGCCCTGCCCGACGTTTCGGCCGGCCCACCCGGACGGGCTGCAGCCGCCGCGCCAGCTCTCGTTCGCGTTCCGCCAGGGCCGTCGCGCGGACCCGTTCTCCTTCGACGCGCCGCGCACCTAGGTCAAAGGCCCCGCGTCGGGGCCGGGATCGGGCGGCGCCCGGTGGGCGATCCCACGGGTGCCGACCGTGTCGGTCAGCCCATGGGAGAGGATCACGAAGGACGCCATCCGGACGGCGCGGCCGCCGGTGCGAGCATGCCGCCGAGCAGCAACAACGCCTCTGAGAATCCGAAGCTCATGCAGGTTCCTGTGTGACGACGGTCACATGCCTGGCAGACGGATGCCGATTGGTGTCAGAATGCACTTGAGGTGAGGTTGAGGTGACTATTAGGTGACCCGGCCATGCGGCTGACGGTCCTCGGCAAGTCCCCGTCCTGGCAGGACGCGGATGGCGCGTGCAGCGGATACCTGCTCGAGGAGGATGGCACGACCGTGCTGCTCGACTGCGGCAACGGCGTGTTCTCGAAGCTCCGTCGCTTCCGCGACTACACGAAGGTCGACGCCGTCGTGATCTCGCACCTGCATGCCGACCACTTCCTCGACCTGGTGCCTTTCTCCTACGCGCTCACGTACGCGCCGCGCCAGCAGCCGATGCCTGTGGATCGCTGGCCCGGCACGGAGACGCCCGCACGACCGAGGCTCTACGCGCCGCGCGGCGCAACCGAGTTCTTCCGGCGCGTGGTCGGCGCCTGGGGCAACGAGGACCTGATCGAGAAGGCCTTCGAGCTGGAGGAGTTCGCGGCCGACGACACGATCGAGGTCGGCACGATGCGCTTTACCTTCCAGGACGTCCCGCACTTCACCGAGACGTTCGCGATCGACATCGCTTCGACCAACGGCGGCGGGCGCATCACCTACGGCGCGGACTGCTCGCCGAACGAAGCGCTCGTGGAGTTCGCCCGCGACAGCGACCTCCTGATCGTCGAGGCCACGCTTCCGCGCCCGGAGCGCACCGGCGTCCGCGGCCACCTTACGGCCGCCGAGGCAGCCGAGCACGCGCTGCGCGCGAACGTCAAGCACGTCCTGCTGACCCACCTCTCCGACGAGCTCGACGAGCTCTGGGTGCGCAAGTGCGCGTGCCGCGTGTTCTCCGGTCCGGTGTCGATCGCGCGGGAGGGGGCCGTTTACGAGATGAGCGGCGGGGCGATTGCCGAGCCCGCGCCGCAGCCGGATCCGCAGCCGGTTGCCAGCGGGACCTGACGCGCCCGGCGGTCCCGCGCGTACTCGCTAACCTCGGGCAGCACACCATGACTCCACCGAAGGACCCTTTCGCCAACTTCGAGCGCATGCGCCGTCAGATCGACGAGCTGTTCGGTGACGTCTGGACCCGTGCCGGCCTCTCGCCGCACCGGCGCGCCTTCAGCCCGCGTGTCGACGTCTACTACTGCGGCGAGCCGCCGCGTGCCGTGGTCAAGGCCGACCTCGCCGGCGTGGGGATCCAGGATGTGAACCTCGAGATCCGGGGCCGCACGCTGATCATCTCCGGCGAGCGCAGGACCCAGGACACCGAGGCCCGCATGTACCAGCAGATCGAGATCGAGCACGGTCCCTTCCGCCGTGAGATCCAGCTTGGCGTCGACGTCGTCGCCGCGCAGGCGCGCGCCACATACGAGGACGGAATCCTGAGGGTCGAGCTCCCCGTCGCCAACTCCATGCAGGCCCGGCAGGTGCCGATCTCCGCGTCCGAGGACGACGGCCCGGCCGACTCGTGAGCATCGAGGTCGTCCAGAGCCCGGTCGAGGCCGACGACGCCCTCACGCCGGCGCGGCTCCCCGAGGCGCTGCCCGTCCTGCCGCTGAAGGAGACGGTCGCCTTCCCGAACACGATGATCCCGCTGGCCGTCGGCCAGGAGCGCTCGGTGCAGCTGGTGAACGACGCGCTCGGGCGCGACCGGATGCTCGTGATGGTCGCCAGCCGCGACTCCGAGATCGAGGAGCCGGGCTCGGGCGACCTCTACCCGGTTGGCGTGGCAGGCACGATCGCGCGAATGCTGAAGATGCCCGACGGCACCCTGCGCATCCTGGTCCAGGGCGGCCAGCGCGTGCGCATCGAGAAGTTCGTCGCCGAGCGGCCGTACCTCGTCGCGCGCATCGCGGAGGAGCCCGAGATCATCGAGCTCTCGTCGGAGCTCGAGGCGCTCACGCGCCACATCCAGACCACGTTCTCGAGCATCATCGAGGGGGTCCCCTACCTCCCGGAGGAGCTTCAGATCGCCGTCGCGAACCTCGACGACCCCGAGGCGCTCGGCTACCTGATCGCCAGCTCCCTGCGGATCAGGGTCGACGAGAAGCAGGAGCTGCTCGAGGAGGCGCACGTCACCAAGCGCCTGCGCCGCCTGTCCGAGCTGCTCGCGCGCGAGACGGAGGTGATGGAGCTCGGCTCGCGGATCCAGTCAGAGGTCCAGTCGGAGATGGATCGCACACAGCGCGAGTACCTCCTGCGTGAGCAGCTCAAGGCAATACAGCGAGAGCTGGGCGAGGAGGACGAGACCCAGGCCGAGATCAACGAGCTGCGCCGCCGGATGGAGGAGGCGGGGCTCCCCGAGGAAGCGCGCAAGCAGGCCGAGCGCGAGCTCTCGCGGCTCGAGAAGCTCCCGCCCGCGGCCGCCGAGCACGGCGTGATCCGCACGTATCTCGAATGGATCCTCGACCTGCCCTGGGACAAGTCGACGGACGACAACCTCGACATCGCCCATGCGCGCAAGGTGCTCGACTCCGACCACTACGACATCGAGAAGGTCAAGGACCGCATCCTGGACCACCTCGCGGTGCGCAAGCTGAAGCCCGATGCGAAGGGCTCGATCCTCTCGTTCGTAGGCCCGCCCGGCGTGGGCAAGACGTCGCTCGGCAAGTCGATCGCAAGGGCCCTCGGTCGCAAGTTCGAGCGGATATCCGTGGGCGGTGTGCGCGACGAGGCCGAGATCCGCGGCCACCGCCGTACCTATGTCGGCGCGCTGCCCGGCACGATCGTCCGCGCGCTGCGCGATGCCGGCTCCAACAACCCGGTGTTCATGATCGACGAGATCGACAAGATGGGCACGGACTTCCGGGGCGACCCGGCGAGCGCGATGCTCGAGGTGCTCGACCCCGAGCAGAACTCATCTTTCCGGGACCACTACATGGACCTGCCGTTCGATCTCTCGAACGTGATGTTCATCACGACGGCGAACATCCTGGACACGGTTCCCGCCCCGCTGCGCGACCGCATGGAGGTGATCCAGCTCTCCGGCTACACGGCCGAGGAGAAGCACCAGATCGCGAAGCGCTATCTGCTCCCGCGCCAGATCGACCGCAACGGCCTCACGCCGCAGCGCATCGAGGTCAAGGGTGAGGTGATCGACCTCGTGATCCACGACTACACCCGTGAGGCCGGCGTGCGCAACCTCGAGCGCGAGCTCGGCACGCTCTGCCGCAAGGTCGCCCGCGAGTTCGCGGAGGGCAGAGCGAAGCGTAAGGTGACGGTCACGGTCGCCAAGGCGCGCGTGATGCTCGGACGGCGGCGGTACTTCTCCGAGGTGCGGCGGCGCACCAAGGAGCCCGGGGTCGCGACCGGGCTCGCGTGGACTCCGGTCGGCGGCGAGGTGCTGTTCGTCGAGGCGACCGCCTACCAGGGGACCGGGCGCCTGATCATCACCGGGCAGCTCGGTGACGTGATGAAGGAGTCGGCGCAGGCGGCACTGTCGTTCGTGCGCGCGCACAAGGAGCAGCTGCAACCGAGCCTCGCCGACGATTGGTTCCAGGAGCACGACCTCCACATACATGTTCCCGCGGGGGCGATCCCGAAGGACGGGCCCTCGGCCGGCGTCACGATGGCGACCGCGCTCTGGTCGTTGATCTCGGGCCGCACGGTGCGCGAGGACACCGCGATGACCGGCGAGCTGACGCTCACGGGCCAGGTGCTCCCGATCGGCGGGCTGAAGGAGAAGGCGCTGGCGGCTCAGATCGCCGGCATCACGCGGGTGATCGCCCCCAAGCTCAACGAGCAGGACATCGACGACATCCCCGAGCACCTGCGCAAGGACCTCGAGTTCGTATTCGTGGACCGCGTCGAGCGCGCGCTCGAGAACGCGCTCGAGCCCGAGTCGCAGGCGCACAACGGGGCTCGCCCCCGCGCCGAGGGGCGCTCACGGGCGTCCGTCGCGCGCGACGGGACGGCCACCCGCCGTGCGCGTGCCGCGCAGACGGCACGCAAGCCGGCGCGGCCCAAGACCCGCTCGAAGTAACGCTGGTACACCCGGCGCGCTCAGTAGAAGAGCCGGCGCCAGAACTGATCGTCCGCGCGTGCCTCCTCGTAGACCCTGACGCTCAGCTCGCCGTTGCGCTGGATCCGCTCGCGGGTGAGCCGCTCGCGAAGCTCATCCGCGCTCGCGCCGTCCGCACAGAGGCGCTTCACCTCCTCCGCGATCTCCGCCTGCTCCGGGCGCGTGAGCGCCTGGCGGAAGCCGGCCCCGTGGTGATAGACGAGGTCCCCGTAGACGGCGAACAGGACCGGGTGGAGGTCGCGAGTGTTCGTGCGCGACAGCGGCAGCCAGTCGACGTTCGTGTCCTCGAGCAGCTTGAGCAGGTTCGCGCCCGTGTCGGTGACGAGTTTCCCGCGTGCGTTGCGCCATCGGTGTCCGCGGGCCCACGTGGCGCCGCTGTCGCGCCAGAATCCGCACGGTCGTGGCGCAGAAGGAGGGGTGCGGGATCGGAGCTCCCAAGATCTCGGTCCGCCGGACCGCCGCGAGCCTGTGCCCCGCGAGCATCGTGTCGAGTGCTGCACCGAGGTCCGCGACCGGGAAGGCGTCGCCGTCAAGGAAAACGAGCACATCGTCGTCGTCCGCCTGCGCGCAGATCCGCGCCGCGAGGTCGTCGAGCTTCCACCAATGCTGGACCTGCTCGCCCTGGAACCACTCGTCGAAGCGGTCGGCTTGCGCGAGCGCGTCGCCGTCGAGGTACGCATAGGTGCGATACGGCCGGTCGAGGTTCTCCGCGAGGTGGCTCAGCTGGAGGTCGACCCACATGTCCGTCCGGATGTGGACGGTCGCGACGTGGATCAACTATTCAACTACGACCGGTGGGTCCCGGCGCGTTCGTACACGTCGGCGCGCAGCGGCCGCGGCTGGCCGATCGTGCCGACTTCGGCGATGTCGCGCCGGAAGGGCAGGCCGACCGTCCAGTCCACGACGGCCCGGACCTTGCGCGCCGTGCCGGGGATCTGACTGACGTGGTAGCTGCGCGCCAGCCACCAGGCGGGGAAGCCGCGGACCTGTAGCCGGAACACCTTCGCCACCGCCTTGTAGCGGCCGAGGTTGACGAACTGGCCCATCGACTTGTAGGAGAAGCGGCGCGCCTCGCCGACGCCCATCGAGGCCGCGACGTTACGGCCCGCGGTCTTGCCCTGGCGCACGGCGTGCTGCGAGGTCGGGGGGCAGAACTCGACGCCCTCGCGCGGGTCCGGAACTGCCGCGCAGTCACCGAGCGCCCAGACGTCGTCCTCGCCGGGCACGCGCAGGTACTCGTCGGTCAGGATCCGGCCGCGCGCATCGGTGGTGAGGCCCAGGTTGCGCACCGATGGATGTGCCGTGACGCCGGCGGTCCACAACACGGTGCGCGTCGGGACCACCTCGCCGGTCGTGAGGCGCACCGAGGCGGCCGTGACCTCCTCGAGCGTCGTGCCGAGCCGCAGGTCGATGCCGCGGCTGCGCAGCTCGCGCACGGCGTAGTCGGCCAGCGACCGGTCGATCTCGGGCAGCACGCGGTCCATCGCCTCGATCAGGATCCAGCGCATTCCATGCAGGCGTGCCGCCGGGTAGAGGTCGATCGCCTCGGCCGCGAAGTCCTGTACCTCGGCGAGCGCTTCGAGCCCCGCGTAGCCGCCCCCCACGACGACGAACGTGAGCAGCTCATCCCTGCGCTCCGGTTCTTCCGTGGCGTCGGCCATCTCGAGTGCCTGGATCACGTGGTTTCGCAGCCAGATCGCGTCCGCGAGCGTTTTGAACCCGATCGCGTGCTGCTCCAAGCCCGGGATCGGGAGGACTCGTGACACCGACCCGTGCGCGACCATCAGGCGGTCGTAGCGAAGCGCGTGCTCGGCGCCCTCCTGGTCCGTCATCGTGACCGTCTTGCGCGCCGGGTCGCGGTCGGTGACGACGCCCAGCCGCAGGCGCGTGTGGTCGAGGACGTCGCGCAGCGGGGTGACGACGTGCCGCGGCTCGAGCGTCCCGGCCGCCGCCTCGGGGAGAAACGGCGTGTAGAGCAGGAAGTTGACGTCGTTGACGAGGGTGATGCGCGTGCTCTGCGCAGGCATCAGGCGCTCGAGCGCGCGCGCCGCGTAGAGGCCGCCGAAGCCACCTCCGGATATGACGACGTCCCAGGCGATGGGGTGATGCTAACGGGCGGTGCGAGGGCCTCGGGCCGGGAGGCGCGGGCCGTCGGGCGCCGCCGCGGCGGCATGCTCGAGGCGCCGGAGGCGGTGCAGCCGCGGCGGCAGCTCGTCGCGGCGGAACAGGCGCCGGCGAACCTCGCTCAGCAGCGGGGAGTCGGATCCGGAGCGTGGTGTGGGCCGGTTGTGCTCGAGTGCCATGTCTCATCAATCATGCGGGGAGCGGCACGCGCGAGCTACGGCCGACGGTCCCAAATCCGGCACGGGCGCTTGGACATGTGGTCCTTCTGCCGCAAAGAGGGGCGGTTTGCCCCTATTTCGCCTATTTTGGGAGTTTCTCCACAAGATGTGGTGGTTTGCCTTGGCGAATGGGACTACATGTCGTACACTGATCGAGTGCGTTGCCCCTTCTGCGGTCACAGTGATTCCCAGGTCGTCGACTCGCGTCTGAGCGATCCCGGGGACGCGGTCCGCAGGCGCCGCGCATGCCGCTCCTGCGAGCGGCGGTTCACGTCCTACGAGCGCTACGACGAGGGGCCGCTCTACATCCGCAAGCGGGGTGGCCGGCGCGAGCAGTTCGATCGCGCGAAGGTCCTCGCCGGGCTCGAGCGGGCCGCGATCAAGCGGCCGGTCGAGCGCGAGCAGCTCGAGGCGGTGGTCGACCGGATCGTCGCCGAGTTGCGCGCGCTGGGAGGCACCCCGGGCGTCGAGGAGGTCGGCGAGCTTGCGCTGCGCGGGCTGCGTGAGCTTGACGCGGTGGCATACGTGCGGTTCGCGTCGGTGTACCGGAAGTTCGAGGACGTCGAGGAGTTCGAGCGCGAGCTCGAGCGACTCGAGGCCGAGCCGCCGCTGCAACGTGAGCACCTGTTCGAGCCGGCGCTCGACGAGGCGCTTGCCGGTGCGCGCAAGGCGGGGTCCGTCCGAACCCGGCGTCAGGCTAATCGGTTACCCCGTGATACGGGCAAAACGCCCGCCCAGAGCGGTGTTGCGGGTCTGAAAGAGCGAAATTTCGAGAGTCGGAGGGGAAGCTAGATGGCCAGGACAAGTGAAGAGATCGGAACGACCTACGGAGTCAAGGCGGCCGACGCAGGCCTGGCGATCGAACGGCGCTTCACACGGGCGGACACACACCCGTTCGACGAGCTCGAGTGGGAGGTCCGGGATGCCGTGATCGGCGACCCGGCCAAGCCCGCGTTCGAGCAGCGCAGTGTCGAGTTCCCCAAGAGCTGGACGCAGAACGCGACCAACATCGTCGCCCAGAAGTACTTCCGCGGGCAGATGGGCTCCCCCGAGCGCGAGCACTCGGTCAAGCAGATGGTCGGCCGCGTGGCCGGCACGATCTCGGCCTGGGGGCGCGAGGGCGGCTACTTCGCGTCCAAGGACGACGGCGACGCGTTCGAGGCCGAGCTCAGCCACATCCTCGTCAACCAGCTCGCGGCCTTCAACTCCCCGGTCTGGTTCAACGTGGGGTTCGAGGAGAAGCCGCAGTGCTCGGCCTGCTTCATCCTCTCAGTCGACGACACGATGGAGTCGATCCTCGACTGGAACACCAAGGAGGGGATGATCTTCCGCGGCGGCTCCGGCTCCGGGATCAACCTTTCGAAGATCCGCTCCTCGAAGGAGCAGCTCTCGAAGGGCGGCCTTGCCTCCGGGCCCGTGTCGTTCATGCGCGGCGCGGACGCGTGGGCCGGAACGATCAAGTCCGGCGGCAAGACGCGCCGCGCGGCGAAGATGGTCGTGCTCGACGTCGACCACCCCGACATCCAGCACTTCATCTGGTGCAAGGCGCGCGAGGAGGACAAGGCAGCGGCGCTCGCCGACGCCGGCTTCGACATGTCGATCGACGGCGAGGGCTTCCACTCGATCCAGTACCAGAACGCGAACAACTCGGTGCGCGTGACCGACGAGTTCCTCGACGCGGTCGAGCGCGGCGACGAGTGGAAGACGATCGCGCGCGTCTCGGGCGAGACGGTCGACGTGCTGAACGCCCGCGACCTGATGAACGAGATCGCCGAAGCCGCGTGGCGCTGCGCCGACCCGGGCGTCCAGTACGACACGACGATCAACGACTGGCACACGTGCCCGAACAGCGGGCGGATCAACGCTTCCAACCCCTGCTCCGAGTACATGCACGTCGACGACTCGGCGTGCAATCTCGCGTCGATCAACCTGCTCAAGTTCCTGAAGGACGACGGCACGTTCGACACGGCGGCGTTCGAGCACACGGTCGACGTCATGTTCACGGCCCAGGAGATCGTCGTCGGCCCGTCGAGCTACCCCACCGAGGGGATCGGGCGCAACGCCCGTGCGATGCGCCAGCTCGGGCTCGGCTACGCCAACCTCGGCGCGCTCCTGATGGCGCGCGGCCTGCCGTACGACTCGCACGAGGGCCGCTCGGTCGCCGCCGCGATCACCGCGCTGATGACCGGCCGCGCCTACCGCACGTCCGGCGAGATCGCTGCGGGCATGGGGCCCTACCAGGAGTTCACGAAGAACCGCGACGCGCATCTGCGCGTGATGCGCAAGCACCGCGACGCGTCGCTCGAGATCGACGACGGCGTCGAGGCCGGCCTGCTCGACGCCGCGCGCCGCTCATGGGACGAGGCGGTCGAGGTGTGCGAGCGCCACGGGCACCGCAATGCGCAGGCCACCGTGCTCGCGCCGACCGGCACGATCAGCTTCCTGATGGACTGCGACACGACCGGCATCGAGCCCGACTTCTCGCTGGTGAAGCTCAAGGAGCTGGTGGGCGGCGGTCAGATGACGATCGTCAACCGCACGGTCCCGCGTGCGCTGCGCAAGCTCGGGTACTCCGAGGCCGAGGTCGAGCAGATCGAGACCTACGTCAACGAGCACCGCACGATCCTCGGCGCACCCGGCCTGAAGGACGAGCACCTGCCCGTGTTCGACGTGGCCGTCGGCAAGCGCGCGATCTCGCACATGGGCCACATCAACATGATGGCGGCGACGCAGCCGTTCATCTCCGGAGCGATTTCGAAGACGGTGAACATGCCGGATGACTCGACCGTCGGCGACATCCGCGACGCCTACATGGAGGCCGGCCGCCTGGGCGTCAAGGCGCTCGCGATCTACCGCGACGGCTCGAAGACCGCACAGGCCCTGCGCACCGACGCGAAGAAGTCGAAGGCCGCCCCGGCCGAGGCCGCGGTGCCGGCGCGCAAGCGCCTACCGCGGGAGCGTGAGTCGCTCACACACAAGTTCTCGGTTGCCGGCCACGAGGGCTACATCACGGCCGGCCGCTACGAGGACGGCGAGCTGGGCGAGATCTTCCTCACCGACATCGGCAAGGACGGCTCGACGCTGCGCGGCATGATGAACGCGTTCGCGACAGCGATCTCGATCGGCCTCCAGTACGGGGTCCCGCTCGAGACGTTCGTGCGCAAGTTCAGCTACATGCGCTTCGACCCCGAGGGCATGACGACGAACCCGGAGATCCCCTTCGCGAAGTCGCTGCCCGACTACATCATGCGCTGGCTGGCCTCGCGGTTCCTCGACCCGGCGGTGCACGAGGAGCTCGGCATCATGAGCGACGAGGTGCGTGCGAAGAAGATGGCCGAGGAGGCCGGGGCGCCCGTCGAGAACGGGGGCAACGGAGCCAACGGTCACGCCAACGGTCACGCCAACGGCGAGGCGAAGGCCGAGTCCAAGCCCGCGGCCGCGGCGCTGACGGACTCGCCCCCGGTCGTGCCGGCGAGGATCGCGGGTCTCGACCTCGGGCCTGCGTGCTCGCAGTGCGGCGGAATGATGCAGCGCACGGGTAGTTGCTACACGTGCTCGAGCTGCGGCAACAACACCGGCTGCGGGTAGCTGCTCGTAAGCCGAAGGTCGCTACCTTTTCCGTGATCTGCGCGGAACGTACCGTCCGGCCGTTGCGGCAGGGCGCCCCGGGCTCGCCCCAGGTGGGCCGGCCAGGATCCTGAGCGGCGCGCTTCTCGCAGGAGCGAACAGGTCGACACGGTCGCTGTGCCCCAGCAGGTTGGGGGAGCCAAGAGCAACGCGCCGACAGGAGGTATCTGCATGGAGATGACGAGCGCGGCGGAGGACAACGCCGGGGACCGGTTCATCGTCACGCAGGCTGAGCGGCAGGTGGCCGACCTGCTGCCGATCGAGGTGGACCCGGCTCTTGCTCGCGCCACGGTCGAGAGGGTGCCGTTCTGGTTCCACACCTTCGCGCTCAACCGCGCTGAGGGCATCTACACACCCGGCGCCGCGCGCGACCACCGCTACCGCATGTCCACGCTTCCAAGCGACATGGCCGGGATGAGCGTGCTCGACGTCGGCACCTTCGACGGCTTCTACGCCTTCCTCGCCGAGCACCGGGGGGCCGACCGGGTCGTGGCGGCGGACAACGAGCAGTACCGGCTCTGGGTCGCCTCCCGGTGGGACGTCGAGCTGGAGGGCGGCGAGGGCTTCCGCGCGATCCATCGCCTGCTCGGCTCGGCCGTCGAGTATCGGCGGATGGACGCGTTCGAGCTCGACCGGCTCGACGAGCGCTTCGACCTCGTCTACTGCTTCGGCATCCTCCACCGAGTCGAGAACCCGCTCGGACTGCTACGCGTGCTGCGCGGGCGGACGGCGAGCGGCGGCAGCGTGCTGCTCGAGACCTACGGCGTCCGCCCGGAAGATCGAGACGGGGCCGCGATCCGCGTCTCGGAGCCCGGAGAGGTCTATGCGCGCGACGAGTTCGTCTACTGGGGATTCGAGCACACCGGCCTCGAGCGGCTTGCGCGGATCGCGGGCTTCTCGCGCGCCGAGTCGCTCGTCGACGTGGAGGTCGATGGCCACCCGCGCATCATGGGCCGGCTGATCGCCTAGAGGCGATCGCGGAGCGGCGCTGCAGGTTTGCGGTAGCGGGCGCGTCCTAAAGCTCGCCGGCCAGGCGGGCGACGAGCCAGACGAGCGCTCCCGCGCCGAGTAGGCGGCGGAACCCGTTTGTCCCGTCCACCGCCTCCTCCCAAGCCCACACGCCGAGGCCCAGAATGAAGACCGCGCGGCCGATGTCGTGCGCACTGCCGCCCGCGAGCGCTGCGAGTAGCCACCCGGCGAACGCACCGAGCAGCGGCGCGTTCGGGAACTGCGCGATGGGGTAGCTCCGCGGCCAGCCTTCCTGGCCGTGGCGCCAGAGCTCGGCGGCTTTCACCGCGCCGACGGCCTGCATTGCGGACCCCTACAGGGCGGAGCAGTCAGCGGGCGCCCAAGATCCCGGCATCAGGCAGCGGTCGGTGCGCGCAGGCGCGTGGCCGGCGCGGAAGCGAAGCCTGGTGTACTTCCCGACGGTCTCGCGCTTCGTGATGTAGACACGCACCCGAACGCCGGGCAAGAGCAGCCGCTCGAGACGGCGAATGCGCACCTTGACCGCGGTGCGCGACGCGGCGCTCGTCGGGACGGCCCGCACCTGCTTCTTGAACGGGCAGCCGCGTCCGCTGCAGCGGACGGAGACCGTCGTCCCCACGGGCGCGTCCACGCGAAGAATCCGCACGCGGGTCCCGCGCTTCGTGATCCGGCCCGCGATCCGCACGACCGGGAACGGGCTCAGCAGCCGCAGTCCGAGCTTCTTCGTCGTGACAGGCGCCACCGCCGCCGGCACGACCGTCAGCGTCCGGGAGTCGAAGGAGACGAGCCCGGCATCGTCCGTGACCCGGAGCCCGACGGCGTAGTCCCCGGCCTCCGCGAACGCGCGAAGCGCCGTCACGCCGCCGCCGTTGTCGTACTTGCCGTCGCCGTCGAGATCCCACACCTGCTCCCGGATGGTGCCGTCGGCGTCGCTGGACGTGGACGTGAACCGCACCGGCTGATTGACGACCGGCGCGGCGGGCGCAATCGTGAAAGACGCGGCCGGTGGGCTCGGGGTGGGGCCGCCGTCCCCCGGACCCTGAACCGACACGGTATGCGTAGCTTCGCCACGGCGGTTCCCGTTGGCCCTCACGACCAGCCGAACGCTCACGGGACCCGGCGCCGCATAGCTCCACGTCGCGATCCTGCCGTGCGTGTCGACCGTGCCGTCGCCGTTCAGGTCCCAGTCGTAGTTCCCGGGGGCGATCGTCCCGGGAGAGTTCGCCGTTGCCGTAAGCGTGACGACCTGGCCCGGACTCGGAACCGTGGGGGACCAAACGAAGTCGACGGCGATTTGCTTCGGAGCCGCCGGGCTGGTGCCGGGCGCGATCGCGCCCACGGTCGCGAGGAGAGCGATCGTGCCTGCGAACGAGATCCGGCGAATCGATGAAATGGCCAAGTTGCTCTCCACAGAGCACTGCGACGGGGTACCGGCTCACGCTCCTGGGGGGGCGGACGGTGGTCACGCATTGTAGGCGCCTGGCTCCCGTCATGGGCCAGGGATAAGGTGGCTCCGTGGACGTTCCGGAGACTCGCTACGCACGCAGCGGTGATCTGCAGATTGCCTACCAGGTGGTGGGCGCGGGCCCGCTCGACGTCGTGCTGATCCCGTCGTACCTGTCGAACATCGAGCTGTTCTGGGAGCTGCCGTCCTTCTCGCGCTTCTTCGAGCGGCTCTCGTCGTTCTCCCGGCTGATCCTGTTCGAGCGCCGCGGGAGCGGGATGTCCGATGGGATCGCGGGGGCGACGCCGCTGGAGGAGCAGATCGACGACGTCCAGGCAGTGATCGACGCGGTCGGCTCCGAGCAGCCGGTGCTGCTCTCGTATCTCGAGGGCTGCGGCTTGACGGCGCTGTTCGCGGCCTCTCATCCTGACCTGGTGCGGGCCCTCGTGCTGGCGTCGCCGCAGCCCCGCCTGGTGGCAGGACCGGGATACGAGTGGGCGCCGAGCGTCGAGCAGCGCGCTGCAATCGTTCAAGCGATCGTCGAGTCCTGGGGCACCGACTCGCCCGCAAACCCGTTGGCCGCCCTCGTCGGCGGTCAAGACGACCGGCTGCGAAGGCTGATGGCGCGCTTGCAGCGTCTGGCGATGAGCCCTGCCGCCGCTGCCGCGTCGCTGGCGATGATCGGCGAGACGGACGTGCGTGACGTGCTTCCCAGCGTGCAGTGCCCGACGCTGGTGTTGCGCCCCGAGCACGAGACGTACCTTGACGAGCGCCACGCGCGCTATGTCGCGGAGCACATCCCGGACGCCCGCTATGCGGAGTTTCCCGGGGAGGGGCCGTTCTGGCTCGGCGAGGAGGAGGCCGTCGCCGACGAGATCCAGCACTTCCTGACCGGCGTGCGGCGACCGGTCGTCAGCGACCGCGTGCTTGCGACGGTGCTGTTCACCGACATCGTCGGCTCGACCGAGCGCGCCGCTGAGCTGGGCGATGGTGCTTGGCGGTCCCTTCTGGAGCGCCACGACGGCCTCGTGCGCGAGGAGGTCCAGCGCCATCGAGGGCGGTTCGTGAAGTCACTTGGCGACGGGGCGCTCGCCGTGTTCGACGGTCCCAGCCGCGCGATCAGCAGCGCGACCGCCGTCCGCGACGGCGTGCGTGACCTCGACCTGGAGATTCGCGCCGGCTTGCACACCGGCGAATGCGAGCTGCTCCCCGACGATGACGTCGGGGGCCTCGCGGTGCACATCGGTGCGCGCGTCAGCAGCCTCGCCGCACCGGGCGAGGTGCTCGTCAGCAGCACCGTCCGCGACCTGATCGTCGGCTCGGGCCAGACGCTGACCGACCGCGGCGAACACGACCTCAAGGGCGTGCCCGGACCGTGGCGGATCTTCGCCGTCGATACGTAGGCAGCGCTCAGGGACGGACCGGCAGCGCGGCTGCGCGCCAGGCGCGGAAACCGCCGATGAGGTCGGTGGCGTCCGCGCCGAGGTCGCGCAGCGTGGCCGCGGCCAGGCTCGACTGATAGCCCTCGTCGCACATCAGGATCAGGCGGTCGGCGGGCGCGATGCGCTCGTGCCGCCACTGCGACGCCGGGGCGCAGCGCCACTCGAGCACGTTGCGCGCGATGAAGAGGGCATCGGGGACGACGCCGTCCTCCTCGCGCTGGTGCTCCGACCGTATGTCGACGAGCACCGCGCCGGCCTTCATCGCCGCGTGCGCCGCGTGCGGGTCGAGCCGCTCGAGGCGGGCACGGGCCGCGCTGAGTAGCTCGCCGATCGTAGGGTGCGCTGCCACCGCGGTTGCAGCCTAATTGCCCTGGACGCGGCCGGGGCCTACTATCGACGCATGCTGATCCGCTTCCTCGTCACCTGGGCCTTCAACCTCGTCGCGCTCTGGGTGGCCGCCCTGCTCCTCAGCGGGATCGACTACGGCGGATTCGGGGTGCTGGTCGTGGCGAGCCTCGTGTTCAGCGTCGTGAACATCTTCGTGCGCCCGCTCGTGATCCTGTTCACGCTCCCGCTCGTGATCATCACGCTCGGGATCGCGCTGTTCTTCATCAACCTCTTCATGCTCTACCTGACGAGCTGGATCGTCGACGACTTCACGATCGACAGCTTCGGCTGGGCGATCCTCGCAACGATCATCGTTTGGTTCGTCAACCTCGTGCTCGAGCGGGTCCTCGGTGACGATCTGCGCGACGACCGCCGGCGGCCGCGGCCGGACGTCGTGGACGCGCGCTACCAGTAGTCGGGCGTTTCGATGTGTAGGCGACCGAAGCGCGCACGGCTGGTTGCCGTCCTGCTCGCGGTCGCGCTCGGCATCGCCGGCTGCGGTGACGACGAGCAGAGCAAGGGCAGGAAGGTCCAGGCCAACCCGACCGACATGGCCTTCGCGATCCGCATGTTGGCGCACCATGAGCAGGCGATCGATGCCGCCGACCTCGCGGCCGGCCGGGCGAAGGACCCGGTCGTGCGGCGCGCCGCACGAGAGCTGATCCAGCTCCAGGCGGTCGAGGCCCAGACCCTGCGGACGGTTCGCAGGGTGCTCGCCGAGGGCGGGGTGGAGGAAGGCGACCTCGGTGTTCCCGCCGAACCGCTTGACCTTCGCGCGCTGCGCGACGCGACCGACTTCGACCGCGCGTACGCGCGGGCCATGATCGCCCACCACCGCGTCGCGGCCAGGATGTCCGCCGCCGAGCGGGCGGGGGGCCGGCACGCGGAGCTGCGCAGGATGTCGGGTGACATCACGGACCTCGCCCGGTTCCAGGAGCGCCAGCTCGAGCGCAGCCTCGACCGCTGACCGTGCCGGTCAGGGGCGGGTGTCGGCCCGGCGCCCGTTCGCGACCGAGGCCGCCCCGCTCAGGGCGGCGGGCGGATCGATCAGGGGGGCGACGAGCTCGCCGAGGCTGAGGTCTCCGAGCATCGAGCCCTGGAGGTCGGGATGGCCCATGACCTCGTGCGAGTGGAACCGATAGAGGTTGCGCCGCCCCTTGCGCTCGCGTGAGATGTAGCCGCCGTCCTCGAGCTCCGCGATGATGCGGTGCGAAGCGCGCTCCGTGATGCCGACCGCGTCGGCGATCTCGCGCAGGCGGATCTCCGGCTCGTGCATGACGCAGAGCAGCACGTGTGCGTGGTTGGTGAGGAACTTCCACTCGGCCATGCATTACCTCGAAGGGCTCGGTGCCCCTTCCCTGCCGGTTGACGCGCGCTACGGAGGGCTGAAGCTCCCGCCTTCTGCCGGTACGACTACCCGGAACTCATAGTAAATAGTCGTCCATTAGCGTGTCACCGAGCTTGACACGGCCGACCCGCTTGTGGATATTGGCGCGGGAGGCGGACCGTGGTGGTCGTCTTCGTGGCGGGCAGGGGGGAAACGCGTGACCGGTCGTCTGAAGCTCTCATCGGTGTTGCTGCTCGTGATCGCGGCGCTCGTGGTCCCGGTGGCCCCAGCGGGCGCGACGCACTCGTCGAAGGATCTCGTGTCCACGGGCCCGGCAGGCGGCAACGGCGCTGCCGACGTCTTCTTCGACTTCTCCTCCGTCGACGGGTCGCACGGTTTCTTCGAGACGCCCGAGTCGCTGGTCGCCGCCGACACCGACTCCTCCTACGACATCTACGAGCGCTTCGGCGCGACGACCACGCTCGTGTCGACGGGCCCGACAGGCGGCAACGCCGAGCTCGACGTGTTTCCCTCGGCCGTTTCCGACGACGGCCTGCGCGTCTTCTTCGAGACCGACGAGGGTCTCGTTGCGGGGGACACGGACGCGTCCTTCGACGTGTACGAGCGCTCGGGATCGACGACCAGCCTCGTCTCCACCGGCACGGCCGGCGGCAACGGCGCCTTCGACGCGTTCTTCCACGCGATCTCCGGCGACGGGACGCGCGTGATATTCGAGACCGACGAGGGTCTCGTCGCGGGCGACACTGACGGCCTGCCTGACGTCTACCAGCGCTCCGCGGGCACCACGACCCTGCTCTCCACCGGCCCGGCCGGCGGCAACGGCGCCTTCGACGCGTTCTTTGCGGGCAGCTCCGACGATGCGACGGTCGTGTTCTTCGAGACCGACGAGAAGCTGGTGGCCGCCGACACCGACGCGAGGCTCGACGTGTACCAGCGCTCGGGCGGCGTCACGAGCCAGGTGTCGGCCGGCGCGCCGGGCGGCAACGGCGCCGTCGACGCATTCTTCCGCGGATCTTCCCGGAATGGAACGCGCGTCTTCTTCCAGACGAGCGAGTCGCTGGCGGCGGCGGACACCGACGCGAGCAACGACGTCTACGAGCGCTTCGGCGCGGCGACGACGCTCGTGTCGGCGCCCGGCAACGGCGCCTTCGCGGCGACCTTCGACGGCAACTCGAGCGACGGTTCGCGCGTCTTCTTCCACTCGCGGGAGCAGCTCGCGGCGGGCGACACCGACTCGTCCACGGACATCTACGAGCGCTCCGGGGCGGCCACGACGCTCGTGTCCACCGGCACGCCGGGCAACGCAGCCTTCGATGCCGGCTTCGCCGCGGCCTCGGCCGATGGGAAACGGGTGATGTTCGAGACGCGCGAGTCGCTGATTGCGGGCGACACCGACACCTCGGTCGACTTGTACGAGCGCTCCGGAGGCACCACGACTACGCACCTCTCGACCGGGCCGGCCGGCGGCAACGGCACGTTCGACGCGACCTTGGTCGGCCTGTCACTCGACGCACAGCGCGTGTTCCTCGAGTCCGCGGAGGTGCTGGTGGGCACCGACACGGATGCGGTGAGCGACGTCTACGAGCGCTTCGCGGGCACCACCACGCATATCTCGACCGGTCCCAGCGGCGGGAACGGCGCCCTCTCGGCCGTGTTCAGCGGCGCCTCGCAGGACGGCGCGCGGGTGATCTTCGACACGAGGGAGTCGCTGATCGCGGCGGACACCGACGCGGCGAGGGACGTTTACGTCGCCGACGTATCGGGCTATCCGCGACCCAAGGGCGCGACGCCGACGCGCATCTCGCTCGTCCCCGCCTTCCGCCAGTGCACGACGCCCAACCGCACCCATGGGCCGTCGCTCGCGTTTCCGTCGTGCAACGCCCCTGTGCTCGAATCCAGCCAGCTGACCGTCGGCTCTCCCGACACGAACGGCCAGACGGCCAACGCGTCGGGGTTCCTCGCCTTCAGCGTCACCGTCGGCGCGCCGGGTGGTGCCGACGATTCCGACGTCCCCTTCACGGTGAGCTTCACGGATGTGCGGGTGCAGGGCACGCTCGCTGACTACACCGGCCAGCTACAGGCGCGGCCTCAGGTGAGGATTACGGACCGGGTCAACGGCCCTGCCGCGAACGAGCCGGCGACCGGCAGCGAGGTCGAGATTCCGGTCACGGTTCCGTGCGCGACCACGGCCTCGACGACGATCGGCTCGACGTGCTCGATCGCGACTTCGCTCGATGCCGTGACCCCGGGCGCGGTGCCCGAGGGGAAGCGGTCGATCTGGACGCTCGACCAGGCGCGTGTCTACGACGGCGGCCCGGACGGCCTCGCCTCGACCGGACCGAACACGCTGTTCGCGCGCCAGGGCGTCTTTGTTCCATAAGCCCACCTAGGGGTACGCTGGCCGCCGTGGCCGGCCTGCTGTCGATCGAATCCCGCGGTGACGTCGCGCTCGTGACGCTCGAGCGCCCTGAGAAGCGCAACGCCCTGTCGATCGACCTGAGGGTCGAGCTGACCGACGCGTTCGAGCGGCTCGCGCACGACGATGCCGTCGCGTGCATCGTGCTGACAGGGGCCGGGACGGCCTTCTGCTCGGGCATGGACACGTCGCAGTTCGGGGGTGACGCCGAGCACAGGCGGCGCTTGGTCGAGACCAGCACCGGGGCGTTCCATGCCGTTGGACGCTGTCCGAAGCCGGTGGTCGCGGCTGTCAACGGCCCGGCGCTCGCCGGCGGGTTCGCGCTCGCTCTGCTGTGCGACCTGCGGCTCGCCTCTGAGCGCGCCACGTTCGGCTACCCGGAGCTCCCGATCGGCATCCCGCCGAGCTACGCCGCCGCCCGCGCCGCGCTCACGCCTGCCGTCGCACGCGAGCTGTGCCTCACGGGGCGCGTGGTCGAGGCGCCCGAGGCGGTACGGATCGGCATCGTCGGCGAGCTCTGCCCTGCGGGCGACCTGCTGGACCTCGCGGTCACGCGGGCGGCTGCGATCGCGCGCATGCCGCGCGCCGCGATCCTCGAGACCAAGCGCCGGATCCTGTTCGATGGGGAGCGGACCTGGGGCGCGCTGTTCGACGAGGAGGAGCGGACCTTCCGCGCCGCGCTGCTCGAGGGGGAGCCCGACCCCGCGGCCTAGTCGCGCAGCCCGGCGGCTGCGAGGACCTCGGCTGCCGGTGCCGAGCGGTCGTCGAGCACTCCGTCGAGGCGATCCCCCGCGAGGGCGCGGGTCTTCTCCTTCAGTTGTCGCGCATCCATCGGGCGGGCCGGCGACCCGAGCGGGTCGTCGACGGCGGCCGGGCCGTGACCGTCGACCGCGACGCGCGCGCCCATCTCCGGGAGAGCCACGTCGGTGCGCACCTCGATGCGGCCCGCGAAGGCGCGCACCTGTGTGTCGACGGCGTCGAAGTCGCCCACCTCGGGCGCACCGCGGAGCAGCGCGAAGGCGGCGAGATAGGGGATCGAGAACTTCGCCTGAAGGCCGTCGGTGACGTCATCGAGCGAGGCGGCGGCGCGGGCGATGGGATGGACGGTCACGATCACGTCGGCGCGCGGGCGGGCAACCGGGCGCAAGGTCATGGCCGCCTCGATCACGCCGTGCGTGGCGAGGCAGCACGGATGGGCCTTGATCCAGTTCTGGTTGACGGCGGGCGGGTCGCCGGAGCCCCGCCATGCCACGCCGAAGACCTGCTCGAACCCGGCGGGGCCGTGGGCCACCGGCTCGAGCGGGACCCGCGCGCCGGCCTGCGCCAGGCGCGCGGCCTCGAGGCCGGCCGCGGCCGCCATTCCCACCTGCAGCGCTTTGCCGTCGCTGCCGAACGCGGCGCGCAGGCCCCCGGCGCGCAGCAGCGCGAGCGCGATCGCGTCGCGGGTATGGGCCTCGGGGAGGCCCATGAGCTGCGCGGCGGCGATCGCGGCGCCCGCGGAACCGCAGACGGCCGTCGGGTGCCAGCCACGGTCATAGAGCGCCGGGTGGCCGGCCCTCGCGAGCGCCGCGGTGGTCTCGAAGCCGGCCGCGTAGGCGTCGAGCGCTGCGCCGATCTCGAGACCGTCCTGCGCGGCGACCAGGAGGGCGACCGGCGCGACCGGCGCGCTCGCGTGGACCAAGCCCGGCGAGTAGGTGTCGTCGTAGTCGAGCACGTGCCCCGCGCATCCGAGCCAGGTCACGCGCCCGGTCAGGCCGTCGGCGGCGGCCTGTGCCGCGCGCGCCGCGGGTTGTGAGGATCCGCCGACCGCGCAGGCGAGCCAGTCGAGCAGGGCCACGCGGTGGAGTTCCAGCGCCTCGCCGGTGCGGGCGCTGAGCGGCGCTTCCATGGGGTTGATTCTAGGAAGCGGCCGGCGTGCCGGCATGCGCCGGAGACAGTACCGGTCTTTGTCTATCGGGTTACGGGGTTTGTGCTACGGTCCCGCCGAAGCTTTCCTATAGATCGGATAGACAAACGGGGGAATGACCATCTCATGGGGACTCGGGCACGCAACTCTTTAGCCGCTCTGCCACTGGTGATGCTGATCGCCGCCGGGCTCGCCGCATGCGGCGGCACCAGCGACTCGAGCGGGAGCGGGGGAAGCGTGAGCCTGATCGCCTACTCGACGCCGCAGCAGGCATACGAGCAGATCGTTCCCGCTTTCAGGGAGACCGCGGACGGCAAGGACGTCGGCTTCAAGCAGTCCTACGGAGCGTCCGGCGACCAGGCGCGCGCCGTCGAAGCGGGCCTCAGGGCGGACGTGGTGGCGCTCTCGCTCGCGCCCGACGTCGAGAAGCTCGTCGAGGCCGACAAGGTCGCGCAGGACTGGAACAAGGACAGCTACGACGGCTTCGTCACGAACTCGGTGGTGGTGCTCGCGACCCGCAAGGGCAACCCGAAGAGCATCAGGACATGGGCGGATCTGCTCGAGGACGGCGTCGAGGTGATCCAGCCCAACCCGTTCACGTCCGGCGGAGCCAAGTGGAACATCATGGCCGCTTACGGGGCGCAGCTCGAAGCCGGCAGGTCCGAGGCGCAGGCAAAGGAGTACCTGCGGGCGCTGATCAAGCAGGTGCCCGTGCAGGACAAGAGCGCGCGTGAGGCGCTCCAGACCTTCATCGGCGGCAAGGGCGACGTGCTGCTCGCCTACGAGAACGAGGCGATCACGGCTCAGCAGAACGGCGAGGAGGTCGACTACGTGATCCCTCCGGAGGGGACGATCCTGATCCAGAACCCGATCGCGGCGACGATCGGCGCATCGGGCGCGGCGGCGAAGTTCGTCGAGTTCGCCCGCGGTGACGAGGCCCAGAAGATCTTCGGGGAGAAGGGCTACCGGTCGGTGAACAAGGACCTCGTGGACGAGTCCACGTACCCGGCTCCGCCGAACCTGTTCACGATCGCCGACCTCGGCGGGTGGTCCGCGGTCAACAAGGAGTTCTTCGATCCCGAGAACGGCGTGATGGCCGCGATCAACGAGGACGAAGGGTTCCCGGCTGAGAAGTGACGCAACAGCCGCGCCGGCTCCGTCCGGCCTGCGCATGCGAGTGCCGCGCCTGCCCGGCGCGGCACTCGCGGGCGGAATCTCGATGCTCTACCTGAGCATCATCGTGCTGATTCCCCTGGCCGCGGTGGTCGCGAAGTCGCTCGAGCTGGGCGTCGACCAGTTCTGGACGGCCGTGACCAACGCGCAGGCGCTCGCGGCTCTCAAGCTCACGGTCGGAGCGTCGTTCATCGTCGCCGCGATCAACGCGATCGCCGGAACCGTGATCGCGTGGGTGCTCGTGCGCGACGAGTTTCGTGGCAAGCGGTTCGTGAACTCGCTGATCGACCTGCCGTTCGCGCTGCCGACGATCGTCGCGGGGCTCACCCTGCTCGCGCTGTACGGCCCGCGCAGCCCGGTGGGCGTGGACATCGCCTACACAAAGGCCGCCGTGATCCTCGCGCTGCTGTTCGTGACGCTGCCGTTCGTCGTGCGCACGGTGCAGCCCGTCCTGATCGAGCTTGATCGCGACATGGAGGAGGCTGCCGCGTCGCTCGGGGCGAGCGACTTCACGGTGTTCCGCCGGATCATCCTTCCGAACCTGATCCCGGCGATCCTCGCCGGCGTCGCGCTCGCATTCGCGCGGGCGATCGGCGAGTTCGGCTCGCTGGTGCTGATCACCGGGAACCTGCCGTTCGACACGGAGGTCTCGTCGGTGTTCATCTTCGGCCAGATCGAGAGCGACCGCGTCGTCGGCGCGGCGGCCGTGTCGGTGGTGCTGCTCGTGATCTCGTTCGTCGTGCTGCTCGGGATCACGTTCGTATCGCGGTGGGGGTCCAGCCATGAGGAATAGGCTCACCCTGCGCTTCTTCGCGCTCGGGTATCTGTTCCTGCTGCTCGCGGCGCCGATCGGCCTGATCTTCTTCCGGACCTTCGAGAACGGCCTCGGGCCCGCGTGGGACGCCGTCACGACGCCGGAGGCCCAGCACGCCTTCTGGCTCACGATCGTGATGGTCGCGATCGCCGTCCCGATCAACACGGTGTTCGGAGTGATCACGGCGATCGTGCTCGTGCGTCAGCGGTTTCCCGCCAAGTCGCTCATGAACGCGGCGATCGACCTCCCGTTCGCGGTGTCGCCCGTGGTGATCGGGCTCGCCCTGATCCTCGTGTACGGGGCCGACGGCTGGTTCGGCGGGTGGCTCGCCGAGCATGGCATCCAGGTGATCTTCTCGGTCCCGGGAATGATCCTCGCGACGATCTTCGTGTCGTTGCCGTTCGTCGTCCGCGAGGTGGTGCCCGTGCTGCGGGAGATCGGCACCGAGCAGGAGCAGGCGGCATCGACGCTCGGCTCGAGCTGGTGGCAGACGTTCTGGCGCATAACCCTGCCGTCGATCCGCTGGGGCCTGACGTACGGGATCGTGCTCGCGACGGCGCGCGCGCTCGGGGAGTTCGGCGCGGTCAGCGTGGTCTCCGGGAAATTGTCGGGCGAGACCGAGACCGCGACGTTGTTCGTCGAGCAGCGTTTTCTCCAATTCGATCTGACGGGCGCGTACGCGGCGTCGGTCGTCCTCGCGCTGATGGCGCTGGTCGTGCTGCTGTCGATGAACCTGCTCAACTCACGTAGGAGGGCATAGTGGCTACAGGAATCGAGGTCCAGAACGTCTCCAAGTGCTTCGAGGACTTCCAGGCGCTGCGAGACGTGTCGTTGAGCGTTCCCGAGGGCTCGCTGACGGCTTTGCTCGGCCCGAGCGGGAGTGGCAAGTCCACGCTCTTGAGGGTGATCGCCGGGCTCGAGCGGCCCGACGCCGGCAGTGTCCTGATCTCCGGCCAGGACGCGACCAGCCTGCGCCCGCAGGATCGCGGCGTCGGCTTCGTCTTCCAGCACTACGCGGCGTTCAAGCACATGACCGTCTTCAACAACATCGCGTTCGGTCTCAAGATCCGCAAGCGCGATAAGCAGTCGATCAAGGATCGCGTGCACGAGCTGCTCGACCTGGTCCACCTCAACGGCTTCGCCGACCGTTACCCGGCGCAGCTCTCCGGCGGCCAGCGCCAGCGCATGGCGCTCGCGCGCGCGCTCGCCGTCGAGCCGAGCGTGATGCTCTTGGACGAGCCCTTCGGAGCGCTCGACGCGCGGGTGCGCAAGGACCTGCGGATCTGGCTGCGCCGCCTCCACGACGAGGTGCACGTGACAACGGTCTTCGTGACGCACGACCAGGAGGAGGCGATGGACGTCTCCGAGCAGATCGTCGTCATGAACGACGGCCAGGTGGAGCAGATCGGCCCGCCGCGCGAGTTGTACGAGCAGCCCGCCAACAAGTTCGTGATGACGTTCATCGGGCCCGTCAACCAGCTCGGCGACGCCTATGTGCGACCGCACGACATCGAGGTGATGCTGGAGCCAAACGGGAGCACCATCGAGGCGCAGGTCGACAGGATCGTGCACCTCGGCTTCGAGGTCCGCGTGGAGTTCACGCTCCAGGACGGCACGCCCGGGTGGGCGCAGCTGACGAAGGCGGAGGCCGACCAGCTCGAGCTCGGTGGCGGCCAGATCGTGTACGTGCGCCAGGGCGAGGCGCGGGTCTTCTCAGAGGCCGATCGGTCGGTGCCCGCGGGCGGCGACGAGACGCTCGCGCAGCCGTAGGTCCAGGCTCAGTGAGCGCTCCAGGCAGCGGGGTCGCTCGTGATCTCCTCGATCGCGGCGGGTAGCTCGCCACTGGCGATGTCCGCGATCGTCGTCTCCTCGAGCACCGCCCGCAGGTTCGCGCGCACGGCGACCCAGAGCTTGCCGAGCGGCTCCGCCGCGCCCGTGTACTTCACCGTCTCCGGTGGCTCGCCGCGCACGCTCGCGAGCGGGCCCTCGACCGCCCGGATCACGTCGGCGATCCGGATCTGCGCGGGCGGGCGCGCGAGCCAATAGCCGCCCTCGGTGCCGCGCTGGCTGCGGACCAGGCCTGCGTGCTTGAGCTCGCCGAGGATGTTCTCGAGGAACTTGAGCGGGATCGCCTGCGCGGTGGCAAGCGCTTCCCCTTTCACGGGTCCCTCACCGGCCGCGGCCAGCTCTGCAGTTGCGCGCACCGCATAGTCGACCTTCGCCGAGACCTTCATTGCCCCATTTCTATCGGATCACAGGAGAAGGCGCGCGGCTATGGAGGCCGGGCGTTGCGTGCACAGGTTGTCAGAGAGGTGCCGTGGCGGTTAGGATCGCTGGATCGCGCGGCGGTGCGCAGCACCGTGGGCCCAGGGGGGGACTGTCGAAGCAGACCAGCGATCTTGGGGGTTGAAGTGAGCTTTGGGGGCCTTTCCGTTCGTACCTGCGTGATCGCGATGATGGTCGCGGTCGCCGCCGCCGCGGCGCTCGCGGCGACCATGCCCGCCGGCGCGAGCGCACACGGCGAGCGCGCGACCTTCTTCCCGGACGCCGACCAGGGGGCGTTCCCGGAGTACCGCACGACCGGCCCCGAGCTGGTCGTCTGCACGGACACGACCAAGCGGCGGATCAAGGCCTTCAAGGGACGCCTGCGCGCGCGCCACCAGAAGCTCCTGCACGACTGCGAGTTCGAGAACATCCAGGACGCCGTGAACGCGGCCGAGAACGGTACGCGCATCCTCGTGATGCCGGGGGTCTACGCCGAGGTGCCGAGCCGGGGTCCTGCGCCCGCGGGCTGTGAGGACGTGTACCAGCGCACCGACGCGGGGCAACACGCGATCACCTACGAGGAGCAGCGCCAGTGCCCGAACGCGCAGAACCTGATCGCCGTGCTGGGCGACACCGACGGTGACAGCGTCTGCGACGCGAAGTGCAACATCCAGATCGAGGGCACCGGCCCGCGGCCGGTGGACTCCGTCGTGAGCGGCGACCGCGCAAAGCTGAACATCCTCCGCGCCGACCGCGCCGACGGGATCGTCGTCAAGAACATGATGTTCCAGTTCTCGGACTTCAACAACATCTACGTGCTCGAGACCAACGGCTTCCGGATCAGCGACGTGGTCTCGCGCTACAGCAGGGAATACGGGATCCTCTCGTTCGTCTCGGACCACGGGATCTACGAGAACTGCGACACCTACGGCAACGGCGACTCGGGCGTCTACCCCGGCTCGGGCCCCAACCGGCACGGCCAGCCAGACGCGCACGGCCACGTGTACGGGATCGAGATCCGCAACTGCGAGTCGCACGACAACAACATCGGCTCGTCGGGGACCTCCGGCAACGGGACCTGGTTCCACAACAACCGGTTCCACCACAACGCGATCGGTGTCACCAACGACTCGTTCGCGGGCGGTCACCCGGGCGCGCCACAGGACGCCTCGAAGTTCGAGGACAACTTGATCTACTCGAACAACAACAACATATTCAGCGACGATCGTGACGCCTACTGCCAGCAGCCGGTCGAGGACCGCGACCCGACGATCGTGTGCCCGACGTTCCAGGTGCCCGTCGGCACCGGCATCCTGATCGCCGGCGGCAACGACAACATCGTCGAGGGGAACTACATCTTCGACAACTGGCGCCGCGGCACGATGCTGCACTGGGTTCCGTCGAGCTTCCGCAACGAGCCGGACCCGGCGAAGGGCACCGACACCTCCAACAACAACGCCTATACGAACAACTGCATGGGCATCCGCCCGTCGAACCTCGACATCCCGAACTGGAACGTCTGCGAGGGCACGCGTGACATGAACGGCGTCGACTTCTGGTGGGACGAGGAGGAGGGCACGGACTGCATCGAGGAGCAGCCCGGCTGCGTCGACATCGAGACCGTGAAGGGGAACTGCTGGAGCGCCAACAGCGGTCCCGACGGCGGCCAGCCGACCGGCGACCCGCCGCTCGGGTTCCTCCCGGTCTGCCCCGGTCTCGACAACGGGTTCAAGTTCCCGAACATCAACAAGCTCCTCGAGCTGCTGCCGTGCGCCTCGTGGGATCCGAGCACCAACACGGACCCGCCGGGCTGCGACTGGTTCACGACGCCACCCGAGCCTCAGTGATCCGGCGGTAGGGCAAGACGCGCGACGAGAGGCGGCCTGCGGGCCGCCTCTCGTTTTTTCCGGACTATTTTTCGGGCCCCTGGGGTAAACCGTCATTCAACTCGGCCGGTTCACATCGGTCGTGCGTCGGTTTCCAGTCGATCTCGGGGGAGGATTCCATTGGCCGTAGTGGGGAACGTGAAGGCTTCCGGTCTCAAGCGGGTCGCCGGGCTGACGGCCGCGGCCGTGGTCGTCCTGGTTGCGCTCGCGACGTTGCCGGCGAGCGCCGGTGCGCACGCCGAGCGCGCGACGTACTTTCCCGACCCCAACCAGGGTGACTTCCCCGAGTACAGGGATTACGGGCCCGAGCTCGTGGTCTGCACCAAGCAGTCGAATCGGCTGATCCACGAGATCGAGGACCCGGCGGTGCGCCGGGAGAACCAGAAGCTCCGTTCCAAGTGTCGTTTCGCGACGATCCAGATGGCGGTCAACTTCGCCCGCAACGGCTACCGGATCAAGGTCCTGCCCGGCGTCTACACGGAATCGCGGTGGATCAACGACCCACCGCCCGGCTGCGAAGGCCAGTACTCGAACACGGGCGCCATGTCCTACGAGCAGCACCTCCAGTGCCCGAACGCCCAGAACCTGATCGCGATCCTCGGCGATACCAACGGGGACCGCGTCTGCGACGCCAAGTGCGACATCCAGATCGAGGGCACCGGCGACGATCCGGGAGACGTGAAGATCCTCGGCCAGAAGGTGAAGCTGAACGTGATCCGCGCGGATCGCGCCGACGGCGTCTACCTCAAGAACTTCACCGTCCAGTACTCGGACTTCAACAACATATATGTGCTGGAGACGAACGGCTTCCGCGTGGACGAGATCGTCTCGCGGTACAGCCGCGAGTACGGGATCCTCTCGTTCGCCTCGGATCACGGCATCTACGAGAACTGCGACGCCTCGTACAGCGGCGACTCGGGCGTGTACCCGGGCTCCGGCCCGAACGCGCGCCACGGGCAGCCGGACGCGCACGGCCACACCTACGGCATCGAGATCCGCAACTGCAACTCGCACGACAACACGATCGGGATGTCGGGCACGGCGGGCAACGGCACATGGGCGCACGACAACCGCTTCCACGACAACTCGACCGGCGTCACGACCGACTCGTTCGCGGGTGGTCACCCGGGCATGCCGCAGGACAACTCGAAGTGGTCACGCAACCTGATCTACTCGAACAACAACGACCTCTTCAACGACGAGCGCGACGCCTACTGCCAGCAGGTTCCGTGGGAGCAGCGCGATCCGCAGAAGGTCTGCCCGACGTTCCAGGTGCCGGTCGGCACCGGCCACCTGATCGCCGGCGGTAACGCAAACGTCGTCGAGCAGAACTACGTCTTCGACAACTGGCGCCGAGGCACGATGCTGCATTGGGTCCCGGCGGCTCTGCGCGGCGAGGAGGATGCCGGCAAGACGTACGACACCTCCGCCAACAACCGCTACACGGGCAACTGCATGGGAGTGCGGCCCGCGGATCTCTCGAACGTGAACTTCTCAGCGTGTCAGGGAGCGAGCGACCCCAACGGCGTCGACTTCTGGTGGGACGAGGAGGAGGGTCAGGACTGCATCGAGGAGCAGCCCGGCTGCGTGGACACCGACTCCGTGAACGGGAACTGCTGGGGAGGCAATTCCGGCTCCGGCGGCCAGTACACGAGCGACCCTCCAGCGCTGCTGCTGCCCAACTGCCCCGGCCTCGACGCGTTCCGCGCAGGCAACTCGGCCAAGCAGGCCACTCTGGTCCCGTGCGCGACGTGGAATCCCGCGGACAACACCGACCCGCCGGGCTGCGACTGGTTCACGCGGCCGTCCGAGCCCTAGACCCCTTACCCCCAAGCAGCAGCTGATCAGGCGATAGCGTTCCGGGCATGGCTGCCCGGAACGCGACGCCGCCCGTCGCCCTCGCACTCGTCGCGATCGCACTCGTCGCCGGCTGTGGTGACGACGGCGGCAAGCCGGCGAAGGACCCGCTCGCCTGGTTCGACACGCCGACGGTGATCGTGCACCCGACGCTCGAGGACGACCGCGTCCTGAAGGCGGAGGTCAGCAACGACACCAAGGACAAGGTGCGCGTCGACGCGAGCGAGGTCAGGGTCTATGACGACCGCGGCCGCCGGCTGAAGGCGTCGGCGACCTTCGCCGAGGGCTATCTGCATTCGCTCTATCCCCCCACGCGCGGCCCCGCGAGCCTCCCCGACTCGGAGCTCGTGCGGCTCGGCAAGCTGGCCGAGATCGACCCCGGCAAGACGGCCACGATGACCGTCTCGTGGCGCGAGCCGGGAGGGCGCCACAGGGCTGCGCGGATCACCTACGGCGAGGGGTCGCTGGCGATCCCCCCGGAGAGCATCCGCCGCGACGACAAGGAGCTCTAGCCCCGACCCCTTCGCAGCACCAGGAGGAGCACCACGATCAACGCGGCTTGGGCGCGCAGGGCGATGCTCGTGGTGTCGACGGCGGGCTTCCATTCGAGTGTGCCCGAGCGGATCACATAGGCCCCGACCGGTCTGGCATCGAGCCCGAAGCCGAGCCCGGAGCCCGAGCCCGTCCCCTCGGGCCGGCTGCCCTCGCCGCCGCCACCACCACCGAGGCCCCGCACTCGCGCCGCCGGGATCACGACGGTGCCGTCGTGTTCATACGGCTCGGCGTACACGTACCGCGCCGACATCTGATCCTTCACCTGGGAGAGCATCTCCTGCGCATCCATCCGGCACCTCCGCCTGGTCGTTGGTTCCCGGGATCCTTCCACGGGGGGCCGAACGTCCCGCGCCGTGGCCTTAAGGGGGTGATGTGGGACGTTGGAGTGGCACAGCTAGCGGGCGAGCAGTTCAATCGTGTGTCGCGCACACAGCTCAGGGAGCTGGGTCTGAGCGAAGCTGCGATTGCGTACCGCGTCGCGATTGGGCGGCTCGTCGCCGTAGAGCAAGGGGTGTTCGCCGTCGCGCCGGTGCTGAAGCACGACAATTGGGGTCGCTGGATGGCGGCCACGCTGACCGCGCCGGGAAGTGTGCTGAGTCACGCGAGCGCAGCTGCGGCCTGGGGCTTCTGGTCCCCGCCAGGGGCCGAGACCATTACGCGCCCGGGTAGTGGGGGTCCTCGACGGCATGGCGGAGTGCTGGCGTTTCGCAGCTCGAGCTTGGGAGGCGAGTGCGAGCTGCTGCGAGGGATCCCGATCACGTCTGTGCAACGCACGCTGCTCGATCTCGCCGCCCGGGTGAGCTCACGGAAGCTCGCGAGGGCCGTGCGCGAAGCGGTCCGGTTGCAGCTGACCACGATCGCCTCGATCGCCGACTGCCTCGGCCGCCACCGCGGGCGGCGAGGCGCGGGCCGGCTTGCCGCCACGTTGGCGCGTTACGACGGATTGCCGCTCGCACGCGCGCGCAGCGGCGCCGAGGTGCGCGCCTTGGAGGTGCTTCGCGGGGCCGCCCGCCCGGCTCCCCGGTTGAACGTCCGCATCGCCGGCGAGGAGGCCGACCTGAGCTGGTCCCGCCAGCGGCTGATCATCGAGATCGACGGCGGACCCTTCCATCTCGACGTCGGCGAGGACGCGCGCAAGCAGGCGCGGTGGGAGGCTGCGGGCTGGACCGTCAAGCGCATCCCCTCCGAGGACATATACGAACGCCCGCATCGCCTGCTCCTCCTGGCGCCCGCGCCGAACGTCCCGCAGTAACCACTATGGCCGCCGGTGCGGGACGTTCGGCGCGGGCGGGGGACCTGCGCCCCGCGAGGACGTCGTCAGTCCAGCAGGCCGCGGCGCTCGGCGACCTCGATCGCCTGGGCGCGGGACCGGACGCCGAGGCGCTTGTAGAGCTGTGAGGAGCGGTTGCGCAGGGTCTTCGGCGTGACGCCCAGGGCGGCGGCGATCTCGGCGGTTCCCCGCCCGCCGGCGAGTAGCTGCAGCAACTCGCGGTCTGCGTCGCGGGGGCCGGCACGTTCGGCGCGATGCATCTCGAGGAGCGGCCCGAGCAGCGCCGGCGTGACGAAGTGCTCGCCGCGGGCGGCGGCGCGCACGGCGGCGGTCAGCTCGGTGGCGCCGTCGCCCTCGAGCACGAAGCCGCAGGCCCCGGCCGCGACGCAGTCGAGCATCAGGTGCACGTCCGCGTCCCGCAGCACCACGACGATCTCGTCGGCGAGCTCACGAGCCGCCTGACAGGCGGCTGCCAGGTCGCGGAGCCCACGCTCGGCGAGGAGGCAGACGGCCGCGCGCGCGCCCGGGTCCGGCAGCTCGGCAAGCGCCGTCACGTTCAATCCCCTGGCCTGCGCGAGCAGTCGCTCCATCCCGAGTCGCAACACCTCTGGGCGGCATACCAGCAGCACGTCGATCGCGTCGGAGGGCGGCATGGGGTAACTGATACAACGTTCACCGCCCATGCGGGTTGGTACCGTCAGACGCCGATGCCACCGGCCGCGATCGCCTGCGACGGGGTCTGGAAGACGTTTCGCCTTCCTCACGACCGCCCGTCCACCCTGAAGCAGCGCTTCCTGCACCCGCGTGCCTCGCGCCGCGCGACGGAGCTGCACGCCCTGCGCGACGTCTCCTTCGAGGTTCCCGAGGGCGAGTTCATCGGGATCGTCGGGCGCAACGGCTCGGGCAAGAGCACGCTGCTCAAGTGCCTCGCCGGGATCTACCAGCCCGACCGCGGCAACCTCGCGGCGAGCGGGCGCGTGTCGCCGTTCATCGAGCTGGGCGTCGGCTTCAATCCCGAGCTGACCGCGCTCGACAACGTGGTCGTCAACGCGGCGCTGCTCGGGATGCCGAAGGCCGAGGCCGTCGCGCGGTTTCCCGAGATCATCGAGTTCGCGGAGCTCGAGCGCTTCGTCGACCTGAAGCTGAAGAACTACTCGTCAGGGATGCAGGTGCGGCTCGGCTTCGCCTCGATGATCCAATCGGAGGCCGACATCTACCTCGTCGATGAGGTGCTCGCAGTCGGCGACGCCCGGTTCCAGCAGAAGTGCTTCGACACGTTCCGGCGCCTGAAGAAGGAGCGCAGGACCGTCGTGTTCGTTACCCACGACCTCGCGAGCGTCGAGCGCTTCTGCGACCGCGTCGTGCTGCTCGAGCAGGGACAGGTGGTCGCGGACGGCGACGCGCACGAGGTGATCATGGACTACCGCCAGCGCGACCTCGAGGCCGAGCGCGTAGGCGTAGGGGCGGGAGCCGAGGGCACGCGCTGGGGCGACGGATCCGCGCGAGTCATCGACGCGTGGTTCGAGGACGCCGAGGGCCGCCGCCAGCAGGCGATCGCGCAGGCGTCGCGCGTCACCTACCGTGCGCGCGTGCGATTCGAGGCCGCGATCGAGCAGCCGATCTTCGGCGTGATCGTCAAGGGGGAGAGCGGCGAGCACGTGTTCGTCACGAACACGATGCTCGACGGCATCGCTACCGGGACGTACTCACCGGGGGAAGAGGTGGTCTACTCGGTCTCGTTCGAGGCGCATCTCGCGGAGGGGCGCTGGACCGCGTCACCGGCGGTCGCCCACCAGGACGCCCAGCGGTTCGCGGACTGGTGGGAGGACGGCGTCGTCGTCACGGTGATGGGACAGGGCCACTCGGGCGGCCTCGCGGACCTGCCGCACGAGACGCGCGTCGAGCGCGACGTGAGGTCAGCGACGCTCGGGCAGCCGGTAGACGCGTAGGCCGCCACAAGGGCCGCGGCCCTGGTCACAGATCTTCGGCGAGCCGGCCCTCGGCTCGCCGGAACGACCACACGCTCAGCGCCGCGACGGCCAGGAAGATCGCGAGCGGGATGAGCAACAGAACGGCCCCCCCGATCGCATCCGCGGCGCCGTCGGTGCTGGAGGGCACGAGCCAGTGGCGCCCCTGCTGGATCAGCACCGCGAGCGGGTTCATCATGATGACCTCCTGGAAGTCCTCGGGCACCGACTCGATCGTGTAGATGATCGGCGTCCCCCAGAACATCAACTGGAGCACGACCTCCCAGATCGGTTGCATGTCGCGGAAGCGCACGAACAGCACCGAGAGCAGCACCGACAGCGCGGTCGCGAGCACGATCACGCCCAGCAGGCAGGCGATGAAGCCGATCCAGCCGAAGCTCGGATCGACGCCGTCGATCACCGCGAACACGAACACCACGACCGTCCCGAGCGCGAGGTTCGCGGCCGCCGTCATCGACACGGAGATCGGCACCGCCGCCCGCGGGAACGACACCTTGCGCAGCAGGTTCTCGCGCGCGACAAGGCTGTTGAGCCCGCCGCTCGTAGCCTCGGAGAAGAAGTTGAACACGACGATCGCCGCGAGCAGCACGACCGGGTAGTGCGGCACCGCGTCGCCGAAGCGCACGACGTGCGTGAACACGACGTACAGGACGCCGAAGAGCATCAGCGGGCGCAGCAGCGTCCACAGGTAGCCGAGCACCGACCCGAAGTAGCGCAGCTTGAACTCGGTCGCCGTGAGCGCCCGGGTGACGTAGATGAAGTGCCGCCAGTCCGACTGGCCCGGGGCCGGGGCCGCGCGCGCCGCCATCACGCGAGGTGCGCCCGCGCGGCGGCCAGCACCGGGTCGCGGGCGGCGTCGCGCAGGTGCTCGTCCCAGCGCCGGTGGAGCCAGCGCCGCGTCGCGTGCTCGATCTGCTCGGCGGTCTGCGTCCAGGTCATCCCTGCCACGAAGCGCTCGGCTGCCGCGGCCTGGCGCTCGCGCCGGGCCGGGTCCGCGAGCAGGCCCTCGACGCCCCCGGCGAGCGCGAGCGGGTCCGGGTCGGTCAGCTCGATCACTCCCGGCTCCCGGCCGAACACGGACTCGGCGCTCGCGCCGCGCACGTCGACGACCGGCAGGCCGCAGGCCATCATCTCCTTCGGCACCAGCGAATAGTTGGTCAGCGAGAGCACGAGGCCGACCGTCGCGCGACCGTAGAGGCGTGCAAGCGCGGGTGGCTCGAGGATGCCCGCGAACTCGTAGTCGAACGGCGCGGGCGGTGGGTCCGAGTTGCCGAACAGGATCACGCGCGTGCCGGGGCGCCGTGCGAGCAGCTCCTCGATCGCCAGCATCCCCAGCTCGGTGGCCCGTCGCGGGGTCGCGGGGCGTGCGTAGAACAGGACCGTCTGGGGATCGCGCGGGCCGGGCCCGGGGCGATACACGTCGAAGTCGACTCCGTACTCGAACGCCTCGGCATCCGCCACTCCATAGCGCTCGCGCAGCACCTCGACGAGCCACGGGCTCGAGCCGAGGCACGGCATGCCGAGCGCGTAGGTCCGCGCCGCCCACATCCGCTCGGCGGACGCGGGATAGAACTCGGGCTCGTGGTCCTGGACCAGATAGGGCTTGATCTTGCACCCGGGCAGCAGCGCCACCGGATAGGCCGTCTGCCAACCGGTCGCGAAGGCGACGTCGGCGCCGTGCCAGTCGTCGAACGAGTTGAAGACGCCGCCGCGCAAGGGGGCGAAGTGCTCGACGACCTCGCGCCGCGCAAGCGCGACGCGGGTGTCCATCATCCCGGTGTCGTCCTGGATCCAGATCGAGTTGGAATGCCCGCGCCGCTCGAGCTCGAGCGCGATCCGGAAGAGCGCCATGTGGCCTCCGCTCCCGCGCCGGAAAGGCGGCACGATCCACGCGATGTTCCACAGCGGCCGCTCGCCGTCGTGCGGCGACGGGGTCGCGAGTGGTGCGGGACCGCGCCGTGCGTACTCGCGCACGGACTCATAGCGGCGGTAGGCGGGGTTCGCGCGGACGGTTCGGAGATCGTCGCCGGGCGGACCCCCGCGTCCCTCGAGGGACAGCCGGCGCGCGAGGCGGTCAGGCACGCGATCGTGGCGCGAGCCGAGTGCCGAGGCGATCGCGCGCCCCGCGTGATGGCGCGCCGAGCGCAGCCCCCAGGTCGCGAGGGCGAGCCGATCGTGCTCCGACTCGCGCAGGTAGCGCAGGTCGCCCGCGACCTGCGCCCGCACGGTGCGCGCGACCTTCGCCGGGCCCAGCGGCTCGACGTGCCCGACCGTCTCGCGCAGCCCGCGGTACTCGTCGAAGTAGCGGCCCATGAACTCCCCGAAGGGATAGTCGTGGGCGTGCAGGACGCCGGCGCCCGGCACGTACGCCTTGCGCCAACCCGCCGCCATCGCATCGCGCGCGAACGCCTGGTCCTCCGCGTACTCCACATCGCGGAAGCGCACCTGCTCCCAGCACGACCTCAGCACCGCCGAGTTGACGTTCGAGAAGAACCCGGTGGCGGGGTCGGCCGGGTCGGGGCGCTCGTCGAGGCGCAACTCGCCGTTCGTGAACGACGCGAAGAACTCGGTCAGCTCGCGCGCGATCATCGGGCTGGTGTCCGGTCGCGGTAGGTGGGGGCCGAAGGAGAGGCCCACGCGCGCCTGCTCGTCGAGCGGGGCGAGCAGGCTGTCGAGCCACGTGTCGCCCGCGGGCGTCGCATCCTGCGTGAGGAAGGCGATCCGCTCGCCCGCGGCCCGCTCGGCGGCGAGGTTGCGGGTGCGCCCGTGGCCGAACTCGCGTGGGTCGATCGAGATCAGGCGAGCGCCCCCGCGGCGCGCGATGCCAGGCGATCCGTCGGTGGACCCGGAGTCGACCACCAAGACCTCGACCTCGGCATCGATGCGCTGTGCGGCGACGGCGTCGAGCAACTCAGCCAGCCACCGCGCGCCGTCCTTGACCGGCACGACGACCGAGACGACCGCGGGCATCAGCGCCGTCCGCGTAGGCGCCGCAGGACGCGAAGCACCAGGGTGACCGCACGGAACACGAGCCGCAGCGGCCTGCGCTGCATCCAGGCATCGAGGTCGATCCGCCCGCGCTCGAGCCAGTACACCTGGCGCTCCAGCTGCGCCATCGCGATCGAGCGAGCGTCGCGGACCTCCAGCAGCTCCCGCTCGGTCGCCGCGAGCGCGTGTCGCAGCTCGGCGATCTCCGCGGCGCGCCGGTCGAGCTCGTCGATCCAGCGCCGGACCTCGAGCGCGTGCGTGAGGAGCCCGAGATTGCCGGGCGCCGCCGCCTCCTCGGAGTGGCCGCAGGCGGCGAGCGTGTAGAGCTCCTCTCCGGGCTGCTTGCCGACCAGCTTGCCGGCCCGCATGTCCAGCTCACGTTGCGGGTCGGCCATGGAGAACGCCTCGTCGCCGAGCACCGCGCTCACGATCCAGTTGTGCTGGCGCAACAGTTGGACGTGCGCGAAGGACGCGCCCAGCAGGGCCCCGAACTCGTGCGCCTCCAGCTCCCTCTCGTGGAACGGGTTGCCGGGCGGGTAGACGCCGCGATTGGGCGAAGAGATCAGCAGCACTCCGCCCGGGCGCAGCACTCGCGCAAGCTCCGCGACGGCGCGCTGCTGGGCCTCGACGTGCTCGATCGTCTCGAAGCACGTGACGACGTCGAAGCTCGCATCGTCGAAGGGCAGGCTGGTCACGTCGCCGGCCTCGAACTCGACCGTCTCGAGCGTGCCGTACCGCGACCGCGCGGCGGCGACCGTGTGCTCGTCGACGTCGATCCCCACGCAGCGCCGCGCATCGCCGAGCTCGGCCAGCAGGCGGCAGCCGTACCCCTCGCCGCAGCCGGCGTCGAGCACGTCCCGCCCGGCCGTCACGCCCGCCGCCCACCGGTACCGGCCGAGGTGCTCGGCTTCGACCAGCTCGCCCCGGAACGACCCGGGGTCGAAGCGCTCGACTGGGTGGTCCGAGGGCTCGGTCGAAGTTGTGGCGCTCACGAATGAATGGGGCTGGGAGGGCTGCGCGCGGCCACGCAGGCGACCGCAGCGGCCCTTCATGGTAGCCTCGCCGCGCCTGTGCCCCCGGCTGCCGCCCGCGACCGCTCGCGTCGACCTGCTCGAACGCCGCCGCGTCCCCTCGTGTTCCTGCTCGGCGCCGTCGCGCTCGTGGGCATCGCCTGGGCGCTCCTGGTACCGCCCTTCCAGGTGCCCGACGAGAACAGTCACTTCGGCTACGCGCAGCGGTTGGCGGAGAGCGGCGACCTGCCCGGTGACGCCACGCGCGAGCTCTTCTCCACCGAGCAGCTGCTGGCTCAGGACCGCTCCAACTCGGAGCAGACGGCGGCGGTCCCCGAGACCAAGCCCGAGTGGAGCGAGGCTGCGTACGAGCGCTGGCGCGACCGTGAGCAGCGGCTTTCCGGCGATGCGCGCGGCGACGGGGGCGGGCCCAATCCCGCATCGACGAACCCCCCGCTCTATTACCTGTACGAGAGCCTGCCCTACCTGGCCGCGTCCGGCGGGGACCTCTTCGACCGCCTCTACCTGATGCGCCTCGCCTCGGTGCTGCTGTTGCTCGTCACGACGGTCGGCGCGTGGCTGCTCGCCGGGGAGTTGTTCAACCGCAACCGGTGGCTGCAAGTCGTGACCGCGGCGTTTGCCGGGCTGCACCCGATGGTCGCCTTCCTGAGCGCTGCCGTGACCCCCGACGCGCTGGTGTTCGCGCTCTGGACCCTGGCGCTGTGGCTGGGGGTGCGGATCCTCAAGCGCGGGCTCACGCCGGTCGGCGGCGTGGCGCTGCTGGCGGTGGTGGGGCTCGCGATCGTGACGAAGGCGTCGAGCTACGCGCTCGTGCCGGGTGTGCTGCTCGCACTGGGCGTGAGCGCCGCGCGCCTGCGGGCGCCGCGCCGGCGGGTCGCGGCGCTGGTCGCGGTTGCGCTCGCCGCTCTGGCGCTGCCCGTCGGCGTGTGGTTCGGCACCGCGCGCGCGCTCGACCGGCCCGCGGTCAACGAGATCGCGGCGAGCGAGCGCACGCCGTCGCTGACGAGCTTCAACGCGCGCGAGCTGGGCAGCTACATGTGGCAGTTCTATCTGCCGCGGCTGCCTTTCCAGCAGCGGTTCGGGGGCATGAAGGAATACCCCGTGTACGAGGTCTGGCTGAAGACCGGATGGGCCGCGTTCGGATGGCTGGAGGTGACGTTCCCGCAACCCGTGTACCTGCTGCTCGCGGCGCTCACGCTCGCGGCGCTGTTGGGCGCGGGCGTGTTCGTCGTGCGCCGCCGCGCTCAGGTCGACCTCGCCGTCGTGGCATTCCTGGCGCTGGTCGTCGCGGCGCTGCTCGCCGGCCTGCACTGGACCGAGTTCCGAACGCTCGTCGGTGGCGCCGGGCCCTTCAACCAGGGCCGCTACCTGCTGCCGCTGGCCTCGCTCTTCGGCGCGGCGGTGGCGGCCGCGCTGGCACTGGTGCCCGAGCGGCGCCGCGGCGCCGCGATCGGGGCCGCGCTCGGCGGCAATGTTCGCGCTCCAGCTCTTCTCGCTCGCGATCGTGACGGGACGCTTCTATGTCTAGTGCGCGCGGCGCGGGCACGGCGTTCGCGATCGTCGCCGCGTGCGCGGTCGCGGGGCTCGTCGTGGTCGCGCTCGCGGACGAGCGCGACGTCGCCTTCACGCTCGGCGTGCGGCCGACCGCGGTCGCGGCGCTAGTCGAGCCGGGCAAGCGAGCCTGCCAGCGACCGGTCGACGTGTCCGCGGCAGCGCGCAGCGTCAGCTTCAAGGTGGGCACCTTCGGCGTGCCTGGGCCGCAGCTTGACGTGGACGTCGTGACGGGCGCCGAGCGGCGCGCGGCGGGCGTAGTGCCCGCGGGTTACGGGGACGTGACATGGCAGCGGGCGCGGCTCGACCGTGAGCTGCGTGAGGGCGAGCGCGTCGCGGTCTGCATCTCGAACCGCGGCAGGCGCCGGGTGGCGCTCTACGGCGGCCCCGCACAGGCGGCCCGTACGAGCTCGGCCTACCTGGGAGCGCGCATGCTCCCGGCGGACCTCGCGCTGGTGTTCGAGCGCGACGACGGCGAAGCGGCAATCGGGCTCGTCCCGGCCGCCTTCGAGCGCGCGGCGCTGTGGCACCCGGGGTGGACGGGGCCGTGGGTCTTCTGGGTTCTGCTCGGCGGGCTCGTCGTGGGTGTCCCCGTGCTGCTCGGGGCCGCGCTGCGGAGTTCGGCCCCGGCTACCGCCGCCGCGGCCGGCACCCGCCCACGGCATCGGCCCTAACGCCCGTCACCGCCAGCCCCACCTGCTTGCCCCCGGGCAGGGTCGAGCTGCCGCGCACGTGGATCGTGAGGTCAGTGGGCCGCGCGCTCTTGACGCACGCGGAAAGCCGCGCAACCCTGCTGGTATTGGGAGTGACGACTCCGCGTGCGGCGGCTTCACCGCCCGTGATGCGGTACGCACGGGGCGCCTCGATATCGGCGGTCGAAGTGAGCTGAATCGCGATGCGAACGCGTCGTTCCTTAACACCCGTCCCAAATAGCCGCAGCAGCACCGGCTCGCCTGCGGCCGACCATCCGTCCTGGTCGGTCCCCCGCACAGACCACGTCGCCCGCAACGGTAGCTCCAGCTGCACGAGGTGGAGCAACTGAGTGCCCGCGACGGTCCTCCCGGCGGGGCGGAAGCGGCGATCCAGTCGCGGCACGACCATGTACGGGAGCTCGTCGCGGACGCTCAGGGCGCCGCTTTTCCACGCGAGCCGGAGTTCCTGCGTGGGTAGCGCGCTGTCACGCCAGGCAGGCTCGAGCGCGTACATGCGCACCACCGACTTGTTCCAGAACTCGAGGTCCCACCACGCCCTGCGCGTCGTGACGAGATCGCTCACCACGGCCGGGGCGAAAGCGACCTGGGCGCCCGCGGGCAGCACGTCGTCGACCCAGTCGAGGCCGCGCGCTTTCTCCGCCGGGGTGGAGAGCCCCGTCTGCGCCTTCGCAGTGTCCTGGCCGGGCAGCAGCTTGTCGAAATCGTAGCGCGTCACGACGCCGCAATAGATCAGCACGGGCAGACAGGCCACGACCACGCGCCAATGCGCCGAGCGCACGCGCGTGAGCGCGAGCATTCCAAGCGCGGTGGCGACAGTCGCGATCGCGAACAGCCGGCCGGGGCCGAGGTCGTCGAAACCGATGACCGCGCCGATGTCATGCGCCAGTCGGTCCAGCTCGACATAGAACGGGGAGACGAACGAGTAGCTGTTCGCGATCGCGAAATCGAGCTTCGCGATCAGCCATAGCGTGACCAGCGTCGCCACTGGGAGCGCCACCAGCGGCAGCCTCGGCCGGTGTGCGTAGCTGGCCCCCGCGATCAGGATCAGGGGCACGACATAGAAGGTGTAGCGCTCCTGCACGAGGCCGACCGTGCGGACGTTGACCGAGGCCGACTCGAGCGCGAGGACCACGACCGAGATGCCCAGCACAATCGCGAAGGCATGCTCGTCCTTCCGCTCGGGGCGAACGACGGCCCCGAGCCCCCACGCAACCGCAAGTACGAGTGGGACGACCATCACGTTCGCCGCCACCACGGCCAGGTGTCCACGAAAGCTGCGGCTGATGCCGTGCGGCAGCAGATCCGTGCTGAGCACATTGCCGTAGGCGCCCGTGCCGCGGCCCACGCCGCCGGTTACTGTCAGGACGATGGCGGCGAGCGCCGTCAGCGCGGCGGCTGCGACCAGCACTCTGTGGGCGGCCGCAGCCTCGCGTAACCGGGAGAGCAACGCTTGTCCACGCGGGCGCACACGAGCCCCTGGCGGCCGATAGGTCAGCTCGTGGAGTAGGGCGGACAGCAGGAGCACCACAGCGAGCACGCCGAACTGCGTGCGGGTGAGCGTCGCGAGCGCGACAGCTGCGATTGCCACCAGATCACGACGCGGGGACGCGACGGCGACGGCACGGACGATCGCGAGGCAGGTCCAGACGAAGGCGGGATAGGCCGCAGCCTCGGTGATCAGCATCATCGACAGGACCACCCACGGCACGACGATCGAGGTCGCGGCAACGAGGTGGGCGACCAGGCGCGGGCGCCCCAGCTCGCGCGTCAGCAGGTAGGCCGGGATCGCGGTGCTCGCCATCAGCACCGCGTTCAGCAGGTGGGCGGCCTTGTACGCAGTGGGGGTGTCGAAGATCTGGAGGAGCGGAGCGAGCAGTGCCGGGTAGACGGGAGTGAACTGCGCGTAGTACTCGCCGCGCACCTCCGGGATCGGGGACAGCGCGTCGCCGGAGTGCTGCGCGAGCTTCACGTAGAGCAGCTCGTCGGTCATCAGCCCCCATTCGTCGACGCGCAGCGTCCAATAGGCGCAGAACGCCGCCCCCAGGGCGAAGATCGCGAGCAGCGGCAAGTCGATGCGCCGAGCCACTCGCGTAGGCAGCGAAGCCCTGCTCGCCCGCCACGCCCCGGAGGTACGGCCCTCGTGCGGCCGGGTTGTGGGCATCGGCGAAATGTAGCGGCAGGATACGCGGGGGGTGGAGGCGGTCCGCGCCCTCTCTATGATGCCGCCCGTGATCGAAGGGGTTGCAATCCACCCGCTCCGCCAGATCCCCGACGAGCGGGGCATGGTGATGCATATGCTGAAGGCCGACGACCCGCACTTCGAGGCCTTCGGCGAGATCTACTTCTCGGTCGTCGAGCTCGGCGCGATCAAGGCGTGGCACCTGCACGAGCGAATGACGATCAACTACGCCGTGCCATACGGCCGGATCAAGCTCGTCGTCTACGACGATCGCGACGACTCCGCGACGAAGGGGCAGCTGGACGAGATCTACGTCGGCGAGGGCAACTATGCGCTTGTGACCGTGCCGCCGTTCGTGTGGAACGGCTTCAAGGGGATCGGGGAGCACCGCGCGATCGTTGCCAACTGCGCCTCGATCCCGCACGACCCCGGCGAGATCGTGCGCCTCGACCCGTCCTCGGACAGGATCCCCTACGACTGGTCGCTGAAGCACGGATGACGGACCGCCCCGTGCTGATCGTCGGCGCCTCCGGCCTGATGGGCGGCCACCTGGCGCGGGTCTTCGGCGCCACGCGATCCGTCGTGGGCACCGCCAACGAGCAAAGCGGCGACGACCTCGTCGCGCTCGACATGCGTGACCCGGCCGCTGTGCGGGCGGTGGTCGAAGGGCTCCGGCCGGCCGCCGCGATCTGCCCCGCGGCCGTGTCCAATGTGGAGCGCTGCGAGCTGGATCCCGCCGCGACCAGGGCCGTCAACGTCGACGGGACGCTGGCGCTGGCGGCCGCGGCCCACGGGGCCGGAGCGCCGTTCGTGTTCTTCTCGTCGGAGTACGTGTTCGACGGCACGGAGGGTCCCTATGACGAAAGCCGCGAGGTCAATCCCATAAACCAGTACGGGCGACAGAAGGTGGAGGTCGAGCGGACCCTGCCCGAAGTCACGGACGGCGAGTACATGGTGGCGCGGGTTTCGTGCGTGTACGGCCACGAGCGGCGGCGCAAGAATTTCGTGTTCCAGCTGTGGTCGGCCCTCTCGGAGGGCCGCGAGTTCCGCACACCCGGCGACCAGATCGGCACGCCGACAGCCGCCGCGAACGCTGCCGAGGTGGTGCGCGACCTCGTCGACGCCGGCGCGCGGGGGATCTTCCACGTGGCGGGCGCCGAGCGCATGCTGCGCTCCGAGCTGGCGCAAGTGGTCGCCGCCGAGCTTGGGCTCGACGCCGGGCTGATCCGCCCTATCCCCACCGACGAGCTGGGTTTGGCGGCGCCCCGCCCACGCAGCGCCGGCCTGCTGGTGGAGCGCGCGAGCGCGCAGGTCGCGACGCCGCTGCTGGGGCCGCGCGCGGGCATCCGCCAGATGCTGGCCGCCGGCCCGATCGCGGTCGCGGGAGGTGCGGCCTGATGCAGTGCCGCTCGTGTGGCGCGCCCGTGCGGTCCTTTCTCGATCTCGGCAGCACCCCGCTCGCCAACAGCTTTCTGAGGCACGACCAGCTCGACTCCGACGAGCCCTTCTTCCCCCTCGAGGTCGGTGTCTGCGAGACGTGCACGCTCGTGCAGTTGATGCATACCGTGCCCCCCGAGGGCATCTTCCGCGACTACGTGTACGTCACGTCGACGTCGTCGTCGATCACCGCGCACTTCCACGAGCTCGCGCGCGACGCCGCCGCGCGCTTCGGCCTCACCGCGGAGGACCTGGTGGTGGAGTTCGGCTCCAACGACGGCACGCTGCTGCGAGGCTTCGAGCCGTTCGGCGTCCGCACGCTCGGCGTCGAGCCCGCCACGAACATCTCTGAGATCGCGCGCTCCAACGGGGTCGACACGGTGAACGAGTTCTTCGAGCCGGGTGTCGCGCGGCGCCTGCGCGACGAGCGCGGCCCCGCGTCGCTGATCGTCGGCTGCAACGTGGTGGCCCACATCCCTGACCTGAACGCCACGATGGAGGCGGTCGCCGCGCTGCTCGCCAACGACGGCGTGTTTCAGATGGAGGCGCCGTACCTGCTCGAGCTGCTCGGCCGCGCGGAGTTCGACACGATCTATCACGAGCACTTCTTCTACTTCTCGCTGACCGCGCTGGCGCACGTGCTGGGGCGCCATGGGCTGCGGATTTTCGATGTCGACCTGTTTCCCGCGGTGCACGGCGGCTCGATCCGCGTGTCGGTGTGCCCCGAGGCGGCGTCGCACGAGACCACCAAGGCGGTCGCGCGCGGGCTTGCGCGGGAGGCCGGCTCGGGGATCGAAGACTTCGGCACCTACGGCGCGTTCGCGCAGCGCGTCGAGCTGATCCGCGCGCGGCTGCTCGAGACGCTGCGCGAGTTGCGAGAGGGGGCGCCGCGGTGGCCGGCTACGGCGCGGCCGCGAAGGGCAATACGTTGCTCAACTACTGCGGCATCGGGCCGGACCTGCTCACCTACGTCGCCGACAAGAACCCCCTGAAGGTGGGCCTCTACACGCCGGGAATGCACCTGCCGGTCGTGCCGGCGGCGCGGCTGGTGGAAGACCGGCCCGACTACACGCTGATCCTGGCGTGGAACATGGCCGACGAGATCGTCGGCGAGCAGGCCGCCTACCGCGAGGGCGGGGGGCGCTTCATCGTGCCGATCCCCGACCCGGCGGTGCTGGGCTAGTCGCGCTGCCGCTGCCCTGGATCACGTCGATCAGGCCCGAACCCGCGCAACCGCACGCAGCAGCTCGTGCTTCCATCGGTGGGGCCGCCGCGGGCGCGTCCTGACCACGAGCAGCTCTTTGGCCTGCGTCGCGATCACGATCGGGCGCACGGCCCGCCCCGGGCGGATGTAGCCCAGCGAAGGGAACGTCTCCATCTCGAGGACGTCGAATCCTGCGTTGCTCAGCAGCGCGGCGAGCGACTTGCGGCCGTAGTGGCCGACGTGGTGGCCGAGGTCTAGGTTGACCCAGCGCTTGCCCCAGCGGCGCGCATAGACGCTGTCGATGTTGGGCACCTCGATCAGCAGGTGACCGCGCGGGCGCAGCACCTGCCGCAGCCTTGCCATCGCGTGCTCGGGCTCGGCCAGGTGCTCGACGACGTGCCACGCGCATGCTGCATCGAAATGGTGCTCGGGCAGGTCGGCGCTTTCGATGATGCCGGTCTGCACGTCGAGCCCCAGCCGGTCACGCGCCCGCGCGGCCACCTCGGCCCCCGGCTCCACGCCGGCCACCTCGAAACCCGCCTTGCGCGCTTCGTCGAGGAAGTATCCCGATGCCGCGCCGATCTCCAGCAGGCGACCTCCGCCCACGTGGCGCTGCAGCATCGCAACCCGGATGAGGGCCTCGTAGCGGCGCTGCTCCTCGTCCTCGTCGTAGGACTCGCCGGCCGCGTAGTCCTCGAAGTACCGGTCGTCGTAGAGTTCACGCAGCTCCTCGGCGCTCTGGAAAGGCGCGAACAGCAGGCCGCACGAGGGGCATCGGTAAAGGTGCTCGGCCGCGAACAGCTCGTCCAGGGATGCCGCCGTCCCGCATGCCCAGCAGGCGGGATGCGCCGCTTCAGCGCTTGAGGGTGTCGCGAATGCCAAGAGAGTGGAGCGTCAGGGCCTGATGTCAGACATCTGCGTCGTACACCTCGTGTGGGGACCGCTCGGGACCTCGACCCTCGAGAAGTTCGCGGCATCCTACCGGGAGTGTCCCGCGGGCATGCCTCACCGCCTGACCGTGCTGCTGAACGGCGTCAGCCGCGACACACAGCGCGCCGCGCTGCTCGCCGCGTTGTCGGACATCCCGCACGACGTGCTCGAGACGCCGCGCCCGATGCTCGACCTCGCGGCGTACATCACCGCCGCCCGCGCGCTCGACCACGGTCACCTGTGCTTCCTCAACTCCTATAGCGAGCCGCTCGACGCCGGGTGGCTGGAGAAGCTGTGGCGTCACATGTCGCGCGAGCGTGTGGGGCTGGTCGGGGCAACCGGATCCTGCGAGAGCTTTTCGACCCACGCGCCGCTCGTCACGAAGCCGCTGCGCCGGCGCCAGTTCCCGCTGTTTCCCAATCCCCACGTACGTTCGAACGCCTTCATGATGGCGCGCGACACGATGCTGGCGCTCGCGTGGAAGCCCGTCCGCACGAAGACCGCCGCGTGGAAGCTCGAGAGCGGGCGCAACAACATCACACGCCAGATTTGGGAACGGGGGCTCGACGCGCTCGTCGTCGGGCGCGACGGCGAGGCCTACGCGCGGGATCGTTTCTTCGACAGCAACACGTTCAGGCGCGCGGACCAGCCCAACCTGCTCGTCGCCGACAACCGCACGCGGGAGTGGGACGAGGCCGATCTCGCGCGCCGACGGTGGCTGGCCGAGCTCGCGTGGGGCAAGGACGCGGCGTACGCCTAGCGCTCAGCTGCGGCGCATGAGCAAGCGCACCGCCTGGCGGCCGACCGAGGGCCACGCGGCGACGGCGAGCCCGAGGTACAGCGCCCCACCCAGCACGAGGCCTGCGCACGCGCCCGCCACGCTGCCGTCATCGAGGCCGGTCAGGCCCAGCACCGGGAAGACGAGCGCGAGCGCGGCCGCCGGCAGCGAGGCGGCCAGCGCCGCGAGCCCGGCGGACAGGGCCTCGCCCCGGAACACCACCACCAGTACCGTGACGACGACGAGGCTGCCGCTCACCGCGTGGGCGCCCGCCACTGTCACCGGCCCGCCGATCGCCTCGGCGGCAGTGACCAGCGCGAGGTGCACCGGGACCATGACCATCGCCACCAGCGCCAGCGCGCGAAACATCTTGAGCGAGAGCGCGATCGTCGTCACCGGGACCAACAGGCACCAGGCCAGTCCCATGATCAGGAAGATGCGCGAGATGTCCCACAGCAGGTCGACGGTCGCTGCCGTGAGCGGCCCTTCCAGCAACGCGTCGAGCACGGGGCGGCCGAAGACCGCGTAGCCGGCAGCCAGCGGCAGGTACAGGAAGACGGCGAACGGGGCCATCGCGCGGAAGTACTCGTTCATCGTGCGGCGGCCGCGCTGCTGGAGCGCTGTGATCAGGTCCGGCATCGTGACCATCCCGATCACGCCGCCCGTCACGCTCGTCAGCAGCACGGTGAGGAAGTAGGCGTAGCTGAACGCCGTGACGGCATTCGCCTGGTCGGAGATCGTGGCAAGGCTGATGGTGACGTCGAGCTGGAAGCAGACCGGAATGGATGCGCCGCCCGCGGCGAGCGCGGCCAGCTTCCACGTCTGCGGGCGCAGCGCGGGCCTCAGCGTGGGCACCACAGCGAAGCCGAACCGGCGTAGGTAGAGCATGTGCCCCGCCAGCAGCGTGAGGGCGCCGCCGAGCACGCCGACGGCGGCCCCCCAGATGCCGCCCAGCTCCATCAGCACGACCGCCGAGGGCCACGGTCGCCGAGCTCGCTGCGGTGTACAGGACGGCGCTCGAGACGAACCGTCGTACCGCGGCCAGCACCGCGGACAGCAGCGCCGCCCACACCTGGCAGTAGGCGGCGGCCGCCAGGATCGCGGTGCTGAGGGCGGCCGTGCTCTTGGCGTCGCTCGGCGCGCCCGGCACGAGGATGCGCCCGATCAGGGGGGAGGCGAGGATCAGCACGATCGCGGCGATGCCCGCGACGGCCAGCAGGTCGCGCACGTTGGCGGCGGCTACCTGCCTGAACCGTGCCGCCTCCGTAGTGGGCCCCAGCAGCGGCACCAGCGCAACACGCAGCGTGGAACCGAACAGGACGAAGGTCAGGTAGACGGCGTAGGCCGCAAGGAACCCGTCGGTCTCGGCGCCCTCGCCGATGATCACCGCGATGAAGAGGGCCAGCAGCGCGCCGAGCATCCCGCTCAACAGGAAGCCGAGCGACACGACGACGGACGAGCGGGCGGTACTCGTCTCCGACGCCACCATCAGATCGGACGCGCGCGACTCGTCCTGGGCAACGCCAGACGACATCGCAGCGCATCGTAGAGGGACCTGAGGCCGTCGCCGCGCCGGTCCCTAGAATCGGACCGTGGTTCCGACAATCGTGGTCCCGACACGCAACCGCGCTCTGATGGCATGCGCCGCTGTGCGCTCCGTCGTGGAGCAGGCCGCAGGCGGCGTGCAGGTCGTTGTGTCGGACAACTCGACCGATCCGCTTGCCGCCGACACGGTCGCGCGCTTCTGCGCCGGGTTCGAAGACGCTGCGGTTCGCTACATCCGCCCGCCGGAGCCGCTCCCGATGGCGGCCCACTGGCAGTGGGCGCTGCGCACCGTGCTGGACGAGTCGCCCGCTACCCATGTGGCCTACCTGACCGACCGCATGGTGATGAAACGGGACGAGCTCGGCGGGCTGCTGGCGCTGGCGCACGCGCACGTGGAGCATGTGATCAGCTACAACCACGACCTCGTCGACGACTGGCTGCGGCCGGTCAGCCTGCACCTGTACGACTGGACGGCCCGGCTGTTCGAGGTAAGGGCCGAGCATCTGCTGTACCTGTCCTCGCGCGCAGTGATCAGGCCGCCCCTGCCGCGCATGATGAACTCGCTGGTGCCGCGCGCGGTGTTCGACCGCCTACAGGAGCGCTTCGGCTCGGTGTTCGACTCGATCTCGCCGGACTTCTGCTTCACGTATCGCTGCCTCGACACGGTCGACTCGATCCTCTACTACGACAAGGCGATCCTGATGCAGTACGGCCTTGACCGCAGCAACGGCGCGAGCTACTCGCGCGGCGACGATGCGCCGGACCGGCTCGACTTCGCGGCGCAGCTGGGCCGCCGGCAGATGAACTACGCGGCGCCCGTCCCGCAGTTCCGCACGATTCGCAACGCGATCATCCACGAGTACTGCTTCGTCAAGGACGAGACGGGCTCGGACAGGTTTCCCGAGGTGGATCCGCGCGCGTACATCGCGGCGATGGTGGAGGACTTCTCCCAGATCGAGAACGTCGAGCTGCGAGGACAGCCATGTTCGACGTGCTGCGAGACAACGGCTGGGTCGGAGCGCCGCGCGCACGATATGCCGGCGGCCTCGCGCTGCTGCGCGCCGCGTTCCGTGGCTGGGACGCGCTGCGGACCATCACGCGCGCCGGGTTGCCGCGCGGCCCGGACTTGGTTCTCTGAGCGGCGCGCACGAGCGCGTCGCCCGAGTCGGCCTGCGGGTGCCCACGCCGCTCGTCGGCTTTCAGTCCGCCGAGGCGGCGATCGCGTTCGCCAACCGCAATCCGCGCCCGCCCGCGGCCACGCTCGACCACCTGGAGCCGCTGTTCACGCGGCCGGGGGTCACGACGGAGGTCGCCGACCGGCGCGTGCCGCGCCCGCCCCTGGCCGTATCCTGGTATGAACATGCGCACCGTACCCGCCGCGCGCGGGTTATCGTACCTGTGGAGCCGTTCATGACACGGAAGCTCGCCATCGTGCCCGCCTACAACGAGGAGGCATTCGGTCGCGCGTGTCGTGCTCGCGATCCACGAACCAGTGCCCGGACTTCGACGTTCTGGTGATCGACGACGGCTCCACCGACGCGACGGCCGCAGCGCCGAGCGCGCGGGCGCGACAGTCTTGCGTCATCCCTTCAACCTCGGGATCGGCGGGCGCCGTGCAGACCGGATTCCAGTACGCGTCAGCGCCACGGCTACGCCATCGCCGCCCAGGTCGACGCCGACGGCCAACACGACCCGCGGATATCTGTCGGACCTGGCCGCCGCCTCTGCGGCGACGACGAGGTCGACATGGTGGCGGGCAGCCGCTTCCGCGAGGACGCCGGCTACAAGGTGCCGTGGGTGCGGCGCACCGGGATCATGCCTGTTCTCGGCGCTGATGTCGGCGATCGTGCGACAGCGGGTGACCGACCCGACGTCGGGCTTTCGCATGACGAACCGGCGCGGGATCGAGCTGTTCGCGCGCGACTACCCGCACGACTACCCGGAGGTCGAGGCGATCCTCATGATGCATGCGCATCGCCTGCGCATGCGCGAGGTGCCGGTCACGCATGAGCCAGCGCCTCGACGGGCGTTCGTCGATCACGAACCCGCTCGAGCGCCTACTACATGATCAAGGTGCTGCTGGCCGTGCTCGTCGGCCTGTTCCGGTCCCGGCCGGCCGGTCGAGCCGGGTCGGAGGCGCCCGTGGCCGCACAGAGGGGGATTAGCATCTGATGGACAGCCGCATCCAGGGCGATCGCCGTAGTCGTCACGGCCCTGCTGCTGCTGCTCGTTTTCGAGCTGGTGCGGCGGCGGCGGCTGATGGAGCGCTATGCGCTCCTGTGGCTCCTGAGCGCCGTCGTGCTGCTGGTGCTGGCGGCCTGGACCGGGCTGCTCGAAGAGGCATGCTCGGGCTGGGTCGGGATCGCGACCCGTCCAACGCGCTGTTCGTGGTCGGGTTCGCGTTCGTCCTGGCGCTGCTGCTGCACTTCTCGCTGGCGGTCTCGCGGCTCTCCGACGAGACCAAGATCCTGGCCCAGCAGGTCGCGCGCCTGGACCAGGAGCTGCACGACGCGCGCAGCCGGCTGGGCGAGGGCGAGAGCCCGGCGACGGCGAGCCGCGGGTCGAGGGCGCGCCGAGCGCGGCGCCGGCCAGGCGGGAGGAACCGTCGGCGAACGGCTGAGCCCCTGGCAGGCCGTGGCGCCCCGCATCGCCTCGGCGTCAACCTGCTCTATCTCGTCCCCGGCGAGGTCGGGGGCTCGGAGATCTACGCGCGCAACCTGCTCGCGCGCGATGCACGAGCTGCGCCCGAGCTCGAGCTGGTCGCCTACGTGGCGCCGGAGGCGCTCGACTCGCTGCGCGGCGAGCCGTGGGCCGAGCCACGCGCGTTCGTCGCTGAGCCCGGTGCGCTCGCGCAGGAAGCCGCTGCGCGTCGCGGTCGAGCTGACCTGGCTCCCGGCGCGGCTGCGCCGCGACCGCGTGGACCTGCTGCACAGCCTCGGGCACGACCACGCCGCCGCTGTGCCCCGTGCCGTCGGTCGTGACGGTGCTGGACGTGATCTACCACCACTTTCCCGAGACCTTCCCGCGGCGAGCCGGCTGGGGCTGCGCGTGCTCGTCCCCGCGGGCGCGCGCCGCGCGGATCGCGTGATCGCGATCTCGCAGGCCGGCAAGCGCGACCTCGTCGAGACGCTGGGCTCGACCCGGGACGGTGGACGTCGTGCACCTCGGCTTCGGGATGTCGGAGCGCGCGCGGACCGCGATGCCCGCAGGCCGAGCTGCGGACGCGCTACGGGCTCGGGAGCGGCGCGCTCGTCCTGACGGTCTCGTCGGCGCTGCGCCACAAGAACCTCGACCGCCTGCTCGCGGCCTTCGTCACTGCTGGCCGCCGAGCGCGACGTGACGCCTCGTGGCGGTCGGCCACGGCGGGCTTGACCAGGAGGCGCTGCGCGCCGCCGCGCGGGCAGCTGCGGCCTGGGCGACCGCGTCTGTTCACCGGCTGGGTCGACGACGCTGAGCTGGAGGGCCTCTACGCGGCGGCCGACCGTGTTCGTCTACCCGAGCCTGATGGAGGGATTCGGCATGCCGGTGCTCGAGGCGATGCGGCGCGAGGTGCCGGTCGCCTGCTCGAACGTGTCAGGCGCTGCCCGAGGTGGCGGGCGACGCGGCGGAGCTGTTCGATCCTCGCGACGTCGGATGCGATCGCCGCCGCGATCCGCGCGGCTGCTCGAGCAACCCGGAGCGCCGCGCCGAGCTGATCGCGCCGTGGGCGGGACGCGCGGCCGCGGGTTCACGTGGGAGCGCGCCGCGCGCGGGACGCTCGCCGTGTACGAGCGCGTGCTCGGCGCTTAGGCGCGGACCTGGGCGCGAGTCGTATGACGGCTTCTTGAACTGTGGTCCCTGTGGTTGCACAGCAACCACAGGCGACCAATCGTCGACCAGGCCGGAGGCTAGGTCGCGGCGGCCGCGAACTGCTGGCGGTAGAAGGCGACTGTCTTGCGGACCGTCGGCCAGGTCGATCTCGGCGTCGAAGCCGAAGCGCTCGGCGGCGCGCGAGACGTCGAGGGCGCGCCGCGGCTGGCCGTCGGGGCGGCTGGCGTCCCACGACGATCTCGCCCTCGAAGCCGGTCGCGGCCGCGATCGTCTCCGCCAGCTCCCGAATCGTCGTCTCGCGCCCGGTGCCGATGTTGACCGGCTCAGAGCTGCCATAGCGCTCCGCCATCAGGAGCAGCGCGCGCGCCGCGTCGTCGACGTATAGGAACTCGCGGCTCGGCTTGCCGGTGCCCCACAGCACGACTTCGCGCTCGCGCCGTCCTCGACCGCGTCCACGAACTTGCGGATCATCGCCGCGATCACGTGCGAGTCCTCGAGGTCGAAGTTGTCGTGGGGCCCGTAGAGGTTGGCGATCACCGGCACGCAGGAGTTGAACCCGTACTGGCGGCGGTAGGCGTCGGAGAGCACGATCAGCATCCGCTTGGCGAGCCCGTAGGGAGCGTTGGACTCCTCCGGGTAGCCGTCCCAGATGTCGTCCTCGGAGAACGGGAGCGGGCGCGAACTTGGGGTAGCCGCAGACCGAGCAGGCGGCAACGAGCGCGGCCCACGCCCGGCGAGCCGCGACTGCTCGAAGACGTTGATGCCCATCATCAGGTTGTCGTACACGAGCGGGGCCGGGTTGCGCAGGTTGAAGCCGATGCCGCCGACCCTTGCGGCGAGGTGGATGACGACGTCGGCGGACGTCGACGGCGCTGCGCGCGGCGGCCGCGATCGCGCAGGTCGTAAGTCGGCCGAGCTCGGCACGGACACGGTTGCGCGCCCGAGCTCGTCGAGCTCCGTGACCACGGAGCGCCCGAGGAAGCCGGCGCCGCCCGTGACCACCACGCGCGTGCCCTGCCAGAAGTCGGGATCCGGACGCGTCATGTGCCCTCGTGACTGTAGCGAGTGACCTTGCCCGCGAGCTGCTCTTCCAGCGCGGCGACGTCGGCGTCGACCATGATCCGCGACCAGCTCCTCGAAGCGGACCTGGGCTCCCAGCCGAGGCGCTCCCGTGGCCTTCGACGGGTCGCCGAGCAGCGACGTCCACCTCGGACGGGCGGAAGTAGCGCGGGTCGATCTCGACGTGCGGCTCCCAGTCCAGCCCGGCGTGCTCGAACGCCGCGTCGAGGAACTCGCGCACGCTGTGGCGTCTCGCCGGTGGCGATCACGAAGTCGTCCGGCTCGTCGGCTCTGGAGCATCAGCCACATCGCCTCGACGTAGTCGCGCGGCGTAGCCCCAGTCGCGCTTGGCGTCGAGGTTGCCGAGGTAGAGCTTGTCCTGCAGCCCCGCCTTGATCCGCGCGACGGCGCGCGTGATCTTGCGCGTGACGAAGGTCTCGCCGCGGCGCGGGGACTCGTGGTTGAAGAGGATGCCGTTGGCGGCGAACATGCCGTAGGCCTCGCGGTAGTTCACCGTCGCCCAGAACGCGGCGACCTTCGCGACCGCGTAGGGGCTGCGCGGGATGGAACGGCGTCGTCTCCGACTGCGGCGCGGCGGCGCGCGCCGAACATCTCCGAGGAGGACGCCTGGTAGAAGCGCGCGCTCGACGCCCGACTCGCGCATCGCCTCGAGGATCCGCAGCGTGCCCGCGCGCCGTCACGTCGAAGGTGTACTCCGGGATGTCGAACGAGACGCGCACGTGGCTCTGGGCGCCGAGGTGGTAGACCTCGTCCGGCTGCACCTCGTAGAGCAGCTTCGCCAGCGAGACGGGGTCCGCGAGGTCGCCGTAGTGGGTGAACAGGCGCACCCCGCTCTCGTGGGGGTCGTGGTAGAGGTGGTCGATGCGGCCGGTGTTGAAGCTCGAGGAGCGGCGCACGATGCCGTGCACCTCGTAGCCCTTCTCCAGCAGCAGCTCGGCCAGGTAGGAGCCGTCCTGGCCCGTGATCCCTGTGATGAGCGCTTTCTTGGGCATTGCGCTCATGCTATTGGTCGCGCTTGCCGCTTCAGGGCCGCGAGGTCGGCGTCGACCATCACCTGCACGACCTCCTCGAAGCGCAGCGTCGGCTCCAGTCCGAGCCGCCCGCGCGCCTTCGAGGGGTCGCCGATCAGGTTGTGCAGCTCGGCCTTCCCGCGCTTCAGCGAGCTGTCGGAGCTGACGTGTTCGCGCCAGTCCAGCCCGACGTGGGCGAACGCCGCCTCGAGCAGCTCCCCGACGCTGTGCGCCTCCCCGGTCGCGACGACGTAGTCGTCCGGCTCGTCCTGCTGCACCATCAGCCACATGGCGCGCACGTAGTCGGGCGCGTAGCCCCAGTCGCGGCGCGCGTCGAGATCGCCGAGCGACAGGTCCTGCTGGAGGCCGAGGCTGATGCTCGCGGCCGCGCGTGCGTGATCTTGCGCGTGACGAACTCGAGCGGGCGCCGCGGCGACTCGTGGTTGTAGAGGATCCCCGAGGACGCGTGCAGGCCGTAGCGACGGCGGTAGCTGCGCGTGATGAAGTGCGCGTACGACTTGGCCACCCCGTACGGGGTGAGCGGGGCGAGCGGAGTGTCGGAGCTCTGCGGGCACTCGGCGGCTCGCCGAAGATCTCGCTGGACGACGCCTGGTAGAAGCGGATCGCCGGATCGACCGCCCGGATCGCCTCGAGGATCACCGTCGACGCCGACCGCGGCGAACTCCGCGGTGAGCACCGGCTCGTCCCACGAGGCCGGGACGAACGAGACCGAGGCGAGGTTGTAGACCTCGTGGGGCGCGCAGGAGCGCAGCGCCCCTTCGAGTGAGCCCTGGTCGAGCAGGTCGGCCTCGACGAGCCGCACGTCGTCGCGGATCGCGCTCAGGTTCGCGTAGTCGCCGGCCCCTGCCCCCGTGCGCACGATCCCGAAGACCTCATAGCCTTGCCCGAGCAGCAGCTCCGCCAGGTAGGAGCCGTCCTGCCCGCCGATGCCGGTTATCAATGCTCTGCGGTCGCTCACGGGCCAAACTGTAGGCGCGGCTCAGGATCGCCGTGCGCGCAGCCGCCGCATGACCCGGTAGATCGCGACGATCAGCCGCGCTGGCGGCGCGGTTCGCCGCGACCGCGATCGGATGCCCGGCGCCGTGCTCACGCGCGTTCTGCGCGTGCTCGGCGAACTGACTCTCGAAACCGGACATGCTGAGCGAGCCCTCGGCCATCCTGAATCCCGCGAGCGACTCGTCGATCACGACCGGGGGTTGCAGGCGCGCCGAGCCGCAACCACAGGTCGTAGTCCATCGAGTAGCGGAAGCGCTCGTCGAGCAGGCCGACTCGATCGAGGGCGCTGCGGCGGATGAACGTCGACGGGCACGGACACGAAGTTCTGGACCAGGAGCAGGGAGTAGCTGTAGCGGCGCAGGAAGAAGTTCTTGTAGGCGGTCACCGCGCGCCGGATCTCGCGGTCGCGGTCGTCGAGGATCAGGCACGCACCCGTCACCCACGGCGCGTCCTGCGCGCCCGCGAACGCCGCGCCCACGCGCGCGAGCGCACCGGGCAGGTAGACGTCGTCGGCGTTCAGCCAGCCGATGATCTCGCCGCCGGCCATGCGGAAGCCCTTGTTGACGGCGTCCGAGAGGCCGCGGTCGGGCTCGGAGATGTAGCGCACTCCCGGCGCCGACTCCAGGACGTCGAGCGTGCCGTCGGTCGATCCGCCGTCGATCACCAGGTGCTCGACGTCGCCGTCGTAGCCCTGGTCCGCACGCTCTCGAGCGCGGCCGGCAGGTCGCCGCGCGTTCAGGCAGGGAGTGACGATCGTGATGGTAGGCGGCGTCACGGGTCCGTAGGTTACGGAGCGGCGGTGGCTCTAGTACCTTGCCGCGTCATGCGCGTGCTGATCACGGGCGCGAGCGGCTTCGCCGGTCGTAATCTGGTTGCGCTGTGCCGCGACATGGGTGCGATCGTGGTCGGGCTCGGCCGCCGCTCCGCGGACGAGGCCGAGTGGGCAGACGAGCCCGGGCGCTACCTGCGCGCCGACCTCACCGACTCGACGCGCGCGGATGCCGCCGTCGAGGCCGCGGCCCCGGACCTCGTCTTCCACCTCGCGGGCGAGGCGTCGGTCGCCGACGCCTGGCGCGACCCGGCCGGCACGATCAGGCGCAACGTGGCCAGCACCGTGAACGTGCTCGAGGCCGTGCGCCGCCATGCGCCCGGCGCGCGCGTGCTGATCGCCTGCTCGGGCGACGAGTACGGCCCCCACGAGGATCTGCCGGTGACCGAGCAGCACGCGCTGCGGCCACAGAACCCCTACGCCGTCAGCAAGGTGATCGGGGACCTCACCGCGGGCCTGTACCACGAGTCGTTCGGCCTCGACGTAGTGCGCGTGCGCGCCTTCAACCACGCCGGGCCCGGGCAGTCCGACCGCTACGTGGTCTCCAAGCTCGCGCGCCAGGTCGCATCGGCGGAGGCGGCCGGGACGGGCGACCCGCTCGAGGTCGCGACCGGCGGCGCCGCCCTCGGGCGCGACTTCATCGACGTGCGCGACGTCGCGGAGGCGTACTGGCTTGCGCTCCAGCACGCGGACCCCGACGTGTACAACGTGTGCAGCGGGCGCTCGACGCGCATCGCGGACATCCTCACGAGCTTCTCGACGCACGCGCGGATGGACCTCGTCCCGCGCACGGACCACCGCCAGCAGCGCAGCGGCGAGGTGCTCGTCACGTGGGGCTCCCACAACAAGCTCACGGCGGCCACCGGATGGCGGCCGAGCATCCCGCTGGAGCGCACGCTCACGGATACGCTCGACTGGTGGCGGCGGCGCCTGCCCGCGCCGCTCCCCGGCTAGGCGCCCGCCCAAAGAGGTGCGCGGCCTGGCCCACGTATGGCGTGGGTGATCTGTCGCACCGCGTGGCGCTGGGGTCGAGGGTGTTACGAGAAAGCGCGCGGGTGTGACGGAGGTGTGGCGCCCTCGAACGCGCGGATCTGCTCGAGCGTGACGGCGCGCGGGTCCTCGCCCGCGCCGACGCGGCCGTACCACCCGGCGATGCCTTCGAGGGCGTGGTCGAGGTCCCAGCGCGGCGCCCATCCGAGGCGCTCGCGGGCTTTGGAGGAATCGAGGCGCAGGTAGTGCGCCTCGTGCGGATGCTCGCCGGAGTCCTGCTCCCACGCGACGCCGCCGTCCCACTGCTCGGAGAGCCGCTCGGCGACGAACCGCACCGGGCGCTCGTCGCGCTCGTCCGGGCCGAAGTTCCATGCGCCCGCGTACTCGGGCGAGCGCCACATCGCCTCGGCCAGCCTGAGGTACCCGCTCAACGGGTTCAGCACGTGCTGCCAGGGCCGGATCGCGTCCGGGTTGCGGATCGGCACCGTGCGGCCCGCGAGCGCGCCGCGCACGAGGTCCGGCACGAGCCTGTCCTCGCCCCAGTCACCGCCGCCGATCACGTTGCCGGCGCGCGCGCTCGCGAGCGCCGTGGGCGCGCCGCTTGAGAAGAACGACGAGCGGTAGGCCGCGGTCACCAGCTCCGAGCAGGCCTTGCTGTTGCTGTAGGGGTCGTGGCCGCCCTTGGGCTCGTCCTCGCGGAACGGGCGGTCGCGCTCGTCGTTCTCGTAGACCTTGTCCGTGGTCACGTTGATCACGACCCGCGCGTCGCCGGCACGCCGCACCGCCTCGAGCACGTTCACCGTGCCGAGCACGTTGGTCTCGTACGTCTCGACCGGATCGGCGTAGGAGCGCCGCACGAGCGACTGCGCCGCCATGTGGATCACGACCTCCGGGCGGTGCGAGACGACCGCGCGCTCGAGCGCTCCGAGGTCGCGGACGTCCGCCTCGATCGACGTCGTCAGCTCGCTCACCCGCGCGAGCTCGAAGAGCGACGGGTCGGTGGGCGGCGCGAGCGAGTAGCCCGTTACCTGCGCGCCGAGGCCGTGCAGCCACAGCGCGAGCCAGCTCCCCTTGAAACCGGTGTGCCCCGTGAGGAGCACGCGCCGCCCGCGCCAGAAGCCGTCGCTCACTCCCACTTCTTCCAGGGCGCGTCGCCCGAGGTCCACAGCTCCTCCAGGTAGCGCTTGTCGCGCAGCGTGTCCATCGGGTGCCAGAAGCCGTCGTAGCGGTAGGGCGAGAGCTGGCCCTCGGCGGCGAGGCGCTCCATCGGCTCGCGCTCCCAGATGGTCGCGTCGCCGTCGATGTAGCGGCCGACCTCGGGCGAGAGCACGAAGAACCCGCCGTTGATCCACCCGCCGTCGCCGTGCGGCTTCTCCTCGAACCCGCGCACGCGCCCACCTTCCATCTGGAGGGCGCCGAATCGCCCCGCGGGCTGCACCGCGGTCACGGTCGCGAGCGTGTCCTGCTCGCGGTGGAACCGGATCAGCTCGCCGATGTCGAGCGACGAGAGCCCGTCGCCGTAGGTGAAGCAGAACTGCTCGTCGCCCACGTAGTCCAGCACGCGCCGCAGGCGCCCGCCGGTCTGGGTCTCCTCGCCGGTGTCGACGAGCGTCACGCGCCACGGCTCGGCGCTCGACTGGTGGACGTCCATGCCTCCCCCGGCGATGTCAAAAGTGACGTCGCACGTGTGGAGGTAGTAGTTCGCGAAGTACTCCTTGATCATGTACCCGCGGTACCCGAGGCACACGACGAACTCGTTCACCCCGTGCGCGGAGTACATCTTCATGATGTGCCAGAGGATCGGCTTGCTGCCGATCTCGATCATCGGCTTGGGCCTCGCGACCGTCTCCTCGCTGATGCGGGTGCCGGCGCCGCCGGCGAGAATCACTGCTTTCACGCGGCCCGAGGATAACGATGCGGGCTCCCGCCGTTATAGTCGCCGCCCGGTGAATCGAGCGCAGGAGCACGGATCCCGCGCGGACGCCCTCGCGCCTGCGCCGCTGACGCCGCCGGAGATTCTCGGGCGGCTCGGCCTCGCCGACGCCCCACCCGTCGAGCAGCGGCGCGCGGTCGCCGAGCTCGCCTTCGCCGGCCGGCTGCCGCTCGGCTGGCTGACTGCGATGCGCCAGGCGGGCTGGCTGCCCTACGACGTGGACGTGGATTCCTAGTGGCCCTCCCGAAACGTCTCGCCCCAAACGGCGGCCTCCGGAACCACCACGCGGCGTCCTCGGTCGCCCACGTACTCACCGAGTACGCGGGCTCCCTGCGTCCCTGCCTGGTGGCCCCGGAGCCGCGCCGTCTACCGGCGAACGTTCCCGGAAGGGCCACTGATGCCCGCAGAGCGCCCGTTGCGGCCGGTCAACCCGCGCCCGTTCGGGGCGCCGGGCGGCGAGGGCCGGTTCACGTTCGCAGTGGCCGGCGACGGCCGTCCGACGGTCGCGGGGATGCCCTTCCCCGCCGTGACCGCGCAGATCATGCGCGAGGTCGCCCTGCTGCGCCCCGCCTTCACGCTCTACACGGGCGACGCGATCTTCGGATACCGGCAGTCGCGCCAGCAGATGCTGAACGAGCTCGACCGGTTCCGCGCGCTCGCGGACACGAGCCGCGGCCCGGTGTTCAACGTGCCGGGCAACCACGAGGCGCAGTCGAGCGCCGCGGCGATGGCGGTGCTCGCGGAGTGGGGGCACGACCTCCACGGGTCGTTCGACTTCGAGGGCTGGCACTTCGTGGGCCTCAACACGGACGAGCCCAACCGCGAGGGCCGCGTGACCGGCGAGCAGCTCGAGTGGCTCGAGCGCGACCTGCGCGCCGCGGACGGCGCGCGCGGGACGTTCGTGTTCATGCACCGGCCGCTGTTCTCCTGGTTCCAGGGCAACTTCAATCCCGACGACGCGCAGGTCCTGATGAAGCTGTTCGCCGGTCACGGCGTGCGCGCCGTGTTCGCGGCGCACGACCACTTCTACTACGAGGAGCAGCACGACGGCGTGCGCTACATCACGGTCGGCGGCGCCGGCGGCCCGCTCTACACGCAGCCCCCGGCGGGCGGGTTCTCGCACTACGTGCTGGCCTCGTGCGACGCGGACGGGTTCGACCTGAACGTGGTCGAGCCGGGCCGGTTGGAGGTCGCCTTCCTCGCCGGCAACGACGGCCTCGAGCCCGTCACGACGGCGCGCCTCGCGAACATCACCGACCGTGACGTGGTCGCCCGCGGCCTGCGGATGGTGGTGCCGAGGCTCGGCGACGCGTCCGGCTACGTGGTGTCGGCTCTGTCGCGCGACTTCGCCCTGAAGGAGGTGCCGCTCGACGCCGCGGTCGCCGGCGTCGAGGACCTCGCCGACGGCAGCGTCGCGCTGACCATCGAGGTCGCGCTGCCGACGGGCAAGGCGGTGTGGGTCACCGCCGAGGCACGCGACCCGGGGGCCGGCTGACTCGACCGTTGTGGTCACTTTGGCAGCCACTGTGTGTCAAAGTGACCCCAGCGCCGAAGGAGGTTCTCAGCCCAGCGCGCCGACCGCCCGCAGCGCCTCGTGGAACGCGGTTGCCGCGGCGTCGTAGTTGTAGGGAGCGACGATCGCGCGGGCGCGGTCGCCCATCGCGCGGCGCAGATCGTCGTCGGTCAGGAGCTGCCGGATCGCCCCGGTCAGCTCCTGCTCGTGGCCCGCGCGGGTGACCAGGCCGCTCGCGCCGTGCACCACGAGCCCGCCGGCCGCGGCGCCGACCGCCGCCGACGCGATCACCGGCCGCCCGGCGTGCATCGCCTCGTTGCACACGAGGCCCCACGGCTCGAGGAACCGGCGCGTGGCGAGCGAGGGGACCACTACCGCGCTCGACGCCGTGTAGGCGACCGGCAGGCGCTCGCGCGGGACGCGGCCCAGGAACCGCACCCCCGGCTCGTCGGGGCCGCGCAGCGGCCCGTCGCCCGCGAGCGCGAGCGTCGCGCCCGGCACGTCGAGCCGGCGCCACGCGCGCAGCAGCACCTCGACGCCCTTCTCGGGCACGAGCCTGCCCGCGAACAGCACGAGCGGCCCCTCGGGCGGGAGGCCGGCGTCGCGGCGAAACGCGGCAACGTCCTCGGCCGACACGCGCTGCGCGAACAGCTCCGGCTCGACGGCCTGCGGGGCGACGATCACGTTGCGGTCGCTGCGGCGGTTGCGGATCACGTAGCGCGAGACGTGATTGCCGTAGGTCAGGACGGCGTCGGCCTCGCGGTACACGCGCCGCATGAACGGCAGCGACGCGACGTGCGCGAGCGTCAGGGGATGCCGCCACAGCGACGCCCACAGGATGAAAGGGAGCTTGGACTGGCGCGCCCCGTACCAGGCCGACGGCACCGCGACGCGGCCCGTCAGGGCGACGATCACCGCGTCGCTCTCACCGGCCACGCGCCCGGCGTCGGCCTGGCGCTCGAGCAGATGCGCGGGGAACGGGGCCTCCGCGAGCTGGCGTTCGAGGTCGCGGTCCGCGCTCGCGACGTAGCCGCCCTCCCCGCCGAAGCAGTGCACCTCCACGCCGTGACGCTCGTGCAGGAGGCGGTAGAGCGGCACGCGGTAGGGCGGGAGGTAGTTGGTTATGAGGGAGATGGGGGCCATAGGCTGCGCGGCGGCAATGAACGTACTGGTCCTGCACAACCGATACCGCGAGCCCGGGGGAGAGGAGCGCTCGGTGGCGGAGATCGTGCGCCTGCTCGGCGCACACGGCCACGCCGTCCGGGTGCTCGAGCGCTCGAGCGCGGATGCCGGTCGCGTGCGCGCGGGCGCTGCGCTCCTCGGGGGCGGCCTCGATCCCGGGGAGGTCGAGCGGGCTGTCCGCTCCCATCGGGCCGACATCGTGCATGCCCACAACATCAATCCGCTCTTCGGCGCGCGGGCGCTCGCGGCCGCGAAGCGCGCCGGCGCACGGGTCGTGATGCACCTCCACAACTACCGGCTCGCCTGCGCGGTCGCGATCGACTACCGCGACGGCGCGGTGTGCACCCGCTGCCGGGGCCGCAACACGCTCCCCGGCGTGCGGCTGCGCTGCCGCGGGAGCCTGCCCGAGGCCGCGGCCTACGGCGCCGGCCTCGCGCTCCAGCAGCGGCGCATCGTGCGCGCCGTCGACCGCTTCGTCGCCCCGAGCGCGTTCGCGGCGCGGCGCATCTCGGAGCAGGTGCGCGTGACGAGCCCGATCGCCGTGCTCCACAACTTCGTCGGCGAGCACGAGTTCGCCCAGGGGCCGCCTTCCGGGCGCGGGGAGCACGCCCTGTTCGCCGGGCGGCTGGTGGAGGAGAAGGGAGCCGACACGGCGATCCTCGCGGCGGCTCAGTCCGGCGTGCCGCTCGCGATCGCCGGGGCCGGGCCCGAAGCGCCGCGCCTCGAGCGCCTCGCGCACGAGCGCGGAGCGCCGGTGACCTTCCTCGGGCGTGTCGCGCCGCAGGAGATGGCGCGCGTGCGCGCTCAGGCGGCGTTCGTCGTAGCCCCCTCGCGCTGGGACGAGCCCTGCCCGTATTCGGTGATCGAGGCGATGGCGGCGGGCCTGCCGGTGCTCGCCTCGGACAGCGGCGGCCTGCCGGAGATGGTGGGCGAACGCGAGGTGCTGGCGCCCGGCGACGCGACGCGGTGGGCGGCGGCGATGCACACCCTGTGGAGTGACGGCGCCGAGCGCGCCCGGCGCGGCGGGGCCGCCCTGGCCCGCGCCCGCGAGCTGTTCCACGAGGACCGCTTCTACAGTGCGCTGATGGACGTCTACGAGGACCGCGGCTGATGGACGTCCGCACGCGGGAGCTGCTCGGCGTGCCGATCGCGGTCACGGACTACGCCGGGGCGATGGACGCGATGGACGGCATGATCGCGCGTCGTGAGCGCGGCTACGTCGGCGCGCTCGCCGTGCACGCGCTGATGGTGGCCGGCGAGGACCCCGAGATGGGCGCCGCCGTGCGCGGCGCCAGCATGAACGTCCCCGACGGCAAGCCGCTCGTCTGGGCGCTCAACCTGCTCGGCGAGCGCCTCACGGACCGCGTCTACGGGCCCGAGCTGACCGACCGCTACTGCGCGCGGTCCGCGCAGCGCGGGCACCGCGTGTGGCTCTACGGCGGCGAGACCGCGGAGGCGCTCGACCAGCTCGTGACGGCGCTCGAGCGCCGTCACCCGGGGATCGAGGTCGTGGGTGGGTACTCGCCCCCGCACCGGCCGCTGACGGCGCAGGAGGAGAGCGACGTCGCCGCGCGCATCAACGGCGATCGGCCGGACGTCGTCTGGGTCGGCATCGGGGTTCCCAAACAGGAGAAGTGGATGGCGCACATGCGCCCGCTGCTCGAGGCCCCGGTGCTCGTCGGAGTCGGCGCGGCGTTCGACTTCCTCGCGGGCCGCAAGCGCCAGGCGCCGGCCTGGATGCAGCGGCGCGGCCTCGAGTGGCTGTTCCGCCTCGCGCAGGAGCCGCGCCGGCTGCTCGTGCGTTACCTGCGCTACAACCCCGCGTTCGTTGCGGGCTTCGCGCGCCAGTACCTGCGCGAGCGGCGCCGGTAGGTCGCGCCCCGCGGGTCGCGCACAGCCGCGGGGGCAGCGGTCTGCGCCCGCATGAACTCGACGAGCGCCGCCGTGTGCTCGAAGGGGTCGGCCAGCGCGGAGCCCTCCGCCGTGACCGCGGCGACGATACGGCCGTCGCGCGCGGCCACCAGCTCCACGTCGAACACGGGAACGGCGCCGTCGAGCTGGGCGAGCCGCACGAGCGCGAGGCGGTCGGCGGCCCGTGCGGGGCGGATCGTGAGGCTGTGGTCGGTAAGGCCGTTGTCGCTCATGTTGGCTCCTTTTGACTACCAGTTGCGGAGGAGTGGTACAGTCCATCCGGCTAGTGGACCAGAGTTAATCGAGCTTTGGCCCATGTTTCCAGAGCCAATCAGACCTAAATGGACCCGATCGACATCCAGAATCGCATCCTCGGTGGCCTCGGCGACTGGACCCCGGGCTCAGGCCCGCTCTACCGACGGCTTGCTCGCGCACTCGGTGGCGCGATCGCACAGGGCACGCTCCCACCCGGCACCCGGCTGCCGGCGGAGCGCACGCTCGCCCAGCTCGTCCACGTGAGCCGCGGAACGGCCGTCGCCGCGTACAACCTGCTCGAAGAGGAGGGCGCCGTCGAGCGCCGCCAGGGGAGCGGCACCGTCGTGCGCATGCCGGGCCTGCCGCGCGAGGACCAGATGGCGAGGACGTCGCAGCTCTCGGCGATGGTCTCGGGGCCGGAGCCTCAGATCGATCTCTCGCTCGCCGCCCCCCCGAGCACGGAGCTTCCGCTCGGTATCTCGATCTCGGTCGGGGACATCGCGGCGGTGTCGCCGCTGCTCGGTTACGCGCCGCTCGGCCTGCCCGCGATGCGCGAGCGGATCGCCGCGCGCTTCACGGCCGACGGGCTCCCGACCACCGCGGAGGAGATCCTGATCACCACCGGGGCCCAGCAGGCGATCAGCCTGATCGCCGCGCTCGAGCTGTCCGCCGGGGACCGCGTCGCGCTCGAGACGCCGACCTATCCGGGAGTGGTCGAGGCCTTCGCGCGCGCCGGCGCACGGCTCGCGCCGCTCGACCTCGACCACTCCGGCGTGCGTCCCGACGCGCTGCGGCGCCTGCTCGACCGCCCGCCGCGGTTGATGCACCTGACCCCGACCTGTCAGAACCCGACCGGCCGCGTGATGCCCGAGGGCCGGCGGCGCGAGCTGCTCGCCCTGGCCCGGGAGCACGACGTGAGCGTGATCGACGACACCGTGATGGAGGACCTCGCCTTCGACGGCGCCCGCCCGCCACGCCTCGCTTCGATCGCGGCGGACGGCGTCTTCACGGTCGGCTCGCTCTCGAAGACGCTCTGGGGAGGCCTGCGGGTCGGCTGGGTGCGGGCACCCGCGTCCACGATCCTGCGCCTGGGCCGGCTGAAGGTCGCGCTCGACCTGGGCACGCCCGCGGCCTCGCAGGCGCTCGCGCTCGCGCTGATGGACGGGCTCGACGAGACAATCGCGCGGCGCCGGGAGTCGCTGCGCGAGCGCATGGAGGCGCTCACCGCGGAGCTCACGCGCCTGCTGCCGGAATGGGAGTGGGCCGCGCCGCGCGGCGGCTACGCGCTGTGGGTGAAGCTGCCGCGCGGCACGAGCGGCGATCAGTTCGCGCAGCTCGTTCTGCGGCACGGCGTGGCTGTGTCATCGGGGTCGAGCTTCTCCGCCGACGACGAGCACCTCGACCACATCCGCATCTGCTTCGGCCTCGACGCGGACACGCTGCGCCGGGCGGTGCCGAAGCTGGCCGAGGCCTGGCAGGAGCTGGAGCAGGCAACGGGGCCGGCGCGCACCGCTCCCGTGGTGGCCGTCTGAGAGAATCGCGCAGGTCACGCGCCTTCGTTCCCGCCCGCGTGTTCCAGCGCCACAGATGAGCGACTCCTTCGAACACGACGTCTCGGTCGTCGGCCTCGGCCGTGTCGGGCTGCCGCTCGCGCTGAGCTTTGCCGACCGCGGCCTCTCGACCGTCGGCGTCGACAGCGACCATGCGCGGGTCGAGAGTGTGCGCGCCGGCGTGATGCCGTTCCAGGAGAGCGGCACGCAGGAGCTGCTCGCGCGCGTCAACGCGGGCAGCGGCCTGCGGCTCTCCGAGCGCATCGAGGACGCCGCCGGGGCGCAACACATCGTGCTCACGCTCGGCACGCCGAGCCTGTCACACATCGAGATCGACATCAGCGAGATCCGCTCCGCGCTCGACTCGCTGCTGCCCGTCCTGAGGCCCGGGCACAGCATCGTCCTGCGCTCCACCGTCGCTCCCGGTACGACCGAGTTCGTGGCCGGGTACGTCGAGCAGCATCGCGGCCTCGAGGTCGGCCGCGACGTGTTCGTCGCGCATGCGCCCGAGCGGATCGCCGAGAACCACTTCCTCGATGAGATCGAGACGCTCCCGCACATCGTGGGCGGCGTCGACGACGAGTCCACCGAGCGCGTCGCGCGCCTGTTCGAGGTGTTCGGCTCGCACATCGAGCGCACGACGCCGGTGCAGGCCGAGCTGGCGAAGATCTGGACCAACATCTTCCGCTATGCGAACTTCGCGCTGCCCAACCTGCTGATGATGAACTGCGAGCAGCACGGCGCGAACGTGTTCGAGGTGATCGAGCTGATCAACCGCGACTACCCGCGCGGCGGGATCGCCGCGCCCGGGCTGACCGGCGGTACATGCCTGCGCAAGGACTTCGCGTTCTCGGAGGAGCGCTCCAACGCGCCGGGCATGCTGATGTCCGTCTCGCGCGTCAACGAGAGCGTGCCGCTGTTCCTCGTCGAGGGCGTCAAGCGGCGGCTCGGGTCGCTGAGAGGCACGAAGGTCGCCGTGCTCGGGCTCACCTTCAAGCGCGACTCCGACGACCTGCGGGACTCGCTCTCGGCGAAGCTGATCAGGCTGCTCGAGCGCGAGCTGGCCGAGGTCGCCGGCCACGATCCGCACTCCCCGCTGCCCGGTCCCGGGCTCGAGGAGGCGGTGCGCGGCGCGGCCGCGGTCGTGGTCGCGACCAACCACTCCGAGTTCTCGCACGCCGCGGCGCTGCGCGCGGTCGCGGAGGGCGCGCCCGGCGCGCTCGTGGTCGACCCCTGGAACGCCTTTGGCGCCGCCCGCGTGTTCGCCCCGGTCGAGGAGGTGGTGTCCCTGAGCGCTGCGCTCCAGGCGACGGGCGGTTGACCCCCGGGCGGATCCTCGTCACGGGCGGCGCCGGCACGATCGGCACTGCGTTGGTGCGGCGCCTGCTCGACGACGACCACGCGGTGCGCGTCGCCGACCAGCGCCCGGCCCCCGCTTGGATGCGCGAGCGCGCCGAGGTGCACACCGGCGACCTGCGCGAGCTCGGCGAGGCGCGGGCGGCGCTCGGCGGCTGCGACCGGGTCGTGCACCTCGCCGCGATCGTCGGCGGCATCGCCAACTTCCACAAGCTCCCGTACACGCTGCTCGAGACGAACACCGCGCTCTACAACGGACTGTTCCGGGCGGCGATCGAGCAGCAGCCGGAGCGGTTCGTCTACGTGTCGTCGAGCATGGTGTTCGAGCGCGCGGAGGAGTTCCCGACCCGCGAGGAGTACATCGACCGGTGCCCGACCCCGCACTCCGCGTACGGGTTCTCGAAGCTCGCGGGCGAGTACTGGTGCCGCGCCGCGGCGGACGAGTTCGGGCTGCGCCACTCGATCGTGCGCCCGTTCAACGCCTACGGGCCGGGGGAGATGACCGGGGACGAGCCCGGCATCGCGCACATCGTCCCCGACCTGATCGAGCGCGCGCTGCGGCGCGAGCGCCCCTTCCCGATCTTCGGGTCCGGCGAGCAGACCCGCACGCTCACGCACGTCGACGACATCGCGGCGGGCATCGTCGCGGCGCTCACCAGCGACGCCGCGGTCGGCGAGGCTTTCAACGTGTCGGCCGACGAGGAGCTGACGGTGCGCGAGATCGCCGCGATCATCTGGGAGGCGTGCGGCAACGACCCCGCCGCGCTCGAGCTGGAGCACCTGCCGTCGTTCGAGGTGGACGTGCAGCGCCGCTGGCCCTCGACCGAGAAGGCGCGCGAGGTGCTCGGCTGGCAGGCGCGCATCGGCGTACGCGAGGGCATCGCGGACACGGTCGATTGGCTGCGCGCACGCGCACCCGCACCCAGCGCCGAACGTCCCTGAGTACCCCCTATAGCCCCTACTCCGGGACGTTCGGCGTGTGGGGTGGGAGCGACTGCGGCATGACGTCCCGCGCGAGGGCCCGCTCGGTCTAGCCCAGCAGCAGCGGCAGTACCTCCTGCTCCAGCCGCCGCCGCACCTCGGCCTCCGTGTACGGCGCGACCAGCGCGCGCGCGTGCTGCTCGTAATGGGCGCGCGCCTGCGGGGGCATCTCGAGCGCCGCGCGCAGCGCCGTGGCGAGCGCCTCCGGAGTGCGCTCGCGCGCGACGAACGCGGGCTCGAGCCGGCGCGCCAGCGCGAACGCCGCGTAGGGGCCTTCCGAGGGTGTCGTGACGAGCGGCGTGCCGCAGGCCAGCGCCTCGAGCTGGGCGATCCCGTAGTCCTCGAACCGCGATGCGGACAGGTAGGCCTCGGCGCCCGCGACCAGCACGGCATGTTCCCCGGCCGCAAGCTTGCCGGCCCACTCCAGTGAATCCGGCTCGTCGATGCCCTGGGAGCCGAGGAACGCCCGGCCGCGCTCCGGCTCGATGCCGGTCACGAGCAGGCGCCGCGTCCCCGCGGCGGCGTCCGCCCACGCGCGGGCGATCACGTCGAGCCCCTTCTTGTCCGGGTTGCCCGCGTAGCAGAGCACGATGGGCTCGCGCTCGGCGCGCACCGTGTCGGGCAAGGCGACCGGGAACGGCAGGCGCACGACCTTGTGCTCGTGCCCGAGCGCCGCGGGCACGTGGCCGGCGGGCAGCAGCACGCCGAGCCGGCGCAGGGCCCTGCGCTCGAGCAGATGCTGGAGCGCGTTGGCGCGGCCGGGCCGGTTCTCGACCGCGAGCGCGTCGAACCGCAGCCCCGCGCGCTCGAGTCGCCGCCCCGGCTGGAGCATCGCCGACTGCACTCCCGAGTAGACGATCGCCCGCGGCCGATGGCGGCGCAGGGCGCGGCTCGTCGCGCGCCTCATCGCGGCTGCCTCGGCCAGGTCGGTGAGCACGACCGTGCGGCGCAGGTGACGCGCGATCGGGAACTCCGTGGTGGCGACGGCCACCGAGACGCCGAGGTCGCGCAGCGCCGCGGCCATGTGGGAGTCGACCCGGCGCCACCCGGCCGTGGTGCACGGGGAGACGAGCAGCACGTCGACGGTGGATCGCGGCACGGGCCGAAGATGCTATTGCTCCACGGGTGCTGGAGGCCTCCGTGATCGTCCCGACGAAGGGCCGCGACGACTATCTGCGCGTCGCGCTCGAGTCACTCGCCGCGCAGGATCTCGATCCGGCGTCCTACGAGATCGTGGTCGTGGACGACGGCCCGTCCGCCGGCACGCGGGCGGTGACGGAGGAGGTCGCGACTCGTGCGGGCGCGCCGATCCGCTACGTCGAGCGTGCGGGCGCTCCGGGGCTCAACTCCGCCCGCAACACCGGAGTGCAGGCGGGCGGCGCGCCCTTCGTGGTGTTCGTCGACGACGATGTCGAGGCGCCATCCGGTTGGCTGCGCGAGCTGCTGGACGGTCGCCGCCGCCACCCCGGCGCGCAGGTGCTCGGCGGCCCGATCGAGCTGCGCCTCGAGGGCTTCCGCCTGCCGATGTGCGGCCGCGAGGACCCGCCCATCACGACACTTGACGCGGGTCCCGAGGACCGTGAGGTCGACGTCGTATGGGGCGCCAACATGGCCGCCGACCGCAGCGCGTTCGAGCTCGCCGGCATGTTCGACCCCGGCGTTCCGTACGGGTTCGACGAGGACATGTGGGAGCGGCGCCTGCGCGAGCGCGGGGGCCACGTGATGTACGTCGCGCGCGCCGGCCTCGTGCACCGCCGCGACGCGCGCGACGCGCGCCTGCGGCCCTTGATGCGCTCCGCCTACGCGCGCGGGCGCAGCCTGCGCGCCTACGTCGAGCATCGCGGTGAGGCGCCGTCGGCGCTGCGCGAGCTGCGCGTGCTCGCGGGATGCGTCTGGCACATCTTCCGCCGCCGCTGCGCGAACGGGCTGCTGCTCACCGCCCACTCCGCCGGGCGCGTGCGCGAGCTGCTCGCGCGATGAGCGCCGCCTTCGACCCGCAGCAGGTGCTCTCGGGCGAGAGCGGGATCGTCGAAGGGCCGCGACGGCGCGGGCGGGCCCGGCTGCTCGACCTCGCGGACGACGGCGCCGCACGGCTCACGAGGGAGGCGCGCAGGGTTGCCCGCGCAGCCGCGCGCCTGCCGCGGCGCAGCGTGGCGGTGCTGGGGATCTACGGGCGCGACGGCGCCGGCGCGATGACGCGGGCCGTCGCGGAGCTGCGCGATCCACGCCATGACGTGCGGTTCGCGCTCGGCGCGCTGGGCGAGGCGGACGCGGCCCTGTCGGCCGACACCGCGCTCGAGCGCCTCGAGGGCGCGGGCAAGTTCGAGAACCTCAACCGGCTGCTGGCGGCCGGGCCGGCGGGCGCGACGGCCGACTGGACGCTGGTCGTCGACGACGACGTCGACCTGCCGCGCGGCTTCCTCGGCGGGTTCCTGGCCTGCGCGGAGGGCTTCGGCTTTCAGCTCGCCCAGCCGGCCCACCGGCACACAAGCCACGCGGCCTGGTCGGTCACCCGTCGCGCGCGCTGGGTGCTCGGCCGCCGCACGGCCCTCGTCGAGATCGGCCCGCTCACGGCGTTCCACTCGTCGGTGGCCGGCGAGCTGCTCCCGTTCCCGCCGCTGCGGATGGGGTGGGGCCTCGATGCGCACTGGGGCGGCCTCGCCGAGGAGCGCGGCTGGCGCCTCGGGGTGGTCGACGCGACGCCGATCCGCCACGACTCCCGGCGCCCGGCGTCGAACTACGACCGCGCGGCCGCGATCGCGGAAGTTGCGGACTTTCTCCCGGGGAAGCCGTACGTGGAGCGCGATCGCGCCGGCCGGGTGCTGGAGCGTTTTCGCACGATCTAGCGCTGTCGCAGGCCGATCCAACGGCCTCCATCGCTAGGCTTCCGCCCTGCCGCCCCGCACCTAGAGCCGCCCGCGCGGGTTGGTTACCGATGCGAACGCCGCCTCGGCGTCCCATCAACCTGATGCCCGCAGCACGAACAGCCCCGGTCGCTCTTGCCGCCCTCTTGGCCATCCTGCTCGGCCTGGCGACGGCTGCCGCTGCGCCTGCCAGCCCGGCGAGCGTGATCCGGGACTGCAGCGAGGACGGGATCCTGAACGGCACCTACTCGCAGTCCGAGCTGGACGGGGCGCTCGAGGACCTCCCCTCCGATCTCGACGAGTACACCGACTGCCGGTCCGTGATCCGCCGCGCGCAGCTCAAGTCCGCCGGCGGCAAGCGACGGCCCAAGGGCGATCCCTCGACCGCGGATCAGGTCGATGCGGCTTTGCCCCCGACGGGCGAGGAGCAGCAGCAGATCGCGAAGGCCGCCGGCGCCGGCGGCTCCGTGCGGATCGGCGGCGCCGGCGTTCGCCCGGGCGCGCGCGGCGAGCCCTTCGACTCCGCCGGCTTCGGGACCGACCTGCCCTCGTTCGTGGCGATCGTGCTGCTCGCCCTCGTGGGCCTCACGGTCTCCGGCCTCGTGCTCGCGGGGCGCCGGCGCTGGGCGGCGCCGGGCACCGGCGAGGGTGGGCCGCTCGGGCGCATCGGCGAGGGGGTGAGGCGTGGAATCTCGCGCTTCCGCCGCTAGCACCACGGAGGTCACGCCGGCCTCCGCGACTTCCTCCGTCGCGCCCGCGGTCGATGCGCGCCGCCTGCGGTGGGACGCGGGCCTGGCGCTCTGCGTGGCGCTCGCGGCGGCGCTCGCCGCGATCGCCTTCGTCGGCGGCGGCGGCCTCCAGCTCGGGTCCTCCACGCTCGTCGAGATCGGGGTGATCGTCACGGTCGGCGTGCTCGTGGCGGCCGCGATCCTCTGGACCTCCGTGGACACGCCGCTCTACGGCGGTGCCGCGCTCACGGCGCTCGTCGCCCTCGCGGCGCTCACCGCACTGTCGATCCTGTGGTCGCTGCACCCCGCCGATTCGTGGATCGAGACCAACCGCACGCTCGCATACCTGGCCGCGTTCGCGGGCGGAATCGCCGCCGTGCGCCTGTTTCCCCGCCGCTGGGATGCCGTGCTCTACGGGGTGTTGATCGCGCTCGCCGTCGTATGCCTCTACGGGCTGGCGACGAAGATCGTCCCGGGCTGGCTCGCCGAGGACGAGGTCTATGCGCGACTGCGCGAGCCGTACGGCTACTGGAACGCGGTCGGCGTCACGGCGGCGATGGCGATCCCGATCTGCCTGTGGCTCGGCACGCGCGACGGGCCCGCGCTGCGCAACGCGCTCGCCTACCCCGTGCTCGGCATCCTCGTCGTGACGATGCTGCTGAGCTTCTCCCGCGGCAGCATCATCGCCGCCGCGATCGGCGTCGCGCTGTGGCTCGCGCTCGTGCCGCGCCGGCTGGCGTCGCTCGCCGTGCTCGCGCCCGCCGTGCTCGGCGCGGCCGCGGTCACGGCGTGGGCCTTCGGGCAGAGCGCGCTCACGGACGACCGCGTGGCGCTCGCCGAGCGCGAGGACTCGGGCATCGTCTTCGGGCTCATCCTGGTCGCGATGGCGGGCCTGCTGCTCGCCGCCGGTTGGTTGATCGAGCGCCGCGCGCGGACCAGGCCGCTCGCCGAGCAGACGCGGCGGCGCATCGGCACGGCGGCGCTGGGGTCGCTCGCCGCGATCCCCCTGATCGTGCTCGTCGCGCTCGCGTTCAGCGACCGCGGGATCGGGGGCACCGTCTCGGATCGCTGGACCGACCTGACGAGCGCCGAGCAGACACCGTCGAACGACCCCGGGCGCCTGATCGAGACCGGGAACGTCCGCACGATCTACTGGGCACGCGCGATGGACGTGTGGCGCGAGCACGAGCTCGCCGGCGCGGGAGCGGGATCGTTCGCCGAGGCGCAGCTGCGCTTCCGCGACGAGCCGACGCAGGGCCGGCACGCGCACGGATACCTCCATCAGACGCTCGCCGACCTCGGCCTGCTCGGGTTCGCGGTGAGCCTCGCTGCGCTCGCCGGGTGGCTGCTCGCGACGCGCACGACTCTCGCGCTCACGCGCCGGCGCCTCACCGAGCCCTGGGGCGCCGAGCGCACCGGCCTGCTCGCGCTCGCGCTCGTCGCCGTGGTGTTCGGGGTGCATTCCGCGCTCGACTGGACGTGGTTCGTCCCTGCGGTCGCGGTGACCGGGCTCTTCTGCGCCGGGTGGGTCGCCGGGCGTGGGCCGCTCCCCGTGCGCGAGGAGGAGACGGCGGAAATGGCCGCCGCGCCGGACGGCGCGGCCGCGCCCACCGGCCGCCGTCGCGTCGCCGGGCCTCGCGCTGCCGCGGCACTGGCGGTGCTCGCCCTGGCCGGCTGCTCCGCGTTCGCGGTCGCACAGCCTTGGCGCGCGGACCACGAAGGCGACGAGGCGCTCACGCTCGTCGACCGCGGCGACTTCGCGGGCGCCCGCGCCGCGGCCGACCGCGCCGCGGACATCAACCCGCTGTCCGCCGAGCCCTACTTCGAGCGCGCCGCGATCGAGGATGCAGCAGGCAACGAGCGCAAGGCGGCCGCGGCCCTCGAGGAGGCCGTGCGGCACGAGCCCGCGAGCGCGGAGGCCTGGCGGCGCCTCGGCGAGTACTACGCGGTCAACCTCGACCAACCCGAGCGCGCCGTGCCGATCCTGCGCGGAGCGGTATATCTCGACCCGGTCTCGCCGTTCAACAGCAGCGCCTACCTCGTGGCACTGCGCGCCCAGGCCGCGGACGCGGCCGCCGTGGAGGCGCGCCGCGCCCGCCGCGCCGCTCGCGCCAAGGCCGCGCAGCCCTAGTCAGCCGCGCGCCAGTGCCACGAGCGTCTCGCGCGCGAGCGGCGGACCGCCGAGCGCAAGCACCTCGACGCGCTCGAACCCGAGGTCACCGAGCAGCGTTCGCAGCGACCCGGCCGTGTAGAAGCGCAGCACCGGCTCGAGCGGGTCGAAGTGGCGCTCGAAGCCGGTGAGCGCGGTCCACGCGCCCTGCACGCGCCCGTGAAAGGGCACCGCGGCCGCAAAGAGCCCGCCGGCGACCAGCGCGCGGCGCGCCTCGGACACGAGCGATTGCGTGTCGGCAACGTGCTGGAGCACGTTCACACAGGTGACCATGTCGAAGCTCGCGTCGGCGACCGGCATGCTCCCGTCCCCGGCGGGGGCGACCCAGTCGAGCTCGGGGTGCGCGTCCCGCGCACGTTGCAGCGCGGTCGGGGAGGGGTCGAGCCCCGTCACGCGGGCGCCGTGGGCAGCCAGACGCGCGCCCAGCGCTCCGTCGCCGCAGCCGACGTCGAGCACGCGCGCCTCGCCGTGGCCCGCATCGTGCAGCCGGGTCTCGAGGACCGCCAGCACCCGATCGTGCACGGCCTCGTCGTGACCGCGATCGGCCGGCAGCGCCGCCCAGATCTCGTCGTGCACGCTCACGGCCCTGCCGTCTGCCGACTGCGAACTGCGGCTAGAACGCCCCGCGCCGCCTGAACACGGCGGGCACGGTCTTCAGCAGGATCGAGAGGTCGAGGAAGACGCTCCACCGCTCCAGGTAGAGGAAGTCGAGGCGCACCAGCTCGTCGAAGTCGAGGTCGGCGCGGCCCGACACCTGCCAGAGGCCGGTGATCCCGGGGAGCACGAGGTAGCGCTTGCGATGCCAGTCCTCGAGGCGGCTGTAGTCGCGCAGCGGGAGCGGGCGCGGGCCCACCATCGACATCTCGCCGCGCAGGACGTTCACGAGTTGTGGGAGCTCGTCGAGGCTGAAGCGCCGCAGCACCCTCCCGACCCCGGTCACGCGCGGGTCGCGGCGGATCTTGAAGAGCGCGCCGCTGGCCTCGTTGAGCGACTCGACCTCCTCTTGGCGCTGCTCGGCGTCGGTGTGCATGGTCCTGAACTTCAGGCAGTCGAACGGCACGCCGCCGATCCCCGGGCGGCGGCTGCGAAACATCGCCGGGCCCGGAGAGGTGGCCTTGATCGCGGCGGCGATGCCGAGCAGCAGAGGCGACAGCACCGCGAGGCTGAGGCTCGCGACGACCAGGTCGAAGCTCCGCTTCACGACGAAGTCGGCGCCCTCGAAGACGGGCGGCTTGAGCTCGAAGAGCGGGACGGACTGGCCCGGGACGAGTTCGTGACGGTGGGTCATGATCTCCATCGTCGTGGGCGCGATCCGCACCGCGACCCGCATCGCGTGGCAACGGTCGACCAGCTCGAGCGCCTCCTCCTGCGGGAAGTCGGGGTCGGCGATCACGACCTCCTGCACGCGGTGCTCCCGGAGCAGCCCCGGCAGCTCGTCGAGCGTGCCGAGGTTGCGCAGGCCGTTGTCCGGCTTGGGCGTGAGGGAGATGTAGCCGACCGGCTCGTAGCGGGTGCCCGAGCGGTCGTCGGCGAGCGCGTGCGCGACGGCGTCGATCTGGTCGCCCGAGCCGACGAGGATCGCGCGTCGCCGGCGCCCCATCGCCGAGAGCAGCAGCCCGGTCGTGCGCTCGTAGGCCCAGCGCAGCGTGCTCACCCAGATGAGGCCGAAGAACAGGCCGCCGTAGAAGATGTAGTACGAGCTGAAGTCGAGCCCGTTGACGAGCGCGAACGCGAACGCCGCAAGCGCCGCCAGCGACAGGCCCGCGACGATCGCGGCAAAGCCCGGGCGTGCCTCGCGGCGGCTGTAGAGGCCGCTGCGGGAGAACATCAGCGCGGTCACGAGGAACACGAACGGGACGTAGTCCTGCGTCGTGTGCCAGACGTCGGCCGCCGAGCCGCCGCGCGCGAGCGCCTTCAGCCCGAGGGCGGTGAAGATCGCGCCGGCCACCCCGACGAGGTCGAGCGCCAGCAGCGAGGCGATGCGAATGCCACGCTCGAGGGCGCGCGCGTGGATCAGGGCGGAGATCAGGCTCGGGCGCCGCGCGCGCACGTCGCGGCGCACCTGCGCTTCCTCGGCGTTCGCCGGGATCGTCCCGGCCACGGCGAGCGGCGCGTCGCGGCGCGGAAAGCGTGCCGGGCGCTCCGCGTCCTGGGGAGCGGGGCGAGCTTCGGTGCGTGTGGCGGGCTCAGTCATGGGGCGGTGGGGTTGGGCGTCCCGCATCTAGGAGAACACGACCCGTGTGCCGGGGTAGCGGGAGTGCGACATCCTCTCGTTCACGGCGGATCCGTCCGCACCCATCAAGCCAGGCACCCGAAGGTAGGTTGCCCGCCTTTTCGACCCCGCAAAACTACCACCGCGCCCCCCGCCGGAAGATGAGAGCGATCGCCCGGCGGGGAGAATCGCTCGAGGCGTCCGCAGCGCGCGGGCGGCAAACCGCTCCCTCATGCGGTTTATGCGCACTTTGCTGGCCTTTTCCCACGATCAGGAGGTGCCGCAGTGACGGCTGAGCAGTGGATTCGAACATTTGCCGAGGAGATCGGCTGTGATCCGCCCGACCAGCACCGGATGGACGAGATCTTGCGCCTGGCCTCGGTCGCGGCCCACGCCTCGGAGCGCAAGGCGGCTCCGATCGCCTGCTATCTGGCGGGAATCACGGGCCGCCCGATCGGCGAGCTACGTGAAGCGGCGGAGCGTCTGGCGGGCGGGTGACGCACCTGACATCACGACCGGGCGCCCGGGCACTATGACGGCCTTGGACCGCAGAGCCCAGACGCGCCGGGTAACCGGGATAGCCGGCGTCGCAGTGGCGGTCCTGTTCGCCGCGGGCAATGCGCTGTGGGTGTTCGAGCAGCCCGATGCCGGCGCTTCCACGAGCGAGGTGGTCGCCTTCTACGCCGACAACTCGGGAAGGATCATCGCCGGCGGCAGTCTCAGCCTGATCGCGATCGCCGGGTTCATTCTCTTTGCAAGCGGCGTGCGGGCGATGCTGCGCGACGCCGAAGGGGACGACCTGCTCGCCGATGCCGCCTTCGGTGGGGGGCTGATCCTGGTGGCGACCGGACTCGGCGCGGAGACCATCAACATGGTCGGCGCGCTGCGTGCCGATGACGGCCGGCTCACCCCGGACCTGGCCCAGGCGCTGTTCGAGATCTCCTATGTCCTCGGGTACGGCGCCGCCGGCGTGGGCGTCGGGGTGTTGGTGCTCGCAACCGCGGCCGTCGCGCTGCGGACGGGTGCGCTCCTGCCCCGGTGGCTCGCGCTGGTCGCCGTGCCCTTCGGTCTCGCGTTCTTCACCCCGCTCGCACCCTTCGTGCTCGGTCCGGCGGTCGTCCTGCTCGCCGTGCTCTCCGCCGGGCTTCTACGGTCGCGCGCGCCGGCGGACCGGCAGTCGGCTGCGGGCGGTTAGCGCGCGCCGACGAGGCGCTCGATGCCCGACTGCTCGATCGTCATGCGCAGGCCGTCGGCGAGCTCCACCTCGGGCTGCCACTCGAGCACCTCGCGCGCGAGCGTGATGTCCGGCTGGCGCACCTTCGGGTCGTCCTGGGGCAGCGCCTCGTAGACGATCTCCGAGCGCGAGCCCGTCACGTCGACGACCGTCTCCGCGAGCTCGAGCAGCGTCATCTCGCCGGGGTTCCCGAGGTTCACCGGCTGGTGGTACTCGGACGCCATCAGCGCGACGAGGCCGCGGATCAGGTCCTCCACGTAACAGAAGCTGCGCGTCTGGGACCCGTCGCCGAAGACCGTCAGCGGCTTGTCCTGGAGCGCCTGGCGCATGAAGGTCGGGATCGCGCGCCCGTCGTGCGGGCGCATGCGCGGCCCGTAGGTGTTGAAGATCCGCGCGATGCGGGTGTCGACGCCCTGCTGGCGGTGGTAGGCCATCGTGAGCGCCTCCGCGTAGCGCTTGGCCTCGTCGTACACGCCACGCGGGCCGATCGGGTTGACGTGGCCCCAGTAGCTCTCGGGCTGCGGGTGCACCTCCGGGTCGCCGTAGACCTCCGAGGTCGAGGTCAGCAGGAAGCGCGCGCGCTTCTGCTTGGCGACGCCGAGCATGTGATGCGTGCCGTACGAGCCGACCTTCAGCGTGTGCAGCGGCAGCCGCGCGTAGTCGATCGGGCTCGCCGGGCTCGCGAGGTGGTAGACGAAGTCCACCGGCCCCTCGATCGACACGAACTCCGTGATGTCCTGATTGATGAACTCGAACTCGGGCTCGCCGATGTGCTCGATGTTCTCGAGCGACCCCGTGTCGAGGTTGTCGATGCAGATCACCTTGTCGCCCAGCTCCAGCAGGTACTCGCACAAGTGCGAGCCCAGGAAGCCGGCGCCCCCCGAAATTACGCAAACCGCCATTTGGCTACCGCTCCTCAGTCCAAGAAAACCCGGAAAAACCCCCTGCGCGTGCCACTGTAACAACCGGCAGGCGCCGGGGCGCGCCTTGTTGGCAAGCGGGCGCGGCTCGCAAAATCCCGCAATTTGCAGACTTTTCGGCAGATTCGCGCAAACTGGGCATTTCCCAAAGGACATCGGGACATGCACCCGGCTGCTTGACTGGCGCCGGCGCATTGCCGGATCACGGATGCGCACGTTCTGTGCCGCGGTGGTGGCCGGTGCGCCAATGGACCGCCCGCGCCTCAGCCGGAAGCCTGCTCCGCCCAGATGGCAACGCATCACGGAGGAGATCGGTCGGGCGGGAGGCCCGCGGCGGGCGAGCTGTTCGCGGCCGCCGTTGAGCTGGCCACGTCGGGCGCGGCGCCGTTCAGGCGGACGGCCCGGCGCTACTCGATCTGCTCGGCCGATGCCGACGACGCCTACCAGCGCAGCCTCGAGATCCTTCTCACCAAGGCGCCCACCGCCGACCGCTCGCAGCTGCGGCCGTGGCTGCACACCGTCATCAAGCACGAGGCACTCGCGCTTCGCCGCCAGCGGGAGCGCAGCGTTGCGGGCGACGAATCGGCGCCGGAGGCCCTCGCGCCCGCCGAGCGCGGGCCGGAGGAGGCAGCCGGCGAGCGCGAGCGCGTGCGTCACACCGCGGAGGCACTCGGCACGCTGAAGCCGAACGAGCTCCAGTGCATGGTGCTGAAGGCGCTCGGCTACTCCTACATCGAGATCACGCAGCGCACCGGCTTCAGCTGGACCAAGGTGAACCGCTCGCTGACGGAGGGACGCCGGCGTTTCTTCGAGTGCTTCGGCGAGATCGCGTCGGGCGATCGGTGCGAGCGCTTCCGTCCACTTCTCTCCGCCGTCTGCGACGGTCACGCGAGCGATGCCGACGAGCGCACGATGCGCACTCACCTCTCGGGATGCACCGGCTGTCGCGCGGCGCTGCGCACCTACCGGTCGGCGCCGGCCCGGCTGGCGGAGCTGCTCCCTCCGGGGGTCGTGCTGCCCCTCTTCGAGCGCGCCGGCCTGTGGTCGCGTTTCTCGGACTGGCTGGGGGCCGGAGGCGGTGACCGGGCCGGTGTGCTCGCCGCCAAGCTCCAGCAGGGAGCCGAGATGGTCAGCGCGCAGAAGGCGGCCGCCGTGGTCGCCTCCACGGCAGCGATCGCGGGCGGCGGCGCGGTTGTCCACGAACAGGCGCGCGAGTTGCCGCAGCGCGAGCCCTCCGCTCGCGTCGAGCGCGAGACGGCGGCCGTGGAGGACGAGCGCCCGGTGGCGCCCGATGCGCCGGCGCCCGCGACGATCACGACGCCTGCCGAGGAGCAGCCCGGGCCCGCCCGCGAGCAGCCCGCCCGCGAGGAGCAGGTTGCCGCGGAGTTCGGCCCCGAGAGCAGCGTCGCCGAGCCCGAGCCCGAGCGGCGGCCGGCCGCCGCCACGGAGAGCTTCGGCACCGCTGCGGGCGTTTCCGCGGCGGGTACCGCCGCCACGGCCGGGGGAGCGGAGTTCGGGCCGTGATGCGCGCCGCCGCATCGATCGTCGCCGTCGCCCTCGCAGCGCTGCTCGGCACGGCGCCCGTCGCCGACGCCGGCATCTACGAGGTGCGCGCGTGTGGCAGCGTCGCCGGGGCGGCGCAAGAAGCGTTCGTGGCGATCGAAGGGCCGATGATGAGCGCGTACTCGATCTGTCCTCCGTCGAGTGGGGTGGGGACCGGCATCGTGACCAAGGCCAGCTCGAACGGCGGCCGGGCCCCCTACGGCGCAGGGGCCTACCAGGTCTTCACCGCTCCGGCGGGCACCGAGCTTGCCGAGGTCACCTTTAACGTCGGGGCGATCCGCCTCTCGAGCGAGTGGTCGGCGGGCATCGTGGCCTTCGACGGCGACTGGGACGCAGGGGACTACCCATATGGGTGCTACCAGTGGACCTCGTACTGCGGGATCGGCACACCGGTCTTCTCGCTCTCGGCGTCGGTCAACCTCTTCTCGCACGGTCGCTTCAGGTTCCAGACGCGATGCGTCAACCCGGCCGGCTGCGACACGTCCGCGAGCGCATTCTCGCCCGCGAACCGTGCGCTGTTCTCGGCCGCAAACGTGACGGTCCGCGTGCGCGACGTCGTGGCGCCCGCCGTGACGCCTCACCACGGGGCGCTCTGGGGCAGCGGCTGGCACCGCGGGCGCGAGGAGGCCTGGACCGCGCTCACCGACGGCGTCGGGCGTGATGCTGTCGCGGCTTCACGTCGACGGCGTCGTGCACCAGACCCTCGACTTCCGTGACAACGCGGCCCCTGGCTGGGCGCGTTGCAGCTTCACCCGCCCGCGGCCGTGTGTCGACATCGTCCCCGGCGGGTTCGAGGTGGACACGTCGACGCTCTCCGACGGGACACACAGGATCGACGTCGAGGCGGTCGACGCCGCCGGCAACGCCGCACGCGCCGGGCAGGAGATCCGGGTCGACAACTCGATACCGGACAAGCCCGAGGGAGTCGCGGTGAGCGGCGGTGAGGGTTGGCGGGGCGCGAACCGCTTCGACGTCACGTGGGCGAATCCGCAGGGCCAGTCCGCGCCGATCGTGCGAGCGCGGTACCGGTTGTGCCGGGCCGGCGGCGGCGACTGCGTGGAGGGATCGGGGGACGGAGAGCAGATCGCATCGCTCGCGCTGCGGGTGCCGGAGCCCGGCGATTGGGTCGCCCGCATCTGGCTCGAGGACGCGGCCGGCAACCAGGACTCCGGGCGCGCGGGCGATGCGGTGCGGCTGCGCTTCGACGACGAGGCGCCGACCGCGGTGTTCGAGGACGGCGATCCTCGCGACCCACGCGCCGTGCACGTGCGGGTCGCGGACGTCGGTTCGGGGGCTGCCGACGGCTCGATCGAGCTGCGGCGCATCGGCACGGGCAGCTGGGTCGACGGCGGGGGGCGCATCGCCGGCGAGCGCCTCGAGACCCGGATCGGCGACCTCGACCTGCCCGACGGCATCTACGAGCTGCGGGCGCGCGTGCGCGACGCCGCGGGCAACGAGCGCACCGCCACCCGGCGCGCGGACGGCTCCCCGATGCGGCTCGTGCTGCCGCTGCGCGCCGGCAGCTTGCTGTCCGTGGCCGCGAGCCGCCGCTGCGCCCGCCGCGCGCGGCGTTGCGATCGGCGGATCCGCAACGGCGCCAAGCTCGCGGGCCGCCTCTCCGCGAGCGGCGTCCCGGTTCGCCACGCCGCCGTCACGATCACCGCGCAGCCGCGCACCGGGGGCGGGTTCGCGCACGTCGCGTCGCTGCGCACCGATGCCGGCGGCGGCTTCTCGTTTCGCGTGGGTTCGGGCACGTCGCGGACGCTGCGCTTCCGCTGGGAGGGCACGGACACCGCGAAGCCGGTGATCGCCGACGTCAAGGTCGCCGTCTCCGCGCGCTCTTCGATCGGTGTCGACCGGCGGCGGGTTCGCAACGGCGAGGCGGTGATCTTCGGCGGCCGGCTGCTCGGGCGGCCGCTCCCCGAGGGCGGGAAGCTCGTCGACCTCCAGGTGCGCCTGCGCGGGCGCTGGCGCACCTTCGCGACACCCCGCACCGACCGCGCCGGGCGGTGGAGCTTCGCCTATCGCTTCGAGGCCACGCGCGGCCTGGTCGTGTACGGCTTCCGCGCCCGCATCCGGCGTGAGGCCGCTTATCCGTACGAACTGGGCCATTCGCGGATCGTGCGGGTGACCGTGCGCGGCTGAGGGACCCGACGATTGGCGGCGGCCCGGGCGGGGTACGCAGCGGCCGCCCCCATTCGCCATGATGTCGCCCGTGACCACCAAGCAGCGCCTGCGCGAGCTGGCCGGCCTTCGCCCCGAGGGCCACAAGGTCGTCAGCGTCTATCTCAACCTCGACCCGAGCGAGTTCCCGACGCCGAAGCATCGCTCGACCGAGCTCGAGTCGCTGCTCGACGTCGTCGAGCGCGGGCTGCGCGACGACGACATCCCGAGCAAGCAACGCGCCGAGCTGAAGCAGGACGTGGAGCGGATCAGGACCTGGTTCGACACCGAGTTCGACGCGAGCGGCACCCGCGGGATGGCGGTGTTCGCCGCGTCGGGCATCGACCTGTTCGAGGTTCACCGGCTCGCGCGGCCGATCCGCAGCGAGGTCACGATCGACGACTCGCCGTTCATCGAGCCGCTCGCCGGCATGCCCGGCGGCGACGGGTACGCGGTGCTGCTGATCAACCGCAAGCTCGCGCGGATCCTCGCCGGGGGGTCCGACGGCATGCGCGAGGTGATGAGCTTCGTCGACGACGTGCACAGCTGGCACGACCAGGGCGGGTGGTCGCAGGCGCGCTACCAGCGCGGCATCGCGAAGGAGACCCACGACCACGTCAAGCACGCGAACGACGAGCTGTTCAAGCTCTTCAAGCGCGGCGCCTTGCAGCGGCTGCTGCTCGGCTGCCCCGATGAGCTGCGCGGCGAGGTCGAGGGCGCGCTGCACAGCTACCTGCGCGAGCGGGTCGCCGGGTGGCTCGAGATCGACGTGCGCGCCGGCCCCACGGAAGTGGCGGCCGAGGCGGCGGCGATCATCGACCGCGACGCGCGCGAGCACGAGCGTGAGTTGCTCGATCGCCTGCAGAGCGAGCTGGGCCGCAACGCGCGGGGCGTCAGCGGGCTCGCCGACACGCTCGAGGCGCTCAACGAGCAGCGCGTCGAGGTCCTGCTCGTGGCCGACGGCTTCCGCGCCGAGGGCTACGCGTCGCCGACTGCCGACTTCCTGTCGGTCGAGCCCGGTCAGTCGGCGACGGGCGAGGAGCTCCAGCAGCGCGACGACGTGATCGAGTCCGCGATGGAGCGGGCGCTCGAGCAGTCCGCCGAGGTGGTGGTCGTGCGCCACCATCCCGACCTCGAGCCGCTCGGGTCGATCGGCGCGCTGCTGCGCTACTGACGCATCACGGGCGCCACCGCTAGTTCCGCGGGCAGCTCGCCCACAGGCCGCGGCCGTCGTCGCGGGCGCGTCGCTCGAGGCGCTCGAAGCGGTCGGCGAAGTCGGTGTTCGGCGGGATCTCGAGCGTGCGCGCGTAGCCGCGGCGCACGAGCTCCGCGTTCACGAACCGGCCGCCCTCGCCGCGCAGGTAGACGTATGCGAGCAGGCGCCCGTAGCGATCGGTGCGCTCGCGGCCGACCCGCAGCCTCACCCGGCGCCCGGTCACGAGCCGCTCGTTGAACTCGCTCGCCTGCTTGGCGTAGCACTCGACCGGCGCGCCGGGCTTCACCGACTCCGGCGTGTCCACCCCGATGTAGCGCACCGTGCGCGTCCCACGGCCGTTGGTGAGCCGCACCTTGACCGTGTCGCCGTCGACTACGCGCGTCACCCGCCCCGCGAGCGCGGCGCCGGTGACCGCGTCGTCGCCGGAGTCGAACAGGTCCACGCCGCCGCCTCCCGCAATGGCGAGCACGAGGAACAGGGCCACCCACATGGCTGCCGAGCGGGAAGACATTCGCTACTCCTCGTATGAAGGCCGGCGGCGGGCACTCTTGCGCTCCGACGTGCGGCGCTTCTGCTCCGCGCGCCGGCGCCGGGCGCCCGCTGTTGGCTTGGTCGCGTGCCTCGGCCGCCGCGGCTTCAGCGCCGCCCCGAGCCGCTCGCGCAGCCGCTCGAGCGCCAGCTCGCGGTTGCGCGCCTGGCCGCGCGCGTCCTGGGCGACCGCCGTCACGCGCGGGCCGAGGCGCGCCATGATGCGCCGCTTGTCGTCCTCGCGCAGGGAGGACGAGGCGACGTCGAACACCGCCTCCACGCGCGACGCCGTCACGTTGGCGTGCTGGCCGCCGGGGCCGGACGACCGGCTGGCGCGCAGCGTGACCTCGGCCAGCGCGACGACGATGCCCGGCCGGATCTCCATCGGATCTTCCATGCGCTCAAGGTACCGGCGGCCGCGGCACTATCGGTCATCTAGATTGTGCGCGTGCAATCGGGAACGGTCGAAGGCATCTACATCGCGGCGCAGGCCGAGGCGCTGCCGTCGCCCGTCGACGCGGCCACCGCGGTCGCCGGGAAGGGGCTCGAGGGCGACCGCTACTTCGACGACGAAGGCACCTTCTCGGACGACCCGCGCAGCGACGGCCGCGACATCACGCTCGTCGAGGCCGAGGCGGTCGAGGGGCTCGCACGCGACACCGGGATCGAGCTGACGCCCGCCGAGACGCGCCGCAACGTGCTCACGCGCGGCGTCGCGCTCAACGACCTGGTCGGGCGGCGGTTCACCGTCGGCGAGGTCGAATGCGTCGGGCGGCGCCTGTGCGACCCGTGCGACCACCTCCAGAAGCTCACGCAGCCCGGGGTCCTGAAGGGGCTAGTCGACCGCGGAGGATTGCGCGCCGACGTCGTGCGTGGCGGCGTGATCCGCTCCGGCGACGAGGTCACCGAGCTGCCTCAGCTGTAGGTAGGACCTATCCGCCCGGGCGCGGCAGCGACGACGTGTCGACGACCTCGAAGTCGCTGCCGCGCACGCGGCCGAGGTCCTGGAGGTCGTCGTTGTCCCAGCCGCGCGACGGCGCGCCGCTGACGAACCACGGCGAGCCGTTGTCAGCCAGCAGCATCCCGTAGCGCTTGAGCGCCGTGAGCACGACGCGCGACTGCTTGCCGAAGCCGGACGTGTCGAAGCCCGCGCGCAGGCGCACCCGCAGGCCCATCGGCGGCAGGTCGGGGTCGTCCGAGCTCGACGCGGAGTGCCGCGCGGGATAGACGTACGCCTTGCGTGTGCGCGGCGCGGTGAAGCGCAGCGCGTGGTCGATCTCGCCGCGGCGCACCTCCTCGTAGCGGGCGAGGCCGGGGAGGATCGGCAGCCCGGCCGCGTCCGCGGAGGTCCAGCCCGCCGGGCGCAGCCTGTTCGAGCGCAGGCTCCAGGTCGCGCCGGAGCCCGCGCGCCACCGGGTGCCGCCTTTCACGGGGTAGGCCGCGAACAGCTCGTGCAGCTTGCAGCGCGCGCGGTCCACGACGATCACGTGGCGGTCGCCGCTTGAGCCGCGGCCGCCTTCGATCGGGGCCCGGCGCGGGATCGGGTAGCGGCCGCGGTCGGACTCGTCCGCGTAGTCGAACGACACGCGCACGCGCTGCTGGCTCCTGCCGACGGTCGTGAACGGGATCCCGATCGGCCGCCCCTCGTAGAGGCCGGACCCGAAGTCGGGATGCACCGGCGAGCCCGCGCCGATGCTGCGCACGAAGCGCTCCGAGCCAGGTGCCTTCGCGAGTCCGTCGACGCGCAGGTTCCAGTGGTTGTCGCGCGGGAAGACCTCGCACCTGGGCGCTCCCCTGGGCGGGTGGCCGCTCGCGAGCGCGGCGACGCACGTGAACGCCGCGGCGGCGAGCAGGAGGAGGCGCAGGCGCATGCCGTGAGGCTAGACACGTACGCGGCCGGCGCTGCCCGCAACGGACGGATGGAGGATCATCGGCGGATGTGCTCCGCCTCACCGAGCGCCCCGGCCCCGGGACCTGCGGAGAGGGGACCGGCATGACGGCGCGCACCACGTTCGTCGTGCGCGGCGGCAAGATCAGGGAGTGGCGCCGCGTTGCAGACACGCCGGATTCCTCCGGCCCGATCGTCTGAGCGCATAGGATCTCCCGCGTGAAGCAGCTCGCCCCCGACCTCTGGATGTTGAGTGGGTTTCCCCCGAACGGCATCAACGTCTACGTGATGGGCGACGTGCTGGTCGACGCCGGCACCCGTCATTCGGGGCGCAGGATCTTCCGCCAGATCGACGGCCACCCGATCCGCGCGCACGCGCTGACCCATGCTCACCCCGATCACCAGGGCGCGAGCAAGGAGGTCTGCGACAAACTCGGGATCGAGCTTTGGTGCGGCGAGCGCGACGCCGGGGCGATGGAGAGCGGCGACATGGGGCAGAAGAAGCACCCCCTCAACACCCTCATCATGAAGATGTGGGGCGGGCCGCCGCATCCCGTCGCGAAGCGGCTGCGCGAGGGCGACGAGGTGGGCGGCTTCAAGGTGCTGGACGTGCCGGGCCACTCGCCCGGCCACGTGGCCTACTGGCGCGAGTCGGACCGCGTGCTGATCGCGGGCGACGTGCTCAACGGCATGAACCTCGTCACCGGGATCCGGGGCCTGCACGAGCCGCCCAATGCGTTCACGAACGACCCTGCGCAGAACCGCGAGTCGGCCCGCAAGCTCGGGGCGCTCGAGCCATCGCTGGTCGCCTTCGGGCATGGGCCCCCCGCGCGTGACGCTCGCAAGTTCGCCGACTTCGTGAACGCGCTGCCGAGTTAGGTCCGGGCAGGTTCGGGCCTGATGTTCTGGTTGCCCCGGAAGACGTTGTCGGGGTCATACCGCGCCTTGATCTGCGTGAGGCGCGCATACTTCTCCTCGCCGTAGGCTGCGCGCACGCGGTCCTCGCCCTCGTCCCCCATGAAGTTCAGGTAGGTGCCACCCGACGCGAACCGGGCGATGTCGTCGCGGAAGCCACGCGCCCAGCCGATCACGCGCTCGTCGTCCGCGGGGTCGTCCCATAGCCCGAACGGGTGCACGACCCACCGGGCGTCGCGCTGCTGCATAGGGGTCCTGTCCCCACCGAGCCGCTTGACGGCTCCGCCCCACGGCACGATCAGCGACTGCGACGGAGTCGGGCTCGGCATCGCGAGCGAGTGGCCGTGGATCGCCTCGATCGCCTCGTCGGTGATCTCGTGCAGGTATTCGGCGGTCCACCAGTTGCGGTACCCGGGAGGGTCGTCGATCGACTGCTGGAACTCCGCATAGGGAACCGCGCCGGTCAGGTCGGCAAGCGGCCCCAGCTCCTTGAAAGGGTGGAGCAGGTGCTCGCCCTCGTCGACGGGGCCCGCGTAACAGAACGCGAGCGCGGCCACGAGGCGCCCGTGGAGGTCCGCGGGCAGGTCCTCCTCGGGCGGCACCGTGAGGTATGCGATCGCGGGGCCGAGCTCGGGCGGGGCCGCGCACACGAGGTCGCGCATCATGCGCAGCAGCTCGCGGCCGGTCTCGGCCTCGTACAACAGTAGGCCCGCGTACACCTCCGGCCCGACCGGATGGAGGCGGAACGTGAGGGACGTCGCGACGCCGAAGTTCCCGCCGCCGCCGTGCAATGCCCAGAAGAGGTCGGGGTGCTCGTCCGCGCTGGCCGTGACGCGCTCGCCGTCGGCGGTCACGAGGTCGACGGAGACGAGGTTGTCGCAGGACAGCCCGTGCAGGCGCTCGAGCCATCCGGAACCGCCGCCGAGCGTGAGCCCGGCGACTCCTGTCGATGAGACGCGCCCGCCGGTGGTCGCGAGGCCGTGCTCCTGGGTCGCCGCATCGAGCTCGGCCCAGGTGCAGCCGCCGCCCACCCACGCCGTGCGCGACTGCGGGTCGACCTCGATGCCCTTCATCGGGCGCACGTCGATCACGAGCCCGTCGTCGATCGTCGACATGCCGGCCACCGAGTGACCGCCCGAGCGGACCGCGATCGCGAGCCCGTGCTCGCGCCCGAAGCGGAGCGCGGCCGCCACGTCGGCGGGGGAGGCGCATTGGGCGATCAGCGCGGGGCGCCCGTCGATCATCGAGTTGAAGAGCGCCCGCGCCTCGTCATAGGCGGGATCGCCTGGGTCGATCAGGCTGCCCTCGAACGACATCCGCAGCGCGCCGAGCGCATCCGCGGTCACGGTCGTGGCCATCAGCAAACTCCTCCCTCGTCGAAGAGCCGGATAAGCGGAACCTAACGCCGCGCGGCGGCGCTTGAAAGTGCCGCTCGTCACACTCGGCGCTACAGTGCGGCGATGGCTGAGCGCGTCGGCTTCATCGGGCTCGGGATCATGGGGTCGCGCATGGCTGCCAACCTCGCCCGCGCCGGGTTCGACCTCGTCGTGTGGAACCGCACGGCGGAGACCGCGCGCGAGTGGGCCGCGTCGCATGGTGCCGCTGTCGCACGGTCGCCGGCCGAGGTCGCGGACGAGGCCGCGATCGTCGTCACGATGGTGGTCGACGCGGCCCAGGTCGAGTCCGTGCTGCTCGGCCCCGACGGGGCGGCTCGCAACGCCCGGGACGGCGCCCTCTTCATCGACATGTCGACGATCGGGCCGCGCGCGGCGCGGCGCATTGCGGAGCACCTGAGCGAAAAGGGCGTGGGGTTCATCGACGCGCCGGTGACGGGGTCCTCGCCCAAGGCGCAGGACGGGACCCTCACGATCATGGCGGGCGGCGAGCGCGCGGCCTTCGACCGCGCCCGCCCGCTGTTCGAGGCGATGGGGGACCTGGTCGCGCACGTCGGCGACGTCGGCCAGGGCCAGCTCGTGAAGGTCATCAACAACGCGGTGGCCGCTGCCAACACGGTGCTCGTGGCAGAGGCGCTCGTCGCCGGCAAGCAGGCCGGCGCGGACCTCGACGCGCTGGTGACGGTGATGGCGGCCGGGTCCGGCGCGTCGGCGATGCTCGAGCTGAAGGCCGAGCCGATGCGCTCGCATGATTGGAGCACGCTGTTCAAGCTCGAGCACATGCTCAAGGACGTGCGCCTGTGCATCGAGGAGGCATCCGGGGCGGGCGTCGACGTCGAGTTGATCGAGCGCACCGAGGACGTGCTGGCCCACGCCCAGAAAAGGGGCCTCGGGGAGCGCGACTTCGCCGCCCTGCTCGAGGTGGTGGAGGAGCGCTCGGGCGCCCGGATCTAGTGCATACGGACGGGTGTACCAGGTCCTAACGGCGGTCGACGCGGCCGGGGCTAGAGAGTCCCCCGCCGCGCGAGCGGCGCACGAAGTACATGATCACCGTCGCGACCAGCACCGCGATGAAGAGCCCCGGGCCCGTGTCCCAGACCGCATAGGTGATCAGCCCGCCGATCAGCGAGCCGGCGATCCCGATGAGCATCGTCTGGCCGAGCGTCATCGGGTCCTTGCCCGGCAGCGCGAGCCGCGCGAGCGCGCCCACGAGCAGGCCGCCCACCGAGATCACGATCAGGAAGACGATGAAGCTCATGCCGCTCCAGGGGGGCCGCTCTCGCGGGAGCGCTGCTCGCCTTCGGGCATGTGCGCGTCACGACCGATATAGCCGTCCTTGCCGCCCATGACGACATAGACCGCATCCTCGTCGCCGACATTCTTGAGCTTCCGTACGGTCGCGGCGTCGACCCGCGCGAGCCCGCCCGGCCCGAGCACGAAGCTCGATCCATCCCCGAAATGGAACTCGAGGGTGCCGCGGTGCACGAAGTACAGCTCCTCCTGCTCGTCGTGGTAGTGGCGGCCGGTCTCGTACCCGGGAGGCATCACGATCGCGTTGACGCCGAACGCGGTCACGCCGAGGGCACGGCGGATCTTGCGGAAGCCGTAGCCCTCGCCCATCGCGTCGAGCGTCCCGACCGCGTACCCGTCGCCGCTCATGATGTCGTCAACCTCGCCGTTCGCCATCCGACGGGATCCTACGCCACTGGGTCTAAGCTGCCCCGCATGCAAGGACGAGCGTTGTGCGCGGCGGTCCTCGCCGCCGGGGCGCTGGCCGCCTGCGGCGGCGACGACGCGGGCACAGGCGAGACGGCGACCCAGCCGGATCCCGGCTCGGCGCAGCGCGACATCCGCGCGGCGGTGCAGGCGTACGTCGGCGCGCTCGCGGACAACGATCCCGCGGCTGCCTGTGAGGTCCTGACGGATCGCGCAAAGGGGGCGATCAAGGTCTTCCTGCCCAGCACGGACACCTCGGACAGCTGCGAGGAAGTCGCGCGGCGGCTTGCGCGCCGGTCCGTCCGGCTGCGACGCGTGAAGGTCGACGAGATCTCCGTGACGGGCCGCACGGCGACGGCGCGCATCAGCAGCCGCAGGCCCGCCTACGACAGCTCCGTGCAGCTCAGCGACGAGGACGGCTGGAAGATCAACTACCCGCCGGGGGTCGTCGAGAGGTTCAAGACGCCGCCCGGGGTGCCGATCGGGGAGTGATGCGCCTGTTGCTGCGGATCGGAGGCCTCGCGCTCTGCGCGGCGGTGCTGATCGCCGCGATGGTCGCGCTGCGCGACGACGACGGCGGGTCGCAGCCGAAGCGCTCGGGCAACATCGCGAGCACCGAGCCGGGCAAGGCGATCCGCGACCCCGAGGAGGACCGGTCGTTCCCGGAGCCCGGGTCGAGCGACTCCCATCCGGTCGCCGACAGCCCCGCCGTCGCCGCCGAGACGGCGGCGACGGGAGTCAGTCCCGGGGCGCCGTCGGACGAGGAGATCCGCCGCGACCTGCGCGAGCTCGACCGCTACTACGGGCGCGGCGGGGCACGTGGGCGCGGGGTCACCGTCGCGGACGGCGAGGCGCAGGCGGCGCCCGGCGTCCCGGCTGCGGTGCAGGACGTGGTCGCGGGCGGCAACGCGATCGCGCGCTTCCCCTACCGGTGGGGCGGCGGCCACGGCTCCTTCCTCGACAACGCGTATGACTGCTCCGGGTCGGTGAGCTACGCGCTCGCCGCGGCAGGGCTGCTCGACGCGCCGCTCGCGTCGGGTCCCCTCCAGGGCTGGGGCCGCAAGGGACCGGGGAAGTGGATCACCGTGTACGCGAACCCCGGGCACGTCTACATGGTCGTGGGCGGCGTGCGCTTCGACACCAGCGGCCGCGACGGCCGCCGCGGCTCGCGCTGGCAACTCGCCGCGCGCTCCCCGCGCGGCTTCGAGGCGCGCCACTTCCCGGGTCTGTAGGCGACCGCTCCCCGGGAGGTCTTCGGCTCGACCGCTCAAGCGTGAGCCGCCACGGGAGCCGCGCGCCGGCCTGCGGCCGCCGACACCGCAAAGTGGATGACCACCACCGCCGCGGCGATCGACGCTCCCCCGGCGGTGTCCGCGTGGTGGGACAGGTACAGCCCGGCCGCGCCCGCGAGCACGGCCAGCGCGGTCGCGACTCCCATCATCGGGACGAGGCGGCCGGTCAGCAGGCGCGCGGACGCCGCCGGGCCGACGAGCAGCGCGAGGATCAGCAGGCTGCCCAGTGCCTGCACCGCGATCACGGTGAAGGCGCCGACGAGCGCGAGCAGCACGAGGTCGGCCGCTCGCGGCCTCGCGCCGAACGCGGCCGCGCTCGAGCGGTCGAAGCCGACCACGAGCAGCCGCCCGTGCGTGACGGCGAGGCAAGCGAGCGTGGCAAGCGCCAGCCCGGCGGCGAGCGCGAGTTCGCCGTCCGTGACCGCGAGCACGTCACCGAACAGCAGCCCGGAGACGGCGCGGGGCGTCTGCGGGGACAGTGCCAGCAGCGCACCGAGGCCGAGCAGCGACGTCACGGCGACCGCGATCCCGGCGTCCGCGCCGATGCCCGGCAGCCGGCTCGAGAGGGCGATCGCGGGCGCGGCGATCGCGACGCCCAGCAGCGCGCCGGCCTCGAGCGGCACGCCGGCCAGGGCGGCCACGACCAGCCCCGGGAACAGCGCATGTGAGAGCGACTCCGCGCTGTAGGAGAGCCCGTAGAGCACGACCCAGCAGCCGAGCGGGCCGGCCGCCAGCGCGAGCAGCATGACCTCGGCCAGCGCGCGGCTCGTGATGCCGCTGCGCCACGGGTCCAGCAGGAAGTCGGCCACCTCCGCGATCAGTGGCCCATTCAGTCGTGGGCGTGGTGGTGCGCCGGCACGATTCCCTCCGCAGGCGCGCCGTCGGCCCCGGGCAGCACGACGATCGAGCCCCCGTAGGTGCGCTCGAGCACGTCGCGGGTGAGCACGACCTCGGGCGGCCCGAACGCGATCTGGGCGCCGTTGAGGCAGAGCACGCGATCCCACGAGCGGGTCTGCTCGAGGTCGTGCGTCGCGATCAGGACCGCCCGTCCCGCGCCCGCGAGCTCGTCGATCAGGGCCATCAGCCGCCCGGCGCTCAGGTCGTCGAGGCCGGAGAACGGCTCGTCGAGGAGCAGCACATCGGCCTCCTGCACGAGCGCGCGCGCGACGAGCACCCGCTGGCGCTGCCCGCCCGACAGCTCCCCGAAGGTCTCGTGCACGGCGTGCTCGAGGCCCACGACGCGCAGCGCCTCGAGCGCGCGATCGCGCTCGACGCGGCCCGGCCGGCGCCACCATGGGAGGCGGCCGAGCGCTCCCATCAGCGCCACGTCGAGCGCGCTCACCGGGTAGTCGAGGCGGGACCGCTCGGTCTGGGGGACCGTGCCGCAGCGGCCTCGCACGGCGAGCTCTCCCGTGACCCGGACGAGGTCGTCGCCGAGCATCGCGCGGAAGAGGGTGGTCTTGCCGCCGCCGTTGGGCGCGAGCACACCGACGCGCATGCCGGGCTCGACCGTGAAGGCAACCTCGCGCAGCGCCGGCGCTCCGCCGTATCCCGCGGTGAGGCCGGCCGCCTCGACGAGCTTGACGGTCATCGCGCGCCCCTGGCCGCGCATCCGCGCCGCCCGCCGGTCAGTCCTCGCACGATCGCGTCGGCGTTCGAGCGCTCCATGCCGAGATAGGTCCCACCGCGGGACCCCTCCGGCCCCAGCGTGTCGCCGTAGAGCTCGCGGGCTGCGCTTGCGCCCGTCTCCCGGGCGATCGCCTCGGCGAGCTTCGGGCTCAGCGAGCTTTCCGGGAAGACGGCCGCGACGTGCTCGCGCTCGACCGTCCGCGCGAGGTCCGAGAGCTCGCCCGCCGAGGGCTGCGCGACCGTCGTGCGCGCGGGGATCACGGTGCCGACCACGTCAAGCCCATAGCGGGCCGCGAGATACCCGAAGGCGTCGTGGTCGGTGACGAGCTTGCGCCGCGCGGCCGGAACCTGCTGGAAGCATCTCCCGATCGCGCGGTCGAGCTCGCCGACGGCGCGCGCGTAGCGGCGCTCCGCGGAGCGCACGCGGCCCGCGCTCGAAGGCGCGGCCTGCGCGATCGCGTCGGCGAGCCGCGCGACGGCCGCGCGGGCGTTGCGCGGGTCGTGCCACCAGTGGGGGTCGAACTCACCGCCGTCGCCGCGACGCGGATGCGGCAGGCCCTCGCCGAGGTCGACGATCCGGGCGTCGCTGCCCGCGTCCTTCGCGGCCTCGCCGATCCAGGCGTCGAGGTCACCGCCGCTGCGGACGATCAGGTCCGCGGCCGCGAGCGCCTCGACGTCGTCGGGCCGCGGCTCGTACTCGTGCGGGTCGGCGTTCGCGCTCAGGATCTGATGCACCTCGACCTCCCGACCCGCGAGCTCGCGGGCCCAGTCGCCCACCTGCGTCGTGGTTGCGACGACACGGGTGCCGCCGCGCGTGTCGTCGCCGCAGGCCGCGACGCCGGCCGAGAGCATCGCCGCGGCGGCAAGCGCCGCAACGGGTCGGCGCAGGCTCGCGCTGCGCGCCAGCGCCGAGCACGCGAACGCCCCCCCGGTGAGCGTCGCGATGGTCGCGCCGGGCGGTGCGTTCAGCTTCACCGAGAGCCACAGCCCGATCGTGCCTTCGGCCGCGACGAGCGCGACCGTGGCGGCCTGCCAGGACGGCATGCGGCTGGTCCAGAGGCGCACGGTCGCCGCCGGCACCACGACGAGCGCGGCGACGAGCAGTGCCCCGAGTGCCGCGAGGGCGGCCGTGACCACGAGCGCGACGAGCGCGAGCAGTGCCGCGTCGGCCCGGGTGCGGCGCGCGCCGAGGGCGCCGGCGGACGCCGGGTCGAAGCCGCTTGCGAGCCAGGTGCGCCCGAGCGTGAGCGAGGCGGCCACGGCGGCCGCGCTGGCCGCTGCGGCGATCACGAGGTCGCGGGGCTCGAGCAGCAGGAGGCTGCCGAAGAGCAGCGTCTCGACCCCCGGACCGGACCTGAACACGTCGCTCGCGAGGATCACCCCGAGCGCCAGCATCCCCGTGAGGCCGATCGCGGTCGTCGCATCGGCCCCGATGCGATTGCGGCGGCCGAGCGCGATCACGACGAGCGCGAATGCGGCCGCCGCCGCGAGCGCGCCGAGCGGGGCGGCAAAACCGAGGCCGTCGGCCAGCACGAGACCGGGAAACGCGGCGGTCCCGACTGCGTGTGAATAGAAGGAGAGGCCGCGCAGCACGATCCAGCAGCCGAGTACTCCGGCGCCCGCCGAGAGCAGCAGGATCTCGGCGATCCCGCGCTGCACGTAGGGCAACTCGAACGGTGAGAGGAGCGCGTCCACGGCCGAGGTATATCAGAGAATGGGAACCGTTCTCATTACCAGAAGGCTGCCGTGGCGACTATCATCGCTCCCGATGGCAGGACGGCACGCCGCGAGGGACGGGTGGCGCGAGCACGCGCTCGAGGAGTTGCGCCGCGCCGGTCACCGCAGCGGCGGCGCGCGCTCGGCGGTGGTCGACCTGATGGCGCGCCAGCACTGCTGCGTCACGGCGCAGGAGGTCTTCGACAGCTTGCGCGAGGACGGGCAGGTCGTCGGGATCGCGAGCGTGTACCGCGCGCTCGACCTCCTGTCGCGCATGAACCTCGTCCACCGGCTCGACCTCTCCGACGCCGCCTACTACGAGCCCGCTCATCCCGGCGGGGAGCACCACCATCACGTGGTGTGCGACCGCTGCGGAAAGGTCTCGCAGTTCGAGGACCAGGCGCTCGAGTCGGCGATCGAGCGGCTCGCCGGCCGCCTCAAGTACACCGTCGCGGCGCACGACGTGGTGCTGCGCGGATCGTGCCCGGAATGCAGGGAGTAGCCGTAGCTCCCTCGCCACGTTGTCCCGGTTGCGGGCGTGGCGCTGGTGGCGGGTTCGAAAACCGGGGTGGGTAAGGGCAGGACCCGGGACGAGCAAGGACTCGCGCGACGCGTCGTTTGCGACGCAAAGCGCACGCGTCGCTCGTGAAAGAGCCGTCTGCGCGTGATTCGCATGAGGTGCGTCGTCCGGCAGGCGCCGGTCGACGAACTTTCCCCCTGGCGTCCGCTTTCACGCATGGCGGGAGGGAAAGTTCGGCGGCCGATGCGCGACCCGGAGGGCTTTCGCCCGTGACCGCGACCTTTCTTTGAAGTCTCATGACACTCCGCCGCCCAGCGCGGTCGCAGACGCCGACGATCCGTCTTCCCTTGCCCACCCGGTTTTCCACGCCCGAGCTTGCGCCCGCGAGGCGCATTCCGCGGCCTGAACAACGTGGTTGGGAACTACAGCTAGTTCGCAGTTCGCAGTTCGCAGAGCCGTGGCCCGAGGTCTGCGAACTGCCGACTGCCGACTGCGAACTACGAATAGGATCGGCCGATGGAGCTCAGCCCCAGGCAGTGGCGCTCCCTCAACGCGATCTGCGACACGTTTGCGCCGGGCACGGGCGCCGCGCCGAGCGCCTCCCAGGCGGGCGTGCCGCGCGCGCTCGTCGACGCGCTCGCGATGAACCCGCGCGCAGCGGAGCGCAAGCAGGTCGCGCAACTGCTCTCGCTGTGGGACACGCGGCTGCTGACCGCGCTCGGCGGAGGTGGGCTCGAGCACTTCAGCGCGCTGCCGGCGCAGCGCCGCGAGCAGGTGCTGCTCTCCTGGTGCGACAGCCGGTTGCCGCAGCGCCGCGCAGCGTTCCAGGCCCTGCGAAAGGGCGCGCTGCTCTTCTATTACATGGTCCCGGGCGAGCACGGGGGTCCCAGCCCGGCGTGGGACGCGATCGGCTACGCGGGCCCGCTCGGCCGGATCGAGAATCCTCCGCCGAAGGCGATCCGGGTGCTCGACGTCGACCGCGACACGGACCTCGAATGTGACGTCTGCGTGGTCGGGTCGGGCGCGGGCGGTGGCACCGCGGCCGGGGTCCTGGCCGCCGCTGGTCTCGACGTGGTGGTGCTCGAGGCGGGGGGCTACTACGACGATGGCGACTTCGACGGCGGCGAGCTCGACGGCTACGGCCGCATGTACATGTACGGGGGCGCGGCGGCGACCAGCGACCAGAGCGTCGGCCTGCTCGCCGGGAGCTGCCTCGGCGGCGGCACGACCGTCAACTACACGACCTCGTTCCGTACGCCGGGCGACGTGCGCGAGGAGTGGGCGTCGCACGGGGTGCCCGCCTTCGCGAGCGACGAATACAGCCGCAGCCTCGACGCGGTCTGCGAGCGCCTCGGCGTCAACCAGGAGCACAACACTCCGTCCGCACGCGAGCAGGTGCTCCACCGCGGGCTGACGGGCCTCGGGTGGCACGTCGACTCGATGCCACGCAACGTGCGTGGCTGCGACCAGGGGGAGAACTGCGGCTACTGCGGCTACGGGTGCCGGCTCGGCGCCAAGCAGTCGACAGTCAAGACGTGGCTCGCCGATGCGCACGCGGCGGGCGCGCGGATCGTGGTGCACACGCGGGCCGAGCGGGTGACGGTCGATGCCGGCACCGCGCGCGGGGTGCAGGCGCGCACCGCCGAGGGCCACCGGGTCACCGTCAAGGCACGCGCGGTCGTCGCGGCGTGCGGGGCGCTCCAGACGCCGGCGCTGCTGCGTCGCTCTGGCCTCACCAACGTCAACATCGGGCGCCATCTGCGCCTGCATCCCGCCACGGTGATCTGGGGCGTCTTCGACGAGGAGGTGCGCCCGTGGGAGGGGACGATGCAGGCGATCTACTCCGATGAGCACCGCTATCTCGACGGGGGTTACGGCGTCAAGTACGAGACCGCGGCGATTCATCCGAGCCTGCTCGTCAACTTCTCACCCTGGCGCGGAGGCGCCGAGCACGCGCGGATCATGGAGGCGCTGCCCAACTCGGTTCCCATCGGAGTGCTGCTGCGCGACCGCGACGGGGGAGAGGTGACGGTCGCCAAGGACGGGAACCCGGTCGTGAAGTACCGCCTGTCCGATTTCGACGTCGGCCACGTGCGAAAGGGCACGGACGGCGCCGCTCAGATCCTCGAGGCGGCCGGTGCGCAACGCATCTTCTCCTCGCATTCCCGGTGGGTGTCCTATGAGCCGGGACGGGGCGGCGGGCGCGAGCGGTTCATGCGCGAGGCGGACGCCTGCGGCTGGGATGCCGGCCGCTGCACGTATTCCTCGTTTCACATCATGGGCTCGGCCCGCATGGGCGGCTCGCCGCACACGTCGGCGTGCAACCCGCGCGGCGAGACGTGGGAGGTCCGCGGCCTCTACGTCTGTGACGGCTCGGCATTCCCGAGCGCGTCGGGTGTCAACCCGATGATCTCGATCGAGTCGATCGCGCACATGAACGCCTCGGCGCTCGCGTCGTCACTGGGCTGACACACGCCCGGCGCCCGCGCCACGTGTGTTAAAAGCCGTCCATCGGGAATGACCTAACCGTACTCGCGGTGCCGCGCGATGAACTTGACCGGAATGCGGCCCGTCAATGTAAAACGATGGAAGGGAGGCTTCTGTGGCGGAACTCAATGCACGCGACACGAAGCTCGTGCAGTACCTCAACGAGGCGCTGACGAAGGAGAAGCAACTCGAGACGGCGCTGGAGGCGCACATCTCGATGACGACGCTGGCGCCCTATCGCAAGCGCCTCAAAGAGCACCTGAGCGAGACCAAGCGCCACGCGCGCGAGGTCCAGCGGCGGATCAAGAAGCTCGGCGGCAGGTCGAACGGGATCGCCGGCGTGGTGCAGGACGCCACGGGCGTCGTACAGGAGGTCGCCGCCAAGGGCGCCGCTCTCGCGCAGGGGCCCGTCCACGCGGTGCGCGGCACGAGCGAGCAGGAGACCCTGCTCAAGAACGCGCGCACCGAGTTCAAGGAAGAGGCCGAGGAGATCGCCAACTACACCGCGATCCAGAAGCTCGCTGAGACCGTCGGCGACCGCGACACCGCGCAGCTCGCGAAGGCGATCCTGCGCGAGGAGAAGCGCATGGCCGGCTTCCTCGAGAAGCTGATCCCGCGCCTCACCAAGTCGGTCGCGCAGGCCGAGATCCCCGCGAGCCAGCGAAACGGCGCGAAGCGCCGCACCACTGCACGCAAGCCGGCGAGCACGACCCGCAGCCGCAGCACCACCTCGCGCGGCTCCGCGAAGAGCACCGCCTCGCGCAGCACGGCGGCGCGTTCCGGGGCCGCCAAGAGCCGCGCCAAGACCGCCCGCAAGAGCGCCCGCAAAACGGCGCGGAAGACCACGCGCCGCGCTACCACCCGCGCCTCCCGCTAGGAGCGCGCCGGCTCTCTCAGCCTCCGGCGGCGCGCCGCGCCGCCGGAGGCCCGGCCGGGAAGGGCTATTTACGCTGCACGTTCGACCAGTCGCACAGGCCGCGGAAGGCCGCCTGGGCGAAGTCGTTGAACCCGGCGGTCGCAAAGATCGCCGTGACGGTGCGTCCCGTGCGAGGGTGCGTGATGCGAAGCGTGACGAGCCCGAGTGCCGTCCATGCGCCCAGGCAGCGGCTGCAGGTGACGAGCTCGCCCACCGCCTTGCGCACGCTTCCTCCGCGCGGGCGCTTGCGCCCGGCGGGATCGTCCACGAACGGCTCTCGCACCCAGGTGCCGATCTTCTCCCGCGAGATCACCTTCGCGATCGCGAAGGTCGCAGCGGTGAGCGGGACGAGCTCGGCTCCGAGCAGGCTGCGTGCCTCCTCCTCGCGGCCGCGGGTGGCGACGATCACCCCGGTGAGCGCCGCGCCGAAGACCGCGTTGAGGGCGCCGTACTCGGCGGGGCCCGGCTGATCCGGGTCATGCACGCTTGCGTGGTCGGGCGCGTCGGCCGGCACGCCAAGCATTGTGGCGGTTATGGGCCGGACGGGTCGCTTGGAGCCGCGGCGGCCTTGCGGGCGCGCCGCAGGCCCTGCTTCGCGAGCAGGCCGTTGAAGAACAGCAGCAGCGTCTTGTTCGGAGGCGCGCGGAAGCCGCTCTCGGTGTGCGGCGCGTACAGCGCTCCGTCCTCGTCCACGGTGAGCCAGCCCGTGTGCTGCCGGGCGGCGAGGCCGATCAGCTTGGGCCGGAACGAGTGCGCGAGCAGGCCGGCCCGCCGTCCGCCGGGCGGCAGCAGGCGAGTGCTCGAGAGCCGGATCCCCTCGGGACCGCCCCCGCCGATCTCGACGGGGACGATCTCCGGGTACCCGTCCCCGCCGACATAGGCGAGCAGCGCGTGATCGAGGCCTCGCAGTCGCCGCGCCGCCCGGACCGCGTCGACCCGTGGGGCCGTTCCCTTGCCCGGCGCGGCCTGCGGGGGCGGCTCGCCGGCGTGCGGGGCCCCGTGCACCTCTGCCTGGCCGGTGCAGCCGAGGTTGTCCCAGACGCTCACGCGCGATGCGCTCACGGCGACCGGCACGCGGTCCTGGTAGTACTGGCGCAGCCAGCGGTCCCAGAAGATCCGGCCCTCCTTGGGCGGGCCCATGAAGCGGGTGGCGGCGGGCCTGAGCGTGTGCTCGAGGTAGTCGCGGGAGGGCTGCACCGAGGCCTGCGCGTCGCCCTGCACGAGCACGTAGTCGGGCGCGTCCGCGAAGCCGTGCTCGCGGGCGTGGTAGGCGAGCGCGACGCGCGGGTTGCGGGCGATCCGCTCCAGCTTCTTACCGAAGCCGAGCGAGGTCGTGAACGACACCGTGCCGCCGTCGCGGTCGCGCAGGCCGATCGGGGAGACGGCTGTCACGACCGCGCCCCCGGCAGGGGTCACATACGCGAGCGCGGCGGTCAGGTCGCCGCTGATCGCGAGGTCCGCGCGGTCAGGCCACGTGATCGGCATGATCCGTGGGAACGTACCCTGAGCGGATGCAAGATGCCACGCGGCCCACGAACATGAGAGTGCTGATCACCGGAGCCCGCGGCCTGATCGGGTCGGCGCTGACCGACTCGCTCGGGCGCCAGGGGCACGACGTCGTGCGCCTCACCCGCGGCGAGGCCCGCGGGCCCGGAGAGTTCAAATGGGACCCGGAGCAGGGATACATCGATCGCGGCGCCCTGGAGCCGGTCGACGCGGTCGTCCATCTCGCCGGTGAGTCCGTCGCGGGCCGCTGGTCCGACGCGAAGAAGCGCCGCATCCTCGACAGCCGGGTGCGGGGCACCCGCCTGGTGAGCGAGACCCTGGCGTCGCTCGACGCGCCTCCCTCCGTGCTCGTGTGCGCGTCGGCGATCGGCCTCTACGGCGACCGCGGCGACGAGCGGGTGACCGAGGCGAGCCCGCCGGGAAGCGGGTTCCTCGCCCGGGTGGTGCGCGAATGGGAGGCGGCCGCCGACCCGGCGCGCGCGGCCGGTATGCGCGTCGTGCACACACGCTTCGGGATCGTCCAGAGCGGCGAGGGCGGCGCGCTCGCGGCGATGCTCCCGATCTTCCGGGTCGGCCTCGGCGGGCGGCTCGGCAGCGGCCGCCAGTTCGTGAGCTGGGTGTCGATCGACGACACCGTTGGCGCGATCGGCTTCGCGCTCGCGCGCGACGACATCGCCGGCGCGCTGAACGTCACGGCGCCCGACCCGGTCACGCAGGCGGAGCACGCACGGACTCTTGGGAAGGTGCTGGGCCGGCCCGCGATTCTGCCCGCCCCGGGGTTCGCCGTCCGGACCTTGCTCGGCGAGTTCGCGGGGGAGGTGCTCGGCGGGGCGCGGGTGATTCCCGAGCGTCTCCTCGAGCTGGGTTACGGCTTCCGCCACCGCGCGCTCGAGCCCGCGCTGCGCGACGTCCTGGGGCGCGCCGCGTGAGCCCTATCGCACGCGGAACGAGAACGGGCCCAGGCGCACCCCGATCGTGCAGGTACAGCTGCCCTGCACGACCTGCTCGAAGCTGACCGCACCGCGGTAGCGCCCGCGACACCAGCGCGCGGCGCGCTGCCCGTCGCTGCCGAACGGCCGCACGAGAAAGCGCACGATGCCGTCCTTGCGGTAGCGGATGCCGAGCGAGGTCGCCTCGATCTCTCCGCAACCGGGCGGGCCCTCGACCTTGATCGAGAAGGACTCGCCGCTGGAGGGCACGGCCTCGATCGCGCGAAACCGGATCACAAACGCCTCGGCGCGACCGCCGCGAGCCGGCGACGCGGAGGGGAACGGCGAGGCGAGCGTGCGCTTGCGCTCGCATCCGATCAGCTTGTCGTCGCGGTCGGCGCTCACGCGGTCATGCCCCGGCCCGCAGCGCACGATGTCGCGCCTGCCGTTCGCGACGTTCACGGCGTCGGCTCCGGGGCCCGCCCACACGTGGTTTGTCCCGGCGGACAACCCTCCGTACGCATATGCGGAGGGCGCGTCGTCGATGCGATCCGCGCCGCCGCCGCCCAGCAGGCGGTCGGACCCGGTGCCGCCGATCAGGACGTCGCGGCCCGGTCCGCCCGAGAGCCGGTCGCGGCCGGGCCCTCCCTCGAGGCAGTCGCGGCCCGCGCCGCCGAAGATGCGGTCGTCGCCGTCCATGCCCAGCACGTGGTTCGCGGCCGCGCTCACGCTGAGGCGCTCCGACGCGGCTGTCCCCTGGATCAGCGCTCCGCAGCCGGCGGCGGCCGGAGCCTGCGCCGGTAGGACCGCGACGGCGGTCGACACGGCCGCGAGCGCGAGGATCGGACGCATGACGACGACGTTAGACGCGGATGCCCGGGCTCCTGCCGATCCCTGGACGCATGGCCGATAGGCTGCGCGGCCGTGGCATCCGCGGCGGTTTCCGGCGACTGCAGGTTCTGTGCGATCGCGCGCGGTGATGCCGGCGCGCGCGTCGTCTTCGAGGGCGCGCGCACGCTCGGGTTCCTCGATCACCGCCCTCTCTTTCCGGGTCACGTGCTCCTGATCCCCCGCGAGCACCGCGAGACGATGGCCGACGCGCAGCCTGATCTGATCGCAGCGCTGTTCGCGGACGCGCGGCTGGTCGCGCTCGCGGTCGAGCAGGGCCTGGGCGCAGACGGATCGTTCGTCGCGGTCAACAATCGCGTCAGCCAGAGCGTTCCCCACCTGCACGTGCACGTCGTCCCGCGCCGCCGCAAGGACGGGCTGCGCGGGTTCTTCTGGCCCCGGAACCCCTATCGGGACGACGCCCACGCCGACGAGGTGCGTGACCTGCTGCGCGCGGCGGTCACGGGGATCTCCGGTACATGAAGGCCCGGGGGCACTCACGGCGAAGAAAGTCGCCGACGAGCATCGAACGGACAGGAGAGACATGCCCGTAGAGCAGGCGTTGCAACAGTTCACAGAGACCGAGAGCAATGAGAGCTTCTCGCTCCAGAACCACAAGCTGCTCAAGGTCGAGTTGGCCGACGTGACGATCCAGGCGAAGCTCGGCGCGATGGTGGCCTATCAGGGCGACGTCAAGTTCGAGCGGGCCGGCACCGGCGGAATGGCGCGCCTGATGAAGAAGGTCGCGACCGGCGAGGGCGTGAAGCTGATGACCGTCTCGGGCAAGGGCGAGGTGTTCCTCGCCGACCACGCCCAGGAGGTCCATCTGGTGAAGCTCAGTGACGACAAGATCACGGTGAACAGCCAGAACCTGCTCGCGTTCGACGCCGGGATCGACTGGGACATCCGCAAGGTGGAGGGCGCCTCCGGGATCCTTGCCGGCGGGCTGTTCAACCTCGAGCTGTCCGGCACCGGGTGGGTCGCGCTGCTCTCCGACGGGCCACCGATGCTGCTCCAGCTGGGCGGCGAGGCCACCTTTGCCGACCCGCAGGCCGCGATCACCTGGTCGAGCGCGGTCAAGACCTCCGTGAAGACCGACGCGAACCTCAAGACGCTGATCGGACGCGGGTCGGGCGAGACGCTCCAGATGCAGTTCTCCGGCGACGGGTGGCTGCTGATCCAGCCCTCCGAGGGTCGCGTCGACGTCGCCGCGGCGGCGTCGGGGCGGGGCCTCGGGAACCTGCTCGGCGGCTGAGACAATGCGGGGGTGAGCCCCCGCGTCGAGTTCCTGTGGTGGGAGGGCTGTCCCTCCCACGAGCGCGCGCTCGCCGAGTTGCGTGACGCGATGGGCGAGCTGGGGATGGACTCCTCGGCTGTCGACGTGCGCGAGGTTGCGACCGAGGAGGCCGTCGCGCGAGAGGGGTTCGTGGGATCGCCCACGATTCGCATCGACGGGCGTGACCTGCAGCCTCCCACCGGCGCCGACGTCATTGGGCTAAGTTGCCGCGTCTACAGGTTGCGCGACGGCCGCATCTCACCGACACCCGATCCGGCCGACCTGCGCGACGCTTTGATGTCGGCGACGAAAGCGGGGTGATCATGGCGGGACTGTCGATCGGCGACCAGGCGCCGGCGTTCGAGCTGACGGACACCGAGGGCGCCGCGCACGCCTTCGCGGACGGTGGCGGACAGCCCACCGCTGTCGTCTTCACCTGCAACCACTGCCCCTATGCGCTCGCCTGGCACGACCGCATACTCGACGCCGCGCGCGACTACGAGTCACGCGGCGTGCGCTTCCTCCTGATCAGCCCGAACGACGCGGAGCGCTACCCGCGGGACTCCTACGAGGCGATGCAGCAGCGCGTCCACAGGGACGGGGGTTGGCCCGCGCCCTACCTCTACGACGAGCGCCAGGACGTCGCCCGTGCGTACGGCGCGAAGACGACGCCCGACGTGTTCGTCGTCGACGCCGAAGGCCGCCTGCGCTACCGCGGCGCCCCGGACGCCGACTACAACGACCCCGAGCAGAACGCCGCGTGGCTGCGCGGCGCGCTCGACGCGGTACTCGAGGGCGCCGACCCCTCGCCCGCCGAGACCGACCCCGTCGGCTGCAGCATCAAGTGGAAGTAGCGCCATGGCCACGGACGTGCGCCGGCACCATACGTGGTCACTTTTGGTTGCTCTGCAACCACAGGGGACCACGTTGCGTCCGCGCGACTGCGGATGCGAACGTCGCCTGCTGTCCTGAGCGCGAGAGGCATGGAGGGGCCCTGACGCTCGTCGAGCGCGACGATGACGCGATCGAGGTCGTGCGCGTCCGTTCGCGAAGAGCGGGTCCCCCGGGCGCACAGCAGCAATCGAGGTTCCCTTGGCGGCGACTCGGTCGCCCTGGGTGCTACACGCTCAGCGCTTCGCTCACGATGCGGTCCTGCTCCAGGCTGTGCGCGGCCGGATAGCCCTCGCCGGGGCTGGCGCGGTACTCGCGACCGATGTAGTCGAGCTTGACGCCCTCCGGGACGAGCTCGCGCTCGCGGTTGCGCGTGAACATGAAGCGCCGGGCGCCCATGTTGCGCGGCTCCTCCTGGACCCACTTGATCTCGGTGAGGTTCGGGTAGGCGGCGATCAGGTCGACGATCTCCTGGCGCGGGAAGGGATACAGCAGCTCGACGCGCGCGACCGCCACGCGCTCGTTGCCGGCATACAGCTCGTGCCCGGTGATGTCGTAGTAGATCCGCCCGGTGCACAGCAGCAGCCGCGTCACCTTGTCGCGGCGGGTCTCGCCCGTCGGGTCGTCGATCACCCGCCGGAAGGCGCCCTCCGCCAGTCCGCGCAGCGGTGAGAACGAGCGCTGGTTGCGCAGGAGGCTCTTCGGCGTGAACACGATCAGCGGCCGGATCTTGCCGACCAGGCCCTGGCGGCGCAGCAGGTGGAAGTACTGGGCGGGCGTCGAGACGTTGGCGCAGCGGATGTTCCCCTCGGCGGCAAGCGTCAGGAAACGCTCCTCGCGCGCGCTCGAGTGCTCGGGGCCGGCGCCCTCGTACCCGTGCGGGAGGAGCAGCGTGAGCCGCGAGGTCTCGCCCCACTTCGCGAGGCCCGAGACGATGAACTGGTCGACCGCGACCTGCGCAGCGTTCACGAAGTCGCCGAACTGCCCCTCCCACATCACGAGTGCCTCCGGCGCCTGCACGCCGTAGCCGTACTCGAAGCCCACCGCGGCCGCCTCGGACAGCGGGCTGTTGTGGATCTCGAAGGATGCCTTCGCCCCGTCGACGTGCTGGACGGGAGCGTGTCGCTTGCCCGTCTCGGCGTCGACCAGCACCAGATGGCGCTGACTGAACGTCCCGCGCGCGGTGTCCTGCCCCGTGAGGCGTAACGGCGTCCCCTGCACGAGCAGCGTGCCGAACGCGAGCGCCTCCGCCTGGCCCCAGTCGACCAGGTCGTCAGGACCGATCTCGGCGCGCTTGGCGCGCTGCGGGGCGAGCTTGCGGTGCACGTGGAAGTCCTTGGGCTCGGCGAACAGCTGCTGGTTCAGCGCGAGCAGGTCCGCGAGCGCGAACTTGGTGTCCGGCTCCTCGCTCTGGGTGCGCGCGAGCGGCATCTCGCCGGTGGGCGGGCCCTCGGTGTGCTTGACGTCCTCGTGAGCCTCGGCGAGCGATTGCTTGGCCGCCTCGAGCAGGCGGTCGGGCTCTTCCGCGGGAACGATGCCCTGCGACACGAGCGCGTCCGCGTAGAGCTTGCGCACCGGCGGGTGCTTCTTGATCAGGTCGTACATGCGCGGCTGTGTGTACGCCGGCTCGTCGGACTCGTTGTGCCCGAGGCGGCGATAGCCGATCAGGTCGATCACCGCGCCGCGCCGCCACTCCTCGCGATAGGCCATCGCCAGCCGCACGGCGGCGACGCACGCCTCCGGGTCGTCGGCGTTCACGTGGATGATCGGGATGTCGAAGCCCTTCGCGAGGTCGGACGCGTAACGGGTCGAGCGGGACTCGTGCGGCTCGGTCGTGAACCCGATCTGGTTGTTGGCGATGATGTGGAGCACGCCGCCGGTGGAATAGCCCGCGAGGCCCTCGAGATTGATCGTCTCCGCGACCACGCCCTCGCCCGGGAAGGCGGCGTCGCCATGGATCAGCAGCGACAGCGCCCGCCGCGGGAAGTGCTCCGCCTGCGGCTTGTCGCGCTCGGTCTGCTGCGCGCGGGCGCGGCCCTCGACGACGGGGTCGACGAACTCGAGGTGGCTCGGGTTGCTCGCCAGCGTGACCGTGATCTCCTTGCCCTCGTCGGTCTTGTAGGACCCCGTCGAGCCCTGGTGGTACTTCACGTCCCCGGTGCCGCCGCGGGGGCGCGCCGTCACGACGTCGATGTCCTTGTCGCCCTCGAACTCGGCGAGGATCTCCGAGTAGGGCCGGCCGACCGCATGGGCCAGCACATTCAGGCGACCGCGGTGCGCCATGCCCATGAAGGCGTCGCGCACACCGGCATCCGCCGCCAGGCCGAAGGTCTCGTCGAGCATCGGGATCAGCGTGTCGAGGCCCTCGATCGAGAAGCTCTTCGCCCCGATGAAGGCGCGGTGCAGATACACCTCGAGGGCCTCCGCCTTCGTCAGGCGTGACAGCACCCGCTTCTTCTCCTCGGGGGAGAACGGACGGCGGTACTTGCCGGACTCGATGCGGTTGCGCAGCCACACGCGCTGCTGGTGGTCGGAGATGTGCTCGATCTCGTAGGCGATCGTCCCGCAGTAGATCGAGCGCAGGTGCGGCAGCGCCTCTGCGAGGGTCGCCCCCGGCACCTGGATGCGAAGGATGTGCGCCGGGATCTGCTCCATGACCTCCGGCGTGAGGCCGACGGTCGAGGGCTCGAGCGCCGGGTCGCCGACCGGCTCCGAGCCGAGCGGGTCGAGCCGCGCCGCCAGGTGCCCGTGCGTGCGGTGAGCCTTCACGAGGGAGGTCGCGGCCTGCACATGCGCGAGCATCTCCTCCGACGGTGCGACCGTCGGCGTCTGCGCGGCGGTCGGCTCGGCGACGGGGACGGCCGGGGTCTCGAGCCCGAAGCTGCGGAAGACGTTCTCGTAGAACTGCTCGGAGCCGTGCAGCAGCTCCTCGATGTGCCGCAGGAAGGCGCCCGACTCGGCGCCCTGGATCACGCGATGGTCGTAGGTGGAGGTCATCGTCATCACCTTTGACAACCCAAGCTCCGCGAGCCGCGCCTTGTCGATCGAGCGCAGCCCGGGCGGGTATGTGATCGCGCCCGTCGCGACGATGCACCCCTGGCCCGGCATCAGGCGCGGGACGGAGGCGACGGTCCCGATGCCCCCAGGGTTCGTGAGGGTCATGTTCGCGCCCTGGAGGTCGTCGGGCGAAAGCGACCCGTCGCGCGTCTTGGCGATCAGCGCCTCGTATACATCCCGGAAGGAGGAGAAGTCCATCGAGTCCGCGCCCTTGATCACCGGCACGATCAGCGTTCGCCCGCCGTCCTTGCGCTGGACGTCGACGGCGAGGCCGAGGTTGACCTGCTCGTGGATCACGCGGTGCGGCTTGCCGTCGATCTCCGCGAACGAGTTGCCCATGTCGCGGTGACCGGCCGCCGCGATCGCGATCGCATACCCGATCAGGTGGGTGAAGGAGACCTTCATCTCGCGCCCGGCGACCTTCAGCGACTCGTTGAGCTGGCGCCGGCGCCGGTCGAGGATGTCCACCTCGAGCGTGCGGAAGCTGGTCGCGGTGGGGATCGAGAGGCTGTCGGACATGTAGCGCGCGAGCGCCGCGTCGGCGCCGCGGATCGGGGCGGTCTTCGGTTCCGCGGCCTTCCCTCGGGCGGGTGCGGTTGCGCCGTCCCCGCCGTTGCGGTCGAGGTGCGTGAGCACGTCGTCCTTCATGACCCGGCCGCCACTTCCCGAGCCGCTCACCTGGTCCAGGTCGATGCCGTGCGCGGCCGCGACGCGGCGCGCCACGGGGCTGCTCGGGGCACTCGCCGAAGCCGGCGGGGTGGCGGTCGCGGCCGGCGCAGTCTCCCGCGCCTGCCCGCCGTTGCCGCTCTCCGCGGTCACGGTCGTGGCCTCCTTCTCGGGGGCGGCGGCGCCGGCCGGCGCGTCGCCCGGCTCGAGCTCCGCGAGCGGCTGCCCGACCTCGACGGTCTCGTCCTCCTGCGCGAGGATCTTGAGCAGCTTGCCCGACTGCGGGGCCGGGACCTCGGCGTCGACCTTGTCGGTCGAGATCTCGACGATCGTCTCGTCCTTCTCGACCCAGTCCCCCTCCTGCTTGTGCCAGGTGAGGATCGTCCCCTCGGACACCGACTCGCCCATCTGGGGCATTGGGATCTGAACGGTGTCTGCCATTTCTCTACTTAACCCTGTCTGTCAAGAGGTTCTGGGGGCCGAGCCCATCCTAGCTTTACGTCGCCACCCTGGACAGCCGGGGCATTCCCGCGCGCGTGGTCCTCGGCCTCCTGCTTGCGGTCGGCGTCCTCGGCCGCTCTCATGAAGAAGAAGATCAGGGCCCCGATCATCACGATGAAGTCGAGCACGAGCATCAGGCCTCCGGCGATCTGCTGGTCCTCCGCGGGCGTGAGGCCGTGCTCGAGCGCGCGCCGCCCGTAGAAGCTCTCGTAGATCGGCCGCTGGAGGATCACGAACGCCATCCCGAGGAACATTCCTGCGAACCGCGTCCCCACGATCTGCGGGATCTTCCACAGCTCCCCCGGGACCCGGCGGCGCGCGGGCTCGAGCACCGACACCCAGAGCAGGATCGACGCTGCGATGAAGGTCTGGTGCTGGATCGCGTGGAGCACGGGGGAGCGCAGCGCGCTCTCGTACGCCGGGGCGAGATGCCACCCGTAGAGCACGGCGATCCAGAGCGGACCGGCCACCAGCGGTTGCTTCAGAAACCGGAATGCCGCGCGCAGTCGACGCGAGCGCGCAAGCTCGACGAACAGGGCGCGCGGCAGGATGAAGGCGTAGACGGGCGAGCGCAGCCCGATCACGAGCAGGGGTGCGGACAGGTCGGCGATCAGCAGGTGCTGGGCCATGTGCGCCGAGAGGAGGTCCGTCTCGCCGAGCGAGTCGAGCGGCGAAAGGAGCGCGACGCCCATCAGGACGAGCCCGGCGTACCACGCGGTCTGCTGGAGGCGCGGGACGCTGTACCCGCGCCGCGCCAGGATCCGGGTCGCGCGGGCGTAGAGCACAGTGGGGAGGGCGATCAGGTAGATCGCCGTGAGGTCCACGGCTGGCGCCCCCGCCCTCAGTCGTCGGCGTCGCCGCGGCGGCGGTCCCGGATCGTGATCCAAACGAACCAGAGGATCAGCACGAGCACGGGGAGGACGGTCAGTAGGTCGACGAGCACGTGGCCGGTGTGGGCGACCGGGATCACTGGTTCGCCTGCGAGATCAGGAAGAGGCCGAAGGTCGTGAACGCCACCATCACCGCGAGCATCCAGTATTGCGACGTCGTCGCGGCGCGCGCCTTCCCGTAGAGGACGAGTGCGCGGTCGTGCGCCAGGATGAGCCCGCAGACATGCCCGGCCACGAGCACGCCGACCTGCACGTACCAGATCGCGGTGGCGCTCACGACGCCGTAGTCGATCGCCTTGTCGGCGGTGCCGAACAGGTCCCAGCCCTTGCCGAGCGGGTCCGACGCGAGGTAGCCGATCGCCTGGCCGTTGTAGACGAGCAGCGAGAAGTAGTGCGCGAGCACGTACGCGGCCGCGATCGGCACCAGCGTGTGCGAGAAGGAGCGCGCGATCTCGATCGCCGGGCGCCGGTCGATCGTCCGGATCCCGTAGACGCCGATCCCGTAGATCAACGCGACGATGCCGAGCGCGAGCAGCATCCCGACCGAGAATGTCAGCTCGAGGGAGGAGGCGGGCCCGAAGCCGATGTCGATGAACCGGTCCTGGATGTCGGGCGCGATGTCGACCCACGGGCTGCCCTCGCTCGCCCCGTCGAACATCACGGTCCCGATCATCACGAACAGCAGCGCGATCGTCCCTGGGAGCGGCTCGAGTCCGGTCACGCCCGACAGCAGCCTGCGCCGGCCGAGCCGGCCCTCCTTCACCGTCAGCGGCGACAGCCGCGAGAAGAAGTTGAAGTAGACCGAGAACGCCTCGCCGCGCGACAGCCATGCCTCGGTGCCGAAGCACGCGATGCCGAGCAGCGTGATCGCGCTGTAGACGAGGGCCGCGATCGCGAGCGTGCTCGGGTCGCTGCCGTTGCGGTAGGCGAGCTCGATCCACGCGAAGGCGAGCAGCAGGGCGGCCGCGGGCCAGCGCCCGAGCCGCTCGGGGTACCGGAACGGGGCGGGCATCGGCCCGGACACACGCGCTGCCACCCAGCCCGCGGCGCGCGCGATCGCCCGCCACGGGTTGAAGGCGCGGAAGACGTCGCCGAGCAGCAGGCTGAGCGCGACGAGGCCGACCCAGAAGATCACGTAGATGAAGGTCGGGGCGAAGTTGGCCGGCGGCGACTGGACGCCGGCGAGCCCGCTCCAGATCGTGACGCCCAGCAGGCCGACGCCGACGAGGCCCGCGAAGAACTCGGTCGCGGGGTTCACCAGCGTGAACGACAGTCCCTCGGGCAGCAGGCGGAACCGCTCGTCGCCCTCGAGCCGCGGCGTCTGCCACAGCGTCGCGAGCGCGGCGAACGAGACGATCAGGACGACCGCCGCCGCCCAGCCGAACAGCCAGGCCGGGATCGGCAGGTCGGCACGGCCGACGAGGCCGTGGGCCGCGGCCGTCGCAGGCACGGCCAGCGCCGTCACCGCCACCGCCACGACGATCGCGGCGGCCCGTCTGCTTCGCATCAGGGCGAGACCCTCAGCTCGGCGATCTGTTCCTTGCGGCCCTCGAGCTCGACCTCGAACACGCCCTCGAGCTCGGCCGGGAATGCGAAGCGCACGGAGGCGTTGGCCGGCACGTCCTTGGTGACGTCGTAGCCGTGGACGTGAACCTCGTCCGCGACGTCGGAGGTCACGACGAACCTCACGCGCTCGCCCTTGTCGTACTCGAGGCGCTTGACGCCGCCGACGGGCTTGCCGTCCCGCACGGTGATCTGCGTGTCGACGGCGACCTCCGCCGTGCGGGTCTGGGTGGTCTGGGTGGTCTGCGTGGCGCTCGTGGTCTGCGTCGTGGTCGTCGCGCTCTCGTCGTCGCCTCCGGCGAGCACGATGAACAGGACCACGACCGCCACGAGGGTGGCCGCGCCGATCGCGATCCGGGCGCCCGAGCTTCTCACGGCGTGGATTCTAGGTCCTGCGGGTAGCTCCAAAGCTGATTGCTACGCTCGCCGCTTCCTCCCGTTCATCCCCGCCGGAGCATTTTCACGTGACCAGGGACACCCAACGGCGCTACGCGGCGCTCGACGGACTGCGGGGCCTCGCGGCCCTGACGGTGTTCGCGATCCACATCTGGATCTATCAGCTGCCGAACACGGTGGTGCTGCGGCGCGACTCGTGGGAGAAGACCCTGCTGTTCGAGGGCCGCGTGGCGTTCGTGATGTTCTTCGTGCTGTCGGGCTACCTGCTCTATCGCGCGTTCGCGCGGGCAGCCCTGCGCCGCGGCGAGCCGGTCAACGTGCGCAGCTATCTGGTGCGCCGCGCCGCGCGGGTCGTCCCCGCCTACTACGTCGCGATCCTCGGCACGCTCGCGCTGCTCGCCGCCGCGGGCAACGTCCCGGGCCGGCGGCTCGTGGACGCCGGGGAGCTTCCGCTGTTCTTCGTGTTCGGGCAGAACTACTCGCCCGACACCTTGCTGAAGCTGAACGCGGCGACGTGGACGCTCGCCGTCGAGGTCGTCTTCTACCTGCTGCTCCCCGTCGTCGGATGGCTGGCGCTGCGGCTCGGCCGGGGCAGCGCCCGCCGCCAGGCACTCGTGCTCGGAGGGTTCGCGGCGGCGGGGCTCGCGTGGAACGCCGTCGACTACGCCGCGGGCTGGGGACCGGTCGCGTCCCACTCGGCGCCCTCGTTCCTGCCCTACTTCGCCTGCGGGATGCTGGTCGCGCTGCTCGTGGAGTCGCGCCGTGCGCGCGGCGTCCCGTCGCTCGGCCGCGGCGCGAGCGCAGGGCTCGTGGCGGGCGCCGCCGTGCTGCTCGGGTCGAACGGGTGGTGGCACGCGACCGGCACCCACGACGCGATCGCGATGGAGGTGCTCGCGGACGCGGGCGCCGCGCTCGCGTTCGCCGCGGTGATCGCCGCGCTCGTGCTCGGCACCGGGACCGGCGTGCGGTGGATGGGCGTGCGCCCGCTCGCCTGGATGGGCGAGATCACGTACGGCTTCTACCTGTGGCACATCCCGCTGATCGTGTGCGCGCGCGGGCTCGGCCTGTTGCCGGGCGGGGTCCTCTCCGGGATCGTGATGCTGCCGGTGGCGATCGCGTTCGGCGCGGCGAGCTGGTACTGGATCGAGCGCCCGATCATGAACCGCGCGGCGCGGCTGCCGCGCGCGGCAGCGGAGGGCGCTACCGCAGCCAGGTCCGCACGATCGCATTCGCGAAGCCCAGGCCGTAGCGGATCACAGCCGGCTTCTTCGAGTGGCCGTGCAGCCGCTTCGTCACGGTGATCGGGATCTCCTTCGCGGGCACGCCCCGCTTGATCGCCTCGATCATGAACTCCGACGTGTGGAACTGCTCCTGGCGCAGCACGAGCTGGGGAAGCACCGTGGAGCGCACGGCGCGATAGCCGTTGGAGCAGTCGCTGACCTTCGTGCGCGTGATGAAGGAGACCATGCGGTTGAAGAAGACGATCCCCATCTCCCGCGCATAGTGGTTCGGCTCTGCGCTCCCCAGCACACGCGAGCCGTGCGCGACGTCGACTTCGCCGTCGAGCACGGGGCGCACGAGGCGCGACATCTCCTCGGGCAGGTGCTGGCCGTCCGCGTCGAGCGTCACGACCACGGCTGCCCCCGCGTCGGACGTCAGCCTGTAGCCGGTGCGCAACGCGGCGCCCCCGCCGCGGTTGATCACGTGCCGCGCGACCGCGGCGCCGTGCTCACGCGCGATGTCGCCCGAGCGGTCGCGCGACCCGTCGTCGACGACCAGCACCGCCGTCTCCACGCCGCAGACGGTCGTAGGAATCCGCGGCAGCACCGCGCCGATGTTGTCCTCCTCGTTGTAGGCCGGGATCACGACGGCGATCTTGTCGCGGAATCGCTCCGGCAACCCGGCGCTGCGGAACTCCTCCCACGCGATCCCCTCGAGCACGGCGGACAGCTCGCGGTCGACCCGCGCGGTCAGCGCGATGTTGCGCAGCAGCAGGAGGAACATGATGAAGATCGCGAACACGGCGAGGCCGAGGATGCGCCCGCCGCCGCCCTTGCGGAACGAGAACGCCTCGAGCAGCGCGTTCGTCAGCTCGGTCGCCGAGACGATCGCCAGCGCGAGACCGGCGAACAGTAGGATCAGGACGTCGACGTTGCGCAGCGCGCGGCGACGCCAGACGGCGAAGCCGATCACCGCGGCGCTGGCGACGAGGCCCGCGACGCGAATGGCGGAAAGCTCCATGGAGGAGCCGGATGGTACAGAGGGGACCGACCGCACCGAGCGGGCGGCTGCCGTGTTTCACCCGGTGCCAGTGGTACGCCCGATCGCCATCGCCATCGTCCTGATCGCCGCCTTCGCGAGCGTCGCCGCGGCGACGCCCCCGTGGTCGGCGCCTGAGACCGTCTCGTCCGCGGCGCTGTACGTCGAGGTTCCGAAGGTCGCCTTCGACCGCGCGGGCCGGGGGTACGCGACGTGGGGCGCGTCCGGCCGGAGCCGTTTGGCGGTGCGGGAGCCAGGGGCGGCCGAGTTCGGCCCCGAGCGCTCGTCGCCGCGCTTCGTCACCCCGCTCCTCGCGCACGGCGCGACCCGCGTGCTCGGGCTCGATGCGCGCGCCGGTCGGCGCCCGGACGTGGTGTCGCTGCGCGCCCGGGTCAGCCGCCCCGATGGCAGCTTCGGCCGCCCGGACACGATCTCGACGTTCGGACTGGGCGGCGGTGGGCCGTCGCTCGCGGTGCACGACGTCGCGCTCGCGGCATGGAGCCAGGGCGGGCCGCGCGGCCGGCGGATCGTGCGCGCCGCGATCCGGCGTCCCGGGCAGCGGTTCGGCAGGCCGCTCACGCTGCGCGCCCGCGGCCGCGCCCGGCACGTGGTAAGCGGCGTCGGGGTGGGCGCGATGTTCGTGGCGTGGGAGCGCGCCGGCATCGTCGAGGCCCGCGTCCGGCTCGCGGGCAGCGGCTGGGGCCCGGTGCGGCGGCTCGGCCCGGCCGCACGGGGCTCGACCACGTTTCGGGCCGCCTTCAGCGGCAGGCGGGGCTATCTGGCATGGCTGTCGGAAAGCACCGAATCGGCTGTCCTGCGGGTAGCCGTGCTGCCCACCGCCCGCACCCGCTTCCGCCCGGCCCAGACGATCGACAACATCGATCGCAATGCACCGGCCGAGCCGCACGGCCCCGTGCTCGTACCGATCGCCGAACGCGAAGCCACGCTGGCCTGGACCGGTTGGGACGGAACGGCCTGGCGCGTGCGCACGGCAGTGACGGGCCCGGGCGCGGGCTTCGGGACCTTCGCCGATGTCTCGGCGCCGGGGGAGCAGGCTGTGCTGGGTGACGCCGAGGCCGTGTCCGCGGGCACGTCGCCGCCGGCCGGCACGACGATCGTCGTGTGGAGCAGGCTCGACGCGGTCGGCGAGTTGGGTGACCGGGTTCGCGCGGCGCTGCGGCCGCCGGGCGGCGGGTTCGGGCCGCCCGAGGACGTCAGCGACCTCGACCGCGCACGGCTCCCGGATGCCGCGTTCGAGCCCGCGCTCCGGGCGCTGGACGGTCCTGTGGTCACAGCGCATCGGCCCCGACGGTCCAGGCGTACCGCTGTCTCAGATCACTACCTTCGCGCGCTCCTCGACACGTCCCGGCTGACGTAAGTTTGCCGACGATCTTCCCGAGCTCGTGGCCGAACGTCCCGCGATACCGCCTGGAGCACACAGTCCGGGACGTTCGGTGGGGATGTGAGAGCCCGAATGATGGCGACGTCAGATGAGCGCGAGTTGTCGTGACAACTCGGGGCTAGCGCCGTCTAGGGATGCCGGTGCAGCGTCGCCTGCCCGGAGAGCCGGAACCGGCGTACCTCGACGAGCGCGCCGCGGACGCGCAGCGTCATCACGACGCGGAGCTGCGCCCGCGAGGTGCCGACGGGCAGCTGCTTGCGGCACAGGAAGTTGCGGCTGCGGGCCGCGCGGGCGCGGCAGCGACCGAGCATGTGACGGCCGTCCCACACGCGCATCCGCATCACGCCGGTGCGCGCCGGACGCGTGCTCACGACCAGCGAGCGGCCGACCGTGTCGAGCCGCACTCCGCGGATCGCGCGCAGCTCGCGCGCGGGCGCCGCGGTCGCGGCAAGCTCGACACCGGTGTCGGCAGAGGCCGACACGGCGGGCGCGGGCAGCGGCGCCGCGGGGTTCTCGATCTGGATCGTGACCTCGTCAAAGGCTCCAGAGGCGGTCGTCGCGCGGATCGTCACCTGGCCCGCCGGGGGCGAGACGGCCGGCGCCTGGTAGAGCCCATGCGCGTCGACGGTTCCGGTCGTCAGGCTGCCGCTGTCGGCGCCGTCGACCGTCCACCGCACGTACGGGTCCTCCGCGATCACGGTCGCGTGCAGCCGCGCGCTGGTGCCCGCGAGCAGCACGGCCGGAGCTCCGGAGATCGACACGTTGGGGAAGACCCCTCCGACGTTGAGCGTGACGGCGGCGGGCGCCGGGTAACGCGGAAAGCTCGAGGTCGAGTTGCTGCACGGTGTAGGTGAAGCGGTCCGGGCCGACGCCAGCCGGGGAACGGGGTGTACGCGACGGAGGTGTTCGTGAATGTCGGGCCGGGGACGGGGGTCACCCACCCATGGCGTCGGTGGCTCGATGATCCGGAACGTTCGTGTGCCGAGGCCCGAGCCGAACGACGTGGTCGAAAGCGGGATCGTGGTCGAGCCCGCTCGCGCCGACCGTCCCGGCGGCGACAGGGTTCGCGCGGTAGCCGGGGATCGCCGAATCGGTCGTGCGGAACGCACCCGGGTTGACCTCGTTGCTCTCGCGCACCACGTCGTCGGGGTCGATGTCCGCGCGCAGGTTGTACTCGACCCGGCGGCACGTCCGCTGACGTCGACCCACTGGAACGCGAGTGTCCAGTCGTATATGTCGCGCCAGCCCGGCCGAGACGCCCTCGAAGAGGCTGGCGAGCGCGGGCTCCTCCTGGCCGCAGAAGTTGTTGTCGCCGGTGTCGTAGACGCGCGAGCTCGGTCCGTGAGTCTCGCGGCGCTGGCTGTCGATCAGGCAGAAGCCGACCTTCATGCCGGGCGTGACCTCCGCGGTCATGTCGTCGTTCCAAAGCGAGTAGCGCGCCGCATTCTTCAGATGCCAGTGGTCGTGGCCGTCCTCGGACTCGAAGATGATCCGCGGGTCGCGGCTCGCGTCGTCGAAGAACGACCCGTCGCTGCGGTAGACGCGCTGCACGACCGTTGGTCATCTCTGCCGTCGACGCGGTCGGAGCCGCGCATCTCGAGCGCGCCCTGGCCCGAGTTGTGGACGTACCCGTTGAAGCGCAGCAGCAGATGGTTGCCGTCAGGCTGCGCCACGGTCTGCAGGGATTGGACGCTGGTCAGGCGCGTCCGCGACCAGGTCCGGCAGCCGCTCGGTGACCTGCGCGGGCGCCGTGGGAGCCAGGAGGGCGCACAGGAGCATCGCGGTCGCAACCGCCCACGCCGGCTTGATTGTGCGCAATTCCACCCGACAGACCCTCCGAGCGATCCTACTCCGCTCCCCGGCCCGGGGCGAGCGGCGTCTCGCGGTGACGACCGCGGGATCGCCGCTCGGCGAGCCACGCGCCGACCGTCAGCGAAAGCCACGCCCCGCCGCAGGCCGCGAGCGTCAGCACGAGCGGCATCAACGGCACGTTGCGGCGCGGCACGGCGAGCAGCAGGCCCCCGAGCGCCGTGATGCCGAAGATCAGCAACGCAAGCACGAGCGCCTCCCAGCGCCGGCGCCACGCCAGCACCGCGAGCCCGACGACCGCAAGCGCCAGGAGCGTGTAGTGGAAGGTGATCCACCACGACCCGCGCATCGTCGGCCCCGAGCCGCGGCGCCACACGTTCCACGTCTTCGTGACGACCATCCCGGCGTAGCCGACCGGATCCTCGCGGGCGTACTTGCGGAAGTTCTCGCGGCCGATCTTCGCGAGCGCCGCGTCGCGCTCGAGGTCGGGGTACTTGCGCGCCACCTTGTCGAGGAGGTCCTTCATCTGCGTGTCGGCGACCTCGCGGTCGGTCACGTCCCGCCTGCCTTCGAATCGCCGGATCAGCTCTCGCTTGACGCGTAGCTGACGTCCGTCGCCGGGGAGATACGTGGCGACGAACAGCGCCTTCCCGCCTCCCGTCGTGACCGGCACGAACTTGTCGAGCACGATGAAGTTGCGCACCGTCCAGGGAGCGAGGACGACCAGGAAGGCGGCGACGAACAGGGCAAGTGACGCGACGCCCATCCTCACTCCGCGCTCGCGCGCCATCTTCACGAGCACTACGAGCCCGAGGATGCCGGCGAACATCAGGTACTCCGGTCGCGTGAGCGCGGTCGCGCCGAGTAGCGCGCCGGGCAGCAGCCACGCCCATGTGGAGCGCCCCGCGTCGGCCGACCAGAACATCGCGAGCACGGCTCCCGACAGGGTGAAGGCGGCGATCGGCTCGCTCACGAACTGCTCCGCGTTGTCTATGAACGTGGGATAGATCGCGGCGAGCAGCGCGCCGCCCACGCCGACGAGCGGGCCGGCGAGCCGGCGCCCGAGCAGATAGACGAAGAGGACCATCAACGCGCCGAGGATCGCGACGGCTGCGCGCGCCACCTCCGGGTTCACGCCCCCGGTCAGCTTGTAGATCGCCGCATAGAAGATCGGTGCCCCGGGCGACCAGTCGGTGGGATTGCGCATCTGCGGCGTGCCGTAGCGGCCGTTCTCGTAGAGCGCCTCGGCGATCTCGCCGTAGGACTTCGAGTCGTTGCCCTGGTAGGCGACGATCGTGGCCTCGCCGGCGTCGAGGTTCGGGTTGAGCGCCGCCTCGAGGCGCAGGCCGAAGCCGAGCGCCACGACGAGGGCCAGCGCCACGAGGATCGCCGGCCCGCCGTGCCGCTCAGGAAGGGTGCGCGCCCGCCGGGTTGCACGGGTGGCGATCGAGCCGCGGGGCATCGCTCGGGAGGATGCTAACGACGCGACAGCACGTAGAGGTCCTGGTCGCCCTCGACGAGGCCGGGGGCGAAGTGCTCGAGCCGCCAATCCGGCCCCATCTTCGCGAGCAGCCATTCGGCGGTCAGGAAGGCGGTGCCCCAGTCGGGGCTCGCGACCCCGTGGTCCCCGCTCTCGCGGAACTCGGGCTTGTACCAATGGCCGTCGCGATAGAGCGAGGCGAGCACCTCGGTCAGCTGCCCCTCCGACCGCTGCCCGATCGCGCGGGCATGCGCGACCGACTGGTATCCGTGGGCGGTCACGATCAAGGTCCCTGCGGGCGCGAGCACCCGTCGCATCTCCGCGAGCCACCGCTGTGCCGCGGGGGCGGAATAGTGCGACCAGACCGAGATCGCGAACACCACGTCGAAGTGCGCATCGCGCCACAGGAGCGGTGGCTCCTGGGGGCTGACCTCGAAGTCGATCCCGGGGAGCGCCGTGCGGGCCCACTCGATCGCACCGCGGTTCGGGTCGCAGCCGTGCCACGCGACCTCTGGATAGGCGGCCTCCAGCACCCGTACGACGCGCCCCGAGGAACAGCCGAAGTCCAGCGCGCGCGAGTCCGCCGAGAGCTCTCGCCCGCCGCGACGCGCCGCATCGGCGACGAGGTCCGCGTAGTACGCGGTGCCGCCGGCGGCAAGCACGCCGCGGCCCATCGCGTGCACGTCGGGCGGAGGCTCGGCGTCCGAGAGCCCGGTCTTGGCGAGCACGGCCGCAACGCCGTGATGCACGCCGAGCGCGAGCAGCGCGCGGCGGCGGTCGACCTCGTCACCTGCCTGCGAGAGCTCCAGCTCGCCGGGTGCCAGGAGCGGCTCGATCGCCGCGAGGTCCGCGGGTGTCAGCCGTTCGAAGAGCCGGTCCGTGGCCGGTGCGTGGAGGAGCGCGGCGGGCGTGAGCGAGCGGTCCGTCAGCCTCAGGGGGGCGGGCATGGGCGACCGCATCGACCGCCGGGTCCGGTCGCGCGCGCGCCGCAGCACACTGCGCATCCGGGGTGGGAGGTGCCGCTTTAGCAGCGAGGCCCTCATCCCCCGCAGTTAATCGCACTACCGGCCGTCCGGCGCCCCCGTCCGCTACCCTGCCGCTGACCATGCGGATCCTCATCCTGGGCGGTGACGGATACCTCGGCTGGCCCACCGCTATGCGCTTCTCGGCGCGCGGTCACGAGGTTTTCGTCGTCGACAACTTCTCCCGGCGCCGGTGGCATCACGAGCAATCGACTGACTCGCTGACGCCGATCCGGTCGCTCGCGGAGCGCATCGATGCCTGGCACAGCGTGTCCGGGCGCGACATCATCCCGTTCGTCGGCAACATCGCTGACGGCGAGTTCCTCGACGGCGTGATCGCCGACACGCTGCCCGAGGCGGTGGTCCATTACGGCGAGCAGCCCTCGGCGCCGTACTCGATGATCTCCCGCCGCCACGCGGTCGAGACGCAGCACACGAACGTGATCGGCAACCTGAACCTGCTCTTCTCGATCCGCGACCGCGTGCCCGATTGCCATCTGGTGAAGCTCGGCACGATGGGCGAGTACGGGACGCCCAACATCGACATCGAGGAAGGCTTCATCGAGATCAACCACAAGGGTCGCACCGACACGCTGCCCTTTCCGAAGCTGCCGGGCTCGCTCTACCACCTCTCGAAGGTCCACGACTCGCACAACATCCACTTCGCGTGTCGCATCTGGGGGCTTCGCGCGACGGACCTCAACCAGGGCGTGGTGTACGGGATCGAGACCGAGGAGACGGCGCAGGACGAGCGTCTCGTGACGCGCTTCGACTACGACGAGATCTTCGGGACAGCGCTCAACCGCTTCTGCGTGCAGGCCGTGATCGGCCACCCGCTGACGGTCTACGGCAAGGGCGGCCAGACGCGTGGCGCCCTCAACATCCGCGACACGCTGCAGTGTGTCGAGCTGGCCGTGAACAACCCGGCCGACCTGGGCGAGTTCCGTGTGTTCAACCAGTTCACGGAGCAGTTCACCGTCGGTGAGCTGGCGAAGCGCGTGAAGCAGGCCGGCGAGCAGCTCGGCCACTCGGTCGAGATCCAGAGCTTCCCGAACCCGCGGGTCGAGATGGAGGAGCACTATTACAACGCGGCCAACACGAAGCTCCGCGACCTCGGCCTCGAGCCGCACCTGCTCGGGCCGGAGCTGGTGCAGTCGATGCTGAAGACGATCGAGCGCCACAAGGACCGCGTGATCGCGCGCGCAATCCTGCCGCGCACGCGCTGGAAGCCGGGCGAGCTCGAGGCGGCCCCACTCGCCGCCACGACACGTTCCCCCTAGCTCTCCCGGATTCCTCCGACAAACGTCCAGCCACGTCGCTCCAGCTCGCGGATCGGCGATGAGAGAACGATGAAGTGAGCGCGTCCCCGCAAGGGCAAGGTTGCCCCGCACCGCACCGCTCGCATGTTCCTCTCGTCACGGAAGACACTCACGTCGCTCACGCTTGCCCTGCTCGTCGCAGGGATGCTGCTCCAGGCCGGCGTGGCCACCTCCGTCGCCGCCGACTTCCGGCGGGTGATCGTCGGTACCGGCGGCAAGGACACGATCCGCGGCAACGCCGCGAACAACAAGATCTACGGAGGCCGCTCGGCTGACCGCCTGTTCGGCAACGACGGCGACGACCTGATCCGTGCCGGCACCGGCCGTGACGCGCTCGCCGGGGGAAAGGGCGCCGACCTGCTCTACGGCGACGAGGCCGCTGATCTGATGTACGGGCAAGATGGCGCCGACCAGCTCTTCGGCGCGACCGCGCCCGACAAGATGTCCGGCGGCTCCGGCGACGACCAGCTTTTCGGCGAGTCGGGCGACGACTTGATGTCCGGAGGCGACGGAAACGACTCGCTTGACGGCGGCTTCGGCCGCGACAAGCTGATGGGCGACGCCGGCGACGACTCGCTCAACTCGGGTGCGGCCGGCGACACCCTCTACGGCGGCGACGGCAACGACCGTCTCAACGGCGACAGCGCCGAGGACACTCTCTTCGGCGGTGACGGCGACGACTACCTGATCGGCGGCACGGCGCGTGACGACATCTATGGCGGGCCGGGCAACGACGTGATCAACGCTGTCGAGCCGGTCGGCGTGCTCTCCGAGGGCGTTATCGATTGCGGCCCCGGCATCGACACCGTCTATGCCGACCGCCGCGACCTCCGCGCGACCGACTTCCGCAATTGCGAGATCGTCGAGCCGGGCACCGCACCCGAGGACGGCGATCCGGATCGCGGCGTGAAGCGCATCGGCGACGCGGGTCCCGAGACGCTGCTCGGCGGGAACCTCAACGACACGCTGCTCGGCGGCGGAGGCGACGACGTGCTGCGCGGCTTCGGCGGCGTCGACGTGATCTGGGGCGACCACATCCCCGGCACCACCGGCAACGACCGCATCTACGGGGGCGCGGGCAACGACCAGATCTTCGGCAACTCGGGCACGGACACGATCCAGGGCGACGAGGGCGACGACCGCATCTCGGGCGGCCCCGGGTCCGACTCGATCGACGGCGGCCCCGGCAACGACGAGCTCCGGCCCGACGCCGGTAACGACCGCGTGCTAGGCGGCTCGGGCAACGACCGGATCCACGCCTTCGGCGGCGGCAAGCGCGACTACATCGACTGCGGCCCCGGGATGGACACCGCGTTCGCCGACAAGGGCGACAAGACCCGCCGCTGCGAGCGCGTCAAGCACCAATAGGTCCGAATTCCCTTAGCCCGGAATCCGGGTAGCCAAGGGCCGCTCGCTCCCAGGGCGGGCGCCTTCAGCTCGCGAGCACGCGCTTCCAGAAGCGGATGTACTCCCGCTGGTGCCCGATGCCCGCCTCTGCGACGAGGCGTGGGCCCTGCGAGGCACCTGCGACCTCGAGCGTGCGCGCCAGCGTGCGTAACTGCGCGAGCCGCGCTTCGTGCCCCTCGAGCTGCGTTCGCGCCAAGGCTTGCGGGTCGGACCCGAACGCCAGCTTCAAGAGCCCCGGGTCGCGCAGCTCGTAAAGGTCCTCGGTCGGGGAGCCAAGCCAATCATCCAGCGCCGCGGCGCCCTTGCGCGCGAGGGAGTAGTGCCGGCGGCGTCGCCCCGCCTGCTCACGGCGTTCGCTCAGATAGCCCGCCTTCGCGAGCCGCTCGGGCTCCGCGTAGAGCTGGGAGTGGGGGACCGAGAAGAAGCCTCCGATCGTCGCCGCCACGATCTGCTTGAGGTCGTACGGAGTGGCCTCGCCGGCCTGTCTCAGGAGACCGAGCACCAGATATGAGGTCTGTGTGAGCTGAATCACGTTTGCCGCTCCGTTTCAGATGGTATGTTTCGGACCATTGGCGACCAGGGAGGTTACGTGATGGCGACGACGCTCGGCTCGACCGTTCAGCAGCGCAGGCCCGCAGGGGCCGATTGGCACAGGGTCTTCGAGACCATGGAGGGCGAGCACGACTACGTGATCGATGAGGTCGAGGGCGCCCTGCCGAACGGCCTGCGCGGGACGCTCTACCGCAACGGCCCGGCACGCAACGACATCGACGGCAAGCCCTTCGCGCACCTGTTCGACGGCGACGGGATGCTCTCGCAGTTCACGATCGAGGACGGCCGCGTGCGCTACCGCAACCGCTTCGTTCGCACCAACCACTACCTCGCGGAGCGTGGGTCCGACCGGCCCCCGATGCGGGGCTTCGGCAACCAGTTGCGCGGCGGCGTGCTCGGTAACGCGTTCCGGGCCCCCGAGAACGTCGCGAACACCAGCGTCACCCTCCACGCGGGCAACCTGATGGCGCTCTGGGAAGGCGGCCACCCGTGGCGCCTGGACCCGGACACGCTCGAGACGATCGGCGACCACGACTTCGACGGCCGGCTGAAGGGCGCTCACTCCTTCTCGGCACACCCCAAGATCGACCCCGAGACGGGCGAGCTCTTCAACTTCGGGGTCAACTACGGCCGCCGCACGAAGATCAATCCGTATCGCGTGGGACGCGACGGCCGGCTCGAGTACCTCCAGCCCGTGACGTTGCCCTACCCGGTCATGAACCACGACTTCGCGCTCACGACCAAGCACCTCGTGTTCGTGATCGACCCGATCATCGTGCGCATCGGGAGGTTCATCCTGGGCGCCACGAGCTACGCCGGGGCGCTCCACTGGGACCCGTCCAAGACGACCCGGATCCTGCTCGTCCCGCGCGACGGCGGCAAGCCGCGCGTGGCCGAGTGCGACCCGTTCTTCCATTTCCACGTCAACAACGCCTACGAGGACGGCGCCGACACGGTCGTCGACCTGGTGCGCTACGACGACTACGGAGTGGGCGAGTCGCTGCGCAACTTCTCGACCGCCGACTTCGGCGAGGCCGGGCGCCTCGTACGCCTGCGGATCACCGCGGCGGGCGCGGTCGAGCAGACCGAGCTGTGCCCGTGGAAGTGCGAGTTCCCCCAGCACGACGGGCGCCTCACGACGCGCGGGCACCGCTTCTCGTACGTGGCAGCCGGCCGCGACGGGGGTGTCCTCGCAAGCGGCGTGGGAAAGGTCGATCACGACTCGCAGCGCTCCGCGATGCACGAGTTCGGCGAGGGGCAGGTTGCCGGAGAGCCGATCTTCGTCCCGCGCGCCGCGGACAGCGGCGAGGACGACGGGTGGCTGCTGTCGCTGGTGTACTCGGCCGAGGAGCACCGGTCTCGGCTCGTAGTGCTCGACGCGCGCGACGTCGAGTCCGACCCGGTCGCCGTCGCGCACCTGCGCCACCACGTGCCGCTCGGCTTCCACGGGACGTTCACGAGCCGCGTCGCGCAGCCTGACCGCGGTTCGGTTGCCTCGCCGCGCTCGCCGCACTAGAGTCGGTTGTGCGTAAAGCTACGAGGATCGCCTCGTCGCAGGGCAGCGGAGGAAAGGATTCCGGGTATGGGAAGCCAGGAGCGGACGGAGTGGACGGTTGTGCTGTTCCTCGGGCTGGCGTTGATCAGCGGCGTGGGGGCGCTCGCCCGGTCGGGCGTGCGGCTCCCCGTGTGGCGCTAGACCGAGACCTAGCGGGGAGGCATTCGTAGGGCGCCGTCGAGCCTGATCGTCTCGCCGTTCAGCATCACGTTCTCGGCGATGTGGACGGCGAGCGACGCGAACTCGGCGGGGTCGCCGAGCCGCTGGGGGAACGGGATCGACCGACCCAGCTCCTCGCGTGCGTCGTGCGGCAGCGCGCCCAGCAGCGGCGTGTCGAACGTGCCGGGGGCGATCGTCACGACCCGGATGCCGCGGCTCGAAAGATCGCGCGCCGCCGGCAGGGTCAGTCCCACGATCCCGCCCTTCGAGGCGGAATAGGCGATCTGCCCGATCTGGCCGTCGTAGGCGGCGATCGAGGCGGTGTTCATGCACACGCCGCGCTCATCGTCGGCGAGTGGCTCGAGCTCGTTCATCGCGGCAGCGGCGAAGCGCAGCACGTTGAACGTACCGATCAGGTTGACCCGCAGCACGGTCTCGAACGGCAGCAGCTGGTGCGGGCCCCGTTTCGACACGGTCCGCTCGGCCCATCCGACGCCCGCGCAGCAGACGCTGATGCGCAGGCCGTCGCGGGCCGCTTGCGCGACTGCCCCGGCGACCTGCCCCTCGTCCGTCACGTCGCAGACCGCGAACCGCGCTCGCTCGCCGAGCTCGGCGGCGAGCGCCTCGCCCTTCTGCTGGTTCAGGTCGGCGATCGTCACGTGCGCCCCGCGCCCGTGCAGCGCGCGCACAGTCGCCTCGCCCAGGCCGGACGCGCCCCCGGCAACGATCGCTCCGCTTCCCTCGATTCGCACGGCGGCGAACCCTACACGCGATAGGCTCCACCGATGAACCGGTTGACTGCGGGTGACGTGTTCCCCGACATGAAGCTCGAGTCCCGCGGGGGCCAGGTGTCGCTCGCCGAACGCTGGCGCGACGGGCCGGTCGTGGTGGCCTTCATGCGCCACTTCGGGTGACCCTTCTGTAGAGAGCAGCTCGCCCAGTTGGGCGAGCACCACGACGAGATCCGCGCGGCGGGCGGTGACGTCGTGGCGATCTTCCAGTACCGCGCCGACCCGACCCACCATTTCTGTCGCAAGCGCGATGTCCCGTTCGACTGCCTCGGCGACCCGGAGCGCGACGGCTATCGCGCGGTCGGGCTCGATCGCGGCAAGGTAAGGGAGTACATCGGGCCTCAGCTAGCGAAGGGGTTCATCCGGGCGGCGCGCAAGGGCGCGTTCACGGGCAACCCGCAGGGCGGCGATGTCTTGCAGCGGCCCGGAGTCTTCGTCGTGTCGCCGCAGGGGACCGTCCGCTACGCCCACTACCACAGCGATTCGGCCGACAACCCGCCGCTCAGCGAGATAGTCGCGGCCGTGCGTGAAGCCGCGTGACGGGCGTGGCCCTGCGACTCGCTATCCTCTGAAGCGCCTTTGGCCCCGGGAAATCCCGGGGCGGCGACTCGGTCGGCCAACGGTTCTCATCCGCACCTCTGCGCCTGAGCATCGGGGGGGCGGAGGGACGACTTTCCTGGGCGTCGGGCCCTTGCGCCCAACCACCGCGCCGGTCTTTCGTTCTCTTCTTCTCCGCGGCGGCCATTCAGAGAAGGGGGCGCGGAAGGACCACGTCCTGCTTCACGACACGCTGACGAAGGCCGAGCGGACGCTCGCCGCGAATCGCGACGCCGCGGTCGTGCATAGACATGCGCGCTGAATCGCCGAGACCCTCCGGACAAGCCGCGCCGGCGGACCGGCTCGACAGCCGTCCGACCTCGAACGGGGTAGGCATCACCGTCAGCCTCAGCGGACGTCCGGCCGTCGCCACGGTCGAGCTTTCCGGGGAGCTCGACATGGCCGCCGAGGCGCAATTCGAGTCGGAGCTGCGCGCGGCGCTTGACTCGGATGCGAGCCACTTGGTGCTCGACCTGCGCGGACTTGACTTCATGGACTCGACCGGGCTCAAGTTGCTGATCGCGCTGAATGAGCGGTCTCGCAAGGACGGGGTTCGCCTATGGATCGTGAAGAACAACGATGACCCGATCGCGACGGTGCTTCGCGTCACGGGGCTCGACAAGGTCCTGCCGGTCGTCGACCAACCGCCGGGCCCGTCTCAACTGACCGAATAACGCAGGTACAGGAAGCTCTCGTGCCGCAGCGCGGAGAGCAGCTCCAGCGCGAGCGGGCGCCCGAACGCGATGCCCTCGACGACGGACGGCTCGCCGCCGCCGACGAGCTTCGGTGAGATCGTGAGGAACAACTCGTCGACGAGCCGCGGGTCGAGCATCGCGGCAAGCAGCGTGGGGCCGCCCTCGTGCAGCATCGCGCGCACGCCGTGCGATCGGCGCAGGCGTTCGGCGCCGGCCGCGAGGTCCAGGTCCTCGCCCGGGATGCGCTCAACGGTCAGCCGCGCCGCGCAGCCCGGGGGCTCGCGCTCGCTGTTCGTCAGGACGACGATGCGGGACTCGGGATCTGCGAACAGCGGAGCATCGACGGGCAGTTCGAGCGTGCGGCTCGCCGTCACCGCGAGCGGCACCTCGGGGAGCCCCAACTCGGCACGGCGGCGGCGCACCTCAGGCCGTCGCGCAAGCGGGCCGTAGCGCTCGAGCGCGATCGTGCCGGTGCCGACCATGACCGCGTCGACCTGGGTGCGGAGGGCGTGGAAGAGCCGGCGGTCGATGTCGCTCGAGATGCCCTCGGTGCGCCCGTCGCGCGATGCGCGCCCGTCGGCCGTCGCCACCATGTTCGCTACGACGAAGGGGCGGTCGGCATGCGCGCGCTCGATCAGGCTGAGCGCGCCGTACGCCTCGGCGGCCGTCAGGCGCTGCTGGTCGGGGAAGAGACTCTCGAGTGGTCCCTCTGCGGTCAACGGGCCGCGTCGCCGGCGGGACCCGTCAGCGAGAGAGCGAAGAGCTCGTCCGGGTCCGTGTACCAGGCGACCAGCTCGAGGTCCGCGTCGCGGTACTCACGCGCGAGCGACTCGCGCGTGAACTTGCAGGAGATCTCGGTGCGCATCTCCTCGCCGGCCTCGAAGTCGACCTCCATCTCGAGCGCCTCGATCCGGGCACTCATGTCCTCGCGTGCGCGCAGCCACATCTCGATCCGGCGTGCGTGCTCGTTGTAGAAGGCCACGTGATCGAAGAGGTCGGGGTCGAGGTCGCCGTCGAGGTTCGCGTTGATGACGCGCAGCATGTTGCGGTTGAACTCCGCGGTGACGCCGGCCGAGTCGTTGTAGGCGGCCTCGAGCCGCTCCCTGTCCTTGACCAGGTCCGTGCCCACGAGCAGGCGGTCGCCGGGGCGAAGCTGCGCGCGCAGAGCGGCCAGCAGGACGCTGCGGCGCGGGTGGTCGAGGTTGCCGATCGTCCCGCCGAGGAAGGCGATCAGGCGGCGCCCCCCGGCCGCCGGAATCCGGTCGAGGTGCCGCTCGAAGTCGCCGACCACGCCGTGCACGGCCAGCGAGGCGTAGGTGGTCACGAGGCGCTCCGCGCAGTCCTGGACGGCGGACTCCGAAACGTCGACCGGGATGTAGCGGCTGCCGAGCCCCAGCTCGATCATCGGGTTGAGCAGTGCGGTGGTCTTGCGCGCCGACCCGGGGCCGAGCTCGACGATCTCCACCGGGCGCACCAGCTCGACGATGCGCTCCCCGGCGGCGTCCAGGATTCCCTGCTCGACCTGCGCGGGGTAGTACTCGGGAAGCTCCGTGATGCGCTCGAAGAGCTCCGATCCGCGCGCGTCGTAGAAGTACTTCGGCGGCAGCTCGCGCGGATTGCAGGAGAGGCCCCGGCGCACGTCGTCGGCGAGCGATGAGAGCGTCCCGTCGCGCAGGTGGACGTCGATCTGCACGGGCTCGAGCGCGCCGATCGCGATACGGCTCATTCGCCCGCCTCCTGGACGCAGCGGAAGCCGGCGAAGATCTGGCGGCGCTGCGGATGGTCCCAGTTGCGGAACGTGTTCGTGACCGCGCCCGCATGGGTCGCCCACGCGCCTCCGCGGAGCACCCTGAACGGCCCGCCGAAGAAGTCCTGTGAATACTCCGGATAGGGGAACGCCTCGAACCCCGGGTATGCCTCGAACCCGCTCGCCGTCCACTCCCACACGTCGCCGATCGCCTGGCGCATGCCGCACGGGCTCTCGCCGTCCGGATAGGCCCCGGCCGGGGCGCAGCCGTAGCCGAGCTGATCGACGTTGGCGCGCCCGCCGTGCGCCTCGCGATCGCCCCACGGCAGACTGAGGCTCCGGCCGGTCCCGGGATCCCAGGCTGCGGCCTTCTCCCACTCGGCCTCGGTCGGGAGCCGTTTTCCCGCCCACCGCGCGTAGGCGTCGGCCTCGAACCACGAGACATGGCAAACCGGCAGCGCCGGGTCGACCGCGGCCCAGCGCGAGAACGATCGCACCGCCCAGGCGTCGTCGTCGCGCCGCCAGTACTCGGGCGACTCGGCGGCCTCGTGCCGGCGCCACTCCCAGCCGGCGGGCGACCAGCACTCGGATCGCGCGTAACCGCCGTCGTCCATGAACTCGAGGAAGTCGCCGTTGGTCACCGGGCCGCGATCGATCCGGAAGGACGGCACATCCTCCCGGTGGCGGGGCCGCTCGTTGTCGTAGGCGAAACCGCCATCGCTCGCGCCCATGTCGAACGCGCCGGAGGGGACGAGCGCCATGTCCGCGGCCATCTCATCCGCCGCCGCCAACGGGCGTCCGGCGGGCGGCGCATACCCGTCGGAGGTCATGATCTGGAGGGTCTGGAGGATCGTCTCGGTGTGCTGGCGCTCGTGGCGCAGCACCATCTCGTACACGAAGCCATCCTCGAGCAGGCGCCCGCCGGCCGGGGAAAGGTCGGCGCACGCGAGCAGGTCGAGGACGCGGCCGCGGACGTCGTCCATGTAGGCGAACACGTCCTCGCTGCGCAGGAACGGCAGGTCACCGCGCTCGCTGCGCGGCGCCGCCGCCGGGTCGTAGACGCCGCCGAGCTCCTGCCGAAGCGGGGGTCGCCCGAACGCCGACTGCGCGAGCCACAGGTCCTCGAAGGTGGCGATGTGCCCGAGGTCCCAGGCAATCGGGCTCATCAGCGGGCTGTGAACGGCGTTCAGCGCGTCGTCGGAGAGCTGCTCGACCAGCAGGGCGGTGCGGGCGCGCGCCGCTCCCAGGTGCTCCGCGAGCACCCCGGGCGTGACGTCGTGGATCGGCGACGCGTGGTCGACGACGACCGCGGCCTGGGGGCCGTCGCGTTCGACGCGGGCTGGGGACTGGGCGCTCATGGGCGTAGCGGCGGAGTCGCGGAATCTAGTCGATCGTTACGCATGGGTAGACCGAACCGGATCATTTGCACCCAAATGGAGAGCCACCCCGGCTCTGCGACGGCGCTTGCCTCAGATCGCCGCGACCGAGCAAACGGGGCGGCCACCGCTATATGGTCTCGCCGTGGACTTCGGGAGACTGCGCAGGGGAGAGATCGTGGCGGCGGCCGGCGGCCTGCTGCTCTTCATCAGCATGTTCGTGCCCTGGTACTCCGTCGATGCCCTGCCGCCGGAGAGCGAGAACCTCTGTGGCGAGGGTGTGGAGTCGTGCTCGGGCTTCGACACCTTCTCCCTGTTCTCGTCGCTGATCATCCCGGGCATGGACCTCCTGCTCGTGGCCGCCGCGGTGGCTCCCTGGATCCTCGTCTGGATCGTGGTGCGGGGTCACACGCTCTCCTGGCCGCCCGGCGAGGTCACGATGATCGTGGGGGCGATCGCCTCGACACTGATCCTCTACAACGGCGTGATCGACCGCGTGGGGGACACGCGCGAGTTCGTGAGCCTCGACATCGGCTGGTACATGGGGCTGCTCGGAGCGCTGATGATCGTGGCAGGCGGGGCGATCAGCCAGATCACGCGCGGCGGCGTGCGCCGCAGGCCCCCCGGCACCTTCTAGTACTAAGCTGCCCGCCGGGTGGAGAGCGACCGAGACACGCGCGTAATCGCACACGACCTGCGCGACACGAGCGCACCCGATCGCAACCTCGCGCTCGAGCTGGTGCGCGTCACCGAGTCCGCTGCGCTCGCCGCAGCGCGCTGGATCGGCCGCGGCGACAAGGAGGCGGCCGACCAGGCCGCCGTCGACGCGATGCGCTTCACGCTCCATGCCGTGCCGATGGACGGGATCGTCGTGATCGGCGAGGGCGAGAAGGACGAGGCCCCGATGCTCTACAACGGCGAGCAGATCGGCGACGGCAGCCCCCCCGAGGTCGACGTCGCGGTCGACCCGCTCGAGGGCACGCGCCTGACCGCGCGCGGCATGCCGAGCGCGCTGGCGGTGGTGGCGCTCGCGGAGCGGGGCAGCATGTTCGACCCGGGGCCCTGCGTCTACATGGAGAAGATGGCCGGCGGCGACGACATCGCCGACCTGCTCGACCTCGACCGCCCGCTCGGCGAGACGCTGAAGCTGGTCGCCAAGCGCCGCGGCTCCGATGTGAGCGACTTGATGGTGATCATGCTCGACCGTGAACGCCACGGCGACGCGATCGCCCTCGTGCGAGAGTGCGGCGCACGCATCCGCTTCATCACCGACGGGGACGTTTCGGCAGCGATGCTCGCGGTCACCGAGGGCAGCGGCGTCGACCTGCTGTGGGGCATCGGCGGAACGCCCGAGGGCGTGCTGTCCGCGGCCGCGATCAAGAGCATGGGCGGGCACCTGGTCGGCCGCCTGTGGCCGCGCGACGAGGACGAGCGAAACCGCGCCAAGGACGCCGGCTACGACCTCGGCGAGATCCTCGACGCCAACCGGCTGATCGCCGGCGAGGACGTGTTCTTCGCCGCCACGGGCGTAACGGACGGGGACCTCCTTCAGGGAGTGCGCTACCGCGACGGCGCCGCCGCGACGACCGAGTCGCTCGTGATGCGCTCGCGCTCCGGCACCGTGCGCAAGGTGCAGGCAACGCACAACCGCGCAAAGCTGCGGGTCCTCACAGGTACGCGGTACGGCTGAGTTCGCAGTCGGCAGTTCGCAGTCGGCGGTTGCGAACTGCGAACCGCGAACTGCCAACTAGAGGATCTCTATTTCGACGATCTCCCCCGCGGCGACGTCGCCGCGTTCGACCTCCAGATACGCGAGCGCCTGTACGCCGACCATGCTCGTCAGCACGTGGGATCCCTGGGCCTTCGTGGGGCGGACATGCCAGCCGTCGTCGGCCGCCGTGAGGGCGCAGCGCACCACGTGCGCGCGCCCCGGGCGCTTGGAGTAGGCGGCTTCGAAGGTCGCCCGCGCGCGCTTGTCGTCTACGGCCGCCCCCTGCATCCTCGCGAGCGCCGGGCGCACGAAGAGGTGGAACGTGATCATCGCCGAGACCGGGTTGCCCGGGAGGCCGAAGCAGAGCGTGTCTGTGCCAGTCCCGAAGTACGTCGGGTGACCAGGGCGCAGCGCGACGCCCCAGAAGACCTGCTCGATGCCGAGCGCGGCGAAGGCGGGGCGCACGTGATCGTGCGGTCCGACCGATACGCCGCCGGTCGCGACGACGACGTCGGCGGCGAGCGCGCGCTCGAGCGTTGCGATGGTCGACGCGCGATCATCCACCGCGCGTTCCACGAGGTGGACCCGCCCCCCGGCCTCCCTGACCTGCGCCGGCACGGCGTAGCCGTTCGTGTTGCGGATCTGGCCGGGCCCCAATCGCGCCGGGGGTTCGACCAGCTCATCGCCCGTGACGACGACCGCGACGCTCGGCAGCCGCGCGCATTCGAGGGCGGCCACCCCGGTCGATGCCGCGACGCCGAGCTCCGCCGCGCCCAACCTCGTTCCCGCCGTGAGCACGACATCGCCTGCGCGCAGGTCCTCGCCGGCGCGGCGGATCTCCTTGCCGGCCGGTAGCGGCACTTCCACGAGCAAGCCGTCGCCCGCGAACCGGGCATCCTCGACGCGCAGCACTGCGTCGGCGCCGCGCGGCAGCATCGCGCCTGTCGAGATGCCGGTCGCCTGACCGGCCTCGAGCACTCCCTCATACGGCCGGCCGGCGCGCGATTCACCGACGACCTCCAGCGCAACCGGCGCCTGCCGGGAGGCACGCGCGACGTCATCGGATCGCACGGCGTAGCCGTCCATGGCCGAGTTGTCGAACGGAGGCACGTCGTCCATGCCCGCGACCTCCCGCGTCAGCACGCGGCCCTGCGCCTCGTCGAGCCGCACGCGCTCCGAGCGCGCCGCGGGAACCCTCGCGAGCACGTGCTCAGCGGCTACGCGTGGGTCCAGATCGTCCACGGCCGGGTTGTGCCCGGTCCGGTCTGCGTCAGCTCCGGCGCAGCCCGCGCGCGACAGCGTCCAGTGCTCGCAGCGTGAGCCGGCCGCCGACCTTCAGCGGCAGCTTCACGGCCTCGGTGGCGCCATCGACTGCGAGACGGGGGAGGCTGGGCGCGGCGCCGGCCCCGCGCGAAGCCTTCGTGCCCGCGGGCGGCGTGGACGCAGCCGGCGTGGACGCGGAAGCGGCGGCACGTGTCGCCGCCGCGGGTGCGCGCTTGCGGGGCGCCGCCGCGGGGCGCTTCGCAGCCGCTGAGGGCTTGCGCGACGAGCTCGTGGCCGATGCCTTGGCCCCTCCCGTGGCGGTCCTGCGGCGGTCGTTGGCCCGCTGGGGACGCGTCTTCGGGAGCCGGCTCATGATGTCCGGCGCGGTTGTCGCCGGTGGGACCGCGGCTTCCTCGGGGCCCGGCGCCGGGTTGGGCCTGGGCTGCGCATCCTTGGCAGGCGCGGTGCGGGTGCTTCCCGGCGGCTGGCTGGGCTGGTGCTCTCGATCCACGGTGCCTCCCGTCAGATGGCTTTTAGCTGCGGTTCTGGGGCCTGCGGGCGCCTGGTCGAGCGACCGCGCCGGCGATAAACCTTGCGGAGCGTACTCCTACCCGATTAGTCTGGAACTCGACATACGGTCAATCCGAGTCCGCCGCGTCCAGGCGTCCGGCCATGTCGTCCATCCGTGGAAGTTCGGCCTTTCCGGGCAAAATGTCCGGATTTAGCAACTTTCGCGTTAGAAAGTCGTATCAATCAGTGAAACTAATAGGAGAACGAACCATTCCAGCGGTGTGTGGTTGCATAGGTTCCGGCAAGGCGCCGACCGCTTGACTTCAGAAAAGATAGCGGTAATATCCGGACACCCGTACGGGCGGCTGGCAGGCCGTCCGCAATTGGCGCGTCGTAACGCGAACTTCGTTCACGGCGGGGCGGACAGCCTCCGAACTGCCTGAGCGCGGAAGGAACACTTGCTTCAAAGCGAACTGCATGAACTAGAAGAGATCAAGGGCCTCGTCACCAAGGGTCAACAACAGGGCGTCCTCTCGTACAACGAAGTCGCCGACGCTGTCGCGGAGATTGACCTTGACGAAGCCGATGTAGAGGAGCTCTACGGGTTCCTCGAGAAGTCAGAGATCGAGCTGGTCGAAGACCTGGAGGGCGGACAGGCCAAGCCAGAGGTAGAGCCGCCCGACACCGGCAAGCGCAGGCGCAAGGCGAAGAGCCAGATCGACCTGCGGCCGGACATGACGACCGATTCGCTGCAGCTCTTCCTGAAGGACATCGGGAAGGTGCGGCTGCTGACCGCCCAGGAAGAGGTTGACCTCGCCAAGCGCATCGAGCGCGGAGACCTGGACGCGAAGCAGAAGATGGTCGAGTCGAACCTGCGTCTGGTCGTCTCGATCGCCAAGAACTACCGCAACCAAGGCCTGCCGTTCCTGGACCTGATCCAGGAGGGAACCCTCGGCCTGGTGCGTGCAGCCGAGAAGTTCGACTACCGGAAGGGTTTCAAGTTCTCGACCTACGCCACCTGGTGGATCCGCCAGGCAATCGCCCGTGCGCTCGCCGACAAGGCGCGCACCATCCGGATCCCCGTGCATGTGGTCGAGAAGCTCAACAAGATCGGCCGGGCGGAGCGCAAGCTCGTGACCGAGCTCGGTCGTGAGCCTACCGCCGAGGAGATCGCCGCAGTGACGGGCATCGACCCCGACGAGGTCGGCGCGATCAAGCGCTCGGCACAGGCTCCGATCTCGCTCGAGAAGCCCGTGGGCGACGAGGAGGAGTCGGAGTTCGGGCAGTTCATCGCCGATGAGCGCGCCGAGTCCCCCTACGATCGCGCGGTCGACAACCTCACCAAGGAAGCGCTACGTGAGGCACTCGAGAACCTCTCCTACAGGGAGCGCCGGGTGCTCGAGTTGAGGTACGGCCTCGGCGGCGAGCACCCGCGTACCCTCGATGAGGTCGGGCGCACGTTCAACGTGACGCGCGAGCGCATCCGCCAGATCGAGAACCAGTCGCTCAAGAAGCTCCAGAGCCTCGCAGAGGCCCAGAAGCTTCGCGAAGTGGCGTAGGACTCCGCAGTCCGCAGTCGGCAGGTCGCAGCTCAGACCGCCGACTGCCGGCTGCTGAACGCTCACTCGCCCTCAAGCTCTCGCCTCGGGTGGCCGAGAGAGTCTCTGTATGGCCTTGGACCTACAGCGGGCGCTGCGCGCGGTCGTGGAGATAGGCGGATCGGACCTGCATCTCAAGGTTCCTTCGCGGCCCCTGGTTCGCCTGCAGGGTGACCTCACCCCCATCGAGGGGACCGAGTCGCTCAGCCCTGCGGACACGGAACGCGTGCTGCGCGAGATGCTCACCGCCAGCGAGCGGCTGGCCGAGTTCGCCCGCGACGGCGAGATCGACTTCTCCTACACGGTGCGGGGCCTGGCGCGCTTCCGCGTCAACGCGTTCCGCCAGCGCGGCTCGATCTCGATCGCATGTCGCGTCGTTCCGTTCGAGATCCGCACGGCGGAGGAACTCGGTCTTCCCGAGGTCGTCACGCGCCTCGCGGCGGAGCCGCGCGGGATCATCGTTGTCACGGGCACGACGGGGTCGGGCAAGTCGACGACGCTCGCCGCGATGGTCGACCACATCAACCGCTCCTTCGCGAACAACATCGTGACGATCGAGGATCCGATCGAGTATCTGCATCGCGATCAGCGGTCGGTCGTGCACCAGCGCGAGATCGGGTTCGACACGACTTCCTTCGCGCAGGCGCTGCGCCGCGTGCTGCGTCAGGACCCCGACGTGATCCTGATCGGTGAGATGCGTGACGAAGAGACCGTCGGAACCGCGCTGAGCGCGGCCGAGACCGGCCACCTCGTGCTGAGCACGCTCCACACGATCGACGCGGTGGAGACCGTGAACCGGATCATCGACTTCTTCCCGCCGCACCACCACCAGCAGGTTCGAGCGATGCTCGCAGGCTCGTTGCGGGGCGTCATCTCACAACGCCTCGTGCCGACGATCAACGGCGAGGGTCGCGCGCCTGCATGCGAGGTGCTCACGATGACCGGCCGGGTGCGCGACTTGATCTCGAACCCCGCGGAGACCGCGAAGCTCGGCGAGGTGATCGCGGAAGGCTCCTATTACGGTATGCAGACCTTCGATCAGGCGCTGCTGAAGCTGCACGAGGACGGGAAGATCTCGATGGAGGAGGCCCTCAAGGCCGCGACGCACCCCCACGACTTCAAGCTGCTGGTCGCCGCCGACGGGCAACGCTCGACCTCCGTGGACCAGATCTACTCCCAGGACCGCTCCCAGGACGCACCCCCGCCGACCCGCGAGCCGAACGGCTCGCGGCCGCCCGGCGCCGGCGAGCAGCACAACGTGTACGCGCCGCCGGGCCGCTAGCGCCCGGCCGCTCCCTACACTTCACTTCGTAAAGTCGCTGTTATCATCGTTTCAGGCGCTTCATCGCACCCTTGCGATGGAGAGCGCAAGAGTCGAGTCGGAAGCCGGCCCTGGAAAATGGCGAACGAGACCTGTCCTGTATGCGATACCGCGGAGATCATCTCCGGGAAGTGGACGCTCCTCGTCATCAGGGACCTCGCCGCGGGTTGCAGCCGCTTCTGCGAGCTCGAGCGATCGCTCCAGGGAATCAGCCCGCGCACGCTGTCGCTGCGCCTGCGGGCGCTCGAGGCCGAGGGCATCATCGAGCGGCGCACGTATCCGGAGGTGCCGCCGCGGGTCGAGTACACGCTCACGGCGAAGGGCGAGGCGCTCGTGCCGCTGATCGAGCACATGCGCCGCTACGGGCGTGACTGGCTCCAGAACGGCAATGGGCACGCCCCTCGGCCGATGCCGGTACCCGCCCGCCCCGCCGCTCCGGCACGAGCTCTGTGAACAAGCCGCCTCGGGCGGCTCTTTTTTTGCCTGCACCGCGGCGCGGCAGACCTCGCTAACTTAGTTCGCTTGCCTTGCCGCCCCCGCGGCGATGGAACCAAAGAAAGGGAGGACCTCCACATGAGCCGCATCCTGAGGCGCTGGCCGTCGCCTGCGATGATCGTCGCGTTCGTGGCGCTCGGCGTGGCGCTTGCCGGCACCGCAAACGCGCTGCCCGGCAAGAGCCGAGTGAAGAAGGATGACATCGCGCGCGCCGCTGTGCGGGCCAAGCACATCTACACGAATGCGGTGCGCACCAAGCACATCAGGTCGCGCAACGTCACCCGGTCGAAGATCGCGCGTCGCGCGGTCAACTCCGAGATCGTGGGCCAGGATGCGCTGACGGGAGAGAACATCGTCGAGTCGTCGCTGTCGACGGTGCCCAACGCGAGCAAGGTGAACAGCCGCGCCGTCGAGAAGATGTCGTTCGTCGTGGCCGCCGGCACCGCCGCGACGCAGGTGCTGAGCCTCAACGGGCTCGTCCTGACCGCCGCCTGCAGCGCCGGCCCGGCGTTGAGCGTGACGGCGGGCACGGCAGTCAGTGGTGCGTATCTACGAACCTGGGGCCTCCACACGGGCACCGGGTCCTTCCATGTGATCGACGACAGCTTCAACGTAGGCGACAGCACCGATGCGCTGCCCGCGGCCGCCGGAGGCACGAACATCTCGGGGAATCTCATCTACGTCCGCACGGACGGGGAGGTCGTCACCGCGACGTTCCTCGCGCAGGAGACTCCCACGGGCTGCATCTTCGCGGGCACCGCGACGGGCTGAATTCGAGTTCGCGGTAGGCGGTTCGCAGTTCGCAGAGGCGTACTGCGGGCCGCCGCGTTGGCCTGACATTCGGACCGAGAATTCCGCGCACGGGCGCTGGTTCTCATCTACCTTCGCTTTGGGACCACGGGCAGGGGCCCCCCGCTGATTCGATCCTCCGAATGGCTACGGCGTCTGCTCGTTCCGGCAGGGATAGCTGTGCAGGGAACTGGAAGGAGCCAAAAGAATGTCCCGTCTGTGGAAGCACCGCCCCTCCCCGGCGATGATCGTGGCAATGCTCGCGCTCTTCGTGGCCATGGGAGGCACCGGATACGCAGTGAGCAAGCTGCCCAAGGGCAGCGTAGGACCCGCGCAGATTCGGAAGAACGCTGTGCGCTCGCAGCACATCAAGTCAGGGTCGATCACGGCGGCCAAGCTCTCGAAGGGCACGCTCAGCGCGCTTCGAGATGGCACCGCGCCGCCCGCCGGGTCCCAGGGACCCGTGACATCGTCCGGTGCGCCGGACAGCGTCGCCTTCGCCGACAGGGCCGGGGTCGCCGACAAGGCGCTCCTTGCCGACAAGGCGCTGGCGGCTGACAACGCCACCAACGCGGCAAACGCCACCAACGCGGCAAACGCCGGCCGCGCGAATGTGGCGGACAACGCTTCCGCGCTGGGCGGCAAGTCGGCGGCCGAGTTCCTGAACAGCGACACGATCCGCTGGATCACGCCGTTAACGATCGGCGCAGGCACGAAGGAGATGCTGGAGGTCGGTCCGTTCACACTGACCGCCCGCTGCATTCTCGACGCCACGCTCGGCGGCGTCGCGAACCAGGACCAGGCCGACATCATCATCTCCACGGAGCAGGCGAAATCCGCGTTCGACGGGGATGACCTGCTCGGCAGCCTCGACCCCGGCGACAACATCGAGACGCGCCAGTTCGTCAACACCGTCGCGGCCGATCACGGCACCCCGCGGTTCGAGGCCTCCTCGGACGGCCTCGCGATGGGCGGGGACGGCGTGCTCTACATCAAGGGCTCGTACCTGTTCGCCAGCATGAACGTGGCCGGACAGTCGGGCAAGTGCAAGTTCGGCGGATACATCTTCCTCTAGGCCACAGGCCCTGAGGAGACAGCTCGAGGGGCGGTGCGCAAGCGCCGCCCCTCTTTCGTCGCGGCGGTAGGAGGAGCCCGCCGGACGGCGAATCAGCGCTCGTGCGCAACAGAGCCCTACACGACCAGCTCCACGCCTTTGCCGAGTCTGCGTCCCATCTTCTGTCGGCTGCTCTCGAGGCCGGCGCGGAGATCCCGTACGAGGTCGCCGAGAGCCCAGGGTCGCGCTCGGTCCTGTACCGCTATCGCCCGCTCTCGGAGCAATTCGTGCGCGAGCGCTTCCGCGAGATCAGGACGATGCCCGGTTTTAAACAGACAGCCGAGGCGCTGGCGCGAATCGAGGGGATCTCCGGCTACCTGCGGGTGATGGGAGCGAGCTACGTGCCCGCCTCCGAGCGCGATCGCGCCGAGGCGGCGATCGAGCGATTCCTCGCCCGCGTCTGGGAGGACTCGAGCACCTTCGAGCTGGAGGGCGGCCGCTTCGACGGCGCCTATCGCGAGCTCGAGTCGGTGATCTACGAGGACATCGCCGTCAACACCGTGCTCGCTCCCTTGGTCGGCGTCGAGATCGCGGGCGAGCGCTGGGAGCTCGGCTCGGGCGTCGCGCTCGTTCGCGGCGACCTCGTCGACGCGCCCCCCGAAGCGGTCTGGGGAAATGGGCGCGAGGGCGAGAAGCCGCACACGCTCGTGCTGCTCTCGGTGGAATCGCGGCCCAGCGAGCCGCCGCCCCTGACCGAGGCACGCGTTGCCTTCAGCCGATTGGTCACCGCCCTGCGGCTGTTGAAGTCCGGCGCGGCGGCGCTCGGCTCGACGGCCTGGTGGCGCACCGACGACGGGCCGTGGCAGACCACGGAGCTCGGATCGGCAGGCCGCGTGCGCGGCCCGCGCTACCGGCTCGACGCTTCCGAGCGGCCTGAGCTGGCGGAGCTCTTCGAGCTTTCTCGCGCGCGCCATTCGAGCGGTGGATCGTTGCCATGGGCGCTCACGCGGTTCGAGCTCGGTTGCGAGCAGCGTGTCGCGCTGGAGGGCCTTTCGGATCACATTCTGGCGCTGCGCGCCCTGCTCGACCGCGGGGAGTCGCCGCCCGCGGAGCTGGCGCGTCGCCTGGGCGCGCTCTGCGCCGAGCCCGCCCACCGCCGCGCGGTGCAGGAGGCGGTGGAGCAGGCCTTCCGCCTCGAACGGCTCGTGATGCGCGGTGACGTGGACGCCGGTTACCTCCACACGATCGGGGTCTCGTCCCCGGAGTCCGTCGTCGCGGACCTCGAGGACAACCTCCGCGCGCTGCTGCGCGACATGGTGTGCGGCCACCTCGCCCTCGACCTCACCGGGATCGCCGACGAGCTGCTGCGCGCCTCGCCTGCTCATGCCGGCACAGCCGCGCCCGCCGGTGCACACGCTCCCGCGCCGCCGCCCGAGCCGGAGTTCGTCGTCACGCGCGCCCAGGGAGGCGCACCCCACTTCGAGGAGCCCGACCCGGACGAAGAAGAGCAGGACACCCAGGAGAGCGTGGCGATCGGGTTGGACGACGATGCGGGCGACTACTCGGCAGCGGTCTAAAGCGAAGCTCGTCAGACCCCGGCGCGCTCCAGCATCTCCTTGCGCTCTGCGCTCGAGCTGAACAGGTAGCGGTTCACCTGCGCCAGGCCGTCGAGGTCGTGCACGTCGTCGTCGAAGTAGGGGACGCACAGGACGCAGTCCTCCTCGAGCCGCTCCGTCAGCCTTGCCATGTTCTCGCGGTCACGCGCCGCGAGCGCCCGGTAGCGCTCGAAGTTGTCGTGCACGCGCTCCGCGAGGTCGGCGGCGCCGACGGCCTGCTCGAGTTGGGCGGGGAGTCGCTCGAGGGTCCGCTCCTCGATCAGGTCCGTGTCCGCGCCGGCGAACGTGCCGGGCTCGAGCGGTCGCACGAAATCGTGGTGCACCTTGTTGACGACCACGCCTCCGAACGGCAGGCGCGCCTCCTTCAGCCGGCGCCAGAAGAAGACACCCTCGTCGATGGACTCGCGCGTCGGAGCGGTGACGAGCAGGAAGGTCGTGTCACGTGCGCCGAGCAGCTCCTTCACGCGCTGGGCGCGTTCGCTGAAGCCCTCCGCCATGTTCGCGAAGCTCTGAAAGAACTCCGAGAGGTCCTGGAGGAGGTCGATGCCGGTTACCCGCTTGAGCGCCGAGAAGAGCAGGCTTCCGGAGCGGCCGAGCACCTTCACGCCAAGCCGTCCAGGTTTGAGGAAGAACTGCAGGGAGCGCCCCTCGATGAACCGGGTCATGCGCTCGGGCGCGTCGATGAAGTCGAGCGCGTGGCGGGTCGGCGGCGTGTCGAGCACGAGCAGGTCGTAGCGCGCCTCCTGATGGAGCTCGTAGAGCTTCTCCATGGCCATGTACTCCTGAGAGCCGGCCATCGCGTTGGAGATCTCCTTGTAGATGCGGTTCTGGAGGATCCGGTCGCGGGACTCCTCGTCGGGTGCGTGGCGCTCCACGAGGTCGTCGAAGGTCCGTTTGGCATCGAGCATCATCGCCCACAGCTCGCCCTTCATCTCGATGCCGTGCGGCGCGAAGCGCTCGGGGTCCACGCGGCGCTCCTCGTTGCCCAGCTCGGGCAGGCCGAGGGAGTTCGCCAGCCGCCGCGCCGGGTCGATCGTGAGGACGGCGACCTTCAGGCCCTCGGCCGCCATCCCCATCGCGATCGCCGCCGACGTGGTGGTCTTGCCCACGCCGCCCGAGCCTGCGCAGATGCAGACGTCCTTGCCCTCGAGCAGCTCGCGCACGTTCATGTACGGCTCCCGTTGCCGGCGGCCGCGAGCTGGTCCTCGATCGTGTCCGCGAGATCCTCGACGGCGTCCATGTCGAGCTGCGCGCGAAACAGGAACGGCAGCTCCACCGGATGCTGCCCCGACTCGGCCTCGAGACGCTCGAGCTGCGCCTGCTGCGCGTTTGCGCGGCGGTGCTCGGATACCGCGGCACGAAGGGCCGCGCGGGACGCCGTGACGAGCGGGTCCGCGCCGTTCGCGCCCGCCTCGTCCTCAGCGAGCTCGCGCAACCTTCCGGCCTCCTCGTCCGTGAACAGGTGCGGATAGAGGCCGTTCATGAAGATCCGGTCGAGCGGTAGGCCGAGCTCCGCGTGGAGGCTGCGCTGCAGGTCGACGGTCTCGTTGACCGGCATCTCCTCCGGCCACGCGACGGCGACGACCGCCGTCAGCGCGGGGTCGGTGATGAACTCGTGGATCGCGTCGGCCTGTTTCCTGACGGGGCCGACCCGCGCGATGTCCCCGAAGGTCTTCGGCGTGCGCAGGATGCCGATGCCGTGCCCCGTCGCCGGCGCATCGACGATCACGAGGTCGTACTTGTCCCCGCGCTTCACGCGCCGGTCGAGCTGCGCCAGCTCCCACACCTTCCCGATCGTGACCAGCTCACGCAGACCCGGGGTCGCAGCCGCGAAGTAGGTGAAGATGCGGTTCTTGAACATGAGGTCGTAGACGGGCTTGATCTTGATCTGCATCTGGAGGTATTCCTCGAGGGCGTGCTGCGGATCGATCGAGAAGGCATAGAGGTCCTCTCCGATCTCGGTCTCGCGGTAGCCCACGCCCTCGCGGTGGAACACGTAGGACATGCGCTCCTGCTGGGCCACCTCGCAGACGATCGTGCGCTTGCCGTGGCGCGCGGCTGCGACGCCGAGGGCGGCTGCGACCGTGGACTTGCCCACGCCGCCCTTGCCGGTCACGAAGATGAGGCGCTTGTCGAAGATCTCCATCAGAGGGGAGGGCCCAGCCCAGGGAGGCGCAGGTTAGAGCAGAAGCAGCCGCCCGCCGGGCGGGCGGCTGGAAGGAATGTGCACCCTTGATGCGAATACCCCCGCACGATGGGTTTACTCCAGCGATTCGCGCGTCCTGAGTATCGGCTCGGGCGTGACCAGGAGGAGGAGCACGGGGAAGCCGAGCCTGAGGGCCGGCTCGAGGCTGCTGTCACAGAGACGCCGCCTGCTCCCGTTTCTCCCTCCCGCGATCCCTCCGCCACCGAAGGAGGTGACGGCGTGAACGGCAACGGCCTCACGCCGGACACAGGCTCCGGCCACACGACCCCACTCACCGGGCCCGGCACAGGCCGCGCGAAGGTGATCGCCTTCGCCAACCAGAAGGGCGGCGTCGCGAAGACGACGACGACCCTGAACCTGGCGGTGGCGTTCGCCGAAGCCGGCCACCGCGTGCTGGCCGTCGACATGGACCCCCAGGGGAACCTGACGATGAGCCAGGGCATCGACCCCGACACGGTCGAGAAGTCGATGTACCACGTGCTCGTCGACAACCTCCCGCTCCGCGAGGTCATCCAAAAACGGGAAGTCGACGTTGCCTGCGCATCGATCGACCTGGCAGGCGCCGAGATCGCGATGAGCACCAAGATCGGCCGCGAGCGCTCGCTCGAGAAGGCGCTGAAGGCGGTGCGCGGGGACTACGACTTCGTGTGCATCGACACGCCTCCGTCGCTCGGCCTGCTGACGATCAACGCCCTGACAGCCGCCGACAAAGTTATCGTGCCGGTCCAGTGCGAGTATCTGTCGATGCGAGGCCTGATCCAGCTCCAGAACACCCTTTCGATGATCAGAGAAGAACTGAACGCCGATATCGAGATCGAGGGAATCCTGCCCACGCTGGTCGACGCCCGCACGGTCCACGCAAAGGAGGCGATCGAGATCCTCGAGGAGAACTTCGGCGACCGCGTGTTCGCCACCCGTATCCGGAAGACCATCCGCTTCGCCGAGGCTCCGGTGAAGGGCACCTCGGTTCTGAAATACGATCCCGAGGGTTCAGCGGCAGAGTCCTACCGAGACCTCGCGAAGGAGGTGCTTGAACATGGCAGGCGGTAAGCGCGCGAGCATGCGCGAAGGACCCCTCGCAGCACTCTTCCGGCGCACCGACGAAGACGCCCCGGCGGACCAAGACCAGGACCAGGGCACGGAGGCCGCGGCCGAGCAGAAGCCGCAGGCCGAGCCGGCCGCGCCGGAGCGCGAGCCACGCCTGGACTACGAGCAGGATCGCTACGCCAAGGAGCCCGCGACGCAGCCTCCGAGCGCCAAGGAGCGCCTCACCGCCGCGTTCTCGCAGGACATTCCCCACAACTTCATGGAGCGCCCGGCCGACGCGCAGCGCGAGTATCGCCCGCGCGACGAGCCGGTGATCAACAGCACGCAGGTGCACCGGCCGGTGCTGCGCGTTGCGGGCATCGGGGGCGGCGGCGTGAACGCCGTGAACCGGATGGTCGAGGCAGGCGTCGAGGGCGTCGAGTTCATCGCCGTCAACACCGACGCGCAGTCGCTCCAGCAGAGCTCCGCACACGTCACGCTCCACATCGGTGCCGAGATCACGCGCGGGCTCGGCTCCGGGTCCGACCCGAAGGTCGGCCACGCTGCCGCGATCTCGGACGACGATCGCATCAAGAGCCTCCTGAAGGGATCCGACATGGTTTTCGTCGCCGCAGGATCGGGCGGCGGTACCGGCACGGGCGCGGCGCCCGTGGTCGCGCGGATCGCGCGGGAGGTCGGCGCGCTCACCGTCGGCATCGTCACCAAGCCGTTCGGCTTCGAGGGGACACGCCGTTCCACTCAGGCCGACGACGGAGTGGCCGAGCTGGCGAAGCACGTCGACACGCTGATCGTCGTGCCGAACAACCGGCTGCTGTCGGTGCTCGAGAAGGGCACCTCGATGGTCGACGCCTTCCGCGTCGCCGACGACGTCCTGCGCCAGGGCGTGCAGGGCATCTCGGACCTCGTCACGCTGCCGGGACTGATCAACCTCGACTTCGCCGACGTCCGCACGATCATGAGCGATGCCGGTCAGGCACTGCTCGGGATCGGCATGGGGACCGGCGAAAAGCGCGCGATCGAGGCGGCGCAGGAAGCGGTGTCGTCACCGTTGCTCGAGACTTCGATCGAGGGAGCGCGCTCGATCCTGCTGTCGATCACGGGCGGCCCCGACCTCTCCCTGTGGGAGGTCAACGAGGCAGCGCGTGCGGTGTCCGAGGCCGCGCATCCGAGCGCGAACATCATCTTCGGCGCGATGGTCGACGAGAAGATCAGCGACGAGTGCTGGGTCACCGTCGTGGCCACCGGCTACGGCGACCGGCCGACGCGCCGCTCGAGCGCGACGACCTTCCGCGAGCCGGCCGGAGAGCCGCGCGTGCGGCGGGGGACCGGGGCCGACGTCTCGTCGGACTTCGAGATCCCCGAGTTCGTCCCGCAGCGCTAGTCACCGCCTGATACCGCGCCGGTAGTTGAGGAACCGGTGGAACAGGGCGGCGTGGCGATCGTCCAGCACGTCGCGCCACCAGTAGCGCCCGACGTCCGATCGGGGAGCCGTGGCGGCGCGCCGGCTTTCCAGCCCCCCGGCCCCCGGGCCCCCGGGTTACCCTGCCGCGCATGAAGGGCGTCGTGGCCGCGGGCCACCAGGTAACCGCCGAGGCCGGCGCACATGTCCTGCGCGAGGGCGGCAACGCAGTCGACGCGGCCGTGGGGGCGGTGATGGCGTCGTTCACGGCGGAGAGCCCGCTTACGAGTCTCGGCGCCGGCGGGTTCATGCTCGTGCACCTCGCGGGTGGCGGCGACCACCTGCTGGACTTCTTCGTGGAGGCGGGCGGCCGCGGCCTCGATCTCGATGCGCGGGGCGAGCTCGAGCCTGTCGAGATCGTGTTCGACGAGACGCCCCAGGTCTTTCACGTCGGGCCTGCCTCGTGCGGCATTCCGGGGACGGCCGCCGGCCTTTGGGAGGCATCGCGGCGCTTCGGGAGCGTCCCGTTCGAGACGCTCGCGGCGCCCGCGGTCCGGCATGCGCGGGAGGGCGTGCGCGTGACGCCGGAGCAGGCTCACGTGTTCACGCTGCTCACGCGGATCCTCTGTCGCCAGCCCGAGATGGCCGAGCTCTATGCGCCCGGTGGCAACCTCCTCACCGCGGGCGACATCTTCCGGTTCCCCGCGCTTGGCGACGCGCTCGAGGCGGTCGCGCAGGACGGCCCCGCGTGGCTGTACGACAGTGACGTGACGCGGAGGCTGTGCGACTGGGTGTGCGACCGCGGCGGGCTGATGTCGCCGGCGGACTTCGCCGCCTACCAGGTCGTCGAGCGCGCACCGGTCGAGGCCCGGTACCGCAACCGGCGCGTGCTTACCAATGCGCCGCCGTCGTCTGGCGGCGTCCTGATCGCATATGCGCTCGGCCTGCTCGAGCGCGCGGGGGAGCCATCGCCGCTCGATGACCCCGACGCGCTCGCGCAGGTCGCCGATGCGATGGCCGAGGCGTCCCGCGTGCGCGGCGGCGACTTCCACCGGCGCCTGCACGAGGATGGGTTTGCCGCGAGCTTCCTGGGCGGCGACTCCCTCGGTTCCACGACCCACATCTCGGTGCTCGACGCGGCGGGAAACGCGGTCAGCGTGACCTGCTCGAATGGATCCGGGTCGGGCGTCCTGCCGCCGGGAACCGGCATCCACCTCAACAACATGCTGGGAGAAGAGGACCTCAATCCGCAGGGCTTCCACATGCACGAGCCGGGGATGCGGGTGACGAGCATGATGGCCCCCACGATCGTCGTTCGCGACGGCGTGGTCGAGCTCGCCCTCGGAAGCGCCGGCTCGAATCGCATCCGCTCCGCGATCCTCCAGGTGATCCGCTACGTCGTCGACTACGACATGGACGCCGCCGCGGCCGTGCGCATGGGGCGCATGCACCGCGAGGGAGGCGCGTTGCACGTCGAGCCGGGGTTCGGGGACGCCGCGCTCGACGAGCTCGAGCGGCGGGGGTACGACGTGGTGCGCTGGAAGAGCCTCAACCTTTACTTCGGCGGGGCCCAGGCCGCGCGCCGCGATCCGGTCAGCGGGGCGCTCTCAGGCGGAGGCGACCCGCGCCGTGGCGGCGTCGCGATCGTGGTGGACTAGATGGTTGATTCCGGATCCGCGTGCCCGCGGGGGCGCGAGAACCGAGCTGGGCAAGGATCGAGGGTGAAGCCCATGCTGGTTGCATGGGCGAGCCCGAGGACGCAGATCCAGCGAAGGTTCGCAGCGTCATCCGTGGGTGCGGGGAGTTTGGAATCAATCATCTACCGTTCGGCCGGACCTTGCCGTTGCGCGAGGCGCGGTCGGCGATCTCGCGCGCGGCCTCGACACGCTTGATGCCTGCCTTGAACAGGCGCCCGAGGAGCTCCAGGCGCTCCTGCTCGGAGCGCAGCTCGAGCAGTCCCTGCTTGACGTCGAGCTCGATCTCGACGCTGGCCGCCATCTCGTAGGAGCTCAGCTCGGCGACCGCGGCCTCCTCGGGGCGCTCGCTGGTGATGCGCTCGAGCAGGTCGGCGTAACGCTCGCGCGCCTCGCCGCTGGCCTCGATACCTTCGACGGCACCGTCGTCGAGAAGCTCGACCTTGCCCGCGGGATAGACGTGATCCTCCTGGCGCTCGAGCAAGCGGAACGGCGAGCCGCCGCGGGCGAGGATGTTGAGCCGGCCGTCCTCCATCTCCTCGATCACCTCGGCGACCTCGGCCGTGCACCCGATCTCCTTCAGCCCGTCGTCCGAGAGCCAGACGATCCCGAACTCGGCGTTGTCCTCGATGCACTCGCCGATCATCGTCTTGTAGCGCTCCTCGAAGATGTGGAGCGGCATGAGCTCAGTCGGCAGGAGCACGACCGGTAGGGGAAAGAGCGGAAAGTCCGGTCTCGTCAAAGCCACCCCGCAAAGTTTAGGCGGCGCCGCGCGGATGCAGATCAGCCCGGCTTGCGCGCCGAGACCATGAGGTTGTAGAAGAGGCTCGCGGGCAGACGCGGCTCGAGCAGGTCGCCGTCGAGGCGCTGGAGGGCGAGGTAGCTGCGGAACGCGAACCGATGCCACGCGGCCGGGACCGATGCCGGGTCGACGTCGGACTCGAGCCGCCTCAGGAACCAGCCGTACACGTTTGCGAGAAACTCCTCGCCTGACACCCGCACGTCGACGAGACCGGCACGACGCGCAAGCGCCTCGAGCGCGCCGGGCGTGAACGTGTGCACGTCGACGAGGCCCTCGAGCCGGCCATAGGTGCGCTCAGCGGCCGGAACGGGGTCGGCCCCGTTCTCCTTCGGGGCGGCGCGCATGATGCGCCGCCAAGCCGGCTCGACGAGTCCGCCGATCCATTTCGGGGTGGCCGCGAGCCGGTCGCCGTGGCGCGAGGGCTCGCCCATGAACGCGAGCGTCCCGCCCGGAGCGAGTACGCGGCGGAACTCGGCCATCGCGCGATCGAGCCCGGGCAGGTGGTGCAGGACGGCGTGACCGACGACTAGATCGAACGAGCCGTCAGCGAACGGCAGCGCCTCGGCATCGGCCTCGACCGTCCGCACGTCGAGGTCGAGGCGGCGCGCCGTGGCGGACAAGGCGCTCAGCATCCCGGGGGAGATGTCGGTCGCGACTCCCTCGCCGACCACGCCGGCGCGCATCAGGTTGATCGTGAAGTACCCGGTCCCGGCGCCGATCTCGAGGGCGCGCGGATAGACGCCGGGAGGGTCGCCGAGCGCCTTCTCGAGCTTTCCGAGGACCTGGCCCTGGCCGATCTCGCCGTAGTCGATCGCCCACTTGGAGTCGTAGTCACTCGCCGCCGCGTCGTGGTAGAGGACGTTCGCCCGGTGGATGCGGTCGGTGCAGGGCGGCAATGCGGCAGAGGGCGTCACGGCGCCGGAATATAGCCTGCACCCGATGGTCACCTACATTCAGCGCGATCAGCCACCCGGCGTCCCGCCGCTCGAGCTGACCGGCGAGCGGACGCTGCCGGACGTTCCCGAGGAGAACTACTGGTACCGCCGCCACCTGGCCGTGTACCGCTGGATCGCCGAGCGCTGCGCCGGCCTGCGGGTCGCCGACATGGCCTGCGGCGAGGGCTACGGGGCGGCCGTGCTGGCGGAGCGCAGCGGCCGACGTCGTCGGCGTGGACGCGAACCCCGCGGCTCACGAGCACGCCCGCCTGCGCTACCGCGCCGCGAACCTGCGCTTCGAGCGATCGCTGATCGAGGAGTTCGAGGACGGGGCGCCGTGGGATGCGGTCGTGTTCCTCCAGACCGTCGAGCACGTCGAGCACCCGCGTCCGCTGCTCGAGCGCTTCGGCTCGCTGCTCGCGCCGGGCGGAGTGATCTACGTGAGCACCCCGAACCGCCTCACGCTCGCGCCGCGAGGAGCGCAGAAGTCGGGCAACCCCTGGCACGTGCGCGAGTACACGCCGGCCGAGTACGCGGACCTGCTCGCACCGGTGTTCGCGAGCACGGAGATGCTCGGCGTCTTCCACGCGCGCCGGCTGCGCGCGCACGAGCTGGCGCTGCGCGCGGGGTGGGATCGGGTGCATCCCGTGCTGCGCCTGACGCGCCCCTTCTACGAGCGCTTCGTGCCCGCGATCGGCGAGCGGGACTTCGCCGTGCGCGGGGGAGACCTCGACCGATCGCTCGACCTGCTGGCCGTGTGCCGCCCGTGACGGGCTCCGGCCGCGACCGCGGCGAGCTTGCGATCGTGCTGCACTCGCACATGCCCTACGTCGAGGGCTACGGCACCTGGCCGTTCGGGGAGGAGTGGCTGTTCGAGGCGATCGCGTCGTCCTATCTCCCCCTCCTGCGCGTGCTCGAGCGGGCCGCCGAGCGCGGTGCGCGGGACGTCGCGACGATCGGCGTGACGCCGGTGCTCGCCGATCAGCTCGCGCTGCCGGCGCTCGGAGCGCGGTTCGACCGCTTCATGCGCGAGGTGCGCCACGACTGTCACCGGCTCGACAGCGAGGGTCTCGATGCAGCCGGGCATCACGCGGAGGCCGCCGCGGTGCGGCGCTCCGCGGGCGACTACGCCTGGGCGGCGGATGACTTCGAGCGCCGCGACGGCGACCTGCTCAGTGCGCTGCGCGCGCTTCGCGACGCGGGAACGATCGACCTGTGGGCGTCGGCCGCCACGCACGCGGTGCTCCCGCTGCTGGCGACCGAGCAGGGGCTGCGCCTCCAGGTCGCGACCGGCATCGCCGCGCACGGCCGGTACTTCGGCGCATGGAGCGGCGGGTTCTGGCTACCCGAGTGCGCCTATCGCCCCGGGCTGGAAGAGCGGCTTGCCGCCGCCGGGGTCCGGGTGTTCTGCGTCGACCAGACGGCACACTGGGGATCGCTCGACCAGCTCGAGCCGGTCACCGTCGGCGGATCGGTGGCAGTGCCGCTCGACTGGCAGACGATCGCGCTCGTCTGGGACGCGCGCGGCTATCCCGCGGACGGCGCCTACCGCGACTACCACGCCCAGACGATCAACGGCATGCGGGCCTGGACCAACGCGGGCACCGCCTACGACCACGACGCCGCCGCGGCCCGCGCCCGCGAGCACGCCGGGGATTTCGTCGACCGGGTGATCGCGCGCGCCGAGGACTACCGCGCGCAGCGGGGGCGGCCGGCCCTGATCGTCTGCGCGCTCGACACCGAGTTGCTCGGGCACTGGTGGTACGAGGGGCCGCGCTGGCTCGAGGAGGTGATCGCGGTCGCCGGCGAGCGGGGCCTCGCGCTGACGAGCCTCCCCACTGCGCTCGGGCGCCACGAGCCGCGCGATCGGTCGCCCGCGCAGTCCTCGTGGGGGTTGGGGAAGGACCTGCGCACCTGGGACGCCCCACGGGTGGCGGACCTGGTGTGGCCCGCGCGCGCCGCCGAGCTCGAGCTCGTTTCCGCGCTCGTGGAGGCGGGGCCCGATCACCTGAACGGCCGGCGAGCGCCGGCGCGCCGCGCCGCGCGGGAGTTGCTCGCCCTCCAATCGAGCGACTGGTCGTTCATGCGGGCGCGGGACCTCGCGGGCGAGTATCCCGCCTCCCGTGTGCAGGGCCACGCCGCGGGCTTCTCCGAGGCGATCTCCGCCGTCAGGCGCGGCATGGCAGACTTCCGCGCCATGCGACCCGGCGCTGAAGCGCAGCGCTCCTCCAACGGGCACGACCCGGCGATGTTCGACGAACGCGTGCGTGGGCTGGCGCCCGGCCTCGAGCTCGCGCCCCTGCTCGAGCCGGCGTTCGCCTGGAGCCGGTAGATGCGCATCCTGATCCTGTCCTGGGAGTACCCCCCGCTGATCGAGGGCGGCCTCGCGCGTCACGTGCGCAAGCTCTCCGAGAATCTCGTCTGCCAGGGCGTCGACGTGCACGTGCTGACGCGTGCCCGCGAGGAGTCGCCCGAAGAGGAGATCGTCGACGGCGTCTATCTGCACCGGGTGCGCGAGCCGCGTCGCCCGGCCGACCTCGGCGAGTTCATCGCATGGGTGGAGCACATGAACACCGACATGCTCGCCGCGGGGGTCGAGCTCGGCGATCGCTTCGAGTTCGACGTGGTGCACGGCCACGATTGGCTCGTCTCGATTGCGGGGGACCATCTCGCCAAGCGCTTCGACGCGCCCTTCGCGGTCACGATCCACGCGACCGAGTACGGCCGCCATCAGGGCTGGGTGGACAAGCATCCCCAGAGCCACATCCACGGCATCGAGCGGTGGATGGCCAACCGCGCCGAGCAGGTGATCGCTTGCTCCGCGTACATGCGCGACCACATCGCGGACATCTACGCGATCGAGGAGGAGCGCATCGCCGTGATTCCCAACGGCATCGACCCCGCGGACCTCCAGCCCTGGACCGACGATCAGATGCGCGAGCTGCGCACCCGCTTTGCCGAGCCGCACGAGAAGCTGGTCCTGCTCGTCGGCCGGCTGGTCTACGAGAAGGGGTTCCAGGTCGCGCTCGAGGCGATGCCGCGCGTGATCGAGGAGGTCGGGGGCGTGCGCTTCCTCGTCGCCGGGTCGGGGACGCACGAGCAGGAGCTGCGCGCCCAGGCGACGGCGCTGGGCCTCGACAGCCACGGCACCTTCATGGGCTGGATCGGCGACGACGTGCTCCACACGCTCTACCGGATCGCCGACCTCACGGTCGTTCCCTCGATCTACGAGCCGTTCGGGCTGGTCGCGCTCGAGGCGATGGCCTCCGGGTGCCCGTGCCTGGTGGCCGACACCGGCGGGCTCCGCGAGGTGGTGCCCCACGAGGAGGTCGGGCTGCGCTTTCGCTCCCGCGATCCCGGGTCGCTCGCGGACGTCGCGATCCGCGTGCTCGCCGACGACGAGCTGGGGCGGCGCATCGTCGCGGAGGCCTATGAGCACGTCCGCAGCTTCGACTGGGCCGACGTCGCGGAGCAGACGGCACAGGTCTACGGGCAGCTCGCCGACCGCGTGCCGCGGGCTTAGAGCCTCAGGAGTGCTCGAACAGCAGCGCCGTGACCACGGGTCGCGACTCCGGGGCGGGCTGGTCCTGGTCTGAGTAGGGGCGATTCAGGAGGTGTTTGCGGTGCACCAGCGTCGCCGAGCCTCCGCCGTCGAGGTTGATCGCCTCCTCGGCACCGAAGGAGACCATCAGCCTCGCCAGCTCACCGAGGTCGAGCCCGCCGTCGAGGGCCGAGCGGCGCCCGTCGCAGCAGACCACCAGCAGCTCGGTCGCGCTGATGCCCAGCGCACAACGTGGATACCGGCCGACGGTGATGTCCGAGTCGAATTGGGACGACCCGGCGGAGAACCCCTCCCGATCCTCGCCGTCGATCAGCGAGCGCCCTTCGGACACCAGCAGCGGGCCGGCCTGGAGCAGGTCGCCGGGCGGCTCGTCGGCAAGCTCCTCGCGGCGCGCCAGCCGCATCGTGCCGTCGATGTGAAGGCTCGCGCGGCGCGGCCCCCAGGGCGGGCTCACCGGCTCGTGCGCGACCATCGCGCCGCCGATCCGGACCTCGCCGAGCGGCCGGTACGGGTCGCGCAGGAAGAACCCTCCGACAATCGCCTCGGGGTGGCCGTGCTCGGCGCACCAGTGATCCAGCCTGCGCGGCTCGGGGAAGCACATGAGGCGCACCGACGTCGTGGCCAGCGGATGGCGGACGAGGTACACGGTCGTCTCCTGCGCGTCGCCGACCCGGACCCGCATCAGCTCGTAGCTGATGCCGTCGCCCGTCAGGGCTCCACCGGATTCCGCCACGTCAGGCTCGCCGGCGTCGCGCGCATCCGTATCACCCGTGCCGGCACGCCGGCGACGACCGCGTTCGCGGGGACGTCCCTCGTCACGACGGCGGCGGCTCCGACGATCGCGTTGTCGCCTACCGTGACGCCGCGCAGGATCTGCGCGCCGTGGCCGATCCAGACGTTGCTCCCGACGCGCACGTCGCGCTTGTAGATCCCCTGTACGCGCACCGGGCGCTCGACCTCGGCGACGTTGTGGTCGAAGTCGATCAGCATCACGCGGTCGGCGAGGATGCACTGCTCCCCGATCGAGACGTGCTGGTAGGCGGAGATCGTGCACTCCTGCCCGATCACGGTCTTGTCGCCGATCGACACCATGCCCTCGTGGCAGCGGATCTTCGTCCCGTGGCCGATCCACACCCAGCGGCCGAAGTCGACCCGCGCACGGCGCCCGATCTGGATCGCCACCCGCGGGCCGAGGAAGAGCATCCCCGCCAGCGACATGCGCCTGCCCGCGGGCGTCAGGTAGCGCCGCCACGCGAGTCGCGCCAGCAGCAACGCGTACTTCGGCGTGACCATGCGGTTGCGGGCCCAGAAGCGCGCGACCGCGAGCGCGCCCGCACGCCGCGGCGGGGGCTCGCTGGGCGCGTGCACGTCCGGTTTCGAGGCGACCTCCGACACCACGGAGCGGATCATAAGTAGGCTTGGGCCCGTGACGACGCCCGTCCTCTACCACATACAGATCTCGCACTACAACGAGAAGGTGCGCTGGACGCTCGACTACAAGGGCTTGGCACACCGGCGCAAGGCGCCGATGCCGATGCTCCACATGGCCTGGGCCGCCGCGATGACGCGCGGCCGGGAAAAGACCTTTCCGATCCTGCGCCTCAACGGGGACACGATCGCGGACTCGACGCGGATAATCGAGCGGCTCGAGCACGATCACCCCGATCCGGCGCTCTACCCGTCCGAGCCCGACGACCGCCGGCGCGCGCTCGAGCTGGAGGACTTCTTCGACGAGGAGATGGCGCCGCACCTGCGCCGCGCGGCGTTCGCCGAGGTGACCCGCGACAGCGAGTCGTTCTCATGGGCGGCCGCGCCCCAGGCGGGCAAGCTGATGCACGCGGGCATCAAGAGCTCGGCTGCGCTCGCGGGCCCGCTGCTGCGCAAGCGCTACGGGATCAACAAGCACAGCGCCGACGAGGGCCGCCGCAAGACCGCCGCCGCCTTCGACCGGCTCGAGGCGGAGATCGGCCCGAGCGGCTACCTGGTCGGTGACAGCTTCTCGGTCGCCGACCTGACCGCTGCCGCGCTCTTCTTCCCGCTCGTGCGCCCGCCAGAGGTCGAGTACCTCACGCCGACGATCCCGGACGCCTACGACAGGTTCAGAAGGCAGTTCGAGTCGCGGCCCGGTTGGGAATGGGTGCGCGAGATGTATCGCAGCCACCGCGGGACGTCCGCCGCGGTCAGCGGGTAGTGGCGTCCACGGAAGCGTCGCTCGCGGAGCGACTGCTGCGCGGGGACAAGCGCGCGCTGGCGCGCGGCATCAGCTACGTGGAGAACGATGACCCGGCCGGCTGGGAGTTGGTGCGCGAGGTCTACCCACGCACGGGAAAGGCTCGGATCATCGGTTTCACCGGGCCTCCGGGCGTCGGCAAGAGCACGCTCATCGGTGCGCTCGTCGGACACGCCCGCGCGCGTGACCGCGAGGTCGGCGTGCTGTCGATCGATCCCTCGAGCCCGTTCACCGAGGGGGCCTTGCTCGGGGACAGGATCCGGCTCGCCGAGCACTTCCTAGACGAGGGCGTCTACATCCGCTCGATGGCGAGCCGCGGCGCGCTGGGAGGGCTCTCGGAGGCGACGCTCCAGGCGCTGCTCCTGATGGACGCGTCCGGCAAGCAGGACGTCTTCGTCGAGACGGTCGGCGTGGGGCAGGCCGAGATCGACATCATCGATCACGCCGACACGATCGTCCTGGCGCTGATGCCCGGCTCCGGTGACTCCGTACAGGCGCTCAAGGCGGGAGTAATGGAGATCCCCGACGTGATCGTCGTGAACAAGTCGAACCACCCGCTCGCCGACAGCATGGTCCGCGAGATCCGCGGGGTGCTCGCGCTCGGCCCGATGACCGACTGGAAGGTCCCGATCCTGAAGACGGAGGCGACCGAGGGACGGGGTGTCGCCGAGGTCGCGGAGGCGATCGACGCGCACCATGCGCACATCGCCGAGCTGGGAACGCTCGAGGAGCGCCGCGGGCGCAACCTGCGCAACGAGGTGCTCGGCCTTGCCGCCGTGCGGCTGCGGCGCGAGCTCGAGCGCTCGCTGCGCGGCGACCCGGGCGTTCAGGAGCTGCTCGACAGGGTGGTTCGCCGCGAGGTCGATCCCGCGAGCGCGGCGGAGGAGCTGCTGGAGCGCCGCGAGGGCGGCTCCGACACCCGCTGACTGGACGGCTGAGTACCCCATCGGGTACCTAACTGTCCAGCGAGTGGTGAGTGGCTAGCAGCCGAGCTGCCGCGCGATCACCATCTGCTGCACCTCGTCGGTGCCCTCGCCGATCGTGAGGATCTTCGCGTCGCGGTAGAAGCGGCACACTGGGTACTCCTCGATGTAGCCGTACCCGCCGTGGATCTGCACGGCCTCCTCGCACGCGCGCACGGCAAGCCGCCCGGTCTTCAGCTTCGCCTGCGCCGCGGTGAGCGTAAAGCTCTCGCCACGGTCCTTCTCGATCGCGGCCTTGTAGGTCAGCAGCCGCGCCGCCGCGATCTCCGATGACATGTCCGCGATCTTGGCCTGTATCGCCTGGAACTTCGAGATCGCCTGCCCGAAGGCGCGGCGCTCCTTGGCGTAAGCGAGCGCCTCGTCGAGCGCGCCCTGCGCCATGCCGACGCCCATCGCGGCGACGCCGATGCGCCCGCCGTCGAGGATGTGCAGGAACTGCTTGAAGCCGTTGCCCCGTGGCCCGAGCAGGTTCTCCTCCGGCACACGACAATCCTCGAAGGTGAGCGGTCGCGTGTCGGAGGCGTTCCAGCCCATCTTGCGGTACGGCTCGCCGATCACGTACCCGGGCGTCCCGTTCGGCACGATCACGTTCGAGATCTCCTTCTGCCCGTTCGAGGAGCCCGTCACCGCCGTGATCGACACGCAGCCCGTGACGTCGGTGCCCGCGTTGGTGATGAATTGCTTCGCGCCGTTGACGACCCATTGCCCGTCGTCGAGCTCCGCGCGCGTGCGCACGTTCCCGGCGTCCGACCCCGCCTCCGGCTCGGTCAGCCCGAAGGCGGCGAGCCGCTTGCCGGCGCAGAGCTGCGGCAGCCAGTCACGCTTCTGCTCTTCCGTTCCCCAGAGGTAGATCGGCATCGTGCCGAGCGAGGTGTGCGCAGCGACCGTGATGCAGGTGGAGGCGTCAATCCGTGCGAGCTCCTCGATCGCGAGCGCGTACGACAGCGTGTCACCGCCACCACCGCCGTACTCCTCGGGGAACGGAATGCCCATCATGCCGAGGTCGCCGAGCTTCGCGACGATCTCGTAAGGGAAGCTGTGCGTGCGGTCTTGCTCCTCGGCGACCGGCGCGACCTCCTGGCGCGCGAAGTCGCGCACCGTGGACTGGATCAGCTTGTGCTCTGCGCTGAGCTCGAAGTCCACTACGTCTCTACGCGTTTTGCCGCACCAGGTCGACGAGCAGGCGCACGCCCCAGCCACTCGCGCCCTTCCCGACGTACTCCCGGTTGTCCTGGTCCCAGGCGACGCCGGCGATGTCGAGATGTGCCCAGGGCTTGCCGTCGACGAACTCCTCCAGGAACGAGGCCGCGTACGCGGACGAGGCCTTGCGCGCCTCCGAGACGTTCACGAAGTCGGCCACCTTGCCACGCGTCAGGTCCTTGTAGTCGGGGTGCAGCGGCAGTCGCCACACGAGCTCGCCGGTGCCCTCCGATGCGGCGCTGAGTGCCGCCGAGAGGTCATCGTCGTTCGAGAAGAGCCCCGCATACGTGGAGCCGAGCGCGGTGACGATCGCGCCGGTGAGGGTCGCGAGGTCGATGATCCGCTCAGCGCCCTCGGCCGCGGCGTACGCGAGGCCGTCCGCGAGGATCAGGCGACCCTCCGCGTCGGTGTTGTTCACCTCTACGGTCTTGCCGTTGGAGATCCGGATGATGTCGCCGGGCCTGACCGCGTGGCCGGAGGGCATGTTCTCCGTCGCCGGGACGACGCTCAGGAGGTTGACCGGCAGGCCGAGCCGGGCGATCGCGGCGGTCGCCTCGATCACGGCCGACCCGCCCGACATGTCCATCTTCATCTCCTGCATCTTGCCCGAGGGCTTGATCGAGATGCCCCCGGTGTCGAAGGTGACCGCCTTGCCGACGAGCGCGAGGCCGGGGCCGCCGCCGTTGTAGCGCAGCACGATGAAGCGCGGCTCCTCGTGCGAGCCCCGCGCGACCGCCTCGAGGCCGCCCATCGAGCGCCGCGCGATCTCGTCGGGCCCGAACGCCTCGCCCTCGAGGCCGTCGATCTCGGCCACGCGGCTGAGCGCATGGTCGGCCAGCTTCATCGGCGTGAGGTCGTTGGCGGGAAGGTTCTGCAGATCGCGCGCCGCGTTCTGGTGCTCGACCACGATGTCGGTCTGGCGCACGATCTCGGCGAGGTCCTGCTCGGAGACGATCTCGAGCTGCTGCGGGCCGCCGTCGGCATCGTCGTTCTTGGCGCTCTTGTAGCGGTCGAAGCGATAGGCCGCGAGCAACGAGCCCTCGATGATCGCGCGGAGGGTGTGCTCGTCTGCGCCCTCGGGCACCGCCCACGCGATGCGCTTGGCTCCCGCGTCACGCGCACGACCGAACGAGACGGCGGCCGCGACGCGCGCGCGCTCCGGCGTCAGCTCGGCCTGCGTGCCGAGCCCGACGGTGATCACCCGCGCAGCGCCGATCGCGCCTTCGGGATGCAAAATCGCCGTCTTCTTGAGCGCTCCCTTCGCCTCGCCCGACTCGATCAGGCGGCCGAGCTTTCCCTCGAGCGCGCCGTCGAGGTCCGCGGGCGCCGCGGCGTCCTCGAAGAGGCCCACGCAGAGCGTGTCGGCGTCGGAGGACGAGGGTGGGCCCTGGTGGAAGGAGGCGCGCATCCGGGCCGCAGTATAGGTCTCGGCTACCCTTCCTAGCGGCCCCGGATTGGCCCCAAACCCGACGAATCGAGGTTCGACCACATGTCAAAGACCGTGATCCTCGGCGCTGCCCGGACACCGTTCGGCAAGCTCGGAGGCGCCCTTGCAAGCTTCGACGCGACTGACCTGGGAGGCAAGGCGATCGCCGCTGCGCTCGAGCGCGCGGAGGTCGATGCCGGTCAGGTCGACAAGGTGGTGATGGGCCAGGTGCTCCAGGCCGGCCAGGGCCAGATCCCCTCTCGTCAGGCACAGATCAAGGGCGGGATCCCGAAGGAGGTTCCATCGGAGACCGTCAACAAGGTGTGCGCGTCGGGCATCCGCGCGGTCGGCCTGATCGATGCGGCGGTTCGCGCCGGCGACCTCGACACGGGGGTCGCGGGCGGGATGGAGAGCATGTCGAGCGCGCCCTACCTGCTGCCCAAGGCCCGCTTCGGCTTCCGGATGGGCGACGCGAAGGCGATCGACGCGATGGTCCACGACGGCCTCACCAACCCGTTCAGCGGAAAGCACATGATGCAGGAGGCCAGCGAGGTCGCCTCGGAGCTCGAGTTGACGCGGCCCGACATGGACCGCTGGGCACTGCGCAGCCACGAGCTCGCGGTGAAGGCGACCGACGAGGGCCGCCTGCCCGAGGAGATCGTGCCCGTGACGGTCAAGTCGAAGAAGGGCGAGTCGACCGTCGAGATCGACGAGGCGCCGCGCCGCGAGACGTCGCTCGAGGCGCTCGCCAAGCTGCCGCCGCAGTTCGTCAAGGACGGCTCGCATACCGCGGGCAACGCGCCGGGCGTGAACGACGGCGCCGGCGCGCTCGTGCTCTCTTCAGAGGAGTGGGCGAAGCAGGAGGGGCGCACGCCGCTCGCGCGCATCCTCGCGAGCGCCGAGGTGGCGGACGAGTTCGCCTACCTCGCGCGCACTCCGGGGAAGGCCGCGAAGCTCGCGCTCGAGCGCGCCGGGCTGGACGCCGGCCAGATCGACCTGTGGGAGATCAACGAGGCATTCGCGTCGGTCGCGATCAACTCGATGCGGATGCTCGAGATCGACGACGACAAGGTCAACGTGAACGGCGGGGCGATCGCGCTCGGCCATCCGATCGGCGCGTCCGGCGCGCGGCTCCTCACGACGCTCATCTACGAGCTGCGGCGACGCGGCGGCGGGCTCGGGTGCGCCGCGATCTGCTCCGGCGGCGGCCAGGGCGACGCCGTGATCCTCGAGGTCAACGGCGGCTAGCAGGCCTTACAGAGTCGTCGACGTCTTCACCGACAGGGCGCTCGCGGGCAATCAGCTCGCGGTCGTCCTCGATGCCGACGGGCTGAGCGACAAGACGATGCTCGCGTTCGCAAGGGAGACGCGGCTCGCGGAAACGACATTCGTGCAGGCCGCGTCGGCGGAGAGGGCGGACTACCGCAACCGCATCTTCACCGTTGCCGGTGAGGTGCCCTTCGCGGGACACCCGTCGCTCGGCACCGCCGTGGTGGTCGCCGTCACCCGGGGAGTGGATGAGGCGCATTACGTACAGCAGACCGGCGCGGGCCTTCAGCCCGTCGATGTCGCGCGTCGCGAGGAGATGTCGTGGAGCGCGTCGATGCTCCAGGAACCGGCGACCTTCGGGCCCGAGGTGAACCCCAGTCATGTGATGGCGGCTGCCGGGCTGCTCACGGGGGACGCTCATCGCGACCTGGTGCCGCAGGTTGTCTCGACCGGGTTGCCGACACTGATCGCGGTGCTGCGCGACAAGGGTGCGATCGCGCGAGCGACGCCGGACTTCGACCTCGTCGACCACGTACTGGCCGGGTGTGAGGCGATAAACCTCTACATCGCGTGGCACGACGGTGCCGGGGTAGCGCGCGCCCGGATGTTCACGCGGCTCGTCGAGGGTGGCGAGGACTCCGCCACGGGCTCGGCCGTCGGCCCGCTGTGCGCGTACCTCGCGCGGCATGGACTGGGCGAGAAGGTGGATGTCTCGCAAGGCACCGAGATCGGCCGGCCCAGCCGGCTCGTGGCAGCGATCGACGGTGACCGGGTACGGGTCAGCGGAGGCGTCGTGGAGGTCATCGAGGGACGGGTCGACCTGTGAGCGCCGCGGCCTTCTTCGACCTCGACCGCACGCTGATGGCCGGCTCGAGCGCGTACCACTTCGGCCGCGCGATGTACAAGGCCGGGCACCTGTCGCGGCGCCAGATCGCATCCGACGCGGTCGAGCAGATCCGCTTCCGGCTCAGGGGCGCAAGCGACGCCGCGGTGAACCTGCTGCTGGCCCGCGTGCAGGAGGGCATCAAGGACCATCGCGTCGCCGACCTCACGCGGATGACGCCCGACATGCTCGCCGGGATCCTGCCACGCGTGTATCCGCAGATGCTCGACGTCGTGCGCTCGCACCAGGATGCCGGCCGTTCCTGCTACATCGCTACTGCGGCCTCGCAGCCGGCCGCCGAGCGGCTCTCGCAGGCGCTCGTCATGGAGGGCGCGATCGGCACGCGGTGGGAGATCGACGACGGCGTCTACACGGGCCGCCTCGATGGGCCTTTCGCGTACGGGGAAGGGAAGGCGTCCGCGCTGCGCGAGTTCGCGGCCGAGCACGGCATCGACCTCCTGCAGTCCTGGGCGTACACCGACGCAGCCTCCGACCTTCCGATGCTCGAGGCCGTCGGTCATCCGGTCGCGGTGAATCCCGACGCGGGGCTCGCCGAGATCGCGCGTGACCGTGGATGGGACGTGCTGCGCTTCGACAAGCTCGGCGAGCGCCTGCGCGTGATCGGCGCGGTCCTCACCGCGATCGCCGTCGGCGGCAGCGGGAACTGGCTGGCGGCACGCCGCAGGTCGCGCGCGCAACGTGGGCGTTTGCGCCGGCCGCGTCGTTAAGGCACGAACAGGCCCTGCACCGCGAACAGCGAGTTGTCGGGCGTGTCGGCGTCACCGTCCGGTCCGCCGTCGAGGACACGCACCTGACCCAGCTCCCAGATCTGGCGCTTCCCGTCCTTGGCGACGCCGGGGATCACGTACAGGACGTCGGTGTTGATCGTGCATGAAGCGCCCGCGGCCGTCGAGGCCGTGCCGGCGCACGCCGCAGTGCTGAAGCGGAACGTGAAGTCCTCGACCGTGCCCGGCTCCGCATAGGTGGGGCCACCCGTGCCGTTGAACTTGTCGGTCATCCGCACCTCGACCTCGACCTCGAGCTCACCGACGTAGTCCGCTCCGCCGGCCGCGTTGGCGGCGCCGCACGTGGGCAGCGCTGCGTTGCAGCGGACGTCCGTGAGCGAGACGTTGATCTCTGCTCCGGAGTCGTCCGGCGGGCCGGGCGCGCCCACCTTCGCGATGATGCGGAAGAAGCCGGTCGAGTTCGCGGCGCCGCCGCCCGCGTCCGGCGTGCCGACCGTCAGGTTCGGCGACGTCTGCGCCGGGGGGTTGCAGGATGGGAATCCCAGCGGGCGGTCCGTGCGTGCGGTCAGGCGAGGTGCACGTCGCAAAGGCGGGCACGAGTGGGACGCGCAGGGGGGAGGCGCCCTTCGGCCGGGGGTAGCTCGGGTAAGGGAGCGGCTGCCAGTCGGGGTCGCCGTACGTGCCCGTGGCGGTCGTGATCTGGGTTGCGCCCGATCCGTTCGGGTTCATGGTCCACAGGTGGAGGGCGCGGCGGGCCACGATCCTCGAGCCGTCCGGGGACCATGCGGGGCGCGTCGCCTCGGTAAGGAAAGTGCTCAGGTCCACATCGTTCGAGCCGTCGGGCTCGATCGTGTGGATACCCGTCGTGCCGGGATCAGCCGTGAACCTCGTATATGCAATCCGGGATCCGCTGGGCGACCAGTTCGGGTGGTGAGCGTTCGTGCCGCTGGCGGTCACCGGCGTCACAGCGCTGCCGTCGGTCTTGACCGTATGGACGCGCTCCCCACGGACGAAGGCGATACGCAGTCCGTCCGGCGACCACGCCGGGTCACTGTCCGTCGTAGTGGTGTCAGTGGTCAGGGGTGTTACGTCGCTGCCGTCAGCGCTCATGACGTAGACCTTGATGCCGAGGGTCCCCGACCGCGAACTGACGAAGGCGATCTTGGTTCCGTTCGCAGACCAAGTTGGGCTGTGATCGGATCCGAATGAGCCGGCGGTGAGGTTGACGACGCCGGTGCCGTCGGCGTTCATCACGTGGACGTCGCCGTTCAGGTCGAACGCGATCTTGGTGCCGTCGGGGGACCAGGCGGGGTTGCTTTCCATCTCCGGCCCGCTTGTGATCGGGGTGATCCCTGACCCGTCAGGGTTCATCACGAAGATCTCTTGGGTGAAGCCGGGGTGGCTGTAAAAGGCGATCTTGCCGTTGAGGCCCGGGAATGCGGCGTCCGCCGCAGGAACGCAGGCAAGCACAAAGATGGCTGCCACGATCACGGGTAGAAAGCGGCGACTCAGCATCCGATCCGCAGTCTCCCCCCGCGCCCGGCACAAGTCAAGCGGCCGCGATTACGCCGATCCGCCGCCATACAATGACCAGATGGCGGTAGAGCCCGAATCCATGCGCCGCGCCCACGAGTGGCTGAAGGAGGTCTACGCGCGCCAGCCCGAGCGCGAAGCCCTCTTCACGAGCATCTCGGGGGAGCCGGTGAAGCCCCTCTACACGGAGGAGGATCTCGCCGACAACGACCGCGAGCGCGACATCGGCCACCCCGGGGAGTATCCGTTCACGCGGGGCGTGTACCCCTCGATGTATCGCGGCCGCCTGTGGACGATGCGCCAGTTCGCCGGGTTCGGCACCGCCGAGGAGACCAACGCGCGCTTCCGGTACCTGCTCGACCACGGGCAGACCGGCCTCTCGACGGCGTTCGACATGCCGACCCTGATGGGGCACGACTCCGATCACGTGCTCTCGGAGGGCGAGGTCGGGCGCGAGGGCGTCGCGATCGACACGCTCGACGACATGGAGATGCTGTTCGCGGGCATCCCGCTGGGCGAGGTCACGACCTCGATGACGATCAACGCGCCCGCGGCCATATTGCTCGGGTTCTACGTGTGCGTCGCCGAGCGCCAGGGCGTCACGCGCGAGAAGCTGGGCGGCACGATCCAGACGGACATCCTGAAGGAGTACATCGCCCAGAAGGAGTGGTGCTTCCCGATCGACCCGGCGATGCGGATCGTCACCGACATGGTCGAGTTCTGCGCGCGCGAGATGCCGCGCTGGCACCCGATCTCGATCTCCGGGTACCACATCCGCGAGGCCGGCTCGACCGCGCAGCAGGAGCTCGCCTTCACGCTCGCGGACGGCTTTGCCTACGTGCAGGCCGCGACCGAGCGCGGGCTCGCGGTCGACGACTTCGCCCCGCGGCTGTCGTTCTTCTTCAACGCGCACATCGACTTCTTCGAGGAGATCGCGAAGTACCGCGCTGCGCGGCGGATCTGGGCACGCGAGATGCGCGACACCTACGGCGCCCGCGACCCCGCGTCGTGGCGGATGCGCTTTCACAGCCAGACGGCGGGAGTGTCGCTGACGGCGCAGCAGCCGCTCAACAACATCGTCCGGACGGCGCTCGAGGCGCTGTCCTCCGTGCTGGGCGGCACCCAGTCACTGCACACGAACTCCTACGACGAGGCGCTCGCGCTGCCGACCGAGGAGGCCGTGCAGATCGCGCTGCGCACCCAGCAGATCATCGCCCACGAGACCGGCGTCACCAACACGATCGACCCGCTCGGAGGGAGCTACTTCGTCGAGGCTCTCACCGATCGCATGGAGCAGGCGGCGTACGAGTACTTCGGCAGGATCGAGGAGCTCGGCGGAATGGTCGAGGCGGTCAAGCGGAACTTCCCGCAGCGCGAGATCGCGGACGCGTCGTGGCAGTACCAGGAGGAGGTCGACGCGGGGAAGCGCCTGGTCGTCGGCGTCAACCGCTACGAGCAGCTCGACGAGCAGCCGATCGAGATCCTGCGGATCGACCCGGCGCTCGAGCGCAAGCAGATCGGACGGCTCGCGGCAACGCGCGCGCGTCGCGACGCCGCGGAGGTGGAGCGCGCGCTCGTCGCGCTCAAGGAGGCGGCCGGCGCCCCCGACCGCAACCTCATGCATCCGATCATCGACTGCGCCCGCGCCGACGTGACCGAGGGCGAGATGGTGGATGCGCTGCAGGCCGTCTTCGGCAGTTACACGGAGTCGCCCGTCTTCTGAATCACGTGCGTGCGGCAACTGCATCCTGCCGCCGACAAATCTGCTTACCTAGGTCGTCCATGAAGGGGCGGGGACCGACACGGTCCACAACGGTCGAGTAGCTATGACCCACAAGAAGTCAGTTCCGGCCGCGGCGCTCGCGGCACTCGTTGCCTTTCTCGCGTTGCAGGCGACCACCCTCGGGCAGCCCGCCCGCGGGACGGCTGCGCAGGATCCCCCGGCGAAGGCCCGGGTGTCCGTTCGCGACAACTACTTCGAGCCGCGCTCGACCGAGGTGCCCGAGGGCGGCCAGGTGACGTGGAGGTGGCGGGGAGAGAACCGGCACAGCATCCGCTTCACGAAGGTGCCCGAGGGTGCCGCTCGCAAGGGCGCTTCGACCCGCGTCGAGGGCCGCTGGAAGCGCAAGTTCCACCGGCCGGGTGTCTACCGCTACGTCTGCAGGGTGTGGTCCGGGATGCGCGGGTCCATATCGGTGCGCGCCGATCCCGAGGAACCGCCCAGCTGAAGCTAGTAGCTGCGCGGCAACCCGAGCGAGTGCTCGGCGACGTAGTTGAGGATCATCTCGCGCGACACGGGAGCGGTGCGCACGAGCCGCACGCCCCACCACATGTCCGTCAGGCCGTACTCGAGCGCGAAGCCGTTCCCGCCGTGCGTCTGGATCGCCTGGTCGACGCACTTGATCGAGGCCTCTGCCGCCGCGTACTTCGCCATGTTGCTGGCCTCTCCCGCCGGCGCGCCGGCGTCGTAGAGGGCGGCTGCCTTCTGCGTCATCAACCGCGCCAGCTCGAGCTCGATCTTCGCTTGCGCGAGCGGGTGCGAGATCCCCTGGTGCGCGCCGATCGGCGCTTGCCACACGACGCGCTCGCGGGCGTACTCGGCCGCCATCTCGAGCGCCCGCCGGCCCGCACCGCACGCGACCGCCGCGCCCATGATGCGCTCGGGGTTGAGCCCGTCGAAGGCTGCTTTCAGCCCGCCTGACTCCGAGCCGACGAGCCGGTCCGCCGGGACCTCGACGTCGTCGAAGAAGAGGGTCCACTGCTTGTCGGGTGCGTTCAGGGCGGTCGGGATGTGCTGCTTGGTGAGTCCCGGCGCGTCCGAGTCGACGATGAAGAGCATCGGCAGGCCGAGGTTGCCGTCGTCGTCGCGCTGGCGCGTGACGACGAGGATCGCGTCGGAGTCCTCGACCCCCGAGATGTAGGTCTTCTCGCCGCGGAGCAGATAGCCGCCGTTCGACCTGCGCGCCGAGGTCGAGAGGTTGTGCGAGTTCGAGCCCGCGCCCGGCTCCGTGATCGCGAACGCCACCTTGGTCGTCCCCGCGGCGATGCCGCGCAGCCAGATGTCCTTCTGCTCCTCGTTGCCGTGGCGCACGAGGATGCTCCCGACGATCGCCGGCGACACGACGATCAAGAGCAACGAGCAACCGCTCGCGGTGATCTCCTCGCCGACCGCGGCAAGCGACGACATGCCAAGCCCACCGCCGCCGTACTCCTCCGGGAGGTTCACGCTCAGGTAGCCGCGGCTCGCGAGCGCGTCCCAAAGCTCCGTCGGCGGTTCGCCCTCCGCCGTCTTGCGCCGCGAGTACTCGGGGCCGAAGTCCGCGCAGATCTTGCGGACCGTCTCCCGCAGCATGCGCTCCTCGTCGCTGGGAACGAGCTGAAGGGCGGGTGTCGAGGTCTGGTCCGTCGCGGCCATGGGTCCTCCTGGCGTCAGGGGCTGGGTGGGTCGCGCAGCTGGTGCGCGGGCGTGAAGAAGTTTCTGTATGCGATCGCGGTCGCGACCACCGCGGCGACCGCCACGCTGCCGAGCAGCGTGTACAGCAGGACGAGCTGGAGGCGCACGGCGTCGATCGGATCGGCGCCCGCGATCAGCATCCCGACCATCGTCCCCGGGAAGAAGATCAGGCCGGTCGTCTTGGTCGAGTCCACGAGCGGGATCATGCCCGAACGCAGGCTGCGCCGGACGATCGGCAAGGCGGCCTCCGTCGAGGTCGCCCCGAGCGCGAGGGTGGCTTCGATGCGCTGGGCGGAGCTGCGCATCTCGTCGCCGAGGCGGTTGAGCGAGACCGCCGCAGCGGTCATGGAGTTACCGATCACCATGCCGCCGACCGGCACGAGGAACCGCGGCTCGGGCTCGAAGATCCCGAGGGCGACGACGAGTACGAGGGTCGTGGAGGCGGCCAGGGCGAGGGCGATCAGGAGCGCTCCGAAGGCGCGGGGCACGCCCCGCGCCCTGTTGCGCGCGGTGAGCGCCCCGAACAGCACCATCGTGCCGAGCAGCGCGATCACGAATACGAGCTGATCCTGGTCGAAGATGAAGTTGATCACGAGCCCGATCGCGCTGAGCTGCACGAAAGAGCGCAGCACCGCGACGGCGATGTCGCGCTCGATCCCGACCCGTTCCCACACCGAGATCGCGATCGCGACGGCCACGAGCGCGAGGCACGCCGCGACCTCGACCAGGGTGACGTCGATCGAGGGCGTCACGGGCGCGCCGCCGCGACGGTGGGGCCCTCGCCGACGATCGTGCCGCCGTGCGCGAGCGCCAGGGTCCAATCGGCCATGCGCTCCGCTTGCGCCTGGTCGTGGGTCACGAGCACCCACGACAGCCCGAGGCGCTCGCGCAGGCCGACCAGCGTCTGCTCAACCGAGTCGCGAGCCGCCTCGTCGAGCGCCGAGGTCGGCTCGTCGAGCAGCAGCACGGCGGGCTCGAGCGCGAGCGCGCGGGCGATCATCACGCGCTGCTGCTCGCCCACCGAGAGGCGCGCTCCGTCGCGCTCGGCATAGGACCCGTCGAGCCCCGCGAGCTCGAGCAGGTGCGGCACGTCAGCCTCCTGGCCGGCGAGCCGCGCGCCGTAGCGCACGTTGTCGGCGGCGCTCCCCTCGAGCAGCGCCGGGAGCTGTGGGACGAGGCACACCTCACGTCGCAGGGCGAGCACGTCGAGCTCACGGACGTCAGTGGCCCGGTACAGGACCTCGCCGCGATCGGGATCGACCAGGCGGTTGAGGAGGCGCAGCAAGGTGGATTTGCCGCTCCCCGAGGGTCCCACGACAGACACCGCTCCCGACGGCAGGCTCGCGGTCAGCTCCCGCAGCACGACGTTGCCGTCACGGGCGAGCGTGACCGCGCGGAGCTCGAACAGGGGGGAGGGCACGTGCGGATTATTAGATAGGGTCGCGGCCATGGACACGATGCAGGCAGTTGTCTTCCACGGTCCGCGCGACGTGCGCGTCGAGGAGGTCCCCAAGCCCGAGATCGAGGAGTCTCGTGACGTTCTGCTGCGCGTCGACCGCGCGGCGATCTGCGGGACCGACCTCCACCCCTACCACGGACGGCTCGAGATGGAGGAGGGTTTCGTGCTCGGCCACGAGTACCTCGGCACGATCGAGGCCAAGGGCGACGGGGTCGCCGAGTTCGAGGAGGGCGAGCGCGCCGTCGGCTCCTTCTTCGTCTCGTGCGGGCGTTGCTGGTTCTGCCGCCGCGGCGTGTTCATGAAGTGCATGATGATCCGGGTGTTCGGAATGGGCTTCGTGATGGGCGATCTGCCCGGCGCGCAGACGCAGTACCTGCGGGTGCCCGAAGCCGACCTCACGCTGCGCAAGCTGCCCGAGACCGAGGGCCCGGGCTTCGACGACGAGGACATGCTGTTCGTCGGCGACATCCTCACGACCGGCTACGACGCCGTGCGCAAGACGGACTTCCGCCCGGGCGACGTCGTCGCGGTGATCGGATGCGGCCCCGTGGGGCTGTGCACCGTGATGGCGGCACGCGCGCTCGGTGCCGGGAAGGTGGTGGCAGTCGACATGGTCCCGGAGCGGCTGAAGCTCGCGGAGAGCCTCGGCGCGATACCCGTGAACCCGAAGGAAACCGACGCCGACGACGTCGTGCTCGAGCTGACCTCGTGGCGCGGGGCGGACGTGGTGGTCGACGCCGTCGGCCACGAGTCCGCGCTGGCAGCCTGCTTTCCGCTCGTGCGGATGGGCGGGACGATCTCGCTGCCCGGCATGTACGCGGAGGTCGAGGGCACCGTTCCGATCGGTGACATGTGGCTCAAGAACATCACGATCATGGCGGGCGTCGCAAACGTCCAGGGCCACATGGACGAGGTGATCGAGCTGGTGCGCGACGGCCGGCTCGACCCGAGCGTGATCATCTCCCATCGGCTGCCGCTCTCGCAGGCGGTCGAGGGTTACGAAATGTTCGATCGCAAGGAAGCGCTGAAGGTAGTGCTGGACCCCGCCGCCTAGCTCGGCTGGCCGAAGGAGGAGACATGCTCGAAGGCCTGATGCAGAACGACTACCAGTTGACCTTGAAGCACGTGCTCGACCGCATGCGGGGCCCGTGCTCCGCCGCCGAGGTCGTGACGCTGCAGGAAAACGGCGTGACGCGAGCGTCGTACGGGGAGGTCGCCCAGCGGGTGGACCGCCTGTGCAGCGCGCTCGAGAAGCTCGGGGTGCAGCAGGGCGAGCGCGTCGGAACCTTCATGTGGAACTCACAGGCGCACCTCGAGCTGTACATGACGCCGTGCATGGGCATCGTGCTGCACATGCTCAACATCCGGCTGTTCCCCGAGCAGCTCACGTACATCGCGAACCACGCGCAGGACAAGGTCATCTTCGTGGACGACTCGCTCGTGCCGCTGCTCGAGAAGGTCGCGCCGAGCTTCGAGACGGTCGAGCACTACGTGATCGTCGGTGACGGCGACGCGGGCTCGCTCCCGAACGCGCTGCGCTACGACGACTTGATCGCAGAGCAGGACGAAGGCTACGACTACCCGGAGCTCGACGAGCGCGCGGCCGCGGGCCTCTGCTACACGAGCGGCACAACCGGCAACCCGAAGGGCGTCCTCTACTCGCACCGCTCGAACGTGCTGCACTGCCTGGGCGCGGGCCTCTCCGACGTGACCGGGGTGACGGCCGCCGACCGCGTGCTCCCGGTGGTCCCGATGTTCCACGTCAACGCGTGGGGCTTGCCGTACCTGTGCGCGCTCGTCGGGGCTGACCTCGTGATGCCGGGGCGCTTCCTCCAGGGCGAGCCGCTGGCGAAGCTGATCGAGGCCGAGAAGGTCACGATGGCCGGCGCTGTCCCGACGATCTGGATGGACTTGCTGCGCTATGCCGACGAGCACAAGCCCGACCTCTCGAGCCTGTCCACCGTCGTATGTGGCGGTGCCGCCGTGCCCGAGTCGCTGATGCGAGCGTTCGAGGAGCGCCACAGCGTGAAGATCATCCAGGGCTGGGGGATGACGGAGACGAGCCCGCTGGGCGCAGTCGCCCTCCCGCCCGCCGACGCAGAGGGCGAGGAGCACTGGGCCTACCGGCGCATGACCGGCCGCGTCATTCCGTTCGTCGAAGTGCGCCTGATGGGCGACGACGGCGAGGTTCCGTGGGACGGCACCTCCACGGGGGAGATCGAGATTCGCGGTCCCTGGATCGCGTCCTCGTACTACGAGGATCCCTCCGGCGCCGACAAGTTCCACGACGGCTGGCTGCGCACCGGTGACGTCGCCTCGATCGACGAACTCGGGTTCATACAGATCACCGACCGCTCGAAGGACCTGATCAAGTCCGGCGGTGAGTGGATCTCGTCGATCGAGCTCGAGAACGCGCTGATGTCCCATCCCGGGGTGCTGGAGGCGGCCGTGATCGCGAAGCCCGATGAGCGCTGGACCGAGCGGCCGCTCGCATGCGTGGTCTGCAAGGAGGGGACGAAGCCCTCGGCGGAAGACCTGCGCAAGCACCTGGAGCCCCTCGTGGCGAAGTGGTGGCTGCCCGACGAGTTCGCCTTCATCGACGCGGTGCCGAAGACCAGCGTCGGCAAGTTCGACAAGAAGGTCCTGCGCGGCCGGCTGGCCGACGGCGCGCTGGAGACGACCGCCGCCCCGGCGGTTCAGCCCGCAGGCTAGACCGATCCACAGGTAGAATCCCGCGCGCTTTCCGCCCGGCCCGCACGGGTCGCGGCGCCGGGAGCCCTCCCCGAACCATGCAAGCGACCCCCGACACGGCTGCCGAAACGCCGGAATCCAAGCGGAAGATCCGTGTCGTTGTGGCAAAGCCGGGGCTCGACGGGCACGATCGCGGAGCCAAGATCATCGCGCGGGCCCTGCGCGACGCCGGCATGGAGGTCATCTACACGGGCCTGCACCAGACCCCCGAGCAGATCGCCGAGACCGTGATCCAGGAGGACGCCCATGCTGTCGGCCTCTCGATTCTTTCGGGCGCTCACATGACGCTCGTCCCGCGCGTGGTCGCCCTGCTCAAGGAAAAGCAGGCGGACGACGTGGTCGTGATCGCCGGCGGGACGATCCCCGCCGACGACATCTCGGAGCTCAAAAAGATCGGCGTCGCCGAGATCTTCACCCCAGGCGCCTCGACGCAGGAGATCGTCGATTTCGTGCGGGGCGCCGTAAAGCCCGCCTGAGCCAGGAACGTAGCCCTCTAGAACACGATTGACCAGTCAGTCAAGTACTATTGGCGGCTCGCAGCGCCCTTGCGCCCCGCCCCGAAACCGGAGGCCCTTCTTTGAAGATCTGTGTCCTCGTAAAGGAAGTCCCAGACGCCGCAGTCGAGAAGCGGATGGACCCGTCGTCGGGCCGCCTCGACCGTAACGGCGAGAAGAACCTCAACCCGTTCGACACGCACGCGATCGAGGCCGCGATGCAGATCAAGGAGGGCGGCGCGGTCCAGGTGGACGAGGTCGTGGCCGTCACGATGGGTCCCGAGTCTGCGCAGCGGGCCCTGCACAAGGCCGTGTCGCTCGGGGCGGACCGATCGGTGCAGCTCACCGACGATGCGCTCGCCGGGTCCGACGTGTGCGCGTCGGGCTACGCGCTCGCGCAGGTGCTGAAGAAGGAGAGCCCGGACCTCGTGCTGCTCGGGCAGCAGTCGGACGACGGCGAGTGCTACACGATGGGCGCGGTCGTCGCGGACCACCTCCAGATGCCATCCCTAACGCAGGTGATCAAGATCGACACAGTCGAGGGCAAGGTCACGTGCGAGCGTCAGGCCGAGTACGGCTATGACACCGTCGAGGTCGAGCTGCCGGCCGTGATCAGCGTCGGCGACGCGATCAACGAGCCGCGCTATCCGAGCCTGAAGGCGATCATGGGCGCGAAGAAGAAGCAGCTCGACAAGCTCTCTGCCGCGGACGCCGGCGTCGAGGCCGACCGCGTCGGCGAGGACGGGTCGCGCACCAAGGTGCTCGGGCTGAACCCGCCTCCGCCAAAGGAGAAGGGCACGATCATCGAGGACGAGGACACGAACGAGACGGTCGGCAAGATCGTCGCCTGGCTCGACGAAAGGAAGCTGATCTAGATGCCCGGGATCCTGGTCTACGCCCTCCACGACGACGAGGGCAACTTCAACAAGAACTCGCAGGGTGCGATCTCCGAGGCCGCTCGGCTCGCGGGCGAGCTCGGCACGCAGGCGGGCGTGGTCGTCGTCGGCGACGTCTCCGATGAGGCCGCCCAGGGCCTGGGCGCCTACGGCGCCGCGAAGGTGCACCGCGCCAAGACCGTGCCCGAGGGGCTCGCGCAGCCGATCGTCGACGCGATGGCGAAGGTGATTCAGGACGAGGGCTACGACTACGTCCTGTTCGGCGGCGGGCTGCTGGGCTTCGAGATCGGCGCCGGTCTCACGGCGCGACTCGGCGCCGGGGTGACGATGGAGGTCACCAAGGTGCGTGTCGAGAACGGCGAGCTGGTGGCGGAGCGCCCGATCCTCCAGGACTCGCAGATCGCCGACGTCGGTTATGTCGGCAAGCCGGGCATCATCATCGGGCGGCTGAACGCCTTCGACGTGAAAGAGAGCGACGGTGGCTCGGCCGAGGTGGTCGACGTCGACGTCGAGCTGTCGCCCTGGTCCACGAAGGCGAAGATGGTCACGCGCGGTGAGCAGCGCGGCGCCGACGTGAACATCGAGGACGCCGACTTCCTGGTGGCAGGCGGCCGCGGGCTCGGCCAGGCCGACAACTTCAAGCTGTGCGACCAGCTTGCGGACGCACTGGGCGGCGCGGTCGCCGCGACGCGCGCCGTGGTCGACGCGGGCTGGTTCCCGTACGCGGGCCAGATCGGCCAGACGGGCAAGACCGTCGCGCCGAAGCTCTACCTCGCGGCGGGGATCTCCGGCGCGATCCAGCACAAGGTCGGCATGCAGGCCTCCGAGAACATCGTCGCGATCAACAAGGACCCGAACGCGCCGATCTTCGAGTTCTGCGACCTCGGGATCGTGGGCGACCTGCACAAGATCATGCCCAAGCTGACCGAGGCCGTGAAGGCCAAGAAGGGCGGTTAGCGGTCCTATGGGTGGCGTCGCCCCGGCAAAGTTCCCGCCTCCCGTCGATCCGCCGAAGGAGTTCGTCGGCCCGCCGACGGACGCCGAGGACGAGCGCATCGAGGTCGGCGTCGCGATCGTCGGCGGCGGCCCCGCCGGCCTCGCATGCGCGATCAAGCTGACGCAACTGCTCGAGCACGAGCCGCAGCTTCAAGAGAAGCTGGGCGAGGTTCCCGTGGCGGTGATCGAAAAGGGCAAGACACCGGGCGCGCACCTGCTCTCGGGCGCGAACATGCGCCCGTCGGCGATGAAGGAGCTGTTCCCCGACATGGACGAGTCGGAGTGGCCGACGCTGTGGAAGGTCGAGAAGGACGCCGTCTACCTGCTCACCGAGAAGCAGGCGCTGCCGCTGAAGCCGATGCCGCCCAACTTCCGCAACCACGGCAACCACGTGGTGTCGGTGGCGCAGCTCGGGCGCTTCCTGTCCGAGAAGGCCGAGGAGGCGGGCGTCTACATCCTGCCCGAAACCGCTGCCGACAAGCTCCTGGTCGAGGATCGAATCGTGGTCGGCGTGCGTACCGGCGACAAGGGCCGCGACCGGGAGGGCAAGCCGCTCGGGAACTTCGAGCCCGGCTCCGACGTGACGGCCAAGGCGACCGTGCTCGCGGAGGGCACGCTCGGACACCTAACGCTCGCCGCCCAGGACTACTACGACCTCCATGGCGAGGACCCGCAGCGCTGGGAGCTCGGCGTGAAGGAGGTGTGGGAGGTCCCCAAGCCGCTCGACCGCGTGATCCACACGATGGGCTGGCCGCTGCGCAAGGGCGCGCGCTGGAACGAGTTCGGTGGCAGCTTCATCTACCCGATGGGCGAGGACAAGGTGTGCATCGGCTTCGTCGCCGGCCTCGACTACACGGACGCGACGTTCTCCGTCCACGACGTGCTCCAGCAGTTCAAGACGCATCCGTTCGTGCGCAAGATCCTCGAGGGCGGGAAGCGTGTGGCGTGGGGCGCGAAGACGATTCCCTCGGGCGGCTACTTCGCCATGCCGCGCAAGTTCGCCGTGCCCGGCATGTGCATCGCCGGCGACGCCGCGGGCATGGTCAACATCCCGACGCTCAAGGGGATCCACTACGCGATGCACGCCGGCATGTACGCGGCCGAGGCGATCGTCGAAGCACTGAAGAAGGACTCGGTCAACTTCGAGGCCTACGACAAGCGGGTGCGCGAGTCTGTGATCGGTAACGACATCTACCAATCGCGCAACATGCGTCAGCCATTCTCGAAGGGGTTCTTCCTGGGGGGTGCGATGGCAAGCGCGATGACGATCACACGCGGAGCCTTTCCCGGGGGCCACTGGCACCAGGAGCACGACGCTGAGAACGAGATGGTCCTCGGCAGCGCCTCCAAGGACTACCCCAAGCCCGACGGCAAGCTCACGTTCGACAAGCTCTCGTCGGTGTTCGCATCGGGCAACGCGACTCGCGACGACGCACCGAACCACATCCGCGTGCAGACGAAGGTTCCCCTCGAGGTGGCGCAGACCTGGGTCTCGATGTGCCCGGCACAGGTCTACGAGATCCCCGAGGACCAGCTCGAGGCAGCGCGGAACGGCGAGGGCGACGGCACGGTCACGTGCAGATCGTTCCCTCCAACTGCGTGCAGTGCGGTGCGATCACCGCCAAGGGCGGGCGCCTGACGCCGCCCGAGGGCGGCGACGGGCCCTTGTACACGCAGGTCTGAGCGAGGCCGCCCTTGTAGGCGGCTGCGGTTGGGGTTAGCATCGGCTCAACCCGAGTTCGGGAGGGGCCGGTGCGGAACGTCAAGGTTTGGTGTTTGATCACGACGCTTTCTGCTGTCGTGCTGCTGTCGGCCTCCCCGGCGCAGGCCGCCTATCCCGGCGAGAACGGCAAGATCGCGTATGCGGTCGTCGGCGGTCTGCGCACGATGAACCCCGACGGCACCGGTCAAACCCAGTTAACGACGGGATCGGACATCGCTCCCGCCTGGTCACCGGACGGGCAGCGAGTTGCATTCGTCCGTGGGCATCCGTGCTCGCCGTGCATGCAGGCGATCCATGTCGTCAACGCGGACGGAACCGGAGAGGTGCCGGTGACATCACCGGTTCCGGGCGAGGTGGACGGCCCTACGTGGTCATCGGACGGTCAGCGGATCGCCTTCACGGTCGACAGCGATATCTGGGTCGTCGACGCCGACGGATCCGACCTCACCCAGATCACGACCACCACTTTCGATCACCACACGTCGTGGTCCCCGGACGGGCTGCGGATCGCGTTCAGCTACGGAGGCGGTGACATCTATTCGGTGCGGCCGGACGGGTCCGATCGGAGCCTGCTGGTGCCCGGAGAACCCGAGGCATACGACCCCGACTGGTCCCCGAACGGCCAGAGCATCGTCTTCATAACGCTCTACGACTGCGACGGCGACTCGTGTGCATCGGTGCGCACCCGGAGGGTGGACGGGAGCGGCGGGACCGGTGTGATCGACAGCGACGGGGATTTCTCGGTGACGTTCGGCCGGCCCTCCTGGTCACCTGACGGAACTCGCGTCGTGCTGGTCACCGGGGGGAAGATCATCACCATCAACCCGAACGGCACGGGTCGTGTCAACACCGGCGTTTCCGGGGCGACGCCCGACTGGCAGCCCCTCCCCGTAGAAACCCTCAACCCCCACGCCCGCCCCAAGAGCGCAACCCCCTTCCGCGTCCCGCTCGTGCCCGCGGCGAAGCCCTGCACCGCCCCGAACCGCCAGCACGGCCCGCCACTGGCCTTCGGCTCCTGCAACCCCGTGCAGCCGGGCTCGACCCACCTCACGGTCGGCGTGGGCGACGGCAGCCCCGCGTTCTCACGCTCGAGCGGCTTCGTGCGGCTGGCGGTGCAGGTCGGCGTGCCCGGCCCGCCCGATGACTCCGACGTCACGATCCGCTTCAACCTCACGAACGTGATGCGCGCCTCCGACCTCTCCGAGTACACGGGAGAGCTGCGCACCGCGCTGAGCGTGCGCCGCACCGACCGCGACCCACCGGGCGCGGCGCCGCACTCCACCACGATGGACTTCCCGTTCGCCTTCACGGTGCCCTGCGCCCCGACTCCCTCGTCGAGCCTCGACGCCTCCACCTGCGACACGCTCACGTCCGTCAACGCCGTGGTCCCGCTCGCGGTCGAGGACACCCACCGCGCGATCTGGGCACTCGACAAGCTGCGCGTCTACGACGGCGGCCCCGACGAGGACGCCGATACCGAGGCCGGCAACTCGCTGTTCATGACGCAGGGGGTGTTCGTTCCGTGAGACGTGGCGCGGTACTGGTCGTCGCAGTGCTGGCATTGCTCGCGGCCGCGCCTGTGGCTCAAGGAGCCTTTCCCGGCCAGAACGGCAAGATCGCGTACGACCGCCACGACGCGGATACCGACGAGCTCGACGTCTGCCTGATCGACCCGGGCGGCGGAGGCCAGTGCCCGTTCGTCTCGGGAGGCAGGCCCGCGTGGTCGGGCAGCGGCACGAAGCTCGCCTACACAGGCGGTGGAATTTGGACCGTGAACGCCGATGGCTCGGGCGCGGCACCCGTCACCAGCGGTCCGGACGACTACTCGGCCTGGTCGCCGGGCGGCTCGCAGATCACGTTCGCGAGGTTTGCGAACGAGTGCGTTCCAACCTGCATTGGCGAGATCTACGTGGTCGACGCCAATGGAACCGGGGAGGTGAACCTGACGAACGACCCGGCAGACGACGATCAACCAGCGTGGTCGCCGGACGGGCGGCTGATCGCGTGGCAGCGAGACTCGCGAATTTGGACGATGAAACCCGACGGGACGGAGAAGACAAACCTGGCGCTGGGCATCCATCCCAACTGGTCTCCCGACGGGACGAAGCTCGCGGTTGCCCGCGGCGGGATCTGGGTCATGAACGCGGACGGGAGCGGGCAGACTCAGCTCACGTCCGCCTCGGACCGCGAGCCGGCGTGGTCCCCCGACGGTACGCAGATCGCCTTCAGAAGGCTCGACTTCGCGGCCGAGACCGAGGGGATCTGGAAGGTCGCTGCGGATGGCTCCAACGCGACGCCGGTGGTGACGGAGCCGGGCATCTTCGCCAGCATCGGCGACCCCGACTGGCAACCGATCCCGGTCACGACGCTCAGCCCGCATGTTCGCCCCAAGGGCGCGACCCCGTTCCGCGTGCCGCTGGTGCCGGCCTATGCACAGTGTTCCGCTCCGAATCGCACGCACGGCCCGCCGCTTGCATTCCCATCCTGCAACCCACCACAGCCGGGCTCCTCGCACCTCACGATCGGCGTCGGTGACGGCAGCCCCGCGTTCTCACGCGGCTCGGGCGGATTGCGGATGAACGTGGTAGTGGGCGCCCCTGGGCCGCCCGACGACTCCGACGTCAACATCCGCTTCACGCTCACCAACGTGATGCGCGCCTCGGACCTCTCCGAATACACGGGAGAGCTGCGCACCGCGCTGAGCGTGCGCCGCACGGACCGCGACCCACCGGGCTCCGCGCCGCACTCCACCACGATGGACTTCCCCTTCGCCTTCACGGTGCCATGCGCCCCGACTCCCTCCTCGAGCATCGACGCCTCCACCTGCGACACGCTCACGTCCGTGAACGCCGTGGTCCCGCTCGCGGTCGAGGACACCCACCGCGCGATCTGGGCACTCGACAAGGTGCGCGTCCACGACGGCGGCCCCGACGAGGACGCCGACACGGAGGGCGACAACTCGCTGTTCATGACGCAGGGCGTGTTCGTGCCATAACCCGGCAGAATGCGGGCGGCGATGCTCGCGGCCTCCGACACGGCAATCCGCTCGCTTCACCTGATCGGTGCCGCCGTGTGGGCGGGCGGGATGGTGATGCTCGCGCTCGCGGTCGGGGCTGCGCGGCGCACGGTGACCGAGAGCGATCGTGTGGCGCTGTTCCGTGCGCTCGGCCGGCGGTTCGCGGTCGTGGGTGGGATCGCGATGCTGGCGCTGATCGCGACGGGCACCGACATGGCGAGCGATCGCCTCGGCTCCTGGGGCGCCCTGACCGACACCGACTACGGAGAGCGGCTCCTCGTGAAGCTGATCCTGGTGGCGTTGGTGATCGCGCTCACCGTCGTCCACACCGTGGTGCAGGGGCCGGCACTTTCACGGCTACGCCAGGAGGCGGTCGCATATCCGGATGACAAGGACCTGCGGCGCGAGATCCGCGCGAAGGCCGCCCGCTCCGGCATCGTCTCGGTACTCAACCTGATCGCCACGCTCGCGATCCTCGTGATGGCCGCGCGCCTCGTGACCGGCTAGACGCCGTCGCTACACTGGAAAACCATGAAGACCGAAATACATCCCGAGTACATCGAGGCCCACGTGCGCTGCACGTGCGGCAACGAGTTCAACACCCGTTCCACCAAGCCGGAGCTGCACGTCGAGATCTGCTCGGAGTGCCATCCCTTCTACACCGGCAAGCAGAAGCTGGTCGACACGGGTGGCCGCGTTGAGCGCTTCCAGCGCCGGGCGGCGAAGCGCAAGGGCTCGGCCTAGGTTCAGCACCCACCCTCCCGGAGCCGATTACCATGGGTGCACCGGGAGGGATCCCGGCTCCTCATGAGCGCTGAACCGAACCACAAGCCGACTGCCTCCAACGGGGCCCCAGACACCGGTTCCGAGATCAGGCTCGCGGACGGCCGCATCATGGCCGGCCGCGATGCCCCAGTCGGCGGCCAGGCGGTGCTCGAGGGCGTGATGATGCGCGGCGTATCGACCTGGGCGGTTGCCGTGCGGGCGCCCGCGCCGGAGCTCTCGTCCAACGGCGCGGTCAACGGGGACCACCCGCACCACGAGGGCGACCCCGAGGCGCTCGGCCCGATCGAGGTCCACACCGAGAGCTTCGAGTCCGCGATGAAGCGCCGCCGGCTTTGGCGCCTCCCCGTGATCCGGGGTGTGGTCGCGCTCTACGAGTCGCTCAAGATCGGGATGAAGGCGCTCGGCATCTCGGCCAACGCGCAGCTCGAGGAGCCCGACGACGAGATCTCGGGCAAGACGTGGGGCTTCACGATCTTCCTCTCCCTTGCGTTTGCGATCGGCCTGTTCTTCGTGCTGCCCGTCACCGTCGCGAGCTTCTGGAAGGACGAGCTCGGCAGCTCGGTCGCGTTCGTCGTGGTCGAGAAGCTGATCAGGATCACGATCTTCCTCGGTTACCTGTGGGCGATATCCCACATCAAGGACCTGCGCAGGGTCTTCGAGTACCACGGCGCCGAGCACAAGGTGATCTCGTGCTACGAGGCGAACGAGCCGCTCACACCCGAGAACGCGCAGAAGTTCTCGCGCCTGCACATGCGCTGCGGGACCAGCTTCCTGTTGATCGTGATGATCATCGCGATCTTCGTCTTCGCTCCGATCGGCCGCCCGGCGCTGTACTGGCTGATCCTCTCGCGCATCGTCGGCATCGCGCTCGTCGCGGGCCTCGCATACGAGGTGATCCGCTGGGCGGGTCGCAACCGGCGCAAGGCCTGGGTGCGGACGCTGATGTGGCCGGGACTCCAGCTTCAGAAGCTCACCACGCGTGAGCCGTCGCTCGACCAGCTCGCGGTCTCCGTCGCCGCGCTCGAGGCCGTGCTCGCGGTCGAGGACCCGGCCAATTCGAGCGAGGAGGACCGCCTCGGCATGGAAGTCGTGGCCTAGCCGCAGGCCGCGCACATGGCAGCAGCGCCGACAGTCATCGAGCGGCTCGTCGAACAGATCGAGGAGCGCCACCGCGAGCTCGAGCGCCAGCTCGCGGATCCGGACGTGATATCCGATCGCAGCCGCTACGCCGACGTCGCGCGCAGCCACCGCGAGCTCGGTGAGGCACACGAGCTCGCCAGGCAATACCGCAAGGCCGAGAGCAATGCCGCCGGCGCCGAGGAGCTCGTCGCGGAGGGCGAGAAGGAGTTCCAGGAGGAGATGGTCAGCGCGCGCGCCGAGTTGGAGGAGCTCGCGGAGAGGTTGCGCCTCGCGATGGTGGAGCGCGATCCCAACGACGACAAGAACGTGATCGTCGAGATCCGGGCGGGCGCGGGCGGGGACGAGGCGGCGCTGTTCGCCGCCGACCTGTACCGGATGCTCACGAGGTACGCGGAGGGGCGGGGGTTCAAGACCGAGCCCCTCGGACACAGCGACTCCCCCGGCGGTGGGCTGAAGGAGGTCACCTTTGCCGTCAAGGGCGACGGCGCGTACAGCGTCTTCAAGTACGAGGCCGGTGTGCACCGCGTGCAGCGGGTTCCGCAGACGGAGTCGCAGGGTCGCATCCACACGTCGACGGCGACCGTCGCCGTGCTGCCGGAGGCGGAGGACGTCGAGGTCGCGATCGACGCCAACGACCTCCAGATCGACGTCTATCGCTCCTCGGGCCCGGGCGGGCAGTCGGTCAACACGACTGACTCCGCGGTGCGCATCACGCACAAGCCGACCGGCCTGGTCGTCTCGATGCAGGACGAGAAGTCCCAACTCCAGAACCGTGAGCGCGCGATGCGGGTGCTGCGTGCACGGCTCTACGAGCACGCGCTGCGCGAGCAGCAGGAGGGTCTCGCGGCCGATCGCCGCGCACAGGTGGGTAGCGGTGAGCGCTCCGAGAAGGTGCGCACCTACAACTACCCGCAGGGCCGCGTCACCGACCACCGCATCAAGCACACGGCGCACAATCTCGAGGCAGTCCTCGAGGGCGGGCTCGCGGAGTTCACCGACGCCCTGTCGGCCGATGAGCGCCGGCGCAAGCTCGAGGCCCAGGCGGCCGCCTAGGTGGCGCAGGCAACCTCACCGCTGCGCGCGGCACTCGCCGAGGCGGCCGAGACGCTCGCGGCCGCGGGCGTCGACACGCCGAAGCTCGATGCCGAGGTCCTGCTCGCGGCCGTGCTGGGGGTCGACCGGGCGACCCTCCACGCCGATCCGCAGCGCGGACTCGACATGGAGGAGGCCTTGTCCTTCGACGACATGATGCGCCGCCGCGTGCGCCGCGAGCCGGTCGCCTTCATCCTCGGCCGCGCGTACTTCCGCCAGCTCGAGCTGAGGGTCGACCATCGTGTGCTCGTGCCGCGGCCGGAGACCGAGTTGCTCGTGGACCTCGCCGAGAACGGGCAGCGCGTGCTCGACGTCGGCACGGGCAGCGGCGCGATTGCGCTCGCGATCGCGCAGGAGCGCCAGGGGGTGCGCGTCACCGGGATCGACAACTCCCCCGACGCGGTCGACGTGGCGCGCGAGAACGCGGAGCGCAACGGGCTCCACGTCGAGTTCATGATCGCCGACCTGATCGTGGGCGGCCCGTACGACCTGATCGTCTCCAATCCGCCCTATGTGCGCGAGTCCGAGTGGCCGGGCCTCGCGCCAGAGATCACGCTCTACGAGCCGCGCGACGCGCTGCTCGGGGGGCCGGACGGGCTCGACGTGATCCGGGACCTCGTTCCCGCCGCCGCGGACGCGCTCGTGCGCGGCGGGCTGCTGGCGGTCGAGGTCGGCCAGGGGCAGTCGCGGGCGGTCGAGACGTTCTTCGAGAAGGCGGGCCTGCGCGCGGTCGGGACGGACCGCGATCTTGCGGGGATACCGCGGGTGGTGAAAGGACGCAGGTGATCACGGGCGCCGACGCCGTGGCGTTCGAGGAGTGCATCTCGTCCGGGGGCGTGGCCGTGTTCCCGACCGACACGCTGTACGGGATCGGTTGCCGGCCGGACGACGACGGGGCGGTCGAGCGTGTCTACCGGCTGAAGGGCCGCGCGGCGGACAAGCCGTCGGCCGTCATGTACTTCTCGATGGATGAGCTGCCTCCCGTGGGCCCGAGTACGCGTCGCGCGTTGGAGCGACTGCTCCCGGGACCCGTTCTGGTGGTGCTCCCCGGCGGGGTGGGGATCAGGGTGCCCGATCTCCCCGAGTTGGCCGGCGTCCGCACCCCGGTGCTGCAGACGAGCGCGAACGTCAGCGGCGGGCCCGATCCGGCGCGGCTCTCCGACGTTCCCGAGGCGATCCGCGCGGGCGCCGACCTCGTGCTGGACGGCGGCGAGCTACCGGGCACGCCTTCGACCGTCGTCGACCTCAGCCGCTATGAGGCGGGCGAGTGGTCCGTGCTACGTGAGGGAGCCGTATCCCGCGATGCGCTCCGCGAGCTCCTCGCCCGGCGACGTTGAGGTTGGTCGCCGTATGGGCGACTAAGGTCAATCTCGGCGGCGGGAGGCTTGGACGGCCGCGTCGAGCGCGGGCCGGCGCAGCGGCGCGATCCGGCGGCGCATGCGCCACGTCGCGCCCGCGAACGCGTGGTTCGCGACGGTCGCGAAGCCGTGCTCGTCCTCGCGCAGGGCGAGCAGCAGGTGCGCAACGCGGTCCGGCGCGGGCAGGTCCCCATCGGCGACGCGCACGCAGAAGGCGTGTACCCGGCGCCCACCGGGGCGGACCAGCAGCGCGCCCGCCTCCCCGAGCAGCCACACCCCGAGGCGGCCCGGCTCGAGCGCGAGGCCCGTGCGCCCCTGGAGGTCGCGCGCGTCATGGCCGAGCAGGTCGCCGAGCAGCCCTTGGGCCACCCGCTCGGCCTGCCCGTCGCGGCGGCGCCCGACGCGGACGACGCCCGCCCCCCGGTTGGCGAACAGCTCGGGAATCACCCACGCAAGGAACAGCGCCACGAGCGCGACAGGCAGCAGGATCGGGTCGAGCAGCACCATCCCGACCGCCACGATCAGGAGCGGCGTGACGTAGAGGGCGATGTAGGCGGCGGAGATCCGCTCACGCAGCTCGAGCGAGCGCTCGTCGGTGCGCCGCCGCCACCCGACCGCCTCGAGCTCGGGTAGGGCTGCGGCCATCAGCCCCCGACGATCGGCCGGCGCAGCAGCACGTACTCGACGTCTGCGGGAAGCTGCTTCACCTGCTCGAAGGACTCGTCGTGCAGCTTTGCCACACCCATGTAACCGCCGTCGACCTGCTCCTCGAAGATCGTCGCCGCGCGCTCGTACGAGCGCGCGTCGCCATCGGCCCAGGACGCCAGCTCGGTGTGCCCTGAGCGGTCCATTCTCAGAAGTCGGGACATCGCGCCTCCTCGGTTGCGAAACAGCGTTCCCGGCAGTTTAGGGACCACCTGCAAAGCTGTCGCGCGTGACTCGGCCGCCGGACTCTCCCTCCGAGGAGTACCTGCACGCGAACAGGTGGCGGATCTGGGGCGTCGTGATGATCGGCCTGTTCATGGCGTTGATCGACGTGACGATCGTGAACATCTCGATCCCGCAGCTCCAGCAGGATCTCGGTGCTCCGGTGGACACGGTGTCGTGGGTGCTGAACGCCTACAACATCATGTTCGCGGTGCTGCTCGTCTCGATGGGGCGGCTCGCGGACCAGTTCGGGCGGCGCCGGTTCTTCCTGATCGGCATGACGGTGTTCACGCTCGGATCGCTGCTGTGCGCGCTCGCATGGTCGGTGGAGGTGCTGATCACGTTCCGCATCGTGCAGGCGGTCGGAGCGGGCATCCTCGCGCCGCTCGCGCTCGCGACCACGGCGATGGTCTTCCCACCCGCCCAGCGCGGCCTCGGCTTGGCGATGATGGCCGTCGTCGCGAACGGGGCGGCGGTGCTCGGGCCGCCGATCGGCGGAGTGCTCGTCGAGCTGGCCGGCTGGCCCTGGGACGCGGGCTGGCACTGGATCTTCATGATCAACGTGCCGATCGGCGCGCTCGGCGTCGCGCTCGCCCTGCGCGTGATGCCGGAGACGCGCGATCCACACGCCGGCACCAACGTCGACTGGTGGGGAATGGTCACCGTCGGAGGCGCAGTGTTCTGCCTGACATTCGGCATGGTGGAGGGCAACGGCCGTGGCTGGGGCTCCCCGCTGATCGTCGGGCTGTTCGTGGCGTCGGCGCTGCTGGCGATCGCGTTCGCGCTCACGCAGCGCTACGGCCGCTACCCGATGCTGACACCCGCGCTCGTCAAGAACCGTCAGTTCATGGGGGCGAGCACGAGCCTCTTCCTGTTCGGCATCGGGATGATGGGCACGCTGTTCATGACGGTGCTCCTGTTCGTGAACCTGTGGGCCTATACGGAGCTCGAGGCGGCGCTCGCGATCACTCCGGTCGCGGTCACGGCGATGCTGATCTCACCGCTGGTCGGGCGCTTCGCGAACAAGCTCTCCCCGCGGGCATTCGGCGTCCCGGCTCTGATCGTGACGGCAATCGCGCTGTTCTCCCTCGCCGGGCTCCCGGCCGAACCCGACTTCTGGAGTGCGTGCTGGCGCCTCGCGCTGCTCGGCCTCGGCGTCGGCGCGATGTTCCCGGCGGCGACGATCGGCTCGATGGGCTCGATTCGGGGGCAGGAGCTGGGTCTCGGCTCGGGCATCGTGAACATGGCGCGTCAGGTCGGCTTCGCGATCGGCGTCGCGCTGTTCGTGGCGGTGTTCACGGGGGCGGTCGACGACCGGGTCGACGAGGCGGGCAAGCGGGCTCAAGCCTTTGCCCAGAGAGTGGATCCGGAGCGCAACTACGTGTTCTTCTTCTCGCGCGATGCGCTTGACGGAGAGCCAGCCGAACTCCCGGGTCCCGTGGGGCGCGGCGTTACCCACATCTTCCACGAGGAGGTCCGCGACGCATACGGCGCCGCGTTCAGGGCGGGCGCGCTCGTGGTCCTGCTCGCGCTCCCGTTCGCGATGACCATGCGGCGCAAGCCCTCCGACGCTCAGCGCGGAGATGCCGCCGCGGCCGTGGCGTGACGGACCTCGAGACCGATCGAACGTCCCGCACCGGCGGCCATGGTAGTTACTGCGGGACGTTCGGCTCGGCTATCTGCGCGGCTGAGGGCCGTTCCCCGGACCCTTCCGTATAGTCACGAACCATGCGAATCGCCGCCGGATTCGACCATGCGGGCTACCCGCTGAGGGAGACGATCGTCGCGACGCTCGAGGATGCCGGGCACGAGATCGTCGACTGCGGCACCGACTCCGAGGAGTCGGCGGACTACCCGATCCACGCCGCGCGCGCCGCTGCACTGGTCTCCGACGGGACTGCTGACCTGGCCGTCCTGGCATGCGGCTCGGGCACCGGGGTGAGCATCGTCGCCAACAAGCTGCCGGGAGTCCGCGCCGTGAACGCGCGCGACCCCGAGGACGCCGCGATGGCGCGCAGGCACAACGACGCCAACGTGCTCGCGCTCGCGGGTCGCCGGCTCCCAGCCGGCGACGCCCGCGCGATCATCGACGCGTTCCTTGCCGCGCGCTTCGAAGGTGGCAGGCACCAGCGGCGGGTCGATCAGATCGCGCGAATCGAAAAGGGAGAGCTGCCCACCGAGGCAGACGGAGCCTTTAAGGAGGCAACTTGACGGACTTGGACCCCGGTTACTTCAACGAGCCGCTGTCGGCGGTGGACCCGGAGATCGCGGACGCGCTCCAGCACGAGCTCGAGCGCCAGCAGAACACGCTCGAGATGATCGCCTCGGAGAACTTCGTGCCGCGGGCGATCCTCGAGGCCGCTGGTTCTGTTCTCACGAACAAGTACGCGGAGGGCCTCCCGGGCAAGCGCTACTACGGCGGGTGCGAGTGGGTCGACGTGTCCGAGCAGCTCGCGATCGACCGCGCCAAGGACCTGTTCGGCGCCGATCACGCGAACGTGCAGCCGCACTCCGGGGCGCAGGCCAACAACGCGGTCTACATGGCGCTGTGCGAGCCGGGTGACTCGATCCTCGGCATGGAGCTCGCGCATGGCGGGCACCTGACCCACGGCATGAAGCTGAACATGTCCGGCAAGCTCTACAAGGTCGCGAGCTATCAGGTCCGCAAGGAGGACTACCGCGTCGACATGGAGCAGGTCGAGCGGCTCGCCAAGGAGCACCGGCCGAAGGTGATCGTCGCGGGCTGGTCCGCGTACCCGCGCCATCTCGACTTCGCGGAGTTCCGGCGCATCGCCGACGACGTCGGCGCGAAGCTGTTCGTCGACATGGCGCACTTCGCGGGCCTCGTCGCCGCGGGCGAGCACCCGAGCCCCGTTCCCCACGCAGACGTCGTGACGACCACCACGCACAAGACGCTCGGCGGGCCGCGTGCCGGCCTCATCCTGTGCCGCGAGGAGCACGCCAAGGCGATCGACAGAGCAGTCTTCCCGGGCCAGCAGGGCGGCCCCCTCGAGCACGTGATCGCCGCCAAGGCCGTGTGCCTGCGAATCGCGGCCAGCGAGCAGTTCCGCGCGCGCCAGCGCCAGACGATCGCGAACGCGCGGGCGTTCGGTGAGACGCTCCAGGAGGGCGGTCTCGACGTGCTCACCGGCGGCACCGACGTGCACCTCGTGCTCGTCGACCTCGGCATGGACGGCCTCAACGGCAAGGAGGCGGAGGACCGCCTCGCGGAGGTCGGCATCACGGTCAACCGAAACGCGATCCCCTTCGACCAGCGCCCGCCGATGCAGGCCTCGGGCCTGCGGATCGGCACGCCCGCGCTGACCACGCGCGGGATGACCGAGGACGACATGCGCGAGATCGGCCGCGTGATCTGCGCGGCACTCGACCCGGGCTACGACGACGCGCGCCGCGAAGAGCTCGCGGAGCGCACGAGGACGCTCGTGGAGCGCTATCCGCTGTACCCGTCACTGTCTGCGGCAACTGTCTGACGCGCTGCCGCGCGAGCGGCCGCGGGCACCCGCATGAAGATCTGGATCGACATGACGGCGCCGGCGCACCCGTTGGTGTTCCGGCCCATCATCAGGCGCCTGCGCGAAGCGGGCCACGAGGTCGAGTTGACCGCGCGTGACTACGCGCAGACGCTCGACCTGCTCGACCTGCACGGAATGGAGCACACGGCGTTCGGCAGCCACGGCGGCGCGTCGCGGCTGGGCAAGCTCGGCTCGTTGCTCTCGCGGGCCGGCGCGATGCGGCGCTTCGGGCGCAAGCGCGGGTTCGACCTCGCGCTCGCGCATGGCTCGAACGACCTCGCGATCGCGGCGCGGCGCCTCAAGATCCCCGCCGTGAACATGTTCGACTACGAGTGGGCGACCGTGCAGCACAACATCGGCTGCCGGCCCGCCCGCCGCGTGATCACCCCGGACTCGATCCCGGCCGCGCGCCTGCGCCGCTATGGGGTGGGTCCGGAGAAGCTGTCGCAGTACCCGGGCCTCAAGGAGGAGTACTACCTCGCCGACTTCGAGGCCGACCGCAGCGTCCCGGAGCGGCTCGGGTTGGACATGGAGAGGGTGGTCGTGATCGTGCGGCCGCCGCCCGACGTGTCGCTCTATCACCGAAAGTCGAACCCGCTGTTCCCGCAGGTGCTCACCCACCTCGGCCGTCACGACGGCGTCCAGGCCGTCGTGCTGCCGCGGACCGGGGCGCAGCGCGAGTACGTGAAGGCCCTCGAGCTCCCGTCCGTCGTGGTCCCGGAGCGGGCCGTCGACGCGCAGAGCCTGGTCGCCCTCGCGGATCTCGTCGTTTCCGCAGGCGGCACGATGAATCGGGAGGCCGTGGCGCTCGGAACGCCCGTCTACACGACCTATGGGGGTAGGCTTGGTGGGGTCGACGAGGCCCTCATCAGGGAACATCGCTTGCGTCCCTTGACCGATCCCCGAGGACTGGAGCTCGAGAAGCGGAATACCGCCGGGGAGCAGCACCGCCGCGATCCGGCGCTGCTGCTAGACATGATCCTCGGCGCTGTGCAATGAGCGCGCAAAGAACCTCACTCAAGGAACGCACCCGCATCCGCCCCCCGGTGGAGGCGGACGCGATCGGCCCGGCCCCGCACGCTTCCCTCTCCGAGCGCTACAAGGAGATGGCGCACGAGGGTCACGAGCACCGTGGCGTCGACACGGGGCTGCGCGCGTTCGACCTCACGATCGCGGGCACCACGCTCGTGGTCCTCTCACCCGTGCTGCTGGGCATCGCGGTCTCGATCCGGCTGACCTCGGGCGGCCCCGTCCTCTACCGGGGGCGGCGCGTCGGTCGCGCGGGCCGCGTCTTCACGATGCTGAAGTTCCGCACGCTGACTCCCGATGCCGAGGCGCGGCTCGGGCCCTACCTCGGGCAGGAGCTCACCCACCGCACGCAGTCGGAGGTGACGCGGCTCGGCCGCGTGCTGCGGTTCGCCCACCTCGACGAGCTGCCGCAGCTGTGGAACGTCGTGCGCGGCGACATGAGCATCGTGGGCCCGCGGCCGATCCGGCCCGCGTTCTTCGAGGAGCTGTGCGAGCAGATCCCGCAGTACTGGCAACGGCTCGTGGTGGAGCCGGGCATGACCGGCTTCGCGCAGCTGCGCATGACCCGCGAGACGTCGTGGGCGGAGAAGCTGGCACACGATCTGGAGTACGTGGCCGACCGATCGGTGCGCCTCTATCTGCGGGTCTGCGTGGCGACCGCCTGGAAGATCCTCTCCAGTCCCGCAAGGCTCGTCAGCCGCTAGCCCATGTGTGGCATCTGCGGCCTGCTGTCGCTCGACGGCGCGCCCGTCGACCCGGGCGTCGTCGAGTCGATGAACGACACCCTCGTGCACCGTGGCCCGGACAGCGCCGGGGTATTCGTGGAGGCCTCCGTCGCGCTCGCCGCGCGCCGCCTCTCGATCATCGATCTCGAGGGCTCGGACCAGCCGATCGGCAACGAGGACGGCCGCATCCAGGTCGTGCAGAACGGCGAGATCTACAACTACCGCCAGTTGCGGGAGCGGCTCGAGCACAAGGGCCACAAGTTCAGGACGCAGGGCGACACGGAGGTGCTCGTGCACCTCTACGAGGAGCGCGGGCCGGCGTTCGTCGAGGACCTGCGCGGGATGTTCGCGATCGCGCTCTGGGACCGGCTCGAGCGGCGGCTCGTGCTCGCCCGCGACCGGTTCGGGATCAAGCCCCTCTACTACCGGGTCGAGGACGGCATGCTGTCGTTCGCGTCCGAGCTGAAGGCGCTTCTGCGCCAGCCCGGGATGTCCCGTGAGATCGACCCCGACGCGCTCGAGGCCTACCTCGCCTTCAACTCCGTGCCGGCTCCGCTGACGATCTTCCGCGAGGCGCGCAAGCTGCCGCCGGGGCACCTGCTGCTCGCGGAGGACGGTGAGACGCGCCTGCGCCGCTATGCGCGGCCGCGACCGGTCCCGGCCGGCCGGGAGCGCAAGGAGAGCGAGCTCGAGCTTGCGCAGGAGCTGCGCGAGCGCCTGCGCGACTCGGTGCGCGCGCATCTCGTCGCGGACGTCCCGGTCGGGGTGATGCTGTCGGGCGGGATCGACTCCTCGGCGCTCGCGGCGCTCGCTGCGCGCGAGAGCTCGTACCGCGTGAGCACCTTCTCGATCGGGTTCGAGGAGCGCTCGTTCAACGAGCTCGAGCTTGCGCGCCGGGTCGCGGAGCTATACGGCACCGACCACCACGAGCTGATCGTGCGCCCGGACGCCGTCGAGCTGCTCCCGCGCCTCGCCGAGGCGTTCGACGAGCCGTTCGCGGACTCGTCGGCGCTCCCCACCTATCTGGTCTCGCAGCTGGCGGCCGGGACGGTCAAGGTCGCGCTCTCCGGCGAGGGCGCGGACGAGCTGTTCGGCGGGTACTACACGTACGTCGCCGACACGCTGGCGCCGCGCATCGGTCCCGCGGCCTCCGTGCTGCGGCCTCTGATCGAGCGGCTGCCGAGCTCCTCCGCGAAGGTCAGCCTCGACTACCGGGCGAAGCGGTTCGCGCGGGCAGCCCACCTGCCGCCGCTCGAGCGCCACCACGGCTGGAAGGAGATCTTCACGCCCGACGCGCGCGCCGAGCTGCTCGACGGGCGCCGGGGCGAGCTCGACCCGCTGGACATCTACCGCGCCCGCTACGAGGAGACGGAAGGCGCGGACGAGCTTTCCCGGCTCCAGGACGTCGACCTCGGCATCTACCTCGCCGACGACCTGCTCGTGAAGACCGATCGCGCGAGCATGGCGCACTCGCTCGAGGCGCGCGTGCCGTTCTGCGATCCCGAGGTCGCCGAACTGGCGCTTGCGCTGCCGCGCTCGATGAAGGTCCGCCGCCTCGCGAAGAAGCGCCTGCTGCGCGAGGCCGTCGCGAGCATGCTGCCGCGCGAGATCGTGCGCGGCCGCAAGCAGGGGTTCTCGATCCCGGCCGCGGCGTGGCTGCGCGGCGACCTCGAGCCGTTCGCGCGGGAGATGCTCTCGCCGGACCGGATGCGCGCGCAGGGCTTCTTCCAGCCGGGGGCCGTGACCGCGCTGATCGATCGCCACGGCTCGCGCAAGGAGGACCTCAGTCGCCAGATCTGGGGCCTCCTGATGTTCTCCCTCTGGCACGACCGCTACGTGGGGCAGGCAACGCCCGGCGAACTGCGAACTGCGTAACTGCGAACCATGCCCGACCTCCTCGACGCCCTGCTCGCCTTCTCCCTCGCCCTGCTGGTCGTGTGGATCTCCACTCCCGTCGTGAAGGCGATGGCCTGGCGCATCGGGGCGATCGACGAACCGCGTGCGCGGGGCCTGCACCAGATGCCGACCGCGCGCCTGGGCGGCGTGGCGATCCTCGCCGGCGTGCTCGCGTCCGGCCTCGTGTTCCTGCCCTCCGACCAGCAGACCACGGGCATCCTGATCGGCGCGGCGGTGATCGTCGCCGTCGGCGTTGCGGACGACCTGCTCGACCTGTCGGCCGACGTGAAGCTCGCGGGACAGGTGCTCGCGGCGGTGGTGCCCGTCGCCGCGGGCGTGCGCGTGGAGACGATGACGCTTCCGTTCGCCGGCCACATCGACCTCGGCGACCTCTCATATCCCCTCACGGTCGTCGGCATCGTCGCCGTGATGAACATCGTCAACTTCATCGACGGGGTCGACGGGCTCGCCGCCGGCGTATGCACGATCGCCGCCGTCACATTCGCGGTGATCGCGCTCTCGCTCGACCGCAACGCGGCGGGGGTGCTCGCGATGCTCACAGCCGGGGCGGCGCTCGGATACCTGCGACACGGCTTCCACCCGGCCTCGATCTTCCTCGGCGACTCCGGCTCGAACCTGCTCGGGTACATGCTCGCCGCGATCGCCGTTCAGGGCGCCCTGAAGACCAATGCTGTGGTCGCCCTGGTGTTTCCCCTCGTGATCCTCGCCGTCCCGATCCTCGACTCCAGCTTCGTGATCGCGAAGCGCATCAAGTACGGGCAGCCGGTCTACCAGGCGGACAGCTGGCACTTCCACCATCGGTTCGCGAACATCGGGTTCTCCCAGCGCCGGACCGTCATGTACCTCTACGGATGGACGATCGTGCTGGCGGCGCTCGCGCTCGCCCTGCGGTTCGTGCCCTACACCGACGACCACGGGAACTTCAACGTCGGCTGGAGCGTCGTGATCGCCGCCTTCGCTCTCGCGGCGGTCGCGGCGAGCATGTACCTCGTGCTCGTGCTCGAGATCCTCAAGCTCAAGCGCTTCCGCCAGTTCCAGCTGCGCCGCGAGCACGCGCTCCACGGCCAGCCACCGCCCGGTCCGGCCGAGGTCGACGCGAGCGTCGCGAGAGAGCTCGAGACCGGGGAGTTCGAAGTGGTCAGGCCTCCGGACCCATGAGACGGGTGCTCGGGCTTGCCCTGCTGCTCGTGCTGGCCGGCGCGGGCCCGGCGCAGGCCGGCGACGACCAGATCGTGATCTCGGGGGACGTGCACGTGGCCCGCGGGGAGAAGCTCGACGACGTGCTGGTGGTCGACGGCCGCGTCACGATCGACGGAAGGCTCGAGGGCGAGTTGATCGCGATCAGCGCACCGGTGCGCATCTCCGGGACCGTGGACGGCGACGTGGTCGCGCTCACCGACCGCGCGGTGATCGAGCGTGGGGCGAGGATCGGGGGTGACCTCGTCTACGCGGACAAGCGCCCACGCGTGGCGGACGGCGCGACGATCGAGGGCACGACGCGGCGCTTCGACCTCGACGAGGTGACCGAGCCGTTCGGCGCCTTCGCCACGCGGATCGCCGTGTGGCTCGCGATCAGCGTGTCGTCCCTCGCGCTCGGCTTTCTGCTGCTGTGGCTTGCTCCGCGCGCGCTCGAGGCCGCGCTGTGGACGGCGCGGACGAGCACAGGCGCGTCGATCGGGATGGGGCTGGCGGCGTTCTTCGGCCTGCCGGTCGCCGCGCTGCTCGCGATCGCCACGCTCGCCGGGATCCCGCTCGGGATCGTGTTGCTGCTCGCGCTGCTCCCGCTGTACGCGATCGGATACACGACGAGCGCGTGGCTGCTCGGCCGCGCGCTCGTGCGCGCGCCCGCCGCCGCGGCGCTCGCATTTCTCGCCGGCTGGGCGATCCTGCGGCTGCTCGCGCTCGTCCCGTGGCTCGGCGGCCTCGTGTGGTTCGCGGCCGCCGTGTTCGGCCTCGGCGCACTCACGGTCGCGCTGTGGCGCTCGCGTCGCGGCGCGGTCGGGCCCCGGGGCGCCCCGGTGGGGGCGTGAACGCGCGCACCGTGTGCGGCACGGTGGAGTTCATCTGGGACGACGCCGGGCACATGCTGGTGACGATGGACCCCGACGACCCCGCCGATCCGCACACGTTCGAGCTCAGCGGGGACCTGCGCGATCGCCTCACCGGCTTGCTCGAGGAGGGCAATCGCGTCGAGGTCGACGTCACCGCCGTGCCGTACGAGGTGCTCGACCCCGACTCCGGCCCGTCTGAGCGCCTGCGCGCCGAGGTCCTCGACCTACGCGTCGTGGGCTAGGGGCCGCGTAGCGCGCCCCTGCTCGTCCACTTCGTAGACCGGCGCGCATACGCCCGGCGCCTTGACCGTGTCGGGGTAGTCCCCACCGGGATGGGTCACGATGTCGGCGACTCGCACCGGGCATGCCACGAATCGGCTCGCCCCGTAGGAGCGCGGGACGGCGAGCCCGGGATCGGGGGAGAGATGGATCCCGCCGCCGCATTCGCGGTCGCCCCCGTCCCAGTCGGGCGCCTGGGGCTGCGAGCCCGGCGCGTAGCTCATGCCGTGGTAGGAGTTGAAGTCGGCGTCCACCGCCTTGTAGAGGGTGGCGATGCCGTCACGCACCTCGACCCCGTAGAACTCGCACCACTCGCGCGCATCGGACGGGTACGGCGCCGCGATCACAACGCCGCCCGTGACGGTCACGCCCGAGCCGTGCACGGTGACGCTCACGTGCTCGAGCGCGTCGATCGCCGCCCGTCCGCGGGCGCGGACGATGCTCGTCCCCAACGCCCGCACGCGCGCTCGCCCGCCCGCGTCGACAAAGCTCGACTCACGTGCCTCGACGCTCGCGTTGCCCACGGCTCGCACCGCCGCCGAGCCCCATGCGCTCACGCTCGCGTCGTGGAACGCCTGCACGGTCGCCTCTCCCCAGGTCTGCACCTTCACGCGGTCGAACGCGCTCACGCGCGCGCGTTCATAGGCGCGCACCTCGCAATCCTCCGACGCGCTCACGGCCGCCTGCCCGCGGACCGTGGCGCGTGCCCGGCCGCGGATCTGGCCCGTTGCGCGCGCGGTGAGGAAGACCGTGGTCTCGTCCGCGCCCCGGACGATGCTCTGGTCGCTCGCCCGCACCGAGGCGCGCTCGGCCGCCTCGACGACCACCGCGTCGCGCGCGATCACGGATGCTGAGCCGCGCGCGTGGACCGTCGCGTCGCCGCCCGCCTCGACGATCGCCTCGCCCGCGGCTAGGATCCGCACCGAGTCGACGGCCTTCACGAAGGCCGACCCGCCGACGGTCAACTCGGCGTCGCCGGCGCAGACCGGGACCACGCCGTCGCCGAGGGCGGCATCGAGCTGCTGCTGTGTGAAGACGTCGTGCGATTCCACGGATTCCATACTGTTTGAGCGATGCGAGCCTACCTGTCGGCCTGCACCATCTATCGCGACGCCGCCTCGTACCTGGCCGAGTGGATCGAGTTCCACCGCCTGATGGGGATCGAGCGCTTCTTCCTGTACGACAACGGCAGCTCGGACGACCACCTCGATGTGCTCACGCCCTACGTCGGCGACGGGACGGTCGTCGTCCACCCGTGGCCGGTGCCGTTCATCGGTGAGCGTGGGCGCGGGCTCGCGCTCAGGGATGCGTTCGACGACTGCCTGCGGGCGCACCGCGGGGACTCGCGGTGGATCGCCTTCCTGGACATCGACGAGTTCCTGTTCTCGCCCGGCGGCGATCCGTTGCCCGGCCTGCTGCCCGACTATGAGGAGTTCCCCGGCCTGTGCGTGAGCCGCGCCGAGTTCGGCACCTCCGGGCACCGCACGCGCCCCGACGGCCTCGTGATCGAGAACTATGTGCACCGTCGGCACGTGAGAGCGGACGACTTGGTGCCGGTGAAGAGCATCGTCGACCCGAGTCGCGCACTGGTGTCACTGGGCCCTCACACCTTCCGCTACCGGGAGGGGGCTCCGGTGGACGAGGAGGGCCGGCCGGTGGATCAGCTCGACTCGCGCGGCCTCAAGCCCGTTTCGTGGTCGCGGTTCCGGATCCACCACTACTGGAGCAGGTCCCAGGAGGAGCTCGCGCAGAAGTCCCTGCGATGGGGGAGTCTCGGCGCCGCGCGCGAGACCCTGGCGGTTCGTGGCGCGCTTTATGGCGAGGTGGACGAGACGCTCACCGCGTACGGGCCGGCGGTGCGGGAGGCGATCGCACAGCGCGCCGGCGAGGCGCAGGCCTAGTACACCCGTTAGGCGCGCCCGTAGACGGGCACCGCCGCGCCGCTCACCGGCGCGGACTCCGCCGAGCACAGGAACCGGATCACCGCGGCGATCTCGGCCGGCTCCACCCAGCGGGAGTGATCGGCGTCGGGCTGGGACGCGCGGTTGGCCGGGGTGTCGATCACGCTCGGCAGGACGGCGTTGCAGCGCACGCCCGCGTCGCGGTAGTCCGCGGCGACGGCCTTCGCGAACGCCAGCACGGCCGCCTTGGACGACGCGTAGGCCGCCGCTCCCGCGAACGGGTGCAGGGCCGCGCGCGCCGATACGCACACGATCGACCCGCCGCCCGCGTCGACGAGGTACGGCGCGGCCGCGCGCGTGACGAGGAAAGTGGGGCGCAGGTTGAGCGCGAACATGCGCTCGAAGTCCCCGAGGGTCGTCTCGTGCACCGGCGTCCCGGCGGCGTAGCCGCCCACGAGGTTGACGACGGCGCGCAGCGGGCGCCGGCCGGATGCGGCGTGGCGCACCAACTCCTCCACGACCGGCTCGTCGAGGAGGTCCGCTTGCGGCAGCTCGAGGCCGTCGCGCTCGGTGACGCGCTCGCGTTCCTCCGGCACGACCCAGGTTGCGACGACGTGCCACCCGGCGTCCAGCATCGCCTCCACGACCGCGCCGCCGAGTGCGCCGGTGCCGCCCGTCACGAGCACTGTGCCCTCGCTCATGGTCGAAGCCTAGTGAGATGATGCGAGCCTGGCTGTCGATCCGGCCGTCGCCCATTCGTCGTTGGGGTGAAACCACCAAATCGACCAGGAGGTAGCAGGATGCGATACATGCTCAACATCTTCACCGACGAGACCGGCATGACGCAGGCAACGCCCGCGCAGATCGGCGAGATGATGGCCGCCTACGGGGCGTTCGGGCAGGAGATCGAGGAGGCCGGCGTGCACGTGGCCGGCGAGGGGCTTCAGCCGACGGCAACGGCGACCACGGTCCGCGTGCGCGACGGCGAGCGGCTCGTGAGCGACGGCCCATTCGCGGAGACCAAGGAGCAGCTCGGCGGCTTCTACCTGCTCGAGTGCAAGGACCTCGACGAGGCGCTCGCCTGGGCGTCCAAGATCCCGGGCGCCCAGATCGGCGCCGTCGAGGTGCGGCCCGTCATGGACTACGAGGCCATGCGCTCCGGGGACGCGGGAGCGGCCGCGGCGTCGCGGGCGTAACGACCGAACAGCTCATCGACCACCTGTTCCGGCGCGAGTCGGGACGGGTGGTCGCCACCCTCATCCGGATCCTCGGCGACTTCGACCTCGCCGAGGAGGCGGTGCAGGATGCGTTCCTCGTCGCGCTCGAGCGCTGGCCGCGCGAGGGCGTGCCGGAGATTCCCGGGGCGTGGATCACGACGACCGCTCGTAACCGCGCGATCGATCTCGTGCGCCGCGAGCGCCGGCTCGGCGCGAAGACGTCCGTGCTCGCGCGCCTCGAGGCGCTGCGGCCCGCGGTGCACGATCCCAACGACACGGAGGACGACATGGCGATCCCGGACGACCGCCTGCGGCTGATCTTCACATGCTGCCATCCCGCGCTTGCGCAGGAGGCGCAGATCGCGCTCACGCTGCGCACGCTCGGCGGCCTCGCGACGCCCGAGATCGCGCGCGCGTTCTTGGTCGCCGAGCCGGCGATGGCGCAGCGGCTGGTGCGCGCGAAGCGCAAGATCCGCGACGCGCGGATCCCCTACGTCGTGCCGCCCGACCACGAGCTGCCCGACCGGTTGCGCGCGGTGCTCGCGACCCTTTACCTGATCTTCAACGAGGGCTATGCGGCGACCAGCACCGACGCGCTCGTGCGCTCGGACCTGTGCGCCGAGGCGATCCGGCTCGCCGGCGTGCTGACGACGCTGATGCCGGATGAGCCCGAGGCGCTCGGGCTGCTCGCGCTGATGCTGCTGCACGACTCGCGTCGCGACGCACGCGTCGACGCGGCCGGCGACCTCGTCCTGCTCGAGGACCAGGACCGCTCGCTGTGGGACGCGCAGCAGATCGCGCGGGGCGAGCGGCTTGTCGAGCGCGCCCGCTTGCTCCGGGGGCGCGGGCCGTATCTGGTCCAGGCGGGGATCGCAGCCGAGCATGCGGCTGCGCCGACGGACTGGGCGCGCGTCGTGGCCCTCTACGACCAGTTGATGTCGCTGGCGCCGACGCCGGTTGTCGCGCTCAACCGGGCCGTGGCGGTCGCGATGGCGCAGGGACCCGAGCGCGGGCTGGACCTGATCGACGCGATTGCCGCCGCCGGGGAGCTCGACGGATACCACCTGCTGCACGCCGCCCGCGCAGACCTGCTGCGCCGCCTGGGCCGCGACGGCGAGTCGGCCGCTGCATACGGGCGTGCGCTCGCGCTCGCGACGAGCCCGGTGGAGCGCTCGTTTCTCGAGGCGCGCCTGGCTGCGCTGGCGTAGCGACTGTCACAAAGTTGTTACAAAGTCCGATTTTTCGCTATCCTTCGCGGCGCTGCTGCTGCCTTCTCCGGCTCCCCAGCCGGCGACCGGTCGCCCACGCGCGGTGGGCGTTAGATTGCCGATGGTCCGAGCCGGGCACGAGGCGGCGGCGACGAAGACATGGTTCCCGACCGCGACAACCCCAATGAACAGCAGCCCGGCCGGCGCCGGAGCGCTTTTGATCGGCGCGATCGTCGCCTGCGCTGCGATCGGTTTCGGGATTGGCGCGCTGGTCGGCGCTCCCGCCTTGCTCGCCCTGATGGGCGGCTTCGCGGGCGTCGGCGTGGGGTTCTCGATTGTCTATAGCCGCTTCAAGGACCTCTGACGTGACCGAGCCGCGGGCGCTACCGCCGCTCAAGGTACCGGCGTTCGTGCGGTACCTCGACCTGGTCGTGCTGCTCTTCGTCGCGCTGCCGATCTTCCTCCTGGCCGGCCTGCCGATCGCCGCGTACCTGGTCGCCGGCGGCGCGTGGGTGCTCCAGCGGATCGTGCAGATGCTGATGCAGCGTCGCGCGGAGGCGTCCGACGACCCGCGCGTGGTGGCGGGGTGGACCGCGGGCAGCATGATCGCCCGCGGCTGGTTCTGCGCGCTGGCGATCTTCGGCGTCGGCCTCGCCGAGGGTGACGAGGCAGGCCTGTCCGCCGCGGTGCTCGTGATCGCCCTCTTCACGGTCTACTTCCTGGTGCGTATGGTCCTCAGGCCGATCGAGGCGCCGCGATGACCACGGCTCCCGCGCCACAGTCCTCGGGTGGCCTCAGCCGGCGGAGCAAGATCTTCATCGGCATCGGAATCTGGATCGCGTTCGGGATTCTGCTGTACGTATTGCTCGGCGACGAGGGCAAGAACGAGGAGTTCAAGCCCCAGAACGAGTTCAAGCTCGACAACTGGATCTCACTCGAGCTCGGGCCGTTCGACATGAGCATCAACAAGGCAGTGCTCTATCTGTTCATGGGCTCGGCGCTCACGATCGCGGCGATGATGTACATCGCGAACCGCATGCAGGCGCGGCCCAACCGGGTCCAGACGGCGATCGAGACCCTCTACCAGCTGATGAAGAAGAACATCACCGAGGGCAACATGGACACGCGCATGGCAAAGCGCTGGTTCACGCTGATCGGCACGCTGTTCCTGTTCATCTGGTTCGCGAACCTGATCGGGTACATCCCGTTCCCGACGAACACCGAGCACAAGGTCGACATCTTCGGGCTCCAGGTCCCATCGCTGGCGCTGTACGCGGCGACCGCGAACATCTCGATACCGCTGACGCTGACCCTGATGGTCTGGTTCCTCTACCACTACGAGGGCGTCCGAGCGAAGGGCTTCGTCCCTTATCTGCGCGGGTGGGTTCCCGCCGGCGTCGAGGGGGCCGCCGTCATACCGATCTTCGTCATCGAGGTGATCTCGCACTTCGTGCGGCTGATCTCGCTCTCCGTACGTCTTTTCGCCAACATCCTCGCCGGGCACCTGCTGATCCTGTTCATGGGAGGCGGGCTCGTGGTGCTGCTGGGCATCGCGGCGATCGGATGGTTCACGCTACCCATGGCGCTTGCGTTCTTCATCTTCGAAGTAGGCCTGGTGGCGACCCTCCAGGCATTCATCTTCGCCACTCTTTCTGCCATCTACCTCGGCGGCGCAGTCGCCGAACACCACTAGGAGGCACCAGTGGTTGACCCAGGAACACTCACAGCCATCGCGCAGGCGGCCGATCCTGCCGCCTACGGCACGGACGCCGGAAAGGCCATCGCGCTCGGAGTAGGCGCCGGCCTCGGAACGATCGGGCCGGGCATCGGCGTCGGCTACATCTTCGGGAAGGTGATCGAGTCGGTCACGCGCCAGCCCGAGATGCGTGACGAGATCACGAGCATCCAGTGGCTCGGCTTCGCGCTGACCGAGGCGATCGTGTTCTACGCGTTCATCTTCGGCCTGATCGCGTTCTTCCTCTAGATGCTCGGCGACATCACACCGGTCGTCCTGGCCGCCACCGAGGGCGCCGGCGCGAGCTCCGACGAGGGCGGGAACTTTCTCGTCACGCCGGAGCTCGGCCTGATGCTTTGGACACTGATCGCATTCGGCGTGACGCTCTGGGTCCTCTCGAAGTTCGCCTTCCCCCGCATCCAAGAGGCGCTCGACAAGCGCCAGAAGGCGATCGAGGAATCGATCGAGGCCTCCGAGCGCGCGAAGGCCGAGGCCGAAGAGCTGCTCCATGACTACCGCGAGCGTCTCCAGGAGGCCCGTAAGCAAGCCGACGAGATCATCGCGCGGTCGCGCCGCGCCGCGGAGGAGCACGAGCGCGAGTCGCTCGAGGGTGCGCGCCACCAGCGCGAGGAGATGCTCGAGCAGACCCGCCGGGACGTCGAGGCGGAGACGCGGCGCGCGATCCAGGAGATCCGCAACGAGGTCGCGGACCTCACGGTGCTCGCGACCGAGAAGGTGACGCGCAAGGCGCTTTCGCCGGAGGACCAGCAGCGTCTCGTCCAGGAGGCGCTTGCCGAGCTCGACTTCACGGCGCTCGCGGGCCGCGACGGGGAGAGCAGGTAGGAGTGGAGGAGATCGCCCAGGTTTACTCGCGCTCGCTGTTCGAGGTCGCCGAGGCAGAGGGCAAGCTCGACCGCGTGCGCGACGAGCTCGCGCAGGTGGCGGACGCGCTGGAGGGCAGCCGCGAGCTGGCCGTGTTCTTCTTCTCGCCCTACTTCTCCACCGAGGAGAAGAAGGACGGGCTGCGGCGGACCGTCGACGGTGCCGACCCCACGGTGATCAACTTTCTCGAGCTGCTGATCGAGAAGCACCGCATGCCGGTCCTGTTCCGGATCAGGCGGCAGTTCGATGTGCTCCACGACCGGGCCAACAAGCGCCTGCCCGTCGAGGTGACGAGCGCCGTGCAGCTGGACAGCGCAGTCGTGCGGGATCTCGAGCGGCGCATCGGCGAGCAGACCGGCCAGAACATCCAACTCGAGAGCACCGTGGACCCGTCCATCATCGGCGGAATCGTCCTGCGCGTCGGGAATTCCATCCTCGACGCATCGATCCGGCACCGCCTCGACCAACTTAGAAGAGAAGTGGCGAAAGCCGCATAAGGAGAGACATGCAGATCAAGCCTGATGAGATCACCAACATCCTCAAGAGCCGTATCCAGGGCCTCGACGTCGCGGGCGCGGATCTCGCCGAGGTCGGAACCGTGCTGTCCGTCGCGGACGGCATCGCGCGCGTGCACGGCCTCGAGAACTGCATGTCGTTCGAGATGCTCGAGTTTCCCCACGATGTGACGGGGCTCGCGCTGAACCTCGAGTCCGACAACGTCGGCGTCGTGATGTTCGGTGAGTGGGAGCACGTCGTGGAGGGCGACACGGTCAAGCGCACCGGCCACCTGCTCGACATCCCCGTCGGCGACGGCCTACTCGGCCGGATCGTCGACCCGCTCGGGAAGCCGCTCGATGGAAAGGGCGCGATCGAGACCACCGAGACGCGGCCGGCGGAGTTCAAGGCGCCGGGCGTCGTGCAGCGCCAGCCCGTCACGGTGCCCGTGCAGACCGGTCTGAAGGCGATCGACGCGATGATCCCGATCGGCCGCGGCCAGCGGGAGCTGATCATCGGCGACCGCCAGACGGGCAAGACGGCGATCGCGATCGACACGATCATCAACAACCGCGACTCCGGCCTGGTGTCCGTCTACGTCGCGATCGGGCAGCGCATGTCCACGGTCGTGCAGCTCGCCGAGGTGCTCGCCGAGAACGGCGCCCTGGAGAACACGATCATCGTCGCCGCATCCGCCGACGAGGCCGCGCCGATCAAGTTCATGGCCCCGTATGCGGGCTGCGCGATGGGCGAGCACTTCCTCTACAACGGCCGTGAGGCACTGTGCATCTACGACGACCTCACCAAGCACGCCTACGCGTACCGCCAGATGTCGCTCCTGCTGCGCCGCCCGCCCGGCCGCGAGGCCTACCCCGGCGACGTCTTCTACCTGCACTCGCGCCTGCTCGAGCGGGCCGTGAAGCTGAACGACGACCTCGGCGCCGGGTCGCTGACCGCACTGCCGATCATCGAGACGCAGGCCGGCGACGTCTCGGCCTACATCCCGACGAACGTCATCTCGATCACCGACGGGCAGATATTCCTGGAGCCGAAGCTCTTCCACTCGGGCGTGCGACCGGCGATCAACGTCGGCATCTCGGTCTCGAGGGTCGGCGGTAACGCGCAGTTGACGCCGATGAAGAAGGTCGCCGGGCGCCTGAAGCTCGAGCTCTCCCAGTACCGCGAGCTCGAGGCGTTCGCCCAGTTCGGGTCCGAGCTCGACGTCGAGACGCAGAAGACCCTCGCACGCGGGGAGCGCCTGGTGCGCACGCTCAACCAGAAGGAGCGCCAGCCCTTGCAGGTCGAGGATCAGGTCGTCCAGATCTACGCCGCGACCAACGGCTATCTCGACCGCATCAAGGTCGAGCGCGTGGAGGAGTTCCTCGAGCAGCTGACGCTGCGGTTCCGCGCCGAGCACGCCGACCTCGGCAAGAAGATCGCGGCAGGCGAATGGACCGACGAGATCCAGGAGCAGGTCGAGGGCTTCGTCAAGGAGTTCGCCGCCGACTTCGGCTTCGACCTCGACGAGGAGGGCCAGCCGCTCGACGCCGACCACGCGGAACCTGTCGCGCGGCGTGAGGAGCAGGCGCCGAGCGACCAGGCCGAGGAGCCGACGCCCGAGCCCGAGCCCGCGGCGGTCTAGACCCAGTGGCCCAGAAGGACCTGAAAAGCCGCATCGGCAGCGTGAAGAACATCCAGAAGATCACGCGTGCGATGGAGATGGTCGCTGCCGCCCGCCTGCGGCGCGCCGAGCAGCGGATCGAGCACCTGCGGCCGTACGCGGGCGCGATCCGGCGCATGACGCGACAAGCTGCCGCCGCCGCGGAGAACATCCCCAGCCTGCCGATCCTCCAGGAGCACGAGCAGGTGCGGCGCGTCGGGGTCGTGCTGGTGACAGGTGACCGCGGCCTCGCGGGAGCGTTCAACTCCCAGATCCTGCGTGCCGGCCTGCGTGCCGCGGCCGAGCACGAGGCCGCGGGTCACGAGGTCGCCTACTACGCATCCGGCAAGCGTGGGGTGTCGTCGCTGACGTTTCGCGGGCTCCAGGTCGAGGGCAGTTACACGGGGTTCACCGACCGTCCCGGTTACGCGAACGCCCGCGAGATCGCCGAGGACGTCATGTCCGCGTACATCGACGACAACCTCGATCGGGTCGAGATCTTCTACAACGGCTACATCTCACCCCTCACCCAAGAGGTCCGGCGCGAGACGCTCCTCCCCCTCCAGCAGGCGACGATCCTGGAGGCGCAGGAGGACGAGGACGACGCGGACAACGGTCATCACGCGCTCGTCGAGTACGAGCCCGACCCCGAGCAGATCCTCAAGCGCTTGATCCCCGACTACGTCGAGATCTCGGTCTTCCGGGCGCTGCTCGAGTCCACGGCGTCGGAGCACGGCGCGCGCATGACCGCGATGCGCAGTGCGTCCGACAACGCCGGAGACCTGATCGAGAGCCTCACGCTGCAGATGAACCGCGCGAGGCAAGCCGAAATTACTCAAGAAATCATGGAAGTGGTCGCCGGCGCCGAGGCGCTCGGCTAGACCGCAAAGGAGACAACGTGGAAGCCGCAACGCAGACGAAGAACGTGGGCCGCATCGAAGAGATCCAGGGCGTCGTGATCGAGGCCGTGTTCCCCGAGAGCCTGCCCGAGATCAACCACGCGATCACCGTCGATCGCGGTGACGCCGGGACGCTCGTCTGCGAGGTGCAGCAGCACCTGGGCGACGACCGCGTTCGCGCTGTCGCGATGGACATCACCGACGGGCTCGCGCGCGGCACGGAGGTGGTCGACACCGGCGGGCCGATCACCGTCCCCGTCGGGGAGGCGACCCTCGGGCGGATGTTCAACCTGCTCGGCGACCCGATCGACCTCGGCGAGCCCGTGCAGACGGAGGAGCGCTGGCCGATCCACCGCGACGCGCCCGACGTCGAGAATCTGACGCCGACCACCGAGATCCTCGAGACGGGGATCAAGGTCATCGACCTCCTGGCGCCCTATGCGAAGGGCGGCAAGGTCGGCCTGTTCGGGGGCGCAGGTGTTGGGAAGACCGTGATCATCATGGAGCTGATCAACAACATCGCGAAGCAGCACGGTGGGTTGTCGGCCTTCTGCGGAGTGGGCGAGCGCACGCGCGAGGGCAATGAGCTCTGGAACGAGATGAAGGAGTCCGGAGTGCTCGACAAGACGATGCTCGTCTTCGGGCAGATGAACGAGCCCCCCGGGGCACGCATGCGCGTCGCCCTGTCCGGCCTCACGATGGCGGAGTACTTCCGCGAGCAGGGCGGCCAGGACGTGCTGCTGTTCATCGACAACATCTTCCGGTTCGTGCAGGCGGGCTCCGAGGTCTCGGCGCTGCTCGGGCGCATGCCCTCGCAGGTCGGCTACCAGCCCACGCTCGAGACCGAGATGGGTCAGCTCCAGGAGCGGATCACCTCGACCCGGAAGGGCTCGGTGACGTCGGTGCAGGCGATCTACGTGCCCGCGGACGACCTCACCGACCCCGCGCCGGCATCGGTGTTCGCGCACCTCAACGCGACGACGACGCTCTCCCGGGCGATCTCCGAGAAGGGGATCTACCCGGCGGTCGACCCGCTCGACTCGACCTCGACGATCCTCAAGCCGGACATCCTCGGCGAGGAGCACTTCCAGGTCGCGAACTCGGTCAAGGAGATGCTCCAGCGTTATCGCGAGCTGCAGGACATCATCGCGATCCTCGGGATCGACGAGCTCTCCGACGAGGACAAGCTGACCGTGCAGCGCGCGCGCAAGGTCGAGCGCTTCCTTTCGCAGCCGTTCTTCGTGGCGGAGGCCTTCACCGGCCGGTCCGGCGAGTATGTGCCCGTCGCCGAGACGATCCGCGGCTTCAAGGAGATCATCGAGGGCCGCCACGACGACGTGCCCGAGCGCGCCTTCTTCATGAAGGGCGGCATCGATCAGGTCACGGAGGGCGAGGGCTAGTGGCTCGCACACCGTTCCCGGTCGAGGTGCTGACCCCCGAGGGTCAGGTCTTCGCGGGCGACGTGGAGATGCTCTCGACGCGCACCGAGGTCGGGGAGATCGGCGTGCTGGCCAACCACACCCCCCTGCTCGCGATGCTGAAACCCTCCGATCTGCGCCTGCATCTCAGCGAATCCGAGGTCAAGCACTTCGCGCAGGGCGAGGGCTACCTACAGGTGCACGACAATCACGCCCTGGTGCTCGTCGAGGACTGCTTCGAGCCGGACCGGATCGACCGCGCGGAGCAGGAGGAGCGCATCCGCAAGGCCGAGGAGGTACTGGCCGACGCAAAGACCCCCGCGGACCTCGCCAGCGCCCGCTGTCAACAGGCCCTGCGCGACAAGCGCCGCGCCGAGACGTTCCTGCGCATCGCCGCCGGCGAGTAGCGCTCTCACCCCGCGGGATGCCGGCCCGTACGGTCGCTCCACATCTCCCACGACGCATCGCGCCGTAGGCGCCTGGGAGGCTGGTGCGGCGGATCTCGCGCCTGCCATCGCACGGCCGCAGCCAACGCTCCGCAGATGAAGAGGTTGAGGCTCACCGACTCCGCACCCGCCGCTTCGACGAGGTCTTCGTGCAGGCTGATCGGCATCCGTACGAGCACCCGGCCTCCTGGTCTTCCGTCTCGCATATCACCTTGGTTTCTACCGGCCGAGGTGTGACGCGTGGGGCGTTTGCCCCCACGACTCCGTGCCTTTACCGTGACGCTCCGTGGAGGCGCGGGGGAAAGCGGGAAGAGGAAATCGTCAGCAATAGCGCGTGCGCTATCGCCGATGTCACGGGCGCTAGCGTTGACGAAAGAGGACCTCCCCTCCCGCGCGGTGATAGCGCGGGCGCTAGCTCAGGTCGTCGACGTGCCGCGGAACGGCCGACACCGGGCGCGGGGGCGCGCCGACGTACTTGGCGGTCGGGCGGATCAGCCGGTTCTCGCGCTTCTGCTCCATGATGTGTGCGGACCAGCCCGCGACGCGTGCACACGTGAACATCGGGGTGAAGAGCTCGGGCGGGACCTCCGCGTGATCGAGCACGACCGCGGACCAGAACTCGACGTTGGTCGCGAGCACGCGGTCCGGCTTGCGCGCCTGGAGCTCCGCAAGCGCGGCCTTCTCCAAGGCCTCGGCGGCCTCGAATCGCGGCGACTTGATCTCGCGGCCCGTGCGTCGCAGGACCCGCGCGCGCGGGTCCTCGGCGCGGTAGACGCGGTGCCCGAAGCCCATCAGCCGGTCGCCGCGGTCGAGCGCCTGCTTGACCCAGCCCTGCGGGTCGCCGGTGCGCTCCACCTCGTCGAGCATCTGCAGGACGCGCGAAGGAGCGCCGCCGTGCAGCGGCCCGGACAGCGCCCCGACCGCGCCCGAGAGCGCCGCCGCGGTGTCGGCGCCGGACGACGCGATCACGCGCGCGGTGAAAGTGGATGCGTTCATTCCGTGCTCCGCGGCCGAAGTCCAGTAAGCGTCGATCGCCTTGACGTGCATGGGATCGGCCTCGCCGCGCCACCGGATCAGAAAGCGCTCAGGGATCGACTGCGCCTTGTCGACCTCGGCCTGGGGGACGGGCGGCTGGCCGATGCCCCTCGCCGACTGCGCCACGAAGGACAGCGCCATGACGGATGCGCGCGCGAGGTCCGTGCGGGCCTGTGCGTCGGAGATGTCGATCAGCTGCCTGAGGCCCCACTCCGGCGCGAGCATGGCAAGCGCGGCCTGCACGTCCACACGCGGGTCCCCCGTGCGAACGGTGAGCGGCCACGGCTCCGCCGGCGGCAGTCCGGGGAGGTAGGCGCCGTCCACGAGCAAGCCCCAGACGTGCTCGAAGGGCACGTTGCCGACCAGGTCCTCGATGTCGACTCCGCGATAGCGGAGCGCGCTGCCCTCCTTGTCGGGCTCGGCGATCTCGGTCGCGAACGCGACGACGCCCTCGAGGCCCGACTTGACTTCCAGCTCCTTCTCCACCGTTGCCATCGTGGGCAGATTAGCGGGCGCCGGGCGAATGCCGTGGGAAGCGCCGATAAACTCGGCGGCAGGCCCCCGGCCCCTTTTCCGTGGACGAAAGAGCACTAACCGAGCGACTGATCCGCTACGACACGTCCGATGACGAGGGCATCCGGCAGGCTGCCGGCTTCGTCAAGGGCTGGCTCGAGTCCAGGGACATACACGTGGAGGAGCTCGAGATCCGCGGCCTCCCGGTACTGGCTGCCCGCTCCGGCGCCGCGGAGGGGCCGACCGTCGTGCTCCACGGGCACCTCGACGTGGTCCCCGCCCACGAGGAGCAGTTCGAGCCGCGCGTCGAGGGCGACCGCATCTACGGCCGCGGCGCGTACGACATGAAGGGAGCGCTGGCGGCGATGATGGGCGCGCTCGAGGAGCTGCGCAACGAGCGAGGGGTGCGGGTCGTGCTCGGCGTGGTGCCGGACGAGGAGTCCGAGGAGGAGGCCGACCGTGGCACGGAATTCCTGATCGAGCGGGGCTTCACCGGTGACTTCGCGATCACCGGAGAGCCGACCGACCTGCACGTCGGCGTCCAGGCCAAGGGAGTGCTCGCGATGCGGCTCGAGGTCCGCGGGACCTCGGCGCACGGCGCGACGCCCTGGCTCGGGGACAACGCGATCCTCAAGGCGCTCGACGCGTTCCGCGCGATCGAGTCCCTGCCGTTCACGCGCGAGAGCTCGGACCTGTTCGCGCGGCCCTCCATCAACCTCGGCCGCATCCTCGGCGGCGACGCGCTCAACAAGGTTCCGGACCGGTGCTTCATCGACGTGGACATCCGCTATCTGCCGGGCCAGGAGTCAGCCGACATCCGGGCCCAGGTCGCGGAGCTGCCGGACGTCGAGGTGATCGCGCAGTTCCACCGCGTCCCGGCGATCGTCGATCGCAACAATCCGTTCGTCCGCGTGTTGAGCGAGAGCGTGTCCGCCTTTCTCGACTCCGAGACGATCAGCGTCGGCCGCGACGGGGCCTCCGATGCGATCTGCTTCATGAACGCCGGCGTCCCGGCGGTCGAGTTCGGCCCCGTGGGCGGCGGCCACCACGGCCCCGCCGAGTGGGTCTCCGCAAGCTCCCTCGAAAGCTACCGGCGAACGCTCGTGGACTTCGTGCAGCGGATCCCCGACGAGCTGACCGGCGACAAGCCGAACCTCCGCATTGCTTAAGAAGTCCTTCCTCGGGGCCCTGGTGATCGTGATCGTCGCGGCGGGCGCGACGACGTCCACCGCGCTGCTCGTGCTCGACGACACGGTCGACAAGTTCAAGCCGCCGGTCGGCGGGACCGGGAAGGAGCTCAGCGCGGTCACCAGCGGGAGCCCGCAGACGATCATGATCGCCGGCTCCGACCGCCGCCACGGGGACAAGAAGCTCGGCCTGAAGGCGCGCTCGGACACGATCATCCTCGCGCGCATCGACCCCGGGAAAGGCGTCGCGCTGCTCTCGCTGCCCCGTGACCTGAAGGTGGAGATCCCCGGCCACGGGACCGACAAGCTGAACGTCGCCTACACGCTCGGCGGGCCCAAGCTCTCGATCAAGACGGTCAAGCAGCTCACCGGCCTCGCGATCAACCACTACGTCGACGTCAGCTTCCACGGGTTCGCGGAGGGCGTGAACGCGCTCGGTTGTGTGTACGTCGACATCGACCGCCGCTACTTCAACAACAACGCCGGCCTCGGCTTCGGACAGAACTACGCGATCATCAACGTGAAGCCCGGCTATCAGAAGATGTGCGGGCAGCGGGCGCTCGAGTACGTGCGCTACCGGCACACGGACAACGACATCGTGCGCGGCGCGCGCCAGCAGGACTTCCTGCGTCAGGTGCGCTCGCAGGTGACCGCGCGCAAGCTGCTGGACAACGTCGACAAGATGATCGACATCTTCGCCGACAACACGCGCTCGGACATCCAGTCGACGGGCGCTCTGCGGCGGCTCCTGCGGCTGATGCTCGGCGTGAGCAACAAGCCGATCAAGCAGGTCAAGTTCCACGGGCGCCTCGGCGAGTCCTACGTCACGGCGAGCCCCCCGCAGATCAAGGCGGCGACGCGCCAGTTCCTTTACCTGCGCCCGGCGAAGGGGCCGCTGAACAAGACGCGCAAGCGCTCCAAGACGGCCCGCAAGGGCAAGTCGGGCGGCGCGAGCGCGAACCTCGCCGACTTCACCGTCGCGAGCCGTGGCCAGGGCCAGATCGCCAAGGACCGCGTCGGGTTCCCGGTCTACTACCCGCGCAAGCTCGTGAAGGGCTCCTCCTACGCCGAGGACGCGCCGCGGACCTACACGATCACGTCCACGAGCGACAGGCGATACCGCGCCTACAAGATGGTGGTCTTCACCGGCTACATCGGCGAGTACTACGGCCTCCAGGGAACCTCCTGGCGCGATCCGCCGATCCTCCAGCACCCATCCGAGACGCGCAAGATCCGCGGTCGTGAGTACAAGCTCTATTACAACGGTGACCGGCTGCGGATGGTCGCCTGGCAGACCGATCGCGGCGCATACTGGATCTCGAACACGCTGCTCCAGACCCTCTCCGCGAAGGAGATGCTGGGAGTCGCGCGCTCGCTGGTGAGGACGCGATAGTCAAGTTGTCCGTGGTGCGACCGATATGGTGCGAGCATGTCTGAGAGACCTCCGATCGGAGTGATCGGCGTGGGCTGGGTCGGCCTCGTGACCGGCGCGTGCTTTGCCGAGTTGGGCCATCACGTCTGGCTGCGGGACATCGATCAGGGCAAGATCGAGTCTCTGCGCGGCGGCGACGTCCCGATCTATGAGCCGGGCCTTGCCGACCTCGTGAAGCGCAACCTGGAGCGCCTTCACTTCCAGCTCGACGTGGCGCCGCTGATGGAGCACGCGCGCCTGCTGTTCGTGTGCGTCGACACGCCGCCCACCTATTCGGGCGACGCCGACCTCTCGCGCGTGCAGTCCGTGATCGAGGAGCTCCCGTCCTCGTCCGAGCACGCGATCGTGATGAAGAGCACCGTGCCCGTGGGCACCGGCGCGAACGTCGCGCGGCGCATGTCGGAGCTCGGCAAGCCGGACTTCGGCTACGCGTCCAACCCCGAGTTCCTGAAAGAGGGCTCGGCGGTCGCGGACTTCATGAGCCCGGATCGCGTCGTGGTCGGGGGGGACCCGCGCTGGCCCTGGGCCGCGGACGCCGTCGCCAAGCTCTACGAGCCGCTCGACGGGCCGGTCGTGCGCACGGACGTGGCGTCGGCCGAGATGGTCAAGCTCGCCTCCAACGCCTTCCTCGCCACGAAGATCTCCTTCATCAACGAGATCGCGAACGTCTGCGAGGAGGTCGGCGCGGACGTCAAGGAGGTCGCCGGGGGCATGGGTCTCGACCCTCGCATCGGCGCCAGCTTCCTGAACGCCGGGGTCGGCTTCGGGGGCTCATGTTTTCCGAAGGACGTGTCAGCGCTGAAACAGCTGGCCGGCAACTCCGGCTACCACTTCCAGCTGTTGACCGCCGTGATCGAGGTGAACGAGCTCCAGAAGCGGCGCGTCGTGAGCAAGCTGAAGAAGCACCTCGGGTCCCTGGTCGGCAAGCACGTCGGCCTGCTCGGCCTCGCGTTCAAGCCGAACACGGACGACATGCGAGAGGCTTCGAGCGTCGTGCTCGCCGCGCGCCTCCAGGGCGAGGGAGCGATCGTGAAGGCCTACGACCCGGTCGCGGAGGAGCGCGCGCACGAGCTGCTGACCGGCGTCGAGATGTGCGACACGGCGCTCGACGCGGTCGAGGGCGTGGACGCTGCGGTGATCGTCACGGAGTGGCCCGAGTTCGGGGACCTCGACCTCGGCGAGGTCAAGCGCCGGATGGCGAACCCGGTGATCGTGGACGGCCGCAACATGCTGGACCCGGACGATGTGAGACGCGCGGGCTTCGTCTACGAGGGCATCGGCCGAACCTAACCGGTCGTCCACCTACTCTCTGCACGACATGCAGGCCCTGATCCTCGCCGGAGGCGAAGGCACGCGGCTGAGACCGCTGACGTCGGCGATCCCGAAGCCGGTCGTGTCGCTCGTGAACCGGCCCTTCATCTCCTACATGCTCGACTGGCTCGAGCATCACGACTTCGACGACATCGTGATGTCGTGCGGCTTCCTCGCCGACGGCGTGCGCAGCGTGCTCGGGTCGGGCGACCGCGAGGGCATCCGGATCCGCTACGTCGACGAGCCACAGGCGCTCGGGACGGCTGGGCCGGTGAAGCTCGCCGAGCCGATACTCGACGAGCGCTTCGCCGTGCTGAACGGCGACATCCTCACGGACATCGACCTGACCTCGGTGCTCGCGTTCCACGAGGGCCGGGGCGCGCGCGTGACGCTCACGCTCACGCCGGTCGAGGATCCGTCGTCGTACGGCGTGATCCTGACCGACGACGACGGACACGTCGAGGCGTTCATCGAGAAGCCCCAGGGCGAGGCTCCCAGCAACCTGATCAACGCCGGCATCTACGTGTTGGAGCGCGAGGTCGTGGGCGAGATACCGGCGGGCCGCGCGGTGTCCTTCGAGCGTGAAGTGTTCCCGTCGCTGGTCGGCGAGGGATTGCATGGACTCGCGCGGGAGGGCTATTGGCTCGACATCGGCACCCTCGACCGCTACCTCCAGGCGACCCGCGACATCCTCGTCGGCGAGGTGACGACGGAGGCCGGGCCCGGCTTCGGGCCGGGGACGGGGGTCGATCCGCGGGCGCAGGTTTTCGACCCCGTGCTGACGGGCTCCTCCTGTGAGATCGCGGCCGAGGCCGAGGTCGGGCCCGACGTGACGCTGGGCGAGCGTTGCACGATCGGCCCGGGGGCCGTCGTGCGCAATGCGTCCCTGCACGACGGCGCCACGATCGCGGAGAGCGCGGTCGTCGTCCACGCGATCGTCGGGCCGGGCGCCGCGGTCTCCGCGGGCGAGCGTCTCGAGTCGGCGATCGTGGCGTGAGCCGCCGGTACTAGACTGCCGCGCGATGCCGGGTCTCACGCGTGACCAGATAGAGACCGTGGACCGCTCGCGGCAGGTCGAGGACGTGCTCGCCATGCCGCGGCACCTCGAGGACGCGCTTTGGCGGGTGGAGTCGGCTGGGCTCGATCGCACGTTCGGGGGGCTCGGCGATCTTGCGCACCTGCTCGTCTGCGGCATGGGAGGGAGCGCGATCGGCGGTGACCTCGCGAGCGCCGCGCTCGGTGACCGCCTCACCAAGCCGATGACGACGGTCCGCGGGTACGAGCTCCCGCCCTGGGTCACGCCGAGCTCGGTCGCCCTGTGCGCGAGCTATTCCGGCAACACCGAGGAAACGCTCGCGTGTTACGAGGCCGCGGGTGCGCTCGGGGCGGTGCGCGTGGTCGTGACGACCGGCGGGAAGCTCGCCGAGTGCGCGCGCGAGGACGGCGTCCCGGTGATCCCCATTCCTGCGGGCCTCCAGCCGCGCGCGGCGGTCGCGTACATGATGGTGTCGGTGCTCGAGGTCGCGACCCTCGCCGGCGTCGCCCAGGGCGTGCGCACCGAGATCGACGCCGCCGCGGCGGGTCTCGACAGGCTCGTGGCCGAGTGGGGCCCCGATGCCGATTCGGACAGCCTCGCGAAGCGTGTCGCCCAGCGCATCAACGGCACCTGCGTCTGCGTCTACGGGGCCCGGCCGACGGGTCCGGTCGCAACCCGCTGGAAGACCCAGCTGAACGAGAACGCAAAGGTCCCGGCGTTCGCGGGTGAGCTCCCCGAGGCCGACCACAACGAGATCGTCGGCTGGCAGACCGCGGCGTCCTTCGGCAGCTTCCTCGCGGTATTCCTCCAGGACGCCGACCAGCACCCGCGCGTGCGCCAGCGGATCGAGTTGACGGCGTCGCTGATCGAGGAGCAGGCCGCCGGCACGCTGCGGATCGAGAGCATCGGGTCGAATCCGGTGGAGCGGCTGTTGTCGCTGGTGCTCCTGGGGGACCTGGCCTCGGTCTATCTCGCGGTGCTGCGCGGCACGGACCCCAAGCCGGTGGAGGCGATCGACCGGCTGAAGGCCGAATTGGCGCGGGCCGAGGTGGCCTGAGAGCCGCTCGGCGAGGCATTCCCCACAGCCACCCCCCTATACTTCGCCGTCGCCGGGGCGGAGGATCCGCCGTCGAAGTCCCCCCTTTGCAGCGCCTTTGCGCTGCGTTCCTATGTGAGCTAACCGGGAGAAGCCGAATGACGACTGCCGCCAAGAACCACGACGTCGCCGACCTGTCCCTCGCGGACGCGGGTCAGGCGCGGATCGAGTGGGCCGACCGCCACATGCCGGTGCTGGCCTCGATCCGCCAGCGGTTTGCCGCGGAGAAGCCGCTCGAGGGCGTCCAGCTCGGCCTCTGCCTGCACGTCACGACGGAGACCGCGAACCTGGTTCGCACTCTGATCGAGGGCGGCGCCGATGTCGCGATCTGCGCGTCCAACCCGCTTTCCACGCAGGACGACGTCGCCGCGTCGCTCGTCAAGCACTACGGGGCGGAGGTCTACGCGATCAACGGCGAGGGCGACGAGGCCTACTACGCCCACATCAACGCTGTCTGCGACAAGCACCCGGCGATCACGATGGACGACGGCGCCGACGTGATCAGCGTGCTGCACGGCGAGCGCCCTGACCAGCTCACCGAGGTGATCGGCGGCACCGAGGAGACCACGACGGGCGTCATCCGCCTGCGTGCGCTCGAGGCCGAGGGCAGGCTCGCCTTCCCGATCGTGGCCGTCAACGAGGCGAACACGAAGCACATGTTCGACAACCGCTACGGGACCGGGCAGTCCACGATCGACGGGATCATCCGCGCGACCAACATCCTGATCGCGGGCAAGCGCGTCGTCGTGTTCGGCTACGGCTGGTGCGGCAAGGGCGTCGCGATGCGCGCGAAGGGCCTGGGCGCGCACGTGATCGTGACCGAGGTGGACCCGCTGAAGGCATTGGAGGCGGTGATGGACGGCTTCGAGGTCATGCCGGGTCTCGAGGCCGCACGCGAGGGCGACATCTTCATCACGGTGACGGGCGACAAGCACGTGCTCGAAGGCCGCCACTTCGGCGTCATGAAGCCCGGCGCGATCGTCGCCAACTCCGGTCACTTCAACGTCGAGATCGACATCCCGGCGCTGCTCGAGATGTCGATCGCCAAGCGCGAGGCGCGGCCGTTCGTGGAGGAGTACGACCTCGGTGACGGGCGCCACGTCTTCCTGCTCGGCGAGGGCCGCCTGATCAACCTTGCCGCCGCGGAGGGCCACCCGGCCGCCGTGATGGACATGAGCTTCGCGAACCAGGCGCTGGCCGCCGAGCACATCATCAAGAACCACGGCGACCTCGAGAAGAAGGTCTACGTCGTGCCGGAGGACATCGACAAGGAGATCGCGAAGCTGAAGCTCGAGAGCATGGGCATCGCGATCGACACCCTCACGGCCGAGCAGGAGAAGTACCTCACGAGCTGGGACCAGGGCACCTGATTGAAGGCGATGCTGCTCGCGGCGGGGCTCGGAACGCGCCTGCGGCCGCTGACGTACGACCTTCCGAAGCCGATGGTCCCGATCCTCGGCCGGCCGGTGATGGAGCACATCGCGCGCCTCCTCGGGCGCCACGGGTTCGACGACGTCGTCGCGAACCTCCACTACTTCCCGGACCTGATCCGCGAGTACTTCGGCGACGGGTCGCGGCAGGGGATACGGCTGGTCTACTCCTTCGAGGAGGAGCTGATGGGCACCGCCGGGGGAGTGCGCAACGCGCGCGAGCACTTCGGCGGCGAGACGTTCCTGGTGATCTCCGGCGACGCGCTCACCGACATCGACCTGACCGCGTTCTATGCCCGCCACAAGCAGGCGGGAGGCATCGCGACGCTTGCGCTGAAGCGGGTCGACGACCCGAGTGAGCTGGGGGTCGTGATCGTCGAACGACGAGGGCCGCATCCAGGGCTTCCAGGAGAAGCCGGCGCCCGGCGAGGAGCTGTCGAACCTCGGCAACTGCGGGATCTACATGTTCGAGCCCGAGATCTTCGACTACTTCCCCGAGACCGAGTTCGTCGACTGGGCGCTGGACGTCTATCCGGCGCTGCTCGAGCAGGACGCCCCCTTCTACGGGCACGAGTTCGCGGAGTACTGGAACGACGTCGGCTCGCTCGAGGAGTACCGCCAGGGCAACTTCGACGCGCTCGCGGGCGCGGTCGACGTGCAGATGCCGGGCGGGGGGGACGGGAGCGACGTTGCCCGACGGCGTCGAGGTCGAGGGTCCGGTCTTCATCGGCGACGGGTGCGAGATCGCGCCGGGCGTGCGCCTCACGGGGCCCGTCGTGATCGGCGGGCACTCCCGCATCGGGGAGAACTCCGCGCTGCGCGACACGATCGTGTGGCCGCGCACCGACGTGGACCCGGGCACCGTGCTGGTCGGCGGCCTCGCGGGCGAGCGCCCGCTGGCGGACAAGCTGGGCGACTAGACCGACCCTAACCGTCGAGCGCCTCGCGGCGGCGCTGGTCGGATTCCGAGCGCTCGAGCATCCGCGTGAAGAACACCGCGAACGCGATCACAAGCACGAGCGACTGCTCCACCATCATCACCAGCCCGCCGACGTTCTGGTCCTCGACCGCGGTCAGGCCCCAGGTCCGCGGCGCGTCCTCGTAAGCGCCGTAGAGCGCATCGGGAGCGAACGCGAGCACCACGCCGAGCAGGCCCATCAGGACCTTGGCCGTTGCGAGGTAGCCGAGCGACCAGGCGCCCGTGAGCCGCTGTCGCGGCGGCACCGGCTCGATCAGGTACCACCAGAAGGCCATGCCGGCCGTGAAGAACGAGGCGTGCTCGAGAGCATGCGCCCACGCGTGGTCGAGCGCGAGCTCGTACATCGCGGGGACGTGCCAGAGCCACATCAGGCCCACGTAGGCGACGAGCGCGGCCACGGGGTGGGCGAGCGGGCCGAGGCGCTCCTCGAGCGGGCGCAGGCGGCGCACCGCCGGCCGCAGGAAGGCGCGGCTGAGGCCGGCGAGCAGCAGGATCGGGGCGAGGTCGGCGAGCAGCAGGTGCTGGACCATGTGGGCCGCGAACAGGCGGTCCTCGCCGAGGCGGTCGATCGGCGAGACGAGCGCGGCCAGGACGACGAGCAGCCCGCCGGCGAACGCGAGTGCGCGCAGCGTGTCGCGCGTCGGCGAGTCGCCGCTGCGGGCGCCGGGCGTCGCGCGCAGGTCGCGCAGGCGCACGCCGTAGGCCGCGCCCGCGAGGCCGACGGCGACCAGGGCGGGAACGTTCAGCGACCACGTGTACTCGACTGAGGCGAGGAGATCCGTCGCGGTCATGCGCGCCGATTGTCCCAATCACGTGTTGAACGGTGCGCCTGGTCCCGCGATCGTGCCGGCATGGCCCTTCCCCTCGCCGACAGGATCCTCTCGCTGCTGGTTCCCCCGCTGTGCGTATCGTGTCGCGAGCCCGAGCTGTCCGGGGACGCGGTGTGCCCGCGCTGCCGTGACTCGCTCGCGCCGCGCCCGCCCGCGAGCCTCGACCGCGGCATCTTCTTCGCGCGCGCATGGGCGCCGTTCGAGTACGACGAGGCGGCCCGGCGGATCGTGATGGCGCTCAAGGCGCGGTCCGCGACCCGTGCCGCAAGCTTCATGGCCGCGGCGATCGAGGCACGCGCTCCCGACGGCATGCTGGACGGCGTGATCGTGCCCGTCCCCGGCCATCCGCACGGCAACAGGCGCCGCGGATTCGACCATGCGGGGCTGATCGCGGGGCAGCTCGCGCGCCTCTCAGGCGCGCCGGTCGCCGAGGTCCTGCGCCGCACCGAGGCGCCGCCACAGGTCGGGCTCGCGCGGCTGGAGCGCCGCGCGAACGCGGGTGGCTCGGTGGCCCTGAGCGACGGTGGGCTGCCGGTCGATCGAGCCGTGCTCGTCGACGACGTCTACACGACCGGGGCGACGCTCGACGCCTGTGCCGAGGCGCTTCTCGCCGGGGGCGCCGCCGAGGTGGTGGCGGCCTGCTTCGCCCGCACGTCCAGGGATCGTGAGGACCCGTGGCGTGAGGGGGGAATGGCCCGTAGCATGGGGGAGGCCGTCCAAACCATCGGATTCGAGGAGGTCAGCCGGTGAGAATCGAGATCAGAGGCCGCAACACCCCGATCACTGATGCGATCCGGCAGCACGTTGAGGAGCGCTTCACGACGCGCATCGGCAAGCAGGTGCCCGAGCAGGCGCCACTGGAAGTGGAGTTGCTGGCCGAGCGCAACCCCGCGATCTCGGAGTCGAAGGTCGCGGAGGCAACGCTGCACCTCAAGGGGGTGACCCTGCGTGCCCGCGAGGGATCGGCCGACCTCATGCACTCCGTGGACCTCGTGGCGGACAAACTCGCCCGCCAGGTGAAGCGCCACCGGGACAAGCGGCGCGGCCGGCGCGACGGCGCCAGCGTGAAGGACCAGTCGCCCCCGCCTGAGGCGCAACCCTAGGCAGGGCCCATTTGGCCCGCCAGCAGGCGCGGGACCCGCTGCTAGCATCAACCCTCGTGTCGCGCCGACTAATAGACCGCGCCCTGCGCATGGGCGAGTCCGGTCAGTTCAAGACCTACGAGAAGCGCGTCGCTCGCATCAACGCGATCGAGCCGGAGACGGAGTTGCTCGAGGATCACGAGATCCGCGAGGAGGCCGACGCGCTGAGGGAACGGGCGCGTGGCGGCGAGTCGCTGGACGACCTCCTCTACGAGGCCTTCGCGCTTTGCCGCGAGGCCGGCAAGCGCGCGCTCAACATGCGCCACTACGACGTCCAGATGATCGGCGGCATGGTGCTCCACGACGGCTCGATCGCCGAGATGAAGACGGGCGAGGGCAAGACCCTCGCGGCGACTTTGCCGATCTTCCTCAACTCACTGGGGGGCGGGAGCGTCCACCTCGTGACAGTCAACGACTACCTCGCCCGCCGCGACGCGGAGTGGATGATGCCGCTCTACGACATGCTCGGGGTGACGGTCGGGATCCTCCAGAACGATCAGGGCTCGGCGGAGAAGCGGCCGGCCTACGCCGCCGACGTCACCTACGGGACGAACTCCGAGTTCGGCTTCGATTACCTGCGCGACAACATGGCCGGCTCGATCGAGGAGGTCGTCCAGCGCGGCCACCCGTTCGGCATCGTCGACGAGGTCGACAACATCCTGATCGACGAGGCGCGAACTCCGCTGATCATCTCCGGGGCGCCCGAGGAAGCCGGGGACCTCTACCGCCAGTTCGCGCGGCTCGCGCCGACGCTCAAGGGCGTCCAGAAGGTGGACACCAAGTCGAAGCTCGGCAGCGACGCGCCCGAGCCGGACTTCGACTACGAGTTCGACGAGAAGCACAAGACCGTCGCGCCGACCGAGCGCGGTGTCGCGAAGGCGGAGAAGTTCCTGGGCATCGACAACATGTACCTCTCCGAGCACGGCAACATCGTCAACCACCTGATCCAGGCGCTCAAGGCCCAGTCGCTCTACAAGCGCGACAAGGAGTACGCGGTGATCGACGGCGAGGTCAAGATCATCGACGAGTTCACGGGCCGGATCCTCGACGGCCGTCGCTGGTCCGAGGGCCTGCACCAGGCGGTGGAGGCGAAGGAGGGCGTCTATGTGCGCGAGGAGAACCAGACGCTCGCGACCGTGACGCTTCAGAACTACTTCCGCCTCTACGACAAGCTCGCCGGCATGACCGGCACGGCCCTCACCGAGGCGAATGAGTTCATCAAGATCTACAAGCTCGCGGTCGTCGACATCCCCACCAACCAGCCGATGGTGCGGGCCGATCAGAACGACCACATCTACAAGACCAAGGAGGGCAAGTGGACGGCTGTGGCCGAGGAGATCAAGGCGCGCCACGAGGCCGGCCAGCCCGTCCTCGTGGGCACGATCTCGGTCGAGGTCTCCGAGGTGCTGTCCAAGGACCTGACCCGCAACGGCGTCAAGCACGTCGTCCTCAACGCGAAGCCCGAGCACGCCGAGAAGGAGGGAGAGACGATCGCCGAGGCGGGGCGTCCCGGGTCGGTCACGATCGCGACGAACATGGCCGGCCGCGGCGTGGACATCATGCTGGGCGGCAGCGCCGAGCACCTCACGACGATGGAGCTGCGTAAGCTCGGCGTCCAGCCGGGCGACGACTCCTGGGACGAGACCTACGAGCAGGTCTACCCGAAGATGAAGGAGCAGGCGGGCGTGGACCACGATCGCGTCAAGGAGATGGGCGGCCTGTTCATCCTCGGCACGGAGCGCCACGAGTCACGGCGCATCGACAACCAGCTGCGCGGGCGCGCGGGGCGCCAGGGCGACCCGGGCGAGTCGCGCTTCTACCTCTCCGCAGAGGACGACCTCGTGCGCCTTTTCGCCGGCGACCGGATCTACCGGATCCTCGACCGGCTCGGGCCGGTCGACGATGACGGCCGTGAGCAGCCGATCGAGGCGAAGATGCTCTCGCGCACGATCGAGAACGCCCAGAAGAAGGTCGAGCAGCAAAACTTCCTGATCCGCAAGCGCGTGCTCGAGTACGACGACGTGCTGAACCAGCAGCGCGAGGTGATCTACAAGTACCGGCGCGAGATCCTCGAGGGGCGCGACATGTCCGAGCCCGTGAAGGAGGAGCTGCGCGGCGTGTTCGAGCGCATCGTGGCGGAGTACACCCCCGGCGACTTCATCGAGGACTGGGACGTCGACGGGATGTTCTCGCAGGTGCGCCAGATCTTCGACACGTCGATCGACGACGAGGACCTCGATGCCGAGTCGATCGATCGCGATGTGCTGACGACGCGACTCCACGAGGATGCGCTCGCCGAATACGCCGAGCGCGAGGAGGAGCTCGGCGACGAGCTGATGCGCCAGCTCGAGCGGGCGGTCCTGCTCCAGATCATCGACGACCGCTGGCGCGAGCACCTCTACGACATGGACTACCTGCGCGAGGGCATCCACCTGCGCGGTTTCGCGCAGCGCGACCCGCTGGTCGAGTACAAGAACGAGGGCTTCACGCTCTTCCGCGACCTCATGAACTCGATCTGGGAGGACTTCGGCCGCTACATCTTCCACGTGCAGGTCGAGATCGAGCCCGCGCAGGCGGCGACGCTCGGGGGCTCCTCCCAGACGCGGCGCACGTCGAGCCTCACCTACACGGGCGGTGGGCCCGAACAGCCCTCGGCGCTCTACGACGCGGCCGACCAGGCCGGCGTCGCCGTGGCCGACGGGCCCGAGTACCAGGCGCTGCCGGAGGTCGAGACGCGCCACGTGTCCGAGGAGGAGAAGATCGGCCGCAACGACCCCTGCTGGTGCGGGTCGGGCAAGAAGTACAAGAAGTGCCACGGTGCATAGGGATGGCTGAGGCTCCACAGCTGGAGGTCCAGCCGCGCGTGGCCAAGCTCCGCGACCAGCTGAAGCTGCTCGCGGACTATCTTTGACCCCGCTGAGCTAGAGCGCCAAGCCGCCCGGCTCGAGGGCGAGATGCAGCGGCCCGGCTTCTGGGACGACCAGCAACACGCTGCCTCCGTTTCGACGGAGCACCGCCGCGCGGCGCGCAAGCTCGAGTCGTTCGGCGCGCTGCGGTCGGAGGTCGAGGACCTCGGCGGGCTGGCCGACCTCGCGGCGGAGGACGAGTCGCTCGGGCCCGAGCTCGAGGAGCAGCTCGCCGACGTGGAGCGCCGCATGGGCGAGCTCGAGGAGCAGCGCCTCTTCGGCGGTCGCTACGACGCCGGCGACGCGGCCGTCGCCGTGCACAGCGGCGCGGGCGGCACGGACTCGCAGGACTGGGCCGAAATACTCCTGCGCATGTACCTGCGGTGGGCCCAGCAGCGCGGCTTCGACGTCGAGATGGCCGAAGCGTCGCCGGGCGAGGAAGCCGGCATCAAGTCGGCGACGTTCCTCGCGCGGGGCGAGAACGCATACGGGCTGTTCTCGGCCGAGAAGGGCGTGCACAGGCTGGTGCGCCTGTCGCCCTTCGACGCCGCGCATCGCCGCCACACGAGCTTCGCGCTCGTCGAGGTGAGCCCGTTGGTCGAGGACGACGTCGAGGTCGAGATCGACGACGCCGACCTGCGGATCGAGACCTACCGTGCGTCGGGAGCGGGTGGCCAGCACGTCAACAAGACCGACTCGGCGGTACGCATCACGCACATCCCCACGAAGACGGTCGTGCAATGCCAGAACGAGCGCTCGCAGTCGTCGAACAAGCAGACGGCGATGAAGCTGCTCAAATCAAAGTTGGTGGAACTGCAGGAGCGCAAGCGCCGCGAGGAGATGGCGCGCGAGAAGGGCGAGGCCCAGGACGTCGCGTGGGGATCGCAGATCCGGTCCTACGTGCTGCATCCCTACACGATGGTCAAGGATCACCGCACCGGCCACGAGATGGGGGACGCGCAACGGGTGCTCGACGGCGACCTCGACGACTTCGTGCACGCGTACCTCGTGCAGAGCGCGGGTGACGGCGGCGCCGGTTAGGCGGAGCCCTCGCCGGCCGGCTCGATCTTCAGCCCAGTCGCGACCATCGGCTTGCCGTTGAGCGTGTACTGCACGTCCACGGTCTCGTGCTTGCGGTAGCTGCCCGCGATCCCGAGCAGCATGATCAGCCAGCGCCAGAACCCGAGCTTGCCCTCCTGCGCGAGCGGACGGTCGAACAGGAGCGCTCCCGGGCGCACGGTGTAGTCCGCGCCCTCGTGCTGCTCGACGCCGTTGATGAACACCCGGAACGGCGGCCGCACCCCGCGGGGCAATCGCGCAAGCCATTTTTCCTCGGTCACGCGCGCAAGGGTAGCGCCAGCCGCGCGCACGTCAGACTGGAAGGGTGCTCGACTCTGCCACCCACGATCTGATCGCTCGCGCGCTGGCCGAGGACGTTGGCGCGGGCGACCTCACGACCGAGGCCGTCGTGGAGCCCGGCGCCCCTGCCCGGGCGCGGATCGAGCAGAAGGCACCCGGCATCGTGTTCGGCCTCGACGTCGCCGAGGCCGTCTTCCGGCGGCTCGACCCGCAGGTTTCGATCGCGCGCCGGCGGGCCGAGGGCGAGTGGCTCGACGAGCCACCGGCGACGGTGCTGACACTCGAGGGCGAGGCGCGGGCGCTGCTGACCGGCGAGCGGACTGCCCTCAACTTCCTCGCGCACCTTTCGGGGATTGCGACGGCCGCGGCCCGTGCCGTTCGTGAGTTGAGCGGGACCGGGGTCAAGGTCCTCGACACGCGCAAGACCACACCCGGCCTTCGCGCCCTCGAGAAGCAGGCCGTCGCCGCGGGCGGCGGCGTCAACCACCGCATGGGCCTGCACGACGCGATTCTCGTGAAGGACAATCACATCGCCCTTGCGGGCGGGATCGGGGAGGCGACCCGCAGAGCGCTGGCGCGGCGCCCGGCGGGCGTGCAGGTGGAGGTCGAGTGCGCGTCACTCGCGGATGTGCAGGAGGCGCTGGCCGCCGGCGCCGAGCGGCTCTTGCTGGACAACATGGACGCCGGGCAGCTGAGGGAAGCCGCGTCGCTCGTCGCCGGTCGCGCGCAGCTGGAGGCTTCCGGGGGCATCACCGAGGGCTCCATGAGGGCATTTGCGGGCTCTGGCGTAGAATTCATGTCCCTGGGTTCCCTGACCCATTCCGCGCCGGCCCTCGACCTATCCATGAGCATTGAACCCTCGGCAGATCGGGCCCGATGAAGCCACTTCCCACCCTCCAGGCACCCCCTTCAGCCCCGCTGCTCGGCATCGAGGACATCGGTGCGATGCAGGCGGAGGTGCGCGCTCTGGCCGCGCAGCGAAACGCCGTGATCCTCGCGCACAACTACCAGCGCCCCGAGGTACAGGACGTGGCGCACGTGGTCGGCGACTCGCTCGGGCTCTCGCGCCAGGCCGCGGAGACCGGCGCCGACGCGATCGTGTTCTGCGGGGTGCACTTCATGGCGGAGACGGCGGCGATCCTGTCGCCCGGCAAGACCGTGCTGATCCCGGACCTCGACGCGGGGTGCTCGCTCTCGGACTCGATCACCGCGGACCAGCTGCGCGCCTGGAAGGCCGAGCATCCAGGCGCCGTCGTCGTGATGTACGTGAACACGTCAGCCGAGGTCAAGGCTGAGACGGACTACTGCTGCACGTCCTCGAACGCCGTGAGCGTCGTCGAGCACATCTTCCGCGAGCACGGCGACGACACCGAGATCCTGTTCGGGCCGGACATGTGGCTCGGCGCATACGTCGCGCGCGAGACCGGGCGTGAGATCCAGGTGTGGGACGGCGAGTGCCACGTGCACGCCGGCATCCGGCCGGCCGACATCAACGCACTGCGCGCGAGCGAGCCGCACGCGGACTTCCTGATCCACCCCGAGTGCGGGTGCACGACCCAGGTCATGGAGTACGTGGCCTCGGGCGACGTGGCCGCGCAGGGCACTCACTTCCTCTCCACCGAGGGCATGATGCGCCACGCCCGCGCGAGCGACGCGGACACCTTGATCGTCGCGACCGAGACGGGCATCCTGCACCGCATGGAGCAGGAGAGCCCGGACAAGACCTTCATCCCGGCGAACCGCGCCGCGGTCTGCAACTACATGAAGATGATCACGCTGCCGAAGCTGCGCGACTCCCTGCGCGATATGAAGCACCGCGTGAGCGTGCCCGCAGACGTGGCCGAGCGCGCACGCGTGCCGATCGAGCGCATGGTGGCGATCGGCTAGAGCTGTTCGAGCTCCGCGAGGATCAGCGGCTGGAGCGCCGCCGCGTCCTCGTCGATCCACTGCCAGCTCGCGCCGTCGATGATCGCGGTGCGCCCGTCCGCCAGGTGGTCCTGGACGCGCTCGACCCGCAGCTCCACGGCCGCGTTGCCCGCAGCGGCCTCGAGTGACTCGCGCACCACGCTCGCGCGGCAGTGGGCGGTGAGCGCGACACCCGGCCCGAGCACGCAGAACGCGGCGGCGGGGTCGGCGCGCAGGCGCGCGAGCGTCTCGCGGCGCGACCCGAGCGCGACGACGATGCGCTCCCCGGAGGCCCGCACGTAGCTCGACACGGGGATCGCATGGGAGCCTGCCACGCACAGGACAGCCGGGGTGCCGGGAGGCCACGTCGGGAGCATCGCCATCGACCATACTGCCGCGCATGAAGTCGGTGCTGCGAGGTGGACTGGTGCTGGTCGGCGATCCGGGCGAGGGCCGGTTCGAGCGGGCGGATGTCATCGTGGAGGACGGGCGCATCGCGTCCGTCGCCGCCGATCCACCGGCTGGCGACGCGCACGTCGTCGACGCGGAGGGGGCGCTCGTGCTTCCCGGCTTCGTCGACACGCACCGCCACACCTGGCAGACCGCGATGCGCGGCATCTGCGCGGACTGGACGCTGCTCGATTACTTCCGCGGCATGCGGCTCCAGGTCTCGACGGCGTTCGGGCCTGAGGACGTCTACGCGGGCAACTTCGTCGGAGCGCTGGAGGCGCTCGACTCGGGAGTGACGACGCTGCTCGACTTCTCCCATTGCCTCAATTCGCCTGACCACGCGGACGAGGCGGTGCGCGGGCTGCGGGAGGCGGGCGTCCGCGGCATCTGGGCCTACGGGATGTTCCCGGTGCCGCTCGAGAACCCGCCGTTTGCGACACCCGGCGATCGGCTCGCGGACGCGCGGCGGGTGCGGGAGCGCGATTTCTCCTCCGCCGGGCTGCTCGACATGGGCGTCGCGCTCACCGAGCTGGGGCTGGTCCCCTGGGACGTGACGCGCGCGGAGGTCGCGCTCGCGCGCGAGCTCGACGTGATGGTGACGGCCCACATCGGCTCGGTCACGAGCGCGCAGCGCCCGCCGGAGGTCGAGCTCCTGCACTCCGCCGGCCTGCTCGACGATCGCCAGGTCCACGTGCACTGCAACGCGTGCTCGAACCGCGAACTCGACCTGCTGGCCGAGGCCGGCGCATCCGTCTCGCTCACGCCCGAGACCGAGCTTCAGATGGGGATGGGCTTCCCGATCTTCGCGCGCGCGCTCGAGCGCGGGCTCGTGCCGAGCCTCGGGTGCGACATCGTCTCCAACAACCGCGGCGACCTCTTCGCGCAGATGCGGCTCGGGCTCCAGGCCGAGCGTGCGCGCGCGAACCAGCCGGTGCTCGACGGCCACGAGATGCCCGCGGAGCTGACGCTGGGGGTGCGCGACGTGCTGCGCTTCGCGACGCTCGGCGGCGCGGAGGCGCTCGGCCTCGGGTCGGTGTGCGGCTCGATCGAGGCGGGCAAGGCGGCCGACCTGATCGTGCTGCGCACGGACGGGCTCCACATGGCGCCGCTCAACGACCCGGTCGCGGCGGTCGTGCTTCATGCAGGGCCGGGCGACGTGGACACAGTGCTGGTCGGCGGTGAGGTCGTCAAGCAGGGCGGCGTGCTCGGCGGTGACCGCGCGGCGGCGGCGCGCGCCCTCGTCGGCGCCTCCCGCGACAGGATCGTCGCCGCGCTCGAGCCACGCGGGGGGCTGCTGCCCCCGGCGCCGGAGGGCTGGTTCGAGGTGACCACGCAGGTGATGGCCCAGAACCTCGCCGGCGCGGGCTGGGACCCGGCGTCATGATCCGCCGATGCCGCTGATCGACCTCTCAGCCCCGATCGAGAACAGCCCGCCCGAGCTGATGGAGGGGCTGCGCACCGAGATCGAGTACAGCGACCACGCCGCGGGCGCCGCGATCGCCGAGCAGCTGCTCGGGGTCACGCCCGACCTGCTGCGCGACGGCGAGGGCTGGGCGACGGAGGAGATCCGGCGGCTCGGGACTCACAACTCCACGCACGTGGACGCGCCGTGGCACTACAACTCGCGGATCCGCGGCGAGCCCGCGCAGACGATCGACCAGCTGCCGCTCGACTGGTTCCTCGCGCCCGGCGTCGTGATCGACGCGACCGCGAAGGCCGATGGGGAGGAGGTCGGCGTCGCGGAGATCGAGGCGGGCCTGAGCGCCGCCGGCCACACGCTCGCCCCGCTCGACATCGTGCTCATACATACCGGTCGCGACGCCTTCTACGCGGAGCTCGACTACCTCGCGCGCGGCCCGGCGGTCACCGCCGGCGCCACGCGGTGGCTGTTCGAGCGCGGCGTGCGCGTGATGGGAATCGACGCCTGGGGCTGGGACGGGCCACTTTTTTTCCAGGCGGAGGCCGCGCGCGCGGCGGGGCGTCCCGGGATCTTCTGGGCAGCCCACCAGGCGGATCTGCCCTACTCGCAGATCGAGCGCCTGTTCAACCTCGGGGCGCTGCCGCTCAGCGGGTTCCAGGTCGCGTGCTTTCCCCTGAAGATCGTGGGCGCGAGCGCCGCGCCCGCGCGGGTCGTGGCGATCGTCCCCGGCGATTGAGACCGGCAGATCGCCGGTTCCTCGAACTTTGTCCTTCCACTCCCACCCCTCGGGAGTGACGGGCCAAAGTTCGCGCAGTGGAGGTGATCGTGCCGGCGGTTAGTCTGCGCCGCCGCCCTCGGCGTGCAGGGCGGGGCACGGCTCGCGCAGCTCCCACAGGTGGGCGAGCGTCTGCTCCGCGAGGTCCGGCCGGTCCTCGAGCTGGCCCTCGAGCACCTGGACCCATTCCCACTGGCACGGGCATTTGGCCGCGACGAGGTGCTGCTTGGCCGTGCGCCGCAGGCCGTACACGTAGCCGTGGGCGCTGTCGAGCACGGGCAGCTCGCCGGTCTCGGCGGCGACCTCGGAAACCGAGTCCCCGGGCGCGTGGACCCAGGCCGCCATGATCTCGCTCATCGACAGGATGCCGATCACCCGGTGGTCACCGCGGACGACCATCAGGTGGCGGATGTGGCCGGCGGTCATCGTGCGGGCCGCGCGCTCGAGCGACCAGTCCGCCGTGGCGGCGATCACGTCCTTGGTCAGGAAGTCGCCGACCATTCGCTTGCGCGGGTCGCCGTCGGAGGCCATCGCGCGGCCGAGGTCGCGCTCGGTGATGATCCCGGGATCGCGTGAGTCGACGTCGATCACGGCGAGCGCCGTGACGCCCCGGTCGAGCATGATGCGGGCCGCCTCCTCGAGGGTCTGATCGGTAGTGATCGCGACGACGCGCTCGCGCAGAGCGTCGGCGACCGTCAGCTCACGGAGCTCGGCCGGGAGGTTCATCCCACAGAATGTGCCTGCGTATCGGCCGGAAGTCAAGCCAACGTCCGCGGGCCTGCCTAGTCTGCCCGCCCGTGCCCTTCATTGCTAGCATCAGCCGCGCCCGCCGACCCGGCGCGCTAAGGCTTCTGGGAGCGGCGTGAGCGCAGCCCGGCCCGGCCGTCCTCCCGCCCAAACGTCGCACCCGCAGCGTGCGGAACCGGTCATGACCAACCCCAAGAAGGCGTCCCACCTGGCTGCCGTAGACGACATCGAGCAGCGCCGGGAAACCGGCCGGCACCCGCGGGCGCAACCGTCGATTCCCGAGCTCGAGCGGCACGCGACCGTGCTGCGCATCGACTGCGTGCGCATGCTGGCCGTCGCCAAGTCTGGCCACCTCGACTCTTCGCTCTCGGCGGCCGACATCGTCGCCGCGCTCTACTACCGGGTCCTGCGCCACGACCCGGACCGCCCGCGGTGGCCGGGCCGCGACCGCTTCGTCCTGTCCAAGGGCCATGCCGCGCCGATCCAGTACGCCGCGCTCGCGCGGCACGGCTACTTCCCGCACGAGGACCTGATGGGCCTGCGCAAGCTCGACGCGCACCTGCAGGGCCACCCGGACATGACCAGGACTCCGGGCGTGGAGGTCTCGACGGGCTCCCTCGGGCAGGGGCTGTCGATGAGCCTCGGCATCGCTCTCGGCCTGCGGCTCGACGGCATCGAGGACGCACACGTGTTCACGCTGATGTCGGACGGCGACTGCCAGGAGGGCCAGAGCTGGGAGGGCGCGATGGCCGCCGCGCACTTCCGCGTGTCGAATCTGACGGCGATCGTCGACTACAACCATCTCCAGACCGACGGCACCACCGAGGAGGTCATGGACACCAAGGACGTGCGCCGGAAGTTCGAGGCGTTCGACTGGGAGACCGTCGAGATCGACGGCCACGACATGGCCGCGATCGTCGAGGCGCTCGAGTGGAGCCGCACGCGGGAGCGGCCCGCGGCGATCGTGTGCCAGACCCGCAAGGGATCCGGGGTCTCGCTGATGGAGGACACGTTCGGCTTCCACGGCAAGCCGCCGACGCCCGAGCAGGCCGAGCAGGCGATGACCGAGCTCGAGGCGAAGCTGGCGGAGCAGACCGCGGCGCTCGGAGCGAGCCGTTGACGATCCTGCGCGACAAGGACCCGGTCGCCACCCGGATGGCCTACGGCGATGCGCTGGTCGCCCTCGGCGAGGCCCACGAGGACGTCGTCGCGCTCGACGCCGACCTCGCGGTCTCGACGATGAGCATCAAGTTCGGGCGCAAGTTTCCCGAGCGCTTCTTCAACGTGGGCGCCGCCGAGGCGAACATGATGTCGATGGCCTGCGGCCTCGCGACGACCGGCAAGGTCCCGTACGCCTCCACCTTCGCGATCTTCGCCACCGGCCGCGCGTACGACCAGGTGCGGGTCGGCATCGCGCACAACGAGCTGCCCGTGCGGGTCTGCGCGTCGCACGGCGGGCTCTCGCTCGGCGAGGACGGCGCGACGCACCAGATGATCGAGGACATCGCCCTGATGCGGGCGATGCCGAAGATGCAGGTGATCGTGCCCGCCGACTACAACCAGGCCTACCGCGCGGTCATCGACAGCTACGAGCGTGAGGGTCCGATGTACATGCGGTTCGGGCGCCCGCCGACGCCGTTCCTGTACGAGGAGGTCCCTGACACGCTCGGCGGCGGGGTCGACGTGCTCCGGGAGGGCAAGGACATCTCGATCTTCGCGTGCGGGCACATGGTGTGGCGCGCGCTCGAGGCGGCCGAGGCGATGCACCGCGAGGAGGGCATCGACGCGGAGGTGCTGAACGTCGCGATCATCAAGCCGCTCGACTCCGAGGCCGTCCTCACCTCGCTCGCGCGCACGGGCCTGGGCGTCACGGCGGAGGAGCACCGCACCGCGGGCGGCCTTGCCGACGCGGTTCGCGCCGTGGCCGCCGAGCAGTACCCGGTGCCGATCCTCGCGGTCGGCGTCGGCGACACGTTCGGGATGTCGGGCACCGGCGAGGCCGTGATGGAGCGCTTCGGCCTGACCGCGGCCGGTATCGCCGACACGGTCCGCCAGGCCCTCGTGCTGAAGCCGATGGCCCGCCACTCGCCGGTAGTGGACGGCGACGAGTAGCAAGTACCTAGGCAAGACTCCGCCCCTCAATAGCCCCAATTGCAGGCATTCCTCCCTCGCCTGTCAAAATCCCCTGCTCATGGCGGCTATCGATGAGACGCTCGACCCCCGCGGAGCGGTCGTTCCGGACTTCGGGCGGTCCCCGGCAGTCGAGTTGCGGGACGTCACGGTGGTCTACCCGGGCGGGAACGTGGGCCTCGACGGGGCTTCCGCGGCGATCGGCCGCGGTGAGTTCGCCTTCCTCGTAGGGCAGACCGGCTGCGGCAAGTCCACCTTCATCAAGCTCCTTCTGCGGGAGATCGATCCCTCCCGCGGCAAGGTGCTGATCGCCGGGCGCGACATCGGGGCGCTGAAGCGCAAGAAGGTGCCCAAGCTGCGGCGCAACATCGGCGTCGTGTTCCAGGACTACAAGCTGCTGCCCAATCGCACCGTGTACGACAACGTCGCCTACACGCTGAAGGTGATCGGGGCCGCGCGCTCGGACATCAAGTCCAAGGTCCCGGAGATCCTGCGGCTGGTCGGCCTCTCGACCAAGCTCAACAGCTACCCCGACGAGCTCTCGGGCGGCGAGCAGCAGCGCGTCTCGCTGGCGCGGGCGTTCGTCAACCATCCTCCGCTGCTGCTCGCGGACGAGCCGACAGGCAACCTCGACCCGGAGACGTCGATCGGGATCATGCAGCTGCTCTACCGGATCAACCGCACCGGCACGACCGTGATCGTCGCCACGCACGACAACGAGATGGTGGATCGCATGCGCCGCCGGGTGATCGAGATGCGCGAGGGCAGGGTCGTGCGTGACGAGGCCGCCGGGATGTACCTGAGGCGACCATGAGGCCGTTTTTCTTCCTGCGCGAGGCGCTGCGTGCGCTGCGCCGCAACGCTGCCCCGAGCCTCGCCGCAGTCGCGACGGTGCTGATCACGACGCTCGTGCTGGGCGTGTTCATCCCGGTCGTGCGGGCCGCGACCGCGAAGACGAACGAGGTCCGCAACAAGATCGAGCTCGAGGTCTTCATCAACGACGACGCGACGCGGGCGGAGGTGACCGAGCTCGGCAACATGATCCGCGACATCCGCCACGTCGAGAGCCTCGACTTCGTCAGCAAGGCGGAGGCGCTCGAGATCCTGAAGCGCCGGCTCGGCGAGAAGTCGTCGATCACCGAGGACCTCCCGGGGAACCCACTTCCGCGCTCCTACCGCATCAAGCTCGACGACCCTCAGAACGTCGACGTCGTGAAGAGCAGCCTCGAGCCGACCGCCACCAACGGCGACGCGCGATTCATCAGCCCCGCGATCCAGGACGTCAAGGACCGCGAGGACGACACGCAGAAGATCCTCTCGGCGACCAGCACCATAAAAATCCTGCTCGCCGGGCTCGCGGGCCTGCTGGTGCTCGCATCCGTCCTGCTCGTTGCCAACACGATCCGGCTCTCGATCTTCGCGCGGCGTCGCGAGGTCGAGGTGATGCGCCTGGTGGGTGCCACGAACTGGTTCATCAGGTGGCCCTTCGTGATCGAAGGCCTGCTCGTGGGCTTCCTCGGCGGGGTCGCGGCCGTCGTGCTGCTGTGGCTGGCGAAGATCACCGTCGTCGACCCGTGGTCGGACCGCTTCGCCCTGATCGCCGCGCCTGACACGATCAGGTTCAGCCTGCTCGTGATCGTGCTCCTGGGTGCCGCGACCGCCGTCTCGGCGCTCGGATCGGGCATCACGCTGCGTCGTTTCCTGCGCGTCTGACCGACGTGGCGGCGGCATCGTGACCGCTACGATGGGCGGCGTGCAGTTGCTGACGGACCCTCGGCCGCGGTGACGCGAGGCATCACGGCGGTCGTCGCCGTCCTGGCAGCCCTCGCGCTCGGCATGTATCTCGGAGGTCACCCCGCGGACCTGCCGGAGCCGCTGCGCGACGCGTTCGTCGACAAGAGCACCTCGGTGCAGGCCGAGGCGACCGACGTGATCGAGGACAACTACTACCGCAAGGTCTCCGACAAGCGCCTGCAGAACGCGTCGCTGCGGGGCATGGTCAGGTCGCTCAACAGCCGCTTCTCGCACTACTTCACGCCTCGCCAGAACGAGCTGTTCCGGCAGGCGACGAGCGGCGAGTTCTCCGGCGTTGGCATGACCGTGGTGGAGCGCAAGCGCGGCCTGCTCGTGGTCGGGCGTGTTCGACGGCTCACCGGCGAAGGAGAAGGGCATCAGGCCCGGGGACGTGATCACGGAAGTCAACGGGCGCTCGATCGCCGGTGACCCGAGCGACGTGGCGACGGCCAAGATCAAGGGCCGGGAGGGCACCTTCGTGAAGCTCACGGTGAAGTCGCCCGGCAAGCGCGCGCGTGAGATCCGCGTGCGCCGCGAGCGCATCCGCGTGCCCGCCGTGGCCTCGCGGCTGAGGACCGCGGGTGGTCGCAAGTTCGGCGTTCTGCGGCTCACGTCGTTCACGTCGGGCGCGCACGGCGAGCTTGTCCGCGAGATCGACCGGCAGGAGCGTCGCGGCGCCGTGGGGTTCGTGCTCGACATGCGCGGGAACGGCGGCGGCCTGCTCGATGAGGCAGTGCTGGTGTCGAGCGCGTTCGTGCCCGACGGGACGATCGTCACTACCGATGGCCGAAAGCGCGCAAAGCGGGTCTTCGAGGCCACCGGCGACGTCGCGACCCGCAAGCCCGTGGTCGTGCTCGTCGATCGCGGGACGGCGAGCGCGTCGGAGATCGTCACCGGCGCTCTGCACGAGCGCCTCGACTCGCCGGTCGTCGGGCGCCGCACGTTTGGCAAAGGCGTCTTCGGCCAGATCTTCGACCTCTCGAACGGCGGCGCCCTCGATCTCGTCGTCGGCAACTACTACACGCCGGACGGTCGCAACCTGAACGGCAAGGGGATCCGTCCTGACATCCGCGCCGAGGACGACGTCGACACGAAGCCGGACGAGGCGCTCGCGCGGGCGCTGCGCGCCGCCAACCGCCAGGCCGAGCGCGCGCGATGAGCGCGGCCGGCGCCGTGCTCGCGACGAGCGGTCCGCGGGCGCGCGTGGGAGTCGTCACCAAGCGCGGGCGGCTGACGGTCGTCGAGCCGTTCTTCGAACGCGGCGGCACGCGGGTCGCCATCGACCTGCGCAAGCGCCGGGACGTCTCGGTCGGCGACCTCGTGCTGGTGCGCCAGTCACGGCGCAGCCGCCGGGGCGGCGTCGAGGTCGTGCGCTCGCTTGGGCGCCCGACCGTGGCACGCAATGTGATCGAGGCCCTGATGTACGACCGCGGCCACCACCGGCGCTTCCAGGACCGCGTGGAGAAGGAGGCCGCGACAGCGGCGGCGCGCCACGGCTCCGAGCCACGGCGAGACCTCACCGCGCTGCCCACGTTCACGATCGACCCGGCGTCGGCGAAGGACTACGACGACGCGATCTCCGTCGAGCGCGACGGAGACGACCTGCGGCTGTACGTGCACATCGCCGACGTCGCCGCGTTCGTGCGTCCCGGCACCGCGCTGGACTCCGAGGCCGAGCGCCGCGGGAACAGCGTCTACGCACCCGGCGCGGTCGAGCCCATGCTGCCACGCGCGCTCTCGAATGAGGCGTGCAGCCTGGTACCGGGCGTCCCGCGGCCGGCCGTGACCGTCGAGATGCTGCTGGGGTCCGACGCGAGCGTCCGCAGCACGTCCTTTCACCGCAGCACGATCCGCTCCGACGCGCGGCTGGTCTACGGGCAGGTGGACGAGGTCTTCGCCGGGCGTGAGCGCGCGCCGGAGGCGGTCGCCGGGCCGCTCGCGCTCGCCCGCGAGGTCGCTGCGGCGCTGAGGCGCAAGCGGCTCGCCCGCGGTGCGCTCGCCGTCGAGAGTTCAGAGCCCGATTTCGACTTCGACGAGGACGGCAACGTGGTCACGGCGCGCGACGAGGTGCAGACCGAGTCGCATTGGGTGATCGAGCACCTGATGATCCTCGCCAACGAGCAGGTCGCGGAACGTCTGGCCGCGGCGCGCGTCGGCACGATCTACCGGGTGCACGAGGAGCCCGACCCGGCATCCGTCGAGCGGCTCGTCGCGCAACTCGAGAGCCTCGACGTCCCTACCCCCGCACTGCCCAAGCACTTCACGTCGCGCGAGGCCGGGGAGCTGGTCGGGGAGATCAGCGGGCGCGTGCTCGACTACCAGCGCGCGACCGGCAAGGGCGGGAGAGCCCTGGTCTCGCTCGTGCTTCGCTCGCTCAAGCAGGCTGTCTACTCGGAGCACAACATCGGGCATGCCGGCCTCGCGAGCAGCGCCTACTGCCACTTCACGTCGCCGATCCGGCGTTATCCGGACCTCGTCGTGCATCGCGGCCTGCTGTCCACCCTGGGAGCGGATGAGGCGCCCCCGGCGGCCGAGCTCGAGGGGAGCGCGGCGCGGTGCAGCGCGACGGAGCGCGAGGCCGCGACGCTAGAGCGCGACGCCGACGACGTCTGCCTGGCGTTCCTGCTCGAACGCACGTTGTCGCTCGAGGGCCGCGAACGCGAGTTCGAGGGCGAGGTCTCGGGCCTGATCGAAAGCGCGGCGTTCGTGAGCTTCGGCCGCGGCGACGGCGGCGCGCCGTCGGAGGGGTTCCTCCCCGTACGACGGATGCACGGCGACTACTTCGACCTCAACGAGGAGCGCACGGCTTTGATCGGCCGCCAAACAGGGCGCCGGCTGCGCCTCGGCGACCCGCTCACGGTCACGGTGCGCTCGGTCGAGGCCCCACGTGGCCGCGTCGACCTCGATCTCGCCGCCTGGTCGCAGTCGTGAGCGCCAAGAAGCGATCGACCCCCGCGCGGTCGGGCGACATCGCGTCAAACCGCCAGGCGCGGTTTCGCTACGAGCTCCTGGAGACATGGGAGGTCGGGATCGCGCTCGAGGGCTCGGAGGTGAAGTCGGTCCGCGACGGCCAGGTGACCCTCAAGGACTCCTACGCGTTCGTGCGGGGCGGCGAGGTGTGGCTGCACAACATGCACATCGCTCCCTACGGGCCGGCCGCGGGCGCGGGGCACGACCCCGAGCGGCCGCGCAAGCTGCTCATGCATCGCCGGGAGATCGAGCGACTGATCGGCAAGACGAAGGAGAAGGGCCTGACACTCGTGCCGACGCGCATGTACTTCTCCGGCCCGCGCGCGAAGATCGAGCTCGCCCTCGCGCGCGGCAAGGAGCAGCACGACAAGCGCGACACGATCCGCGAGCGCGAGCAGCGCCGCGACATGGAGCGGGCTCTGAGGCAGCGCCGGTAGGGCAAGCAGGCTTTGCCTGGACGAATGTCGTAGCGGCCGACCGGGTGTACAGGCGCGGCGGGCGCTTGACGATATGCCTGATGTGAGGCCCCGACGAGCAGTCATGGCCGGCGCTGCGCTGGTGTGCGCAGGCATCTTCGCGGCGCCGGAGATCACGAGCCGCATGGCGGACTTCCCGACGCAGATGTACCAGCTCTCGGCTGCCTGCATCGCGCTCGTGTTCGGCTCGCTGCTAGGGCACTACGCGGAGCGCCGCCGTGAGGCGCAACGCACCCTCGAGGAGGCCGAGATCGGCTACCGCGCGCTGTTGGAGCGGGTGCCGGCGATCGTCTACACGGCCGAGTACGGGACCGAGGGCCGCTGGTCCTACGTCAGCCCGAAGATCGAGCCGATCCTCGGCTGGTCCGTCGCCGAGTGGCTGGCGCGGCCGCGGGCGTGGTACGAGGCGCTGCACCCGGACGATTGCGAACAGGCGCTCGCCGCCGAGGGGCGCAGCAGCGCGACGGGCGAGGCACTCGACTCCGAGTACCGCATGATCGCGCGCGACGGGCGGGTCCTGTGGTTCCGCGACCAGGCGTCGATCGTGCGGGACGAGAATGGTGCTCCCGTGCTGTTGCAGGGCGTGATGCTGGACATCACGTCGCGCAAGCGCGCGGAGGAGGAGCTGGAGCTTCGGTATGCGGTGCAGCAGCGGCTCGGCGAGGCAGCCTCGGTGAACGACGGCCTGCTCGCGGCGCTGCGAACGGTGGCGGCGCGCTTCGGCTGGCATCTCGGTGCCTTTTGGGCGGTCGACGATCACGCCGACATGCTGCGCCTCTCGGACATGTGGCATATGGACGGCCTCGCGACGGAGCCGTTCGAGGCCGCGAGCCGCGCGCTGCGCCTCGGCCGCGGGGAAGGGCTCCCCGGACGCGCCTGGGCCGCGCGCAGCCACGTGTGGGTCGAGGAGTTGGCGACCGAGCCGAACTTTCCACGTGCCGAGGCCGCGAGCGTCTGCGGGCTGCACGCCGGCGTCGCCGTACCGGCGTGGGCCGGCAACGAGGTTCGTGGCGTCCTCGAGTTCTTTTCCCGCGACTCCCGCCCGGAGGATCCCGAGGTCGTCACCCTCCTCGCCGCCGTCAGCGCCCAGGTGGCCGACTACGTAGTGACGCACGAGGCGCTCGAGGAGCACCGCGATCGTTTCCAGGCGGTGCTCGACAACGCGCCCGCGCCCGTCTACGCGAAGGACGTCGAGGGCCGGTACCTGTTCGTCAACCGGCGATTCGAGGAGGTCGTCCGGGTGCCACGGGACGAGACGATCGGCAGGACCGACCGCGAGATCGTGTCGCCCGGGGTGGCGGAGAAGCTCAGCGAGCACGACCGCAGCGTGCTCGAGACCGGGCAGCAGGTCGAGGTCGAGGAGACCGTGCCCTTCGCGGACGGGGAGCGCACCCTCCTGACGGTCAAGTTTCCGCTGCACGACGCGCGTGGCGTCAGGTACGCCGTATGCGGCATCTCCACCGACGTCACCGAGCTGAAGCGCGCCCAGCAGGAGCTCGACGAGCGTGAGGCGCGCGAGCAGTCGACCCGCGCCAAGAGCGCCTTCCTGTCGCGCGTGAGCCACGAGCTGCGCACTCCCCTCAACGCGATCCTCGGGTTCGGCCAGGTGCTGGAGGTGGACTCGATCACCGAAAGCCAGCGCAACGCCGTCGACCAGATCATGAAGGGCGGCCGCCATCTGCTCGAGCTCGTCAACGACCTCCTCGAGATCTCCCGGATCGACTCAGGAGCGCTGAAGGTCTCGCTCGCGCCCATCGACGTCGCGCAGTCGGTTACCGACATCGTGCTCCTGGTGCAGCCGCTCGCGGGGGAACGCTCGATCTCGTTGCGCCATCGCGCCGATCCGGACACGCCGCCGGCGATCGCGGACGAGCAGCGAGTCAAGCAGGTGCTCCTGAATCTCCTGTCGAACGCGATCAAATACAACCGCGAGGGCGGCGAGGTCGACGTGCATGTCACCCACGGTTCCGCGGGTACGGTCGCGGTGAGGATCGGTGACACCGGCCAGGGCATCGCGGCCCAAGACCTGAATCGCCTTTTCAGCCCGTTCGAGCGCCTGGGCGCGGAACAGACGTCTGTGGAGGGCACCGGTCTCGGGCTCGCGCTCTCGAAGCTCATGGTCGAGGCCTTGAACGGCTCGCTAGAGGTGACGAGCGCGCCCGGGGCGGGCAGCACGTTCACACTCGAGCTTCCGGCCGCTGGGCCGGTCGCCGTGGGCGCCGATGCTCCCGGTGACACGATCGGTAAAGCGCTCGCCGCGTTCCGTCGATGAACTCTCTGGTCCCCCTGATGCGCAAGGAGAAGCTCAAGCACGCTCGCATTCTGATCGTCGATGATCAGCAGCCGAACATCGACCTTCTCCAGCGGATGCTCGAGCACGACGGCTACACGGCCGTCGAGAGCACGACCGACTCGTCCAACGTGGTCCCGCTGTGCGCGCAGCAGCCCCCGGACCTGCTGATCCTCGACTTGCACATGCCCGAGCCGGATGGCTTCGAGGTCCTGGCGCAGCTGAAGCCCTGGTTCGAGGGCCGCTGGTTTCCGGTGCTGGTCGTGACCGCGGACGTCACCACGGAGGCCAAGCAGCGGGCGCTCTCGGGCGGGGCACGCGACTTCCTGACCAAGCCGTTCGACATGGTGGAGGTGCTCCTGCGCATCGAGAATCTGCTCGAAGTGCGCTTCCTCCAGCTCGATTCACGCAAGCAGAACCTTCGCCTGGAGCAGATCGTGCACGAGCGCACGCGCGACCTCGACGAGGCTCGCGTCGAGGCCCTCAGCCGGCTCGCGCTCGCGGCCGAGTATCGCGACGACACGACCGGCGAGCACACGCAGCGCGTCGGCCGCACCTCCGCGTCGATCGCGCGGGTGCTCGGACTGCCGGCCGTGCAGGTGTCGCTGATCCGCCACGCCGCTCCACTGCACGACGTCGGCAAGATCGGCCTGCGTGACAGCATCCTCTTGAAGAAGGGTCGCCTCACGGAGGAGGAGCGCCAGGAGATGCAGGGCCACGTGTCGATCGGTCGCTCGATCCTCTCGGGCAGCAGCTCACCGCTCTTGAAGATGGCCGAGGAGATCGCGTGGACCCACCACGAGCGCTGGGACGGCAGGGGGTATCTGAGCGGCTTGATCGCAGACGAGATCCCGCTTTCCTCCCGGATCGTCGCGGTGGCGGACGTGTTCGATGCCCTCACCCACGTCCGTCCCTACAAGGACGCGTGGCCGGTGGAGGACGCGGTCGCCCAGATCGTCGCCGAGAGCGGCTCGCACTTCGATCCCCTCGTGATCGACGCCTTCCGCTCGCTCGACAAGACCCTGCTGCTCGGCCCCGTCGACCCTCGGGAGACCTTCGAGCCGGTCTCCGACCGCGCGCTCAGCGTCGTCGGCTAGTACCTAGCGCCCTATACGTCGCCGAAGTCGCGCTCGATGTGCGTCTCGGTCATGCCGAGCGCCAGCAGCGCGATCATTCCGACGTACACGAGCGCAACCAGCGCACGGTCACGCGTCGAGACCTTGTAGTAGCGCTGAGCCTCCGGCGACTTGCGCTCGCGCCAGCGCCGCCAGGTCTCCAGTCCGCCGAGCAGGACGATGATCAGGATGATCGGGTTCGGGAAGGCGATCGTGAGCGCGACGAGCGCGCCGAAGCCGATCAGCCACATCCAGGGCGACAGCGCCGCCATCGCGCGGCCGCCGTCGAGCGGCAGGACCGGCAGGAGGTTGAAGAGGTTGAGGAAGAAGCCCGTGAACGCCAGCGCCGTGAAGAGGTCGTTGCCCGTCGCGCTCGCAACGGGAATCAGCGCGGCCGCGCCGAGACTCCCGAGCACCGGTCCGGCGAGCCCCACGCGGGCCTCCGCGGCGGCGTCGTCGCCGAGCGACTTGGCCCAGATCACGGCCCCCAGGAACGGGATGAACATCGGGGCCGAGGCCTTGATCCCCTCGCGGCGCAACTGGAGGACGTGGCCCATCTCGTGCACGAAGATCAGCACGACGAACCCGACCGCGAACCTCCATCCCCACAGGAGCGAGTAGGCCGCGATCGAGACGAGCATCGACGCCGAGGTCGTGAAGACCTTGATCTTCGGAAGCAGGAAGAGGAGCGCCTTCAGCTTGGCGCCGAACTTCAGGATCACGAGCGCGAGCGCGCCCAGGGGGGCCAAGAGCTTGCGCCAGTCGATACCCCGGCGCGCGGGCTCGAACGGCCCCTCGGGAAGGGGGCGATCGGCAGGGGCGTTGTAGCCGGACGCTTCCATCGGAATCGAGCTTAGCTACATGGATCGGCGGCCCCGCCGCGAAGCACGAGGGGGACGGTGGCTAAGATGGGGACACATATTCACGGGGACGACAGGCTTCGACGTGGTCGATCCGTGGAGGAAGTGGCAAGCCGAGGTCCCCGGTTGGCCTCGTAAAACCACCGGGAAAACCATACGTGCGGACTCTCACGAGTACGCCCTCGCTGCCTAGCTAAAACCTAGGCTGAGGAGTCGGTCCTCCTTCGGCCCGTGGGGAGGGTTACTGGCTTCAGAAACGGGCTCGCCCGAGGCGGTCTGCTCTCGCCGCCACGGGGACATCAAGGGGGCTGGCTCCCGGGACGTGCCCGTCGGCGCGGACGCCCGGGGGCGAGATTCAAGCGCCGACTAAGCTTGTAGAAGCTTCCTACCTCGCGACCGCGGACGCGGGTTCGATTCCCGCCGTCTCCACTCGATACTTTCTTGCTCACTGAGCAGCGGACGGTGCTGCTGCATGTTGCGCACGGGTCATTGCGCGGCTGTGCGAGACCGATTACGGTCTCTCGCGCTCACACACCGACACGCACAGCTTCTCGCTGTGGGAAGGACGAGGCACGATGGAAACGCTGCTGGTGTTTCACGAGGTAGACGACGTCGACCACTGGCTCGCTTCTCCGAAGCGAGAGGAATTCTTCGGGCCGCTGGGAATGAAGGTGCGCACTTTTCGGGACCCGGCGGGGTCGAATCGGGTCGGGTTGATCGTGGAGGTACCCGATATGGCGGCCTGGCAAGAGGCGCTGGAGACCGAGGCGGCGGCCGAGGCGATGAAGTTCGACGGTGTCCGCCCCGAGACGATTCTGGGTCTCGTGGAGGCGTAGCGCAACGATGCTTTGGTGCCGTCTCAGAGCGTAATCCGTGACTCCAGCCGCGCGACCGAATCCGGGTCGTGCGAGGGCAGGAAGACCGTCGGGTGAGAGCGGCCATGGGCGAGGATCGCATCCATCGTCTCGATCGACACCGCCGGCTTCGGACCGACCGCGTCGGGGCGCCGCGCGTGCAGCTGCTCGAGCGTGTCCGTCGCGTCACCGGCGAGGAGCACGTGGCGCCCGTCGTCGTCCACGCAAACGACGGAGATGTGCCCGGGCGTGTGCCCCGGCGTCGGGACGGCGACGATCCGCCCATCGTCCGTGAGCGCGCGACTCGCGGCGAACGCCCCGAACGGCCCGCCGTCGAGCACGAACGGTTGGTAGTCCACGCCGGCCGGCAGGGGCTGCCGTAACAGGCGTTGGAAGATACGCGAGCGAAGGTTGTGCGCGAACGTGACCTCGGGCTCGTGCACCAGCACGGGCCTGCGCACGTGAACTGCACCGTCCACGTGATCGCCATGGAGGTGGGTGAGCACGACGGTGTCGACGTCCGCGAGCGCCAGGCCCTCTTTCTCGAGCGCGCGCGGAAGCTCGTGTTGACGGCCGACGTCGAAGCGGGCGAACGGGATGTCGCGGACGTTCGCGGTCTCCCCGGTGTCCACGAGGACGAGCCGGCCGTCGTGCTCGATCGCCCAGCAGTGGATCGGCACCGGCTCGCTCCAGGGCCCTGGCAGGAAGAGGCCCAGTTGCCGTCTTGGGCCGGTTTTCGCATGAAGGAAAGCGTCCTTCAGGCGCACCGTCCCGGTCGTCAGAGCATGGATTCGCATCGTCTCTCGCCGCGACTCTACCTTCCGGCCGAGGGCCCCGGCGAAACGGGACCCTCGGTCGTTGATCGCGTAGTAGTCAGCCGGCCTGGGCGAAGTGATGTGCGTCGACGGTTTGCTCGTCGGGGTCTACGGCACCCAGGCTCTTGACGATCCCGAAGGCACCGTCGCGCACCTGGGCGATGTACATGTTCATCCGCACGTGATGCTGACCGGGCACCATCTCCGCCGGGCCACCGGGCCCGACGGCGATCTTCGCGTGGTCCAGGGCACTGACGACATCTCCCTGGTCGAGCGAGCCCGCCTCTCGCACGGCGGCCTCCCAGAGCCGCAGGCCTCGGTAAAGACCTGAGCATGCGCCGCCGGCGGTGAACAGGGCGCTGCCCGGGTAGAGCTTGTTGTAGCGATCGAGCAGCTCCTTGCTGAACGGATCGTCGGCGTCCTGGTAGTAGTCGAGGCAGCTGTACAGACCCTCGACCTGCTCCGTCGGCACGAGGTTCAGGCAGGCCTCGTCGAAGTACGTGCAGACCAGGTGCCCACCACGCTTCGTGAAGCCGGCGTCGTGCAGCTGCTGGAAGAACGGCACGACCCCGGGGGGAACGATCGTGTTGAAGACCACCTCCGCGCCGCTGGACATGATCCTGTCGATGGCCTCGCTGTAGTCGGTGTGGTCGAGGGGGTAGTAGTCCTCTTCGACGATCTCACCACCGCCGGCCGTGACGATCTGGCGGACCTTCTCGTTCATGATGCGCGGCCAGATGTAGTCGGCTGACGGCAGGGCGAACTTCTTCGCGCCCGTCTGCTGCATCAGCCACGGAATCAGGGGGTCGACCTGCTGCGCCGGCACCGGACCGGTGCAGAAGATGAGCGGGTCGCACTCCTGTCCCTCGTACTGCTCGGGATAGATGTAGAGCGTCTTGCCCTCCACGACGGCAGGACCCTTGATGGCCTGCCGCGTAGAGCTGAAGATGCCACCGAGGATCACATCGACCTGGGCCTCCTGGACGAGCTTGGCGGCGCAGGCCTCCGCGGCGGCGTCGGTCGTCTCACTGTCCTCCAGATACAGCTCGATCTGCCGGCCCAGCAGGCCGCCGCCCGCGTTGATCTCATCGATCGCCATCTTCGCCACGTTGGCGTCCGCGATGCCCATGAAGTCCAAGGGACCTGTCTGGTCGGCGATCACTCCCACCTTGATGGGTCGCCCAGGTGCAGTTGCTGCTTCCATGACAATTCCTCCGATCTCGAGACGCGCTAGGCGTCGTATTGGCCGCCGAGCTCGGCTGCCTGGGGTGGACCTTTGTGCCCTGCCTCTTTCATGATCGGCGGAACCTCGGGGTCCGAGACGAAGCTTTGCCAACCCTCCGCGTCCCAGTCGAAGAGCACCCAGACGCGGTCGTCCTGATTCGGGTCGCGAAACACCTTCGCCCCCTTCGACCCGTGCTCCCTGCGCTTGTCAGCGCCCTTGGTCGAGAAGATCTTCTCGAAGCGGTCGAAGTCCTCCACCGTCGTTGTTGCGAGGATCATCTGTTTCTCCTGTGTGGTCTCGGTGCCGACGCTCGACCCCGATGGTGAGGCGAGTATCTGCCCCGGCAGTCCGGATCGCATCGGGCGAATGCCCTATTGGGAATTCCTGTGCGGAATTCCTATGCGGCGTGAACGAGGTCGTGCTCGAACGCCCAGAGCGTCGCCGCGGCCCGGCTGCGGACGCCGGCCTTCTGGTAGACGTGCTGGACGTGGTGCCCGACGGTCTTGGCCGAGATGCCGAGGTCATCGGCGATCTCCTGGTTGGACGCGCCCCGCATGAGCACGAGCAGGACTTCGAGCTCGCGCCCGGTCAGCCCGGCGGGCAGCTCGCGAGGTCGCTGCTGCACCCGGTGGCCGGCGGCCGCGAGCACCGCGTCGACGGCTTCTCGGTCGAGCCGCCCCTTTTCGGCCTCACGTATCAACTCGGCCTCTGCAGCCGCCGCATCGAGTGCGTCTCTATACGGCCGCGGCTCGCGCATGGCCGCGTAGCAGTCGGCGGCGGCAAGGATGCGAGCGGCTTGATCGAGGGCCGGCCCGCGGGTGCCTCGGTGGTAGCCGGACCCGTCGAGCCGCTCGCAGTGCGAGCCGGCCACGAGCCCGATCGGGGCGAGCGCCCGGGACTGCGCGAAGGCCCGCTCGGTGAAGTGCGGGTGCAGGCGCACGCGCTCCCACTCTCCGAATCCGAGCGGCCCCGGCTTCTCCCAGATCGCATTCGACACGCCCACTCGGCCGAGGTCGTGCGCGAGCGCGGCGCGCCGCACGAGGGTCACGGAATCGGGTGGAAGGCCCATGCGCCAGGCGGCGGCCTCGGCGAGCTCGGCCACGCCCGTCGGGTGCTCGCGCAGCCACGGAGACTTGAGACCGGTGATCGCGGCGATGGCCCCGAATGCGGCGTCGATCCGGTCGCCCGCGATGAACACCGGTGGAGACGGCTCGATCTCGAGCGCGTGCTCCCACATCCGGGCCTCGTCCAGCTCGGCGAGGATGTCGTCGAAGTTCTCCACGGCGAGCGCGGCGAGCGCAGGGTCGTACGCCGCGCCTGATCGACGCTCCACGACAGCGCGTGCCTCGTCGGGACCCGCTGCGGTGAGGAAAAGGGAGGCGTCTCGCGCCACGTGCAGGAGACGCATCGGCAACGGGATCGCCTCGCCGGCGGTGTTTGGAAATCCCCGTCCGTCCCAGCGCGCGAAGACGTACTCGAGCGCCGCCTGGATGTTCGGACCGAGGCCGAGCCACCCCGCGAACCGCTGCGCGACCTCGCACATCATCGCGAACGCATCACGTGCCCTGGGGCCGGCGTGGGCGATGGCCTCCTCGATCAGCCTGGCGCGAACCTCCGGGCTGCGGCCGATCCCGACGTGGGCCTTGTAGAACGCAAGGATCTCCGCGGGGTTGGCAGGGTCGACGAGGTAGAAGGCGGCTCTGTGCGCGATGTCGTCGCCGTAGAGCTGCGTCGCTTCGTGCCCGTTCGACGTGCATCCGGAGGCGTGGAGGAGCGCTACGTAGTAGGTGTCCGCGAGCTCCTCGGCGGTTGCTCCGGCAAGCTCGCCGAGGCGGACCGCCAGCACGGCGGTGCGCAAGGCGTGCTCGAGCGGCTGTCCGGTGCCGAGGTCGGTCGCGAGCGACAGTGCGCCGACCAGCTCGGCAGCGCGGATCGGCCGCTCACCTGAGGGCAGCACTGCTGCGCCCGCTCCGGGGTCCTCCGACGCCACGGCCACACCCTAACGGGGTAGTGCGGCCTTGCGAGAACGATTACGCGTCACGCCGGCGCGTGGACGCCCTTGGCCGCTTCGATCAGGTCGAGCACGGCGGTTGCATCGCCGTCGCGCAGCAGGCCGACCGGATCGGGCTCGCCGTTGACGATCCCCTCGAAGAACGCCTTGCGGTCCTGATAGGTCGGGAGGGTGCCCTTCGCCCAGCCGCGCACGTCGTTGAGCATGATCGCGAGCTGGGCGTACTCCTCGCCGAACAGCTCGCCGATCTCGCGTTTCATCCGCTTGGCGAGCGCGGGGGAGGCGCCGGCCGTCGAGATCGCGATCGCGAGCGGCCCGGTGCGGACGATCGCCGGGAGGATGAAGTTGCACAGCGGCGGGACGTCGACGATGTTCACGAGCATCGCGCGGCGCTCGGCATCCTCGTAGATGCGGATGTTCGTCTCGGTGCTGTCGGTGCACGCGATCACGATGAACGTGCCCTCGAGGTCGCTCGGACCGGCGTACTCACGCGGCTCCCAGGTGATCGAGCGCTCGGCGGCGAGCGCCTCGAGCTCCGGCCCGGCGGCCGGCGAGACGACCGTCACGTCGGCGCCACAGGCGAGCAGGCCCTCGGCCTTCTCGAGCCCCATCGCGCCGCCGCCGACGACCAAGCACCGGCGTCCCTTGAGCTTCAGGCATGCGATGTAGAAAGGCGTGTCCAGCATGTCCTTCACGCAGGTCTGGTCGCAGATCCCGCGGTTGAACTGGCAGACGCATTGCTTCCCGGTGTATGCGGCGGCAGGCATGCCCTCCAAGGGTAGTAGGCGAGCTTTCCGGACCGCTACGACGCCGGGGTCGTGACGACCGCGTCGCCTACGGCCAGCGGGGTGGCTGCGGCGCGAGCCGCTCGGCCCCGGCCCAGTCGTCGCGGGGCGGTGAGAAGACGTCGATGACCGCGGCGCCATCGGGCCCGGCCTCGGCCTCGTGCGGGGCGCCGGAGCCGATGCGCCACGTCTCTCCGGGGCCGAGGACCCGCTCCTCGTCCGCGACCCGCAGCCTCATCGACCCGCGCAGGACGATTCCCATCTGCTCGTTGGCGTGGCTGTGCTCGGGGATGGCCGCGCCCGGGTCCAGCTCGACCACCGCGAGGGTGATCCGCTCGCCGTGGACCGCGCGCGCGAGGACGCCGTCGAACAGCGAATGGGGAGCGATCCCGGCGAGCTCGTCGAATACGGACATCCCGGCCACAGCCTACCCCTAGACTCCACACATGGATCGGAGCGAGCCGGCGTGAGCTCGACGCTCGAAGCTACGCCCCAGGAAACGCGTGCCCCGGAGTCCGCGGCGCTGCCCCCGGGCCCTCCGCTCCCGCGCTTCCTGCAGACGGCCGCGTTCCTGTTCGCGCCCGCGCCGTACATGGACGCGTGCCGCCGGCGCTACGGCGACGTGGTCACGATGGGCACGCTGTTCGACTCCAAGTTCGTGATGGTGTTCGACCCCGAGGTGGTCAAGCAGCTCTTCCGCGGGCCGCACGAGCAACTGCGCGCCGGGGAGGCGAACGCGCCCCTCGGCCCCGTGCTCGGCGAGCGGTCGGTGCTGCTGCTCGACGGTGCCGAGCACCTGCGCCAGCGGAAGCTGATGCTGCCCGCCTTCCACGGCGAGCGGATGCGCGAGTACGAGCAGGTGATGCGCGCCGCGACGGACCGCGCGGTCGACTCCTGGCCTGTCGACCGTCCGTTCAAGCTCCTGCCGTCGATGCAGCAGCTCACGCTCGACGTGATCATGCACGCGGTCTTCGGCCTCGAGGACGGGCCGCGCCAGGAGGAGATGAAGCGCCGTGTGCGCGCGATGCTCGACCCGGTCGGCAACCGCGGGGTGATCCTCCTGATGCTGATCTCCGGGGGGCGTTTCGGCATCGGCGGGCAGATGGAGCGCTTCGAGCGCCGGCGGCGCGCCGTCGATGACGTCATCTATGCGGAGATCGCCCGCCGGCGGTTGGAGCCGGATCTGGCTGAACGCACGGACGTCCTCTCGATGCTGCTGCTCGCCCGCGACGAGCAAAACGAGTCGATGACCGATCAGGAGCTGCGCGACGAGCTGGTCACCCTGCTGGTCGCGGGCCACGAGACGACCGCGACAGGACTTGCTTGGGCCTTCGAGGAGCTGCTGCACAGTCCCGCGGTGCTCGAGCGCACGCGCGAGGCGGTCGCGAACGGCGACACCGCCTACCTCGACGCGGTCGTGAAGGAAACGCTGCGCCGGCGCACGGTCGTGCCCGGAGTCGGGCGCGTCGTGCGCGGCGAGCCCTTCCATCTGAACGGCTGGGTGATCCCGCCTGGCATCGAGATCAATCCTTCGATCGCGTCGATCCACCGTCGTGCCGACCGCTACCCGGAGCCCGCGCAGTTCCGGCCCGAGCGGTTCCTCGGGCCGGATGCTCCCGACACCTACACATGGATCCCGTTCGGCGGGGGGACGCGCCGCTGCCTCGGGGCGAGCTTCGCGAGCTTCGAGATGCGGGTGGTCATCTCCGGCGTGCTCGATCGCGCGCGGCTCGCCTCGGCCGGCAAGCCCGAGAAGGGTGTGCGCAAGGGCGTCACGATCGTTCCGCGGCGCGGGGTGCTGGTGAGGCAGACGGCTGCTCCGCGCGCCTCTCGACCAGCTCCTGCGCCTCCGCGCGACTGACGGGCGCGCGACCCCATTCCGCCCGCTTCGCGTATTCCACGAGGCGGCCGAAGTAGGACTCGATCGGGGGCACCTCGATGCCGTCCGGCTCCAGGTCACGGCGGGCATTGGCGTTGCCGTAAGCCACGTCCATCGCGAAATAGGGGAAAAAAGCCCGCGTGCGCTCGAGGCCCTGTCGGCGGCGCGCGCCCGTGTGTGCCAGCACCGGGTAGACGACCCGCTCGAAGATGCGCGGCGGGATCACGACCGGCTCGCGCTCGCCGACGTGCTGGGCGGAGAGCTCGATCAGGCGCCCCACGTTCGTGGCCGTCGGGCCGGCGACGAGGTTGTAGGTGCGCGTGCCGTCGAGCGGCCGGTTGGAGAGCTTGAACACCGCGTCCGCCACGTAGTCGACGGGCACGACGTCGACGGGAGCGGAGCGGCGGGCGGGCAGCGCCGGCAGCGACCCGCGCACGAAGGCCTTGAGCGGCGTGTAGAGGACGTTGAAGGACGCCGTCCAGCCGGTGGTGCGCTCGCCGACCACGATGCTCGGGCGGAACACCTGCACGGGTACCCGGTCCGCGTGGGCGCGCACGAGCTGCTCGGCCTCGAACTTCGACTGCTCGTAGGGGTTGCGAAACCCCTGGCCGACGTCGAGCTGGTCCTCGCCGAAGTCGCCGCGGTGCGTGCCGGCGACGTATGCCGTGGAGATGTGCGCGAAACGCCGCAGGCCGCCGCGGCGCTCGCACCGCTGCGCGAACTCGAGCATGCGTCGCGTCCCCGCGACGTTGATGTCGCGCGAGCGATCGAGCGCCAGCGTGAAGGAGACCGATGCGGCGCAGTGCACGATGTCGGTGACGCGCTCGGCGATCTCGTCGCGCTCACGCTCCCCGAGCCCGAGCGCGGGGCGCTCGATGTCGGCCGGCACGGCATGCAGCCGGCCCGCGAACTGGTTGCTGCGGCCGAGCATGCAGTCCACCGATGCGCGCAGGCGCTGCTGCGCGTCCGCGCGGGAGCGTCCGCGCACCGCCGCGTAGATCGGACGATCGGTGTGCTCGAGATAGCGCGCCAGGATCTCCATGCCGACGAAGCCGGTGGCTCCGGTCAGGAAGACGCCGCCGGGCTTGCTGCGGTCGTGGGCGGTGCGGGTCATCGCTCCTCCTCCGCTTTGGGGACTGCATCGAGAATATCCCCACCGTAATCACGTGAAAACCGACCGTTGGTCCAAAGCCGCAAATTCAGCGGGCGGGACTTTGAATAGCCTTCGCACGTGGCCGGCGACGACACTCGATCCTCACGGATGTACCGGGCCGCGCGCCTCGCGCGTGAGCTGCTCCCGGGTGACCACGAGCTCGGTGACCCGCTGTCCACGGCCGGCGACAAGCCCTCGCACCTCCTCGCGCGCACGGTCGCCGAGACGTCCCCACGGCGGCCGCTGGTGCGCGAGCTCGGCCTCGGCGCGCTCCAGGTCTGGCAAGCCCTTTCGGAGGCGCAGGGGAGAGGTCGTGGGGACGAGGCGGTCGCGATCCTCTTCACGGACCTCGTCGGCTTCTCCGATTGGGCGCTCGGCGCCGGGGACGACGCGGTGCTGGAGCTGCTGCGCAGGGTTGGTCGTGAGGGCGAGGCGGCGATCGGCGACCGTGACGGAACCGTCGTGAAACGGATGGGGGACGGCCTGATGGCCGTGTTCGGCGACGCGGGATCCGCGGTCGCCGCGGCGCACGAGGCCTGTCTACGGGTCGGAGCGCTGGAGGTGCGCGGGTACCGGCCGACCATGCGTGCCGGAGTTCACTTTGGCCGGCCGCGCAAGCTGGGCGGGGACTACCTGGGCGTGGACGTGAACATCGCGTCGCGGGTCGCCGCGGCTGCAGCGGCGGGCGAGGTGCTCGTGTCGGGCGCGGTGGCCGATCGCATCGACGGCGAGCAGTTCGCGCTGCGCAAGCGCCGGCGGTTCAGGGCGAAGGGCGCCCCGCGGGAGCTCGAGGTCTACGTGGCCGAGCGGGACTGAGGCCCCAACAAAGGCACTAAGAAAGGCCGGGCTTGTCGACCATCAGGAAGACGGCGGCGACCAGCAGGATGCCCGTGATCGCCCCGGCGATGCCCTCGCGCGCCGCGCCGCGCTGGTATGCCTCCGAGAGCTTCACCTCGCCGTCGCCCGCGTCGGCGATCTCGCGCTCGACCATCGGGCCGAGTCGCCGGTCGGCGGGGATGAAGTAGGCGACGTTGAGCACCGCGATCACGATCACGATCGCAAAGGTGGCGCTGAGCCAGAAGTCGCCGAGCTCCCAGTTGCCCTCGGACACTTGGTAGAGGCCCGTCGCGAGCACGACGACGATCGCCGGCAGCGCGAAGAACTGGTTGAGCGTGAGCTGGAGCCGGTGCACGTACGGCAGGTTCCGCGGGCTCAGCTTCATCGCCACCGGGAACATCACCGACTCCGCGAACGTTGCGCCCAACCCGACCATCACCGCCGTGATGTGGAGGAAGAGCGAGAAGTCGTAGGACGTGACGGCAAGCGGCACCGCGTGAGGGTATCGGACCGGCGGCCGTCAGCCACCTTACGCGTGGGCGCGCGCGCGTCCGCGGATGGCTAATGTGCCGCGCTGGCAAAGGATCCGCTACCAAGGAAGGCAGGGAATCAATGAGCAGATTCGTCCTGGCGCGCCGTTTGACGGTCGCGCTCTCCTTATTCCTTTTCATGTTTGCTGCGCCCGTGTCCGCTGACCCGGTCAAGGTCATCGCGTCCGGACTGGGCGACCCGCGCGGCATCGATGCGCACGACGGCGATCACGGCGACCGCCTCTTGGTCGTCGAAACGGCTACCGGGGCGATCACCGAGATCCTGACCAAGAAGGCAGGCGAGCCCATTGTGAGGCCGTTCGCGGAGAACGTCTTCGCGAGCGACGTGGTCGGCTATGGGTTCAACGCCGCGTTCGCGTCCGCTGGCGGACCGCCGGAGGAAGGTGCCGAGCCGGCGGGCGCCTTCGTGCGTGTCCCGCGCGGCGGGCCAAGCACCCTGATCGCGGACATTCTCGCCTACCAGGCGACCGATCCCGACCCGGTCGACCAGGAAGACCTGCCCTACGAGACCAATCCGTTCGGCGTTGCGCAGGTGCGGCACGGTTTCCTGGTCGCAGACTCTGCCGGCAACGATCTGCTGAAGATCGAGAAGGACGGGGACATCGAGACGGTCGCGCGTTTCCCGACGCGCTCGCTGCCCTTCCCCGAGGGCATCCCCGGGGGTCCCCCCGCGGGCACGTTGATCGACGCAGAGGCGGTACCCACCGCGGTCGCGGTCGGCCCGGACGGCGCGTGGTACGTGTCGGAGTTGCGCGGCTTCCCGTTCACGAAGGGGGCCTCGCGGATCTGGCGGATCGAGCCGGGGACCGAGGACGTGATGTGTGACCCGGACGCGAAGCGCGGTCCTTGCCGCGTGTTCGCGGACGGCTTCACGTCCGTGATCGACATCGCGTGGGCAGGTAAGACGCTGCTCGTCCTCGAGATCGCGAAGGACGGCCTGCTCGCGCTGGAGGGCGGCGCTGAAGGTGCTCCGCCGCCGCCCGGCGCGCTGTGGGCGGCAGAGAAGGGCAAGAAGACGCAGATCGCAGCCGGCGAGCTGATTGCGCCCGGGGGTGTCGCAGTCGCCGATGACGACCTCTACGTCACGACCGGGACGCTGTTCGGCCCCGGTGGCGGCGCGGTCGTGAAGATCAAGGACGCGGTCGATGACGACCACGGCCACCACGGCGACAACGGCCACCACGGTGACGGCGGCGACCACCACGGTGGAGACCGCGACCACGCCGACAAGGACCGCAAGAAGCACAAGAAGCACAAGGGCGGCAAGCACAAGAACAAGAAGCACAAGAACAAGAAGTCGAAGAAGCGCGACCGCGACGACGACTAGTCGTCGCGCGTACGTCCAACGGGAGGGGCGGCTCCGGTCGCCCCTCTGCGTTGCTTCGTTAGGCTGGCGCGGTGCGCGCCACGCTCTATTCACTCGCCCTCTCGCACCCGGCCCGGGCGGCGCGCCTGATGCTCGAGCGCAAGGGGATCGAGCATGAGGTCAAGGACCTCTTCCCGGGCGCCCACCCGGCACAGCTACGGCTGGCCGGGTTCCGGCGGGGAACGGTTCCGGCGCTGAAGCTCGACGGGCGCCGGGTGCAGGGCTCGACGCAGATCTCCCGCGCGCTCGAGGCGGTACAGGCGGAGCCGCGCTTGTTCCCGGCCGGCGAGACGGCCCGTCGCGCCGTCGAGGACGCGGAGGCATGGGGGGAGCGCGAGCTCCAGCCCGTCCCGCGACGGATCTTTCGCTGGGGAGCGTCGCGGCGCCAGGACATGCGCGTCTGGATAGCGCGCGACATGGGAGTGCCGGCGCCGCACCTCGCGGCGCGCACCCAGAAGCCGCTCGCGCACGCGTTCGCGCGCATGGCGGAGGTCACGGACGAGCGCGTCCGGGCCGACGTCGCCGCGTTACCCGCGCAGCTCGACGAGGTCGACCGCCTGATCGCCGCCGGCGTGATCGGGGGCGAGGAGCCGAACGCCGCCGACTTCCAGATCGGGACGACCGTCCGCGTGTTCCTCGCCTACGAGGACACCCGCGCGCTCGTCGAAGGGCGGCCCGCCGGCGACCTCGCGCTGCGCCTGGTGCCGCGTTACCCGGGACCGATCCCTTCGTTCCTGCCGCGCGAGTGGCTCGCCGGGCCGTGAGCCGGGCGTGGGGCGGCGCCGTCGCGGGGGCCGTCGCGGCGAAGGCGTGGGCGCTCCAGCAGCCGCTCGACAAGCGCGTGTTCGGGACGCGCTACGACGACGTCGAGCTGCTCGGCAAGATGGTCACGCGTGGGCCCGCCTGGCCGCTCGCGGGCCTCGCCGTGCACGTTGCCAACGGCGCGATGTTCGGCGCCACGTACGCGATGCTGCGACCGCGGCTCCCCGGGCCGCCCGTGGCATTCGCCTTCACGCTCGCGATGGCCGAGAACTTCGGCTTCTGGCCGCTCGGCCGGCTGATCGACCGCTACCACCCGGCGCGCCGGGAGCTCGAGCCGCTGCAGGGGAACCGGCGTGCGCTTGCTGCGGCGACCTGGCGCCATGCGCTGTTCGGCGTAGTGCTCGGCGCGCTCGAGCTGCGGCTGAACGGCAACGCCGTACCATTCGCGGACACTTCAGTTCCATCATGAGACCGGGAGGTCGCCGCACATGAGCAACCGCACCTTCGTCATCGGAGTCGGCATGACCAAGTTCGAGAAGCCCGGTTCGCGCGACTGGGACTACCCCGACATGGCGCGCGAGGCCGGGACGAAGGCGCTCGAGGACGCCGGGATCCCCTACGAGCGCGTCGAGCAGGCCTTCGTCGGCTACTGCTACGGCGAGTCGACCTCCGGTCAGCGTGCCGTCTACGGCCTCGGCCTGACCGGCATCCCGGTCGTGAACGTCAACAACAATTGCTCGACCGGCTCGTCGGCGCTTTACATGGCGCGCCAGGCGATCCGCGGAGGGCTCGCGGACTGCGCGCTCGCGCTCGGCTTCGAGAAGATGGAGAAGGGGTCCTTGGGCGTGAAGTACACGGACCGCACGAACCCGATGGACAAGCACATGACGACGATGTTCGAGGCGCGCGAGCCCGAGCAGTCGCCGTTCGCGCCGCAGATGTTCGGCAACGCCGGTCGCGAGCACATGGAGCGTTACGGGTCCGAGCCCGACCACTACGCGTGGATCGGCTGGAAGAACCACAAGCACTCCGTGAACAATCCCTACGCGCAGTTCCAGGACGAGTACTCGCTCGAGGACATCAAGGCGGCGAAGATGATCCACGACCCTCTGACCAAGCTCCAGTGCTCCCCCACCTCGGACGGCTCGGGATGCGCGATCGTCGCCAGCGAGCGCCTCGTCGACGAGCTCGACCTGTGGGACCGCGCGGTCGAGATCGCCGGGCAGGCGATGGTCACCGACATGCCCTCGACGTTCGAGGAGCGCAGCTCGATCAAGATCGTCGGCTACGACATGTCCAAGAAGGCGGCGGAGCAGGCCTACGAGGAAGCGGGCGTCGGCCCGGACGACGTCGACGTGATCGAGTTGCACGATTGCTTCTCCGCGAACGAGCTGATCACCTATGAGGCGCTCGGGCTCGCTGCTGAGGGCGAGGGCCATAAGCTCGTCGACAGCGAGGACACGACATATGGGGGGCGCTGGGTGGTCAACCCCTCCGGCGGCCTGATCTCGAAGGGCCACCCGCTCGGCGCGACGGGCCTCGCGCAATGCTCCGAGCTCACGTGGCAGCTGCGCGGCGACGCGGACAAGCGCCAGGTCGAGGGCGCGAAGGTGGGCCTCCAGCACAACATCGGCCTCGGCGGCGCGGCGGTCGTCTCGGTCTACAAGCCGGCCGCCTAGACGATGTCAGACGAACTTTCGCGTTCCGTTCCGACAGTGGAGCTAGATCGCGAAAGTTCGCGGAGCCGAGGCCCTACGGCTAAATCCGCGCTTTCAATGCGGCGCCACAGATAGGATCGCCGGATGAACGGCCCAGGGGATCTGCCACTCGGCACCGCGATCACGCCCAACCTGGACCAGTTCCAGCAGCTTGCCGCGTCCACCGACAACGGCCCTGTCGTGATGATCAACCTCCTGAAGTTCCGGGTGGGCGACGAGGGCGACGCCGTGCCGGGCGTCGAGGAGTACCGGCGCTACGGCGACGTGGCGCTCGAGATGGTCGAGCACCAGGGCGGGCGCCTGCTGTGGGCCGGGACCGGCGACCAGGTGCTGATCGGGGATCCCGAGCAGGACTGGGATGCGGTCCTGCTCGTCGAGTACCCGTCGCGAGCGGCCTTCGTCGAGATGGTGTCGAGCCCGGAGTACCTCGATGCGCACGCCCACCGCGAGCGCGCGCTCGAGCGCACGATCGTGATCGCCTGCACGCCTGCGCCGTTTGACGGCGCCACGCCGACCATCTAGTACTAGCGCCTCCGGCAGCAGCCTGTCCGGGGGGACTACGGACGCAAGATCGAGGAGCGCACGGCCGACACGCCGCATGCGCCCGCGTAGCGTTCGGCGCGGATCCACCGCCCTTCATCCCTTCGAGGAGAAGATTTTGTCCACTGCTCTTCAGCCACACGGTCAGCATCATGTGTGAGACCGGTCAGCCCGCGGGGGTCATCTCGGCGCTCGGGGCCGCCGCGGCGTTCCTCGAGCGGCGTCACGCCCAGGCCTTCCCCACGGCGGAGCAGGTGCTCGCGCTCGAGTCGATGTGAGCTCGGCGAAGAGGGGCATGTTCGGCACGCTGCGCTCCCGTGCGACCGCGTCCGGGGTCACCGAGCCGCGGATCGTGGTCGGCGCGATCCTCTTCGCGCTCGTCGCTGGAGCCGTTCTCCATCTGTTCGAGCCTCGGGCGGGAGACCTGGTCTGGGCCGCCGCGATCGTGCTCACGCTCGTACCGCTCACGTTGTCGGTCCTCCGCAGCCTTGCGCGGGGAGACGTGGGGGTCGACGCGATCGCGCTCGTCGCGATCGCCGGGGCGCTCGCGCTCGGCGAGTACCTGGCCGGCGCGATCGTCGCGCTGATGCTGAGCGGCGGCAACGCGCTCGAGGCGGCCGCCGGCAGGCGCGCGCGAAGAGAGCTCACAGCTTTGCTCGAAGGGGCGCCCCGCGTCGCTCTCCTTCACCGCGGCGGGGAGCTCGAGGAGGTGCCGGTCGACGCGGTCGCCGTCGGCGACCGCGTGCTCGTGCGGGCGGGCGAGGTGGTGCCGGTGGACGGCTCGGTGGCGAGCGAGGGCGCGGTCGTCGACGAGTCGACGCTGACGGGTGAGCCGTTGCCGGTCACCCACCGGCGCGGGACGACGGTCGCGAGCGGAGCTGTCAACGCCGGGGAGGCGTTCGACCTGCGCGCCACCCGCACGGCCGCCGAGAGCGCCTACGCGAGCATTGTGCGGCTCGTGCGGGAGGCCGGGCGCCAGCGTGCGCCCTTCGTACGGCTGGCGGATCGTTACGCCGCCGTCCTGCTGCCCGTCACGCTCGCGGTCGCGGGCGCCGCCTGGGCATTGAGCGGCGACCCTGTCCGGGCGCTGGCGGTGCTCGTGGTCGCCACGCCGTGCCCGCTCATCCTGGCGGCTCCGATCGCGCTGATCTCAGGCGTGTCGCGGGCCGCGCGGCGCGGCGTGATCGTGAAGGGGGCGGGGACGATCGAGAAGCTCGGCCGCGCACGCATCGTGCTGCTCGACAAGACCGGCACGCTCACGCACGGGCGCCCGGAGATCGAGTTGATCGAGTGTCGCGGCGAGCTCGAGGCCGAGGCGCTCCTGCGCCTGGCGGCGTCGGTCGACCAGCTTTCGCCACATGTGCTGGCGGAGGCGCTCGTGCACGGCGCCGAGGCGCGCGGGCTGCGCCTCGTGTTCCCCGAGGACGTGGTCGAGGAGCCGGGCCAGGGAATCGAAGGGATGGTCGAGGGCCACCGCATCGCCGTCGGGAGCTCCGAATGGCTGCGCCGGCGCGGCTATTCGGGAGTTGCCGAGGCAGCGAGCGCTTTGGACGATCACGGCGAGCCCGGCAGGGCGCGGGTGCTGGTCGGCGTGGACGGTGCCGCCGCGGGCGCCGTGCTGATGGGCGATCGAGTGCGCGACGACGCCTCCGAGCTGACGGCCTCGCTGCGCTCCGCGGGCATCGAGCAGATCGTGCTCGTGACCGGTGACGAGCGCGCGACCGCCGACGCCGTCGGGCAGCGCGTCGGCGTGGACCGCGTGTTCGCCGACTGCTCGCCCGAGCAGAAGCTCGAGGTCGTGCGCGCGGCACGCGAGCAGGTGCGCCCGGCGCCCGTGGTGATGGTGGGCGACGGCGTGAACGACGCTCCGGCGCTTGCACTCGCGGATGTCGGGATCGCGATGGGGACTGCCGGCGCCACCGTCTCCTCCGAGGCCGCCGACGCGGTGATCGCGGTCGATCGCATAGACCGCGTCGTCGACGCCGTCCGGATCGGCCGCCGCTCCCTCCGCATCGCGCGCCAGAGCGTGCTCGTCGGCATGGGCCTGAGTTTCGTGGCGATGGGCTTCGCGGCCGCCGGATACATCTCACCCGTGGCCGGAGCGGTGCTGCAGGAGGGCATCGACGTCGCGGTCATCCTCAACGCGCTCAGGGCCCTGCGCGGCTGAGAGCGCGCTCGGCTCCCAGCAGCGCGACACGCGGACGATGCGAGAGCGCGAGGAGGCCGTGCGGCTTGTGCGCCCACGCGCCGCCGTCACCTTGCCGTGGAGCCATCGTGGAGGCTATGGTCGCGTGGAAGTAGATGCTCAACGCGAAGACGAGGGGACCCGATGGCAAAGGCTAGAAAGAGCACCGGCAGCACCCGTCGCACGGCATCGCAGCGACAGCGCAGCGGTCAACAGGCGCTCGACCGCCTGAACACGGCGCTGGAGGAAGCGCAGAAGGCGCTCACCGAGGTCCGCCGCAGCGTCGGCAGCAGCAGCAGCGACCTCGTGAAGGACATCGAAAAGGTTCTGAAGAGCGGCCGCAGCGAGGCGCGGAAGGTGACGCAGGCGCTGCGCAAGGAGCTCAACCAGCTCGGCGAGACGCTCACGCCGGGTCGTGGCCGTAAGCCCGCAGCGCGCAAGGCGACCAAGCGCGCCGCCGCGACCAAGCGGCGGGCCACCGTCAAGCGCAGCGCCGCGACCAAGCGCCGCAGCACGACCGCGAAGCGGACTCCCGCGGCGAAGCGGCGCAAGTCCACGAAGCGCGCCAAGACGGCCAAGCGAAGCTAGTACACCCTGGACGCGGCGGCCGGCCTGCGCCCCGAAGTGGAGCGCAGGCCGGCCCGTCCCGCTCTCACGGCCCTGCCTGTCACAGTCCGTGGTGCGGCCATTCGGGCGTGAGGTCGCCGCGCTTGAAGGCCCCGGCGCCGATCGTGTGGCTGTCGCGGCGCATGAACATCGAGATCGTGTGCTCGGCCTCGATCCGCAGCCGCTCCTCGAGCGTGCGGCCGATGCCCTTCACGACCGACTCCTTGTCTGAGCGGATCGCGCCTTGCGGCAGCTGCGCGATCTCGTGGGCGAGCTCCTGGGCGCGCGCGAGCGCCCGCCCGCGCGGGACGACCTCGTTGACCAGGCCGATCCGCTCTGCTTCGTGCACGTCGATGCGCCGGCCCGTGATGATCAGCTCCATCGCGCGCGCGTAGCCGACGACCAGCGGGAGCCGGACGGTCATGCCGTCGCCGCCGACGATGTTCCAGCGGCGCTCGAGCGCGCCGAACTCGGCGTTCTCGGCCGCGATGCGGATGTCGGCGAGCAGCGCGGTCTCGAGCCCGGCGGCGAACGCGTAGCCGTTGACCGCAGCGATCACGGGCTTGAAGACGTCGACGCGGCGGGTGTAGCCGCACTCGCCGGGCGAGTTGTAGAGCGACCGGCGGAACATCTCGTAGTCCGGCGTCTCGGTCATCGAGGCGGCATCCGCCAGGTCCCATCCGGCGCAGAACGTCGTGTCGCCCGCGCCCGTGATCACGAGCACGAAGGCGTCGTCGTCGTCGCGGAAACGCTGCCACGCGTGGTGCAGCTCGGTGTTCATGGTGCGGTCGACGGCGTTGTGCTGGCCGGGCCGGTTGTAGGTGATCGTCACGACGTGCTTGTCCTGCTCGTAGATCAGCGTCTCGTAGTCCAATTCAGCCTCCTGTGGGGTGTCGCGGCTGACCTTCTCACAAAGGAAAAAGGGGCGAGCCCCGGCGGCGTCACCTATTCTCCGAAGCACCGGCGGTCGCGCCCCGCGCGCCCCCGGAGGGAACTCTGTGGATTCTTGGCAAGGATTGCTCGCGCGCTTTGGCGTGCTCGCCGCCGCGTTGGTCGCGGTGGCCATGACGCTGCCCTCGGGGGCCGCAGCCGTGACGCTGCCCGCCGGCTTCCAGGAGACGACCGCGTTCAGCGGCCTCGATCAGCCGATGGCGATGGACATCGCCGCCGACGGCCGCGTGTTCGTCGCCGAGAAGAGCGGGCGGGTCAAGGTGTTCGACAACCTCGCGGACACGACGCCGACGCTGTTCGCCGACCTGCGCACGAAGGTGCACGACTACTGGGACCGCGGCATGGAGGGCATGGTGCTGCACCCCGACTTCCCGGCCCAGCCCTACGTGTACGTCCACTACGTGCACGATGCGGCGATCGGCGGCACCGCCCCGCGCTGGGGCGACACCTGTCCCGATCCGCCCGGCGGCACCGGTGACGGCTGCGTCGTGAGCGGCCGCGTCTCGAAGCTCACGGCCGCCGGGAACGTGATGACCGGCTCGGAGCAGGTGCTGGTGGAGGACTACTGCATGCAGTACCCGAGCCACGCCGGCGGCGGAATGGACTTCGGTGCGGACGGCTACCTCTACGTCACCGGCGGGGACGGCGCGGCCTGGCACTTCAACGACTACGGGCAGGACGGGAACCCGGTGAACCCGTGCGGCGATCCCCCGGGCGGCGCCGGCACGGCGCTCACGCCTCCGACCGCCGAGGGCGGGCGCCTGCGCGCGCAGGACATGCGCACGACCGGCGACCCGGCCGGCCTGAACGGCTCACTGATCCGCATCGACCCGAACACCGGCCTCGGCGTGTCGGGCAACCCCTTCTTCTCCAGCAGCGATGCCAAGGCCCGGCGCATCGTGGCCTACGGCTTCCGCAACCCGTTCCGGATGACGATCCGGCCCGGAACCAACGAAGCGTGGGTGGGAGACGTCGGCAACGCGCGCTGGGAGGAGATCGACCGCCACGTGAACCCGGCAATCGCCGGCAACTACGGCTGGCCGTGCTACGAGGGCGCCTCGCGCTTCGGCAGCTTCGACTCGCTCAACCTCAACATCTGCGAGAACCTCTACGCACAGAGCGGCGCCGTCACGGCGCCCTACTACGCATACGACCACAACGCCGCGGTCGTCAGCGGGGAGAACTGCCCCAACTCCGGCAACGCGATCGCAGGCCTCGCGTTCTACCCGGCGACGGGCGGCGCGTTTCCCGCCGCCTACGCGGGGGCCCTGTTCTTCGCCGACAACTCGCGCAACTGCATCTGGGCGCTGCGCGCCGGGACGAACGGGCTGCCCGATCCGGCCCAGCGCGTCGCCTTCGCGCAGGGCGCGAGCTACCCGGTGGATCTCGAGGTCGGCTCCGACGGCAGCCTCTACTACGTGGACATCGGCACGGGCGCGATCCGCCGGATCCGCGCGACCACGGCCGCCAACCAGGCCCCGAACGCAGTCGCTCAGGCCACGCCGGCCTACGGTGCCCTGCCGCTGCACGTCGAGTTCGACGCGACCGCCTCGACCGACCCGAACGCGGGCGACACGCTCACCTACGCGTGGGACTTCGACGGCAACGGCACCACCGACTCGACGGCCGCTAAGCCCGCGCACGACTACGGGACCGCGGGCAACTTCAACGCGAAGCTGACGGTCCGCGACGCCGGGGGGCTCACCGACGCCGACACCGTGGTGATCCACGCCGGCAACACGCCGCCGGTCGCCACGATCGACGCCCCGGATCCCGCTGCGCGGTGGAAGGTCGGCGACCCGATCGCGTTCGCCGGCCACGCGACGGACACGCAGCAGGGCACGCTCGCCGCCACCTCGCTTTCATGGTCGCTCGTGATGCGCCACTGCACGACCCCGGCCTCCTGTCACTCGCACCAGATCCAGGACTACCCGGGGGTCGGGAGCGGGACGTTCAACGCGCCCGACCACGAGTACCCCTCTCACCTCGAGCTGACGCTCACGGCCACCGACGCCGGCGGTCTGACGGACGCGCAGACGATCCAGCTCGACCCGCAGACCGTGTTGCTGACGCTCGCCTCCCAGCCCGGTGGCGCGGCGCTCTCCTTCAACAGCGACTCCGGCGCGGCGCCCCTCACCCACGAGGTGATCGCGCGCTCGCGGAACTCGATCGGCGCGACGACCCCGCAGACGATCGGCGGCCAGGGCCACGTGTTCGAATCGTGGTCGGACGGCGGCGCGGCGAGCCACGACATCACGGCCCCGGACGCCGACGCCACTCTCACCGCGCAGCTGCGCGCGGTCACGACTGCGACGTTCTCCCCGCAGGCGGACGCGCGCGTGCAGGAGGCCAACGCGTCCACCAACTACGGCACCTCATACCTGCGCACGGTCGCCGCCGCGAACCCGGACATGGAGAGCTACCTGAGATTCCAGCTGGCGGGCATCACCGGCCCCGTCCAGAGCGCCAAGGTGCGCCTCTACGACACCAACAACGCGACCGTGGACGGCCCGGCCGCGTACGGCACCTCGAGCTCATGGACGGAGACCGCGATCAACTGGTCGAACCGTCCGGCGCGCACCTCCGGGCCGCTGGACGACAAGGGCGCGATCGCCGCCGGCTCGTTCACCGAGTGGGACGTGACGCCGCTCGTGACCGGGAACGGAGCATCGTCCTTCGTGCTCGCCACGACCTCCGTCGACGGGGCCGACTTCGCGTCCCGCGAGGACGCGACGGCGAGCCGGCGCCCGCAGCTGATCGTGACCTACTCGCCCCAGGCAGACGCCGCCGATCCGACCGCGCCTTCGCTCAGCGGCCAGGCCGTCAGCGCCACGCGGGTCGACCTTTCGTGGAGCGGCGCGACTGACGACGTCGGGGTCACCGGCTACGAGGTGTACCGTGGCGGCGCCCTGATCGCGACGCCCGGGAACGTCACGACGTACGCGGACACGGCGGTCTCACCTGCCACGCCCTACTCCTACACGGTGAAGGCACTCGACGCGGCCGGCAAGCGCTCGCCGGCGAGCAACGCGGCAAACGTGATAACTCCCGCCGCGCCGACCGCGACGACGCTGACCTTCTCGCCCGACGCGGACGCCCGCGTGCTGGAGGCCAACGCGTCCACGAATTACGGCACGTCGTCCTACCTGCGCACCGACGGCGCCTCCAACCCGGACGTCGAGAGCTATCTGCGCTTCCAGCTGTCCGGCATCACGGGCCCCGTGACGAACGCGAGGCTGCGGCTCTGCGACACCGACAACGCGACGGTCGACGGCCCGGCCGCCTACGGTACCTCGAGCACTTGGACGGAGACGGGCGTCACCTGGTCGACCCGCCCGGCGCGTGCCGGAGGCCCGTATGACGACAAGGGCGCGATCGCCGTGGGGGCCTGCGTGGAGTGGACCGTCACACCGCTCGTCACGACGAACGGAGCGCGCTCGTTCGTGCTCGCGACGACGTCGAACGACGGCGCGAACTTCGCGTCGCGCCAGGACGGCACCAGCGCGCGCCGGCCGCAGCTGATCGTCACCTTCGGCAGCTAGTACCGGCTCCACCAGATTCAGTAGCGCATCCGCCGAACCGTGTGTACGGTGGAACACGGATTCGCTGCTTCTCTCGCGGCGGAATGGATTCCGCTTTTCAAAGCTAGGAGGGCCATGCTCCCCGTACGTTCGACCCCCCCGTTCGTCCCAAGCTGCCTGCGCATCAGCGCGCTGCGCGTGCTCGTCGCAATCGCCGCCCTCGGCGGCCTGCTCGCCGCGCCGGCGTCCGCGCCGGCTGTCGGTCTGCCCCCCGGATTCGAGGAGACCTCCGCCTTCTCCGGCCTCACGCAGCCGATCGCGATGCAGTTCTCCTCGGACGGCAGGGTCTTCGTCGCCGAGAAGAGCGGGTTCATCAAGGTCTTCGACGGCATGGGGGACACGACCCCGACGGTCTTCGCCGACCTGCGCACGCAGGTCCACAACTACTGGGACCGCGGCGTCATGAGCCTTGCCCTGCACCCCAACTTCCCGGCGACCCCCTACGTGTATGTGTACTACGTCGCGGACGCCCCGATCGGCGGTACGGCGCCCACCTGGGGAACGGCGGGAGTCACCTCCGACAACTGCCCGAACCCTCCGGGCGGCACCGGTGACGGCTGTGTCGTGAGCGGCCGCATCTCGCGGCTGACGGCGTCCGGCAACACGATGACCGGCCCCGAGCACGTGCTCGTCAACGATTGGTGCCAGCAGTACCCGAGCCACGCCGGCGGCGGCCTCGCGTTCGGCGCGGACGGCTACCTCTACTTCTCCGGCGGCGACGGCGCCGCTTGGCACTTCGCTGACTACGGTCAGGACGGCGCCCCGGTCAACCCGTGCGGTGACCCGCCCGGCGGCGTCGGGGTCGCACAGACGATCCCGACCGCTCAGGGCGGCCGGTTCCGCGCGCAGGACCTGCGCACCTCGGGTGACCCCGTCGGGCTGAACGGCTCGATCATCCGCATCGACCCGATCACCGGCGACGCCGCACCGGGCAACCCGCTCGCGGGCAACTCGGACCCCAACGCGCGCCGCATACTCGCCTATGGGCTGCGCAATCCCTTCCGGTTGGCGATGCGGCCGGGGACGAACGACGCCTTCATCGCCGACGTCGGGGGCGGCTACTGGGAGGAGATCGACCGCGTCAACGCGGGCGTCGACCCCGTCAAGAACTTCGGCTGGCCCTGCTACGAGGGCGGCACCCACCCGGACGGTTCCGCGTACGCGAAAAAGCTCGCGTCGTGGGACGCGATGAACCTCGACATCTGCGAGAACCTGTACGCCGACGGCACGTCCGCGGCTCCGTACTGGGCCTACGAGCACGACGTCGCGCTGACCGACACCGACAACTGCGACCCGGGCGGAAACTCGATCTCCGCGATCGATTTCTACCCCAACGCCGGCGGCTCTTTCCCCACCTCGTTCCAGGGCTCGCTGTTCTTCGCCGACTACTCGCGCGAGTGCATCTGGGTGATGAAGAAGGGCTCCAACGGCCTTCCCGACCCCACCAAGATCGAGATGTTCGGAAACCTCGGCATCTACCCGGTCGACATGAAGGTGGGGCCGAACGGTGACCTGTTCTTCGTCGACATCGCGTTCGGCCAGATCCGGAGGATCACCTACACGGGCTCCGACAACCGCGCTCCCACGGCGCGCCTCGAGGCGTCGCCCGCCTATGGGCCCGCCCCGCTCGAGGTCGGCTTCGACCCCTCGGGCTCGACCGATCCGGATGGTGACACCCTCACCTTCGAGTGGGACCTCGACGGCGACGGCGAGTACGACGACTCCACCGAGCAGTTCCCGCGGCAGACCTACGCCGCCGGCGCGCACGAGATCAGCCTGAGGGCCACCGACCCGCAGGGCGCCTACCACAGCGACACGGTCACGATCCATTCCGGCGAGACGCCCCCGAGCGTGTCGATCGACTCGCCCACGGCTGCCCTCACGTGGCAGGTTGGCCAGACGATCAACTTCGCGGGTTCGGCGACCGACGAGCAGGACGGGCCGCTGCCGGCCTCGGCCCTCTCGTGGAAGCTGATCCTCAACCACTGCGTCACCGTGAACGCGTGTCACGCGCACCCGGTGCAGGACTTCACCGGCGTGTCGAGCGGCTCGTTCGTGGGACCCGACCACGGCTACCCCTCGCACCTGTTGCTGGAGGTGACCGCGACGGACTCGAAGGGGCTGAAGGACGCGAAGACGATCCGCCTCGACCCCCAGACGGTCAACCTGACCCTCAACACGCAGCCCGCCAACCTGAGCGTGTCGGTCGACGAGAAGACGGCGGCCGCGCCGCTGTTGCACGAGGCGATCGTGGGCGCAACCACGACGATCTCCGCCGAGTCTCCGCAGTCGGCCGGCTCGACCTACTACGGGTTCGGCTCGTGGTCGGACGGCAAGGCACAGAGCCACGAGATCACGGCGCCCGCCACGGACACGACCTACACGGCGACGTTCGATCAGCTCACGAAGCTGACGCTCTCCCCGGTCGCGGATGCTCGCGTCGAGGAGGCCACGCCGACCACGGCGTACGGAACGCAGAACAAGCTGCGCGTCGACGGCGGCGCGGACCCCGACATCGAAAGCTATCTGCGCTTCAACGTCAGCGGCGTTGCCGACGGCACGGTGGTGGCGGCGAAGCTGAGGCTGTCCGCGCTCACCGACACGATCGACGGGCCGACCCTGCGCTCGGCCGCCAACAGCTGGACCGAATCGACGGTGAACTGGTCGACCCGGCCGTCGGCATCCACGACCGTCATCGACGACCGCGAGGCGATCAGCGCGAATGCCCCCGTCGAGTACAACGTCAAGCCGCTCGTGGGCGGGGACGGGACGGTGACCTTCGGGCTCCTGCCGGCCTCCAGCGACGGCCTCGACTTCGCATCGCGTGAGTACGCGGATGCTACGAAGCGGCCGGTGCTCGAGTTGCTCGTCTCGACGTCGGACCAGCAGGCCCCGACCGCGGCCACCGGCCTGTCCGCGAACGCGATCGACGCCCGGCGCGTCGACCTGTCGTGGACCCCCGCGACCGACAACCGCGGGGTGACGAACTACGAGATCTACCGCGACGGGAGCCTTTTGGCGACGACGGGCAACGTGTCGAGCTTCTCGGACACGACCGTCAGCCCGCAGACGACCTACGCGTACACGGTGAAGGCGCTGGACGCAGCGGGCAACCGCTCGCCGGCCAGCAACAGCGCGAGCGCGACGACGCCGGCAGCGCCGTTGAGCACACTCACGTTCACGCCGGTCGCCGACGCTCGCGTGGAGGACGCCATGCCGAACTCGAACTTCGGGACGTCGACCAAGCTTCAGGCGATGGGCGGGCTGCCCAAGCGCGAGAGCTACCTGCGCTTCCAGCTGGCGGGCATCACCGGCCCGGTCGTGAGCGCGGAGCTGCGCATGACGTCGACGACGGACGGGACCAAGGACGGTCCGGCCCTGTATGGGGCCGGGGGCGGCTGGAACGAGACCGAGCTCGCATGGTCGAACCGGCCGAGCCACGACGCGACGGCAGCTGACGACCTTCCAGGAATCCCCAAGGGCACGGTCGGCGAGTACAACGCGCGGTCCCTGGTGAACGGCAACGGAGCCATCAACATGGCGCTGATCTCCACGTTCAACGACAACGTCGATTTCGGTTCCCGTGAGCACGTCGACACGAACCTGCGGCCACAGCTGATCGTCACGTTCGACACGTCGAGCAACGACGCGACGCCGCCCTCGGCGCCGGGTACCCTCACGGGCGACACGCCCAGCCACAACCGTGTGGACCTGTCCTGGGGTGCCGCGACCGACAACGTCGGCGTCACTGGGTACGAGATCCTGCGCGACGGCAGCCCGATCGCGACGGTTGGCACGGTCACCAGCTACGCCGACACCACGGTCAGCCCGCTGACCCACTACGACTACGTGGTGAAGGCGATCGACGCGGCCGGCAACCGCTCTACCCCGAGCAACACGGCGGGTGTGAACACGCCGGCCCCGCCCGCCAGCACCACGGCCACGTTCGACGTGGTGGCGGACGCGCGCGTCGAGGAGGGCGCGCCGAGCACCAACTTCGGGTCATCCTCGAAGCTGCGCGCGACGAACGCCCCGCCCGCCCAGCAGAGCTACTTCAAGTTCACGCTGTCGGGCCTCACCGGCACGGTGCAGTCAGCCAAGCTGAAGGTGTTCGATTCCAACGACGCCACGAACAACGGCCCGGCGGTGTACAAGGCCGGCAACACGTGGACGGAGGCCGGCATCACCTGGGCGAACCGCCCAGCGCTCATCGGGTCGCCCTCGGACAACAAGGTGGCGATCGCGATCGGGACATGGGTCGAGTACGACGTCGCACCGCTCGTCACCGGGAACGGGGACGTGACGTTCGTGCTGGTCGGGGACTCCACGGACGGGGCCAACTTCGCCTCCAAGGAGTACAACGACCCGGGCAAGAAGGCGCAGCTCGAGGTCACCTTCGCGAACTAGCTTGGCCGGGAGGGGCCGGTGAGCGGTACCGCCCGGGCATAATCCGGGCATGACCACGACGGAGGACACTGCGCCGACCGGCGCTGCGCTCGATCCGCCGCAGGAGGTCCGCGTCGGGCCGATCCCGCCGCAGCGCCTGCGCGAGGTCCTCGCCCCGGAGGATTGGGAGGAGTTCGAGCGGGGCATCGCGCAGGCTCGTGCGATTCTCGATGGACGGGTCGTCTGGATGGTGAACTCGACGGCGGTGGGCGGGGGGGTGGCCGAGATGCTGCACTCGTTCCTTGCATACACGCGCGGTGCCGGGGTCAACGTCCGCTGGATGGTGATGACCGGCACGCCCGACTTCTTCCGCATCACGAAGCGGATCCACAACATGGTGCACGGGTCTGTCGGGGACGGCGGACCCTTGGGAGATGCGGAGCGCAGAGTGTTCGAGGCGGTCGGCGAATCCAACGCCGAGCAGGTCGCCGCCCTCGTGCGGCCCGAGGACATCGTGCTGCTGCACGATCCGCAGACGGCGGCGATGGTGCCCCGGATGAAGGCCACCGGCGCGCACGTCGTCTGGCGCAGCCACATCGGGGCGGAGCGGGCGACCGCGCCGGTGCACGCCGCCTGGGCCTTCCTCGGGGGTTACCTGAAGCTGGCCGACGCCTGCATCTTCTCGCGCCACTCGTACGTCCCGGAATGGGCGAACGCGTTGCGGACCGAGATCATCCAGCCGTCGATAGACGTGTTCTCCCCCAAGAACCAGGATCTCGACGAGCGGACGGTGCAGGGGATCCTCGCCCACGTGGGCCTGGTCGTGGACCACGGCGCCGACCTGCCGCCGACCTACACGCGTGAGGACGGCACCCCTGGTCGCGTCGACCGGATGTGCGAGGTTCTGAGCACGGGCCCTCCGCCGAGTACGGGCGACCCGCTGGTCGTGCAGGTGTCCCGGTGGGACCGCCTGAAGGACCACATGGGCGTGATGCTCGGCTTCGCGGAGCACGTGGTGAGCCCCGACGCGCACCTCGTCCTGGCCGGGCCCAACGTGACCTCCGTGGCGGACGACCCCGAGGGCGCGGAGGTGCTCGAGGAGGTCGCCGCTGCGTGGCGCGGCCTGCCCCATGCTCGTCGCGGCCGCGTGCACCTCGCATGCCTGCCGATGGCGGACATCGAGGAGAACGCCGCGATCGTGAACGCCCTCCAGCGCCATGCGACGATCGTCGTGCAGAAGAGCCTCGCCGAGGGCTTCGGCCTGACGGTCGCGGAGGCGATGTGGAAGGCCCGTCCCGTCGTGGCGAGCGCGGTCGGGGGCATCCAGGATCAGATCGAGGACGGCGTCACGGGGCTGTTGCTCGAGGACGCCACCGACCTCGCGGGGCTCGGGGAGCGGATCACCCGGCTGCTCGACGACCCGCCGTTCGCGACCGGCCTCGGGCTGCGCGCGCGCGAGGAGGTCCGGTCCCACTTCCTCGCCAACCGTCACGCGCTGCAGTACGTCCGGCTGTTCGCCGCCCTCATCCAGGCGCGCGCCGACGGCGAGCGCGCGGGCTAGCTGTCTGCCGTCGCCAGCAGCTCGTCGAGGGACCGCTCCAGCTCATGCGCCAGGACGTCCGCATCGGGGACGGCCCTGCGGTCGGCGTAGATGCCGAAGAAGGCGCGCTCAGCAACGGTCGTGAAGCCGATCGAGAGCGCATGCCTGTCGGCAAGCGGCACCACCGGATAGACCTCCTCGAGCGGGCACCCGGCCATCCAGATCGGCTGGCGCGGGCCCGGGATGTTCGACACGGTCAGGTTGTATGCGCGCGCGCTGGCGACCGCGTGCGACACGGCGTGCTGGACCGGATGCGGCGCGTAGGAGACCGCGCCGAGCGCCGCCTCGGCGCCGAGGTGCTCGCCCGCCTCCTTGCGCCTGCTCATCCCGAGGCGCACGTCGTTGAGGCGCCGCACCGCGCAGGGCTCGTCGCACGGAAGCTCCACGTAGACGAACGAAATCCGGTTTCCGAGATCCGAGGCTGCACCGTCGCGCACGCTCACGGGAACCATGGTCTTGAGTCTCGCCGGCACCTCACCGCGGCCGCGCAGGTAGGAGCGCACCCCGCCCGCGGCGACCGCGAGCACGACGTCGTTCACGCTCGTGCCGAACCGCTGCTTGACGCGCAGCAGGTCATCGAGCGGCCGTGAGACGGTCGCGAGCGTGCGTTGCGGCGAGATCGGCTCGTTGAAGACGCGGTGAGGCGTCGACGGCGTGAGCGCGTGGGCGAGCGCGCGCCCGGCGCGGGCCGCTTCACCGGCCAAGCCGATGATGCGCCGCGGCGAGCGCACGATCTGCGCGGGGATCTTGAGCAGCCTCAACTGGTCGACCACGCGGTCCTCGACGGCACGCGCAAGCAGCTCCCCGCGGTCCGGCTCCGGAGCCGGCGCCCACCGCACCGCGGGCGGTACGGGCGGGGGGTCGGGCGTCCCATCGCAGAAGAGACTCGCCAGCTCGACCGCGGCGATGCCGTCGACCATGCAGTGGTGGGCCTTGCCGACCACGCCGATCCTCCCGTCCGTGAGCCGGTCTGCGATCCAGACCTCCCACAGCGGGCGGTCACGCTCGAGCGGCGTGGAGTAGACGTGTTCGATCAGCCGCCCGATGTCGTGCGCCGTGGAGTGGCGCACGTGGTGGCGGATGTCGAACGCCGGGTCGTCGATCCATTCGGGGTCGTGCAGGCCGAGCGGCACCAACGCGAGCTTCTGCCGGTAGCGCGGGGCGAAGGGCACGCGCGACGCGATGCGCCGGCGCAGCTCCGCATAGCGCGGGGGCGAGGTTCCCGCGGGTGGCCGGAACAGCGCGACCCAGCCGACGTGCATGTGTGCCGTCGGTGACTCGACCTCCAGGAATGCTGCGTCGAGCGGGGAGAGTCGCATGCTGCGGCCGTTCGGTCGTGCCGATGCCATTCGAACCTGCCTCCCTCCGGTGGGGTCCGCCGCGTCGCATGGTCCCACCACGAGACCGGTGACGCATCGCTTCGCGTTTCATTACCTCGCAAGGTGCGCCAGAAACCTGCTATTCGTCCACGGGCGGCGCGCCAAGGAGGTCCGACACGGCGACGGGGTACGCGCCCTCCCCCGGCGAACCACCCTCGGCCAGACCACGGAGCCCCTCGGGCAGGGCGTCCAGCCCAGCGAGCGCGCGGTCGCGCATCCGCTCCAGCGGCTCGCTGCCGACTCGCTGCCCGGATCGCATCGCCGGCGCCAGCAGGGGTCGCCCGTCGAGAGCCTCGCCTGCCGCCGCGATCACGTCGCCTCGCATCGTGCCGTCCGTGTACCGGCGGAACACCTGCTTCGCGCCGGGCACGGTGGCCTTGCCGGGCGAGGACTTGGATGTCCCGCGCCATTCCCCGCCGTCGAGGCGGTGGGCGACGAGCTTGTACACGCCGCCCACGGCGGGCGAGTCGCGGCTTGTGCCGAGATCGGTGCCCACGCCCCACACGTCGATCGGCGCGCCTGCGGCGACCAGACGCGCGATCCGGCTCTCGTCGAGGTCGCCGCTCGCAACGATCTGGGTATCGCTCAGGCCGGCTTCGTCCAGTGACGCCCGAGCCGCGCGCGAGAGCGAGTCGAGGTCGCCCGAGTCGATTCGCACCCCGCGTAGCCGGACCCCTGTGGCCTGCGCGGCGGCGATCGCGTGGCGCACGCCCGCGGTCGCGTCGTAGGTGTCCACGAGCATCACCGCGTTCCCGGGCCAGTCCTCCATGAAGGCCTTGAACGCCTCCTCCTCGTGCTCGAAGGACATCACGTACGAATGCGCCATCGTCCCGACCGGGTGCAGGCCGTAACGCTTCGCCGCGGCGACGTTCGAGGTGCCGCCCGCGCCGGCGAGCACCGCCGACCGGGCGGCCTTCATCGCGGCGTCGACGCCATGGTCGCGCCGCGGTGAGAAGTCGACCAGTCGGCCGTCGCGGTCCGGCCTGCCGCCGCCGATCGCGAGCACGATGCGCGCGGCCTTGGTCGCGATCGCGGTCTGGAAGTTGATCTGGTTGAGCAACAGCGTCTCCAGCAGTTGAGCCTCGATCCGGGGCGCGGTGACGCGCATGAGCGGCTCGTCCGCAAAGCAGATCGTGCCCTCCGGCATGGCGTCGACATCACCGGAGAAGCGGAAGGCGCCCAGGTACTCCAGGAACGGCTCGTCGAAGCCAAGCGATCGCAGGTAGTCGAGCTCCCCGGCGCCGAAGCGCATCTGCTCGACGAGCGACAGCGCGGGCCCCAGGCCGGCCGCGACGAGCCACTCCCGGTGGGGCGGGAGGTGGCGGACGAACAGCTCGAACACCGACGCGTCGTTCATCCCGCGGCGGAAGTAGCTCGCCGACATCGCCAGCTCGTACTGGTCGGTCAGCAGGCTCGTCTCGGCGGGCGTCAGCAGGCCGGGGTCATCAGCGCTGTGCGGGTGCATCCGTTGCTCCGAGAGGGCCGCGGTCGCTCAGACCTTCGGCGACGGGCCCGCGGGCGCGACCGCCTCGACGCGTATCCGCGCGTCCACGATCACGGCTCCATCGGAAGACACAACGACCGGATTGCAGTCCATCTCCATGACTTCGGGGTGAGCCTCGACCAACGCTCCAGCGCGCAGGAGCACGTCCACAAGCGCTTCGATGTCGGCGCGTGCGCCGCCCCGGAAGCCCTCGAGCAGCGGGAAGGATCGCAGCGAAACGATCATCGCGGTCGCGTCCCGGTCGGTCAGCGGAGTGATCCGCACGGCCACGTCCTTCATCACCTCGGCTGTCACGCCGCCAGCTCCGCATGCGATCACCGGCCCGAACAGCGGGTCGTGCGCGACGCCCACGAGCATCTCGACGCCGTGAGGGGCCATCTTCTGCACCAGGAACCCCGCCGGCTCGTGCCCAGCCGCGGTCAGCCGAGCCGTCATTTGCTGCGCGGCCTCACGTACGGCCTCCGGACCCGGCAGGTCGACCGCGACCGCGCCGAGCTCCGTCTTGTGGATGATCGTCGGGGACGTCGCCTTCAGAGCGACGGCGCCGCCGAGGTCGCTCGCCGCGCTCGCCGCCTCGTCCGGCGTCCCGGCGGTGCGGCTCTCCACCAGCGGGAGTCCGTAGCAGCCGAAGAGGCGATCGACATCGTCGGGGGAGAGCCACTCGGCGCTGCGACCGAGGGCCGAGGCGATCACGGCACCGGCTTCTTCCGGGCGCGCGTCCTCGAAGTCGCGCACCTGCCCGCCCGGAGCCTCGCGCCACACCCCATAGTCGACGGTGCGTGCGAGCGCGCGCGCGGCGTCCTCCGGAAACGCGAAGGCTGGGATCGAGCCGCCCCCGGACGTCAGCGCCGGAGGCTTGCCCTCGCTCGTCATGAACACGGACACGACGGGCAGCGGCCGGTCCAAGGCATCGACGGCGGACCGGATTGCGAGCGCTACGTCCTCCGATCGCGTCGCGAGCGGTGGGATGAAGATCGCGATGATCGCGTCCGCGCAGTCGTGGCCGGCCAGCACTTCCAGCGCGCGGCGGTAGTGGTCGGCGGGGGCGGTGGCGATCATGTCGAGCGGGTTCGCCAGCGAGGCCTCGGCCGGCAGGAAGGACCGCAGCTCCTCGCTTGCCGCCGCCGGCAGGTCCGGGATCTCGAGCCCGTGCGACTCGCAGGTGTCCGCGCACAGGATCCCGGGCCCGCCCGCGTTCGTGACGATCGCGATGCGGCGCCCGCGCGGCACCGGCTGGTCGGCCAGCACCCGGCCCACGTCGAACAGCTCCGCGAGCGTGTCCGTCCTGATCACGCCCGCCTGGCGGAAGAGCGAGTCGACGGTCACGTCGGAGGCCGAGATCAGCGCGCCTGTATGCGAGGACGTCGCTCGCGCGCCGGCGGCCGAGCGCCCGCTCTTGACGGCCACGATCGGCTTTGCGCGCGCCACGCGCGGGGCGATTCGCGCGAACTTGCGCGGGTTGCCGAACGACTCGAGGTAGAGCAGAATCACGTCGGTCTCGTCGTCCGACTCCCAGTACTGGATCAGGTCGTTCCCGGAGATGTCCGCCTTGTTGCCGACGGACACGAACGAAGAGAGCCCGAGTCCGAGCCCCTGCGCGTAGTCGATCACGGCCAGGCCGAGCGCGCCACTCTGCGAGAGGAATGCGACGTTGCCGTGCGGCGGGAACAGCGGGCCGAACATCGCGTCCAGTCGCACCTCCGGCGAGGTGTTGAGCACCCCCAGGCAATTGGGGCCGACCAGGCGCATGCCCGACTCGCGGCAGATCGACACGAGCTCCTCCTGGCGCGCGCGGCCCTCGTCTCCGGTCTCGGCGAATCCGGCCGAGATCACCAGCAGCGCGCGGACGCCCTTCGCCGCGCACTGGCGCGCGACGTCGGCGACCAGCGGCGCCGGTACCGCCACGACCGCCAGCTCCACGTCGGCGAGGATGTCGCGCACCGAGGCAAAGGCGGGCACCGACTGCACCACGGCCGCGCGCGGGTTGACCGGGTACACGGGGCCGTTGAACGCGGTCGCGATCAGGTTGTGGAAGATCTCTCCGCCGACCGTGCCGCGCTCGCGCGACGCGCCGATCACCACGACGGACTCGGGTCGCAAGAACTTCCGTACCGCAGCAGCAGCCGATGTGCGGTCGCGCTCCTCGAAGCGCTCGAGCGCGCCCTCGGACATCTCCGTCGGGAACTCGATCCGCAGCACGTCCGGGCCCGAGCGCGTACGCACCGCGAAGCCGCTTTGGCGGAACACCTCGGCCATGCGGTGGTTGTGCGGGAGGACCTCAGCCTCGAACACGGACACGCCTCGCTCTTCGGCGGCCTCGGCGAGGTGTGCGAGCAGCAGCGTCCCGAGCCCGTTGCCCTGGTAGGCGTCCGCGATCTCGAAGGCGACCTCGGCACGATCGTCGGCGGTGTCGGAGCGGTTCCACGTCGCATGTCCGACCACCGCCTGGCGTGTGCCGCTGAGCGCCACGAGGCCGAAGCGCAGGTCGTAGTCAACGTCCGCGGCCCACTCCGCCGCGCCGTCGAGGTTCACGCCCAGGGAGAAGAACCGCAGGCTGCGCGAGTCCGGCGACAGGCGCTCGAGGAACGTTTTGAGCGCCTCGCGATCGCCGGGCCGCACGGGACGCACGTGGACGGTCGAGCCGTCGCGCAACACGACGTCGGCCTCGCGATGGGCCGGGTACCGGCGAGTGGCGTGTGTCGCAGGGTCGGGCACCTGGGCGGGCGGCGATCTTCTCGCGGCCAGCGTAGCGCTAGGGGGACGGCGTGCCGCGGGCGGCTGCTACTTCGCCGTGCGGTGAGCGCCCTTCACGAGCGAGGACGCATGCAGTCGCAGGCGCTCGAGGTCAGCGCTGATCTGCACGAGCCCCGAGCGGGCGCTGCGGAAGCTCTCGGAGACGTCCGCGCCTGGCGCGTCCGGGCCTTTCCGGGTCCCGAGGGGCGGGGTGAGCGCCTTCCTCACCTTCTCGACCCGTCCTGCGGATTCAAGTTTGAGTTCGTCCATCGTTTCCTCTCGAGCGCCAAACATACCGTTATGCGGGCGCTCCGTCCGTTCGGGGCCAGACCGGCGCTGCCCGCGCCGCGTGCGTGGTGGCTGCCGCGTTGGCCCGACCGCGTCCAGCCGGACGTGCGTTTCGGTCACCCGCAGCCTGCGCCTAAAGCCCGAGTCTGATAGCTACCAGGCTGCATGACCGAGCCAAGCGGGGACCGGCCCGTCTTGATCGCATACGACGGGTCTCCGCACGCGCAGGCTGCGGTGGAGCAGGTGGGACGGCTGCTCTCGAACGGCACGGCGGTCGTGGTCACCGCGTGGCAGTCGCTCAGACCGGCGGGTGGCCTGGCGCTCGCGGGCCTGCCCGCGGACGTGGCCGAGGAGGCGATCGCAAAGCTCGACGCTGCGGCCCAGGAAGGGGCGCGCGCCTGCGCCGATGAGGGAGCGGGGCGGGCGGCGCAGGCCGGCCTCGAGGCCCGCGCGCGGGCGGTCCTGTCCGAGGGCGCTCTGTGGAGGACGATCCTCGACATCGCCGAGGATGAGGACGCGCGCCTCGTCGTGATGGGGTCGCGCGGGCGCTCGGCGATCGCATCGGCGCTGCTGGGCAGCGTGTCGCACGGTGTCGTGCAGCGCAGCCGCAGGCCCGTGCTGCTGGTCACCGCAGACGTCGGCGCAGAGGATGGAGCGGATCCCGCCTAGCCCCCCGCTCACGGCTGAACCCGACTAGCTGCTCGGCAGCAGGCGGCCGCCTGGAGCATCGTCCGCAGCTGTCGTCGAGGTCATCGCCTCCCGCCCCGGGGAAGGTAAGTGCCGGGTCGCGCGGCAGTCTCCGTGGAGACTGCGGATTGGGTGCGGTGGTGAGTACGCATGTGGCACGGAGCTCGGCTGTCTAGCTTGGGAAGAGCATGACCGAGCACCTCACTCCCCTCGATGCCACGTTCCTCGAGCTCGAACAGGCCGACGAGGCGGCGCACATGCACATCGGCGGAGCACTGGTGTTCGACCCGCGCCCGGACGGCTCAGTGCCGCACGTCGGAGACGTGTGCCGGCATCTGGACTCGCGCTTGTCACGCCTGCCGCGCTACCGCCGCAAGCTGTCCGAGCCGCGTACCGGTGGGCTCACCTGGCCGGCGTGGGAGGACGACGAGCGCTTTCACCTCGCCTCTCATGTGCGTCACGCGGCGCTGCCCGCGCCGGGTGGCGACCAAGAGTTGTGCGAATGGCTTGGGGACTTCTGGTCCCACCGCCTCGATCGGCGCCGGCCGCTGTGGGAGGTGGTGCTGCTCGACGGGCTCGAGGGCGGTCGCTGGGCGCTGGTCACCAAGACCCACCACGCGATGATGGACGGGGTCGGCTCCGTGGACGCGGGTTACCTGATGCTCGATGACGAGCCCAAGCCGCCCGCCGCGCGGTATGGCGCACTCGAGACGTTCCCGCGGGACGGCCCCCACGCAGCTCGCTCCCGCCGGTCTCAGGTGGCGGACGCGCTGCGCTGGATGCCCGAGCACCTGCTGCGCGCCGCACGCGGCGGCGCGGACGTCGCGCTGCACCCGCACAAGGCGCTCGAGATGCTCGACCGCTCGCGCGCGACCGTCGAGTTGCTGATGCGCGACGAGGT
>CAVRTB010000004.1:0-291515 GCA_963724065.1 uncultured Solirubrobacterales bacterium
GACAGCGCAAAGGGGGTGGCCTACGAGAGCCCCGCCGGTCGCTGGGTGCTGGCAATCGCCGTGCTCGGCTCGGGCATCGCCTTCCTCGACGGCACGGTCGTCAACGTCGCGCTGCCCGGATCGGTCGCGACCTCGACGCGTCGACCAGCGCCTGCAGTGGATCCTCAACGGCTACCTCCTGACGCTCGCGTCGCTGATCCTGCTCGGCGGGTCGCTGGGCGACCGTCACGGGCGGCGGCGGATCTTCGTGCTCGGGGTCGGCCTGTTCACCGCCGCCTCGCTGCTCTGCGCGATCGCTCCGAATGCCGAGATGCTGATCGCCGCGCGGCTCCTCCAGGGCGATCGGCGGAGCGCTCCTGACGCCCGGCAGCCTGGCGATGATCGAGTCGAGCTTTCGCCCCGGCGACCGCGCCCGCGCGATCGGCGCGTGGTCGGGCCTGGGCGGCGTTGCGGCCGCGCTCGGGCCCCTGCTGGGCGGCTATCTGGTCGATGCCGTGTCCTGGCGGGCGATCTTCCTGATCAACCTGCCGATCGGCATCTTCGTGATGGTGATGGCCCCGCGCCACGTCCCCGAGACCCGCGACCCGACCGCGACCGGGCGCCTCGACGTGGCCGGCGCGACGCTGGTCGCGCTCGGCCTCGCGGGGACCACCTACGCGCTGATCGAGGCGCCCGGAGCGGGGCTCAGCCCGCTGATCCTGGTCGCGGCCATCGGCGGCGTCGCTGCCCTGGTCGCGTTCCTGCTGGTCGAGCGCCGCAGCGCCAACCCGATGATGCCGCTCGCGATCTTCTCCTCGCGGCAGTTCAGCGCCGCCAACCTGGTGACGTTCGTGGTCTATGCGGCGCTCGGCGGCGTGTTCTTCCTGCTCGTCGCCTTCCTGCAGATCTCGCTCGGCTACTCCGCCGATCGCAGCGGGCGCGGCGTCGCTACCCGTGACGGTGCTGATGCTGCTGTTGTCGGCGCGCTCCGGCGCGCTCGCGCAGCGCATCGGGCCGCGGATCCCGCTGACCGTCGGGCCGCTGGTGATCGCCGCGCGGCCTGCTCTTGATGACGCGGATCGAGCCCGGCGACAGCTACGTCACGAGCGTGCTGCCGGCGGTGATCGTGTTCGGCCTCGGCCTGACGCTCGTCGTCGCGCCGGTCACGGCGACCGTGCTGGCCGCAGCGGACTCCCGCCACTCCGGCATCGCGTCGGGCATCAACAACGCGGTCTCGCGCGTCGCCGGCCTGCTCGCGGTCGCGGTGCTGCCGGTGATCGCGGGGCTCACCGGCGACAAGTTCTACGACCCGGTGGCGATGGAGGACGGCTTCCGGATGGCGATGGTGGCATGCGCGGCGCTTGCCGCTCTGGGCGGCATCCTCGCCTGGCTGACGATCCGCTCCGACGTGCTCGAGGCCGAGCCCGCGGCGGCCCCGGAGTTCTCGTGTGCGGTGTCGGGTGCGCCGCTGCGCCCGGGGCGCGAGCGCACGCCCGAGCCGGTCACCCGCTAGTCGAGCTCAGCTGCGACGGTGCGGATCGACGTAGAGATCGTCGATCCACCACGAGCCCTTGCCCTTTGGCGTGAAGCGGAATGCCACGGGCGTGGTCTCCCCGGGGAGCAACGTCAACAGATTCGCCGCCACCAGCATCGGCAGGGTCGGCGCCCACTTCGCGCTCGGCGTGGCGGAGCCGATCACGAGCGACCGGACGTTGCCGCCGGCGTCCTCGAAGAGGACCTCGACCTCCAGCCGCGAGAGCGACAGCAGTGTCGTGTCCTTGCTCTTGACGAAGAAGCGGGTCACGAGGTGATCGATGCCCACGCACATGGCCCGCGTCGTGGCGGTGCTGCCCGCAGGCAGGTAGAGCGACTTCGAATCACGCGACCCGTGCACGTAGAACGACTCGTTGCCGCTCACGACGGACGCCTTCGAGAGGGTCCAGTCCTGCGCACCGGCCTCGAGCGCGCCGTTCGGAGCCAGCGTGTAACTCAGCGGGTCCACCCAGCGCAGGAAGGGCTGTGACAGCGACTGGCCCTCGCACGCCGTAGCCGTCTTGACGAGCAGCCCGGCGTGTGCGGATGCGACCGGCAGCATGAGCAAGGTCAGGCCGGCAAGAAGTCCGGCGGCAAGCAGGCGTGCACGAGAGATGGCGGCGTTGAGCATCGGAGTCCTTCTATTCGGGAGGGGGCCGGGGGGGCTGACTTCCATCATGCGGGCGATCTCGCCGCCCGTCTGCCTGGACATCCGTCCAGCACCCTGGCAGCGCGCCGGGTCAAGCGCCCGGCTGCAGCGGTCGAAAACAGAACGATGAAGGGCATCGGGATCGACACGGAGCCCGGGCTCAGCCCGGCGGTCCACCGCCTGCTCGAGGGCGCCGAGTCAAGCCCGCCGCTGAAACTGACCGGACGGGAGCGTGCGGTCGAATGGCTTGCCGCCGGCACCTTCCTCGTAGCGGCGATCGGCATGGCCGTCCTGATGGACGCCGAGCGGTCCCTTGACGTCTCACTCGCAGTGGTCCTCACGAGCGCGTACGCGCTCGCATCGCGAATCCGCTTCAGCGACGGCGCGGGCTACACCGTCCCCACGCAGCTCGTCTTCGTCCCGATGCTGTTCCTGCTGCCGACGACGATGGTGCCGCTGTTCGTGGCCGCAGGAACGATGCTCGGCAACCTGCCGGATTACATCGGGCGCAGGACCCACCCGGACCGTGCCGTGCTCAGCCTCGGCGACTCGTGGCACGCGGTCCCCCCCGCGCTGGTGCTCGTGCTCGTCGGAGCGGAAACGCCCATGCTGCAGGACTGGCCCATCTACCTCCTTGCGCTGGGCGCACAGTTCGCGGGCGACTTCGTCTCGTCGACGACACGCGAGTGGAGCGCGATGGGCGTCTCGCCGGGCATCCAGCCGCGCCTTCTGGCGTGGGTCTACATGGTGGACCTGCTGCTGAGCCCGATCGGGTTCCTCGCGGCTCTTGCGACCGAGGCGGAGCCGTACGCCTTTCTGCTCGTGCTGCCGCTCGCCGCGCTGCTCGACATCTTCTCGCGCGAGCGAACCGCGCGCCTGAGGCACGCGATGGAGTTGAGTCGCGCCTACCACGGCACGGCGTTGCTGCTGGGCGATCTGGTTGAGGCGGACCACCAGTACACCGGCAGCCACAGCCGCGGGGTCGTGTCCCTCTCGCTCCAGGTCGCGGACGAGCTGGGCATGAACGACCGTGCGCGCAGGAACGTCGAGTTGGGGGCGCTCCTGCATGACATCGGAAAGATCGCGATCCCAAACGAGATCATCAACAAACCCGGCCCGCTCAGTCATCAGGAGTGGACGATCGTCAAGACCCACACCGTCGAGGGACAGACGATGCTCGACCGGGTCGGCGGCGTGTTGCGCGACGTGGGACTCGTCGTGCGCGCCTCGCACGAGCACTGGGACGGCAGCGGGTACCCGGACGGCCTCGCGGGCCACTCGATCCCCCGGGAGGCCCGCGTGGTCTCGTGCTGCGACGCCTTCAGCGCAATGACCACGACACGGTCCTACCGAGCCGCCATGTCGACCGCCGAGGCGCTCGCCGAGTTGACCGACAATGTGGGTACGCAATTCGACCCCGAGGTCGTGTCGGCGCTCGTGGGTGTCGTCGGCCGCTCACCGCGAATCGACGAGCAGCCTGCTGCGGCAAACGCGGCCGCCTAGCCCGGACTAACCCCAAGTACCCAGGACACCCCGGGGTTCGATAGCAACGTGGCCGAACGTCCCGCGATACCGCCTAGAGCACGCAGTCCGGGACGTTCGGTCGGGATGTGAGGGCCAAGGCGCTCTAAGAGCGCAGCTTGTATCCCCTCGAGAACAACCGCAGGTTCACGGCGAACAGCGCGCCGGTCGCGATCGTCAGCAGGAACAGCGACAGCGCGACGTTCGCCTCGGCGTAGCCGAGGAAGCCGTAGCGGACCAGGGCGATCATGTAGTAGACCGGGTTGAAGTGGGTCAGGGTCTGGAACGGCTCGGGCAGCAGCGACGCCGAGTAGAACACGCCGCCGAGGAAGATCAGGGGCTGGAGCACGAACGTCTGCGCGATCGCGACGTCGTCGAACTGCTCGGCGCGCACCCCGATCAGGACACCGAGCTGCGCGAAGAAGAAACCCACGAGGAACAGCGCGGGGACCAGCACGAGGACGTGGTCTACCGGGAGGTCCACCAGGAACGACGCGGCCGTGAACGTCAGCACCGCGACCACCAGGCCGCGAATGAATCCGCCGAACGAGAAGGCCAGCAGAAGCTCGAGCGGCGAGGCAGGCGATGAGAGCTGGTCCTGGATCGCGCCCTGGAACTTCTGCTGGAGGATCGAGGAGGCGTTGTTGGAGAAGGCGTTGATCGCCCACGCCATCATGATCAGGCCGGGGATCACGAACACGACGTAGTCGATGCCGTGGAGCTGGTCGATGCGCGAGCCGAGCGCGGCTCCGAACACGGAGATATAGAGGAAGGTCTCGAGCAGGGGCGCGCCGATCGTCTGCTTCTTGATCTTCATGAAGCGGTTGACCTCGCGCCGCGAGAGCGTGAAGAACCGAATCTGCCCGGTGGTCACGAGGCAAGGTCCTCGACATGCGAGCGCGACAGCTCCTTGCGGCCCACCAGCGCCAGATAGGCGTCCTCGAGGTTCGCGACGCCGTAGGTCGCCGCCAGCTCGGGGCTCGTGCCCTTCGCGACGATCCGACCCTCGTTGATGAACGCGATCTTGTCGCAGAGGCGCTCGGCCTCCTCCAGGTAGTGCGTCGTCAGGAGGATCGTCGTGCCCTCCTGGTTGATGCGCTGGATGTACTGCCAGAGCTCGAGGCGCAACTCGATGTCGACGCCGGCGGTGGGCTCGTCGAGGATCAGCAGGCGCGGGCGGTGCATCAATGCGCGGGCGAGGACCAGCCGTCGCTTCATCCCGCCGGAAAGCGTGCGCGTGCGCTCGTCTCGCTTATCCGACAACGAGAAGATCTCGATCAGCTCCTTGGCGCGCTCGCGTCGCTCGCGCTTCGGCACCCCGAAATAGCCGGCGTGATAGTCGAGCGTCTCCTCGACCGTCAGGAACCAGTCGAGATTCACCTCCTGGGGCGCCAGCCCGACGGCCAGCCGCGCCTCGCCGTAATCGTGGATCGCGTCGTGGCCGAACACCCGGATCGCGCCGGACGTCGGCTGCGCGAGCCCGGTCGCGCAGTGGATCAGCGTGGACTTACCCGCGCCGTTGGGGCCCAGCAGGCCGAAGAACTCGCCGTCCTCGACGGCGAGCGAGACGTCGCGCAGCGCCTCGACCCCTGTGGGGTAGCGCTTCGTCAGGTCGTCGATTTGGAGGGCTCGATCGCGCATCGCGGGCGGTCAAACGGTAGCTCAGTGCGTTTTGGCCTCCTCCGGAATCGGCGCCGGCTGACACAATCGTCGCCGTGAAGGCCGTCACGGCGATCGTCATGTTGGCGCTCACAGCGGCCACCGCCGACACTTCCGAAGCGGCGTGCGACAAGGTCGCCTCGCCACGCGGCTCGAACGCGAACCGCGGTACAGCAACGGCCCCGTACGCGACCGTGGGGAAGCTCGCGAACTCGCTTCGCGCGGGGCAGACGGGCTGCCTGCGCGCCGGGATCTACCGGGGTCGCGTCGAGATCCGGCGGGGCGGCAGGTCAGGACGGCCGACCACGCTCAGGAGCGCTCCCGGCGCGCGCGCCACCGTGCGGGGACGCGTCTACGTGACGAACAGCGCCAACCACGTCGTGATCCGGCAGCTCTTCCTGGACGGGCGCAACCGCGCGAGGCTGCCCAGTCCCACGGTGAACGGCAACCACGTCGTTTTCCGCGACAACGACATCACCACCCGCGACACCACGATCTGCTTCGTGCTCGGCTCGGACGAGTACGGCCGCGCGCGCCATACCGTGATCGAGCGCAACCGGATCCACAATTGCGGCCAGCTGCCTCCGACCAACCACCACCACGGGATCTACGTCGAGGCCTCGTACGGCGCCCGCATCACCGGCAACTGGATCTACGACAACGCGGACCGTGGCGTGCAGCTGTTTCCCGATGCGCAGCGCACATACGTCGCGCGCAACGTGATCGACGGCAACGGAGAGGGCGTCGTGTTCTCGCGAAGGTCTGCCGACAACGTCGTCGAGCACAACGTGATCTCCAACCCGGTCGTGCGCTACAACGTCGAGGACTTCGAGCTGACCGGCGCCCGCAACGTGGCGCGACGCAACTGTCTCTGGAGCGCTCGGCATGCCGGCAACGCGGCGGTCTCACCCGCGATCGCCGTCCAAGTCCTTGACAACCTCGTGATCGAGCCGCTCTACGTCGGCAGGGCGCGCAAGGACTTGCGCCTGCGCGCGGGCAGCCCGTGCTTCAGCTTCTCCCCGGGCATGCGACGACCCGGGCCGGGGACGTCGTGAACGCGTAGTCTGCGCCGATGGGCTTCATCTCCCGAGGCTTCGGTGGCCGGCGCCGTGTTCCCGAGGAGCTGGCGGACCGGGTGCCACCCGGGCAGTACATCGAGCCCGGGTTCCCGGTGCTCACGGCCGGGCCGACGCCCGACGTCGAGCCCGGCGACTGGGGCCTGCGCATCGACGGGATGGTCGCGCAGGAGCGCGAGTGGACGGCGCAGGAGTTCCGCGCGCTGCCGTTCGAGACCGTTCCGTGCGACATCCACTGCGTGACCAAGTGGTCGAAGCTCGGGACCAGCTTCGGCGGCGTTTCCGTCGACACGCTGCTCGAGCAGGTCGAGCCGCTCGGCGCCTACGTGACGGCCTATTCCTACGGGGGCTACACGACGAACCTTCCGCTCGAGGATCTCACGGACGGCAAGGCGTGGATCGTCACCGAGCACGAGGGTGAGCCGCTGGCCCCCGAGCACGGTGGCCCGGCACGGCTGCTCGTCCCCCACCTCTACTTCTGGAAGAGCGCGAAGTGGATCGCCGGGTTGCGCGTCATGGATCACGACGAGCCCGGCTTCTGGGAGGCCAACGGCTACCACAACCGCGGAGACCCCTGGAAGGAAGAGCGCTATTGGACCGACTGAGGTGCTGACGCCGGTCGAGCAGCGCGCGCCGGGCGCGTGGCAGGTCGCCACCGTCTCGTCGATCAGGCAGGAGACCTCGCGCGTCAAGTCGTTCCGGCTCGCGCTCCCGATGTGGATGCCGCACCTGCCCGGGCAGCACTACGACGTGCGCCTCACGGCGCCCGACGGATACGCCGCCCAGCGCTCCTACTCGATCGCCTCCTCCCCCCTCGACGCGGGCGAGATCGAGCTGACGATCGACCGCCTCGACGACGGTGAGGTGTCCCCCTACTTCCACGACGTGGTCGTCGAGGGCGACCGCGTCGAGGTGCGCGGGCCCTTCGCGTCGTACTTCGTGTGGCGCGGAGAGGCGCCGGTGCTGCTGGTCGGGGGCGGCTCGGGCGTCGTGCCCCTGATGGCGATCCTGCGTCACCGGCGGCGCGCGATGCCCGACCTGCCGATGCGACTCGTCTACTCGGTGAGGGCCGCCGACGAGCTGATCTACGCGGACGAGCTCGGCGACGACACGCTGGTCACCTTCACCCGTGAGCCGCCCGACGGATGGACCGGGCACACCGGCCGGATCGACTCCTCACTGATCGCCGAGGCGACGGGCACGCCCGGTATCGCCTTCGTCTGCGGCTCGAACGGGTTCGTCGAGGCGGCCACACGCCTGCTGCTGGACGCCGGCCTCGACGCGCGGCAGGTGAAGACGGAGCGGTTCGGGCCGACAGGCCAGAGCTGAGCTAAAACATCCCACCGAACGTCCCGGAGTGTGTGCTCTAGGCGGTATCGCGGGACGTTCGGCCACGGGGTGGCCGGGTGCTTGGGGTTAGTCCGGGCTAGCTCTCGCGCAGCAGATTCACTTGACGCGCACCCCTGCGGCATGAGAGGTTGGGGTCGGAAGCACGACCAGGGACGGTTGGCTATTTTCGCGGCGCGCGCAGCACTTTTGTTGAGCACTCTCTTCCTTTTCACGGGCGGAGGGGTCGCGCACGCGCAGCCCACGTTCGCGGTCGCCGAGCAGCACGCGAGAGCCGGCGACACGATCCACTTCTCGATCGCGGGGGCCACGAGCAGGGTGGACTACGAGATCGAGGTAGCCGACAAGGACGTCTTGCGGGGCAGCGCGGCGGGCGCCATGATCGCCGGGGAGTTCACGATGCCCGACCTGGGCGCGGGCGCCCGGACCGTCGAGGTCGAGGCGGAGATGCGGCACTCCGGGAGGATGACGAAGGCCGAGCCGCGGATCGAGTACCTGCGGCCGCGCCCTGCCCCCGGCCGAGCCGGCGCCGGCCGCGCAGCCGCCCGCACCCGCGGCGATGCCGAACGCGGCGCTGTCCCCGGCTGCTCCTCCCTCCACCGCAACTGCGCCGATCGTTGCTCCGAAAGCCACCGGTACCCCGGCTTCGCCGGCCCGTACCGTGAAGCGCCGCGCGCGCCGCACCGGTGCTAGGCGCCCGGCAGGCGGCCGCTCGCCTCGCGGCGAGTCGACGAAGCGCAAGGCGCGCCACGAGCGCGGCGACCGCGACGCGCGCTCGAAAAGCCCGCGTGCGCGCACCGCGCCGCTGTTCGACGGCGTCCCGGAGCCGCAGTCGGGGGGCGCGAAGGGACCGGGTGGCACCGGCGCGGCTCTGGACGCCATCGCCGCGCCGAAGACCGTCGCCGATGCCACGGCCACGCGCGCAACCGACACCGAGATTTCGGCATCGATGCTCGTCCCGGGGCTGCTCGGAATGGCAGCCCTCACCCTCGCCGGCGCCGCATTGCACCGCCTGCGCACGCTGCGCCGCCGCTAGCCGCGCGGATCAGCCGACGCCGGTCGAGCCGAAGCCGCCGGCGCCGCGCGCCGTCTCGGAGAGCGTCTGCGCCTCAGCGAACTCGACCGCCGGCAGCTCGACGACCACCAGCTGCGCAATGCGCTCGCCCGGTGCGATCTCGAACGCCTCGCTGCGCGTCGGTGTTGAGCAGGAGCACCCGCACCTCGCCGCGGTAACCGGCGTCGATCAGCCCTGGAGCGTTGACCAGCGCGATCCCGTGGCGCGCGGCGAGTCCGGAGCGCGGCAGGACCAGCCCGGCGTGGCCCTCCGGAATCGCGACGGCGATCGCCGTGCCGACGCTCGCGCGCGCGCCCGGCGCAATCGTCGCCGCCTCCGCGGCGCGCAGATCCCAGCCCGCATCGTGCTCGTTCGCGCGCTCGGGCGCGCGGGCGTGCGCCGCGAGCCGCTTGAACTCGACGATCAACCCTGGCCGTTGCGATCGAACGGCCGCATGCGCTCGGCGACCGCAGCAGGAACGCGCGCGCGGACGCGCACGCCGTCGGCCGTGTCCTCGCGCTCGAGGTCGCCGGCCAGGTCGTGCAGCTCGGAGAGCACCGCGCCGCGCTCATAGGGCACGAGCAGGTCCACGGACTCGAGCCGCGCGCGGAACGACCGCTCGATCCGGCGCCGCAGCTCGTCGAGGCCTTCGCCGGTGAGCGCCGATACGAGCACCGCGTCGCGGTGGCGCGCCGCGACCAGCCGGCGCTCGTCCGGGTCGAGCGCGTCGGCCTTGTTGAGCACCATCAGGCGGGGATTCGATTCGGCGCCGATCTCCTCGAGCACCTCGTCGACCGCGGCCATCATCTCGTCGAGGTCCTCTCCCGGCACGGCCGCGTCCGCGACGTGCAGGATCAGGTCGGCGTTGACCGTCTCCTCGAGGGTCGCCTTGAACGCGTCGACCAGCTGGTGCGGGAGCTTGCGGATGAAGCCGACGGTGTCGGTGACCAGGTACGCGCGCCCCTCGTGCTTGAAGGACCGCGTCGTCGGGTCAAGCGTGTGGAACAGCCGCGAGCCGACCCCGACGTCCGCCGCGGTGAGCGCGTTGAGGAGGGTCGACTTGCCGGCGTTCGTGTAGCCGGCAAGCGCGACGCGCGGCGTGTGCGACTCCTCGCGGCGGCTGCGTGTGAGGCGCCGGGAGCGCTCGGCCCGCTCGAGGCGGCGCTTGAGCTGCCCGATGCGGTCGCGCGCGAGCCGGCGGTCCGTCTCGATCTGGGACTCACCGGGACCGCGGGTGCCGATCCCGGCTCCCAGCCGCTCGAGGTGGGTCCACAGGCCCCGCATGCGTGCGAGGTTGTACTCGAGCTGCGCGAGCTCGACCTGCATGTTCCCCTCGGCCGAGTGCGCGTGGTCGGCGAAGATGTCGAGGATGATCGCGGTGCGGTCGATCACCGGGACGCCGGTCGCCTCCTCGAGGTTGCGCTCCTGGCGCGGCAGCAGCTCGTCGTTGCAGGCCACGAGGTTGGCATCCGACTCCGCGATCGCCTCCCCGAGCTCCGCGAGCTTGCCCTTGCCGAAATAGACGTTCGGGTCGGGCTGCGGGCGACGCTGCACCATCTCCCCCGCCACCGCGACTCCGGCGGTGCGCAGCAGCTCCTTCAGCTCGGCGAGCTCGTCGTGCCCGTCCCCGGACGCGTCCTGCGGCAACACGGCGATGCAGAAGGCGCGCTGGCGCGCGCGGGGATTGACGACGCCTGCGCCCGCCGCAGTCGCGTAGGCAGACTGCTTGTTGCGCCCGTTCCTCTCGGCCCTTGACACTCAGCCAGAGTGTAGAGCCAGACCCGAGGGGGTCAGGCCAGTGACCCGCGCATCCGCTCGACGGCCTCGCGCAGGCGCTCGTCGGGCACCGTCAGCGAGATCCGGAAGAAGCCTTCGCCGTTCGGTCCGTAGGAGGAGCCCGGGCTGACGACGACGCCCGCCTGCTCGAGCACCTCCTCGCAGAACGACGTGGAGGTGTGGCCCGCGGGCACGGGAGCCCAAACGTAGATCGTGCCCTTCGGGGCCTCGATGCCGATCCCGATCTCCCGCAGCGCGTCGATCACGAGGTCGCGGCGGCGCGCATAGAGTGCGCACATCTCGGCGACGGAGTCCTGCGGCCCGCTCAACGCCTCGGCCCCGGCAAGCTGCACCGCCTCGAACAGGCCCGAGTCGATGTTCGTCTTCAGCTTCCAATACCGGGCGACCGCGGCGGCACTGCCGACGATCGCCCCGCAGCGCCAGCCCGTCATGTTGTAGGCCTTCGACAGCGAGAACACCTCGACGCCCACGTCGATCGCGCCCGGCACGGCGAGGAAGCTGGGCGCCACGTAACCGTCGAAAGTCAGCTCCGAGTAGGCGGAGTCGTGCACGACCAGCACGTCGTGCTCGCGCGCGAAGGCCACCACCTCCTCGAAGAACCCCTCGGGCACGACCGCGCCTGTCGGGTTGTTCGGGTAGTTGAGGAAGATGATGCGCGCGCGCCGCAGCGCGTCCGCCGGGATCGCCGCGAGGTCCGGGACGAACCCGCGCTCGGGCACGAGCGGCATCAGCACCGGCTCCGCGCCGGCGAGCAGCGGGCCGCCGGTGTAGACCGGGTAACCGGGATCCGCCGCGAGCGCGACATCGCCCTCGTCGAGGAACGCGAGGTTCAGGTTGAAGATGCACTCCTTGCCGCCGATCGCGGGCATCACCTGCGTATCGGGGTCGAGCGCCACTCCGAAGCGCCGGTCGTAGAACCCGGCAACCGCCTCCCTGAACTCGGCGCGGCCGCGGTTGGAGGGGTACTGGTGCGTGGCCGGGTCGCGCACCGCGCGCTCCATCGCGGCGACGACGTTCGGCGGGGTCGGCGTGTCCGGGTCGCCGATCCCTAGCGAGATCACGTCGATCCCGTCGGCCTTCTTCTGGGCGATCTTGCGCTCGAGCTCAGCGAACAGGTACGGCGGGATGCGCCCGAGGCGCTCGGTCTCCCTCATGCCACCTCCTTCAGCGAGCGCACGAACTCGTCGGCGAAGCTCGCCGCTGAACACGGGCACGGCCCAGCCGGTGAGGATCACGTCGAGGTCGTCCGAGACCGCGACCTCGAGCTCGCCGCCGTCGAGCACGACGGTCACCGGGCTCGTCGCGCCGCGCATCACCGCCACGACGGCGGCACCGGACGCGCCGGTGCCCGACGACAGCGTCTCCCCCACGCCGCGCTCGAAGATCCGCGCGCGCACGCGGTCAGCGGACTCGACGATTGATGAACGAGACGTTCGTGCGGTTCGGGAAGAGGTCGCTCGCCTCGATGTCCGGCCCGATCAGCGAGAGGTCGAGCTCCTCGACCTCCGCCCCGGCGTCGATCACGCACTGCGGGTTGCCGATGCTCACGTGCTGGAAGTCGAACTCGCGCCCGGCTGCGACGACCCGCCCGCGGCCGTCATCCGCCGCCGGAGGGATAGTCCGGAGAGCGCAACCGCGCGCGGCCCATCTCGGCGCTCACGGTCCGGTCCGAGGTGATTGTCGGCCGGATCTCCCCCGCCGCGGTCTCGATCGAGAACTCGTCAGCGTCGGTCCAGCCATGGCGGCGCAGGTAGAGGATCGCCTCGCGCGCGCCGTTGCCGGAGAGCTCCGCCTCGGATCCGTCGGGATTGAAGATGCGCAGCGATGCCACGCACCGCGGGTCGCTCGGCGGCGAGAGCAGCAGCACGCCGTCCGAGTGGCAGCCGAAGTGCGCGGCGCAGATGCGCCGCACCCGCTCGGGCGTCAACTCGAACGGCAGCTCGTCGCGCTCCACGATGATGTAGTCGTTGCCGAGCGCCTGCCATTTCTCGAACCGCATGGCGGCGGCAGTCTAAGTGGTCGCGTAGGATCTCGGTTCAGATCGCGACGGCACCCGGTGCCGCATCGCCCGGTGCGGTCGATGATCCGGACCCCGGCGAGCTTTCGCATCCACGTCAGCTGGCGCTTCACGTAGGCGGCGTGGCCACGCTCGATCCGCGCTCGGGTCTCGTCGAGGTCGAGATCACCGGCGAGGTGCGCGCTGATCTCCTTGAAGCCCAGCGCCTTGCGCGCCGTGCGCGAGGCGCCGAGCGCGATCGCGCGCTCGACCTCCCCGATCGCTCCGCAGCGAGCATCTCGCCGGCCCGCCCGCGGATCCGCTCGAGGAGGGCATCCCGCTCCATCGTGATCCCGAAGAGCGCTGTCGGTTGCCGCAGCTGATCCGACCACAGCTGCTCGGAGCCCGCGTGCGGGGCGCTGCCCATCAGCTCGAGCTCGAGCGCCCGGACGATCCGCTTACGGTCGTTCGGATGCACGGTGCCGGCCGCCGCCGGTGAGAGCCGGTCGTGCAGCACGGCCGGCCCCACCTCGGCAAGCTCGCGTTCGAGCCGCTCGCGCACCTGCCGCTCGGGGGGCGGGCGCAGGTCGAGGTCGGTGAGCGCCGCCCGCAGATACAGGCCGGTCCCTCCGACGACGATCGGGGTGCGCCCCGCGGCGAGCAGCGCATCGACCTCGGCGTGCGCGAGCGCGGCGTAGCGCCCGGCGCTGCACTCCTCGTCGACCGCCATGCACGAGAGCAGGCGGTGCTCGAGGAGCGCGAGCTGGGCGGTCGAGGGCTTGGCCGCAAGCACGTCGAGCCCTTCGTACACGGCGATCGCGTCGGCCGACACGGCGACGGGGTCCAGACCTCGCTCGCGCAGCAGGCCGGCGAGCTCGATCGCGGCCTCGGTCTTGCCGACGCCCGTCGGCCCGAACAGGGCGAAGACGTCAGGCAACGCGCGCGACGAGCGCACTCCTCGCCGGAGAGCGTCGTCGAAGTTGCGCCCGAGATCTCGACCTGAACCAGGTCACCGGGCTGCGCGAGCCCGGCGAAGTTGACCGTCTTGTTGTGACGCGTGCGGCCGCGCAGCCTCGCGGGGTCCGTGCGGCTCGGCCCCTCGACGAGAACCTCCTGGGTGGTCCCGACGAAGCGCTCGCTGCGCTCGCGCGCGCGCCGCTGGACCAGTGCGACGAGACGTTCCATGCGCTCCCGCTTGACGGCGTGCGGAACCTGGTCCGGCAGGCTCGCGGCCTCCGTGTCGCGACGTGCCGAGAAGACGAACGTGAACGCCGAGTCGTAGCCGACCTCGTCCACGACCTCGAGCGTCTCGCGGAAGTCGGCCTCGGTCTCGCCGGGGAACCCGACGATGATGTCCGTCGTGATCGCGCAGTCCGGCACGCTCGCGCGGATCATCTCGACGCGCTTCAGGTAGCGCTCGCGGTCGTACGTCCGCCGCATCGCCTTCAGGATCCGGGTCGAGCCCGATTGGAGGGGAAGGTGGATGTGCTCGCAGACGCTCGCCAGCTCGGCATGCGCCGCGACGAGGCGCTCGCGCACGTCCTTCGGGTGCGGGCTCGTGTAGCGGATGCGCTCGATGCCGTCGACCGCGTCGACGAGCGCCAGCAGCGCGGCGAAGTCGATCCGTTGCGCCTTCGGGAGGTCGCGCCCATAGGAGTTGACGTTCTGGCCGAGCAGGGTGACCTCCCGGACGCCGTCCGCGGCAAGCGCCTCGACCTCACGCACGAGGTCCGCGGGGCTGCGGCTGGCCTCGCGGCCGCGCGTGGATGGCACGATGCAATAGGAGCAAACGCAGTTGCAGCCGACCGAGATCTGCACCCAGCCCTGGAACGGGCGCTCGCGCTTCATCGGCAGGTCGCCGGGGAACCCCTCGAACTCGAAGTAGCCCTGGGCCGTGAGGTCATCGGCCTTCAGGAACTCGCCGAGCTTGTCGATCTGGCCCGGCCCGAACGCGACGTCGACGAACGGGAACTGCTCGAAGACCCGCTCCTTCATCGACTGCGACCAGCACCCCCCGACCCCGACGATGCGGGCCGGGTCCTCGCGCTTCAGGCGCTTGGCCTCGCCGAGGTTGCCGACCAGGCGGTTGTCCGCCGACTCACGGATCGAGCAGGTGTTGAAGAGGATCAGGTCGGCGCCGTCGCGCTCGTCCGACTCCCCGTATCCGAGCGACTCGAGCATGCCCTTCATGCGCTCCGAGTCGTGCTCGTTCATCTGGCAGCCGAAGGTCGTGAGGTGGTACTTCTTCACCCGGAAAAATGTACACGCACCACGAGTTCGACCACGAATACCCCGCGGGGAGGCGCACCCGCACCTCCTACATCGTCTGCTCGGTCCCGCGCAGCGGGTCCTCGCTGCTGTGCGACTGCTGTGCAGCACCGATCACGACCACGCCCCCGCGCTCATGCGACCTCGTCGACGTCCTGCTGCTCGCTGAGCGCGACGATCAGGCAGGTCTCGCGCTCCTCGAGCACGGGCCTTCCGCGCGCTCTCAGCCATTCAGCGAGCTCGGGGTAGTGCTCGCGCCACCAGAACGCGGTCGCCGGCAGCACCAGGTACTCGGCGCCGGCGGCGCGCAGCTCCTCGAGGTGCTCCACCGCCCAGCGCCCATCCGGCGGGTTGAATCCGGCGTAGACGCCGTCCTCGGTGCGCGGGAAGTGCCATGCGACCGTCTCGCCGAGCTCGAGGAGGCCGTCGTCGCCCTTCGTCGCGACGACGCACACCGCGCCATCCGGCACCGAGCCCGCGACGGCGTCGCGGACGCGCTGCACCAGCGTCCGGTACTCGGACTTGAGGAACCCGGTCGCGCGCGGAGTGGCCTCTGCGACGAGGTCCTCGCCCTCGCGCGGATAGCGCAGGGTGCTCCCGGCCACGCGCGGCAGATCCCGCTCGCGAACCATGCAGCGCGGTGTCGCCATCCCGACCCAGGCGTCGTTGTAGCCCTGGCCGAATGCCGCCCACCAGTGCCCGGCATTGGGCTTCATCTCTTCCCACAGATCCTCGGGAAAGGCCATCCTCACCACCCGCAGGCTCTCGACGACCCCCTTCACCTCGAACGTGCGCAGGCGCTCCCGGTGTCCTCCGGGGGCGATCGCGACGTGCCACGAGCGGATCGGGCGGTTGGGGCGGCGCACGCGCAGGTCGGGCGCCTCGCCGAACCGTGCCACCGGGCCGGGGGTGAGCGGCTCGAGCGGCGCCTCCACCCCGCGCTCACCGGCGACCTCCTCGATGAAGCGCTCGATGAACCCCGTCGTGTCGGCGATCTCCGGGCCGAGCGTGCGGGGGCAGGTCGTGCAGGCCGCCGGATAGTCCCAGGCGAGGTGCGCCCGGCGCAAGTCCCGCGCGGAGGCGCCGGCCCAGACATCCATGAGCGTTCCGTCCGGACCGATCCGGCCCAGCGTCAGCTCGCCGCGCTCCGCGTACATGCAGGGCTCCACGACCCCGTCGTCGTCCACGCGCAAACGGCCCCAGACCTCCTCGCACACGCCGGGCAGGGCTTCGAGGCCGAAGGTCCGCCCGGCGCGCGGCTCCCAGACGAGCGGTACGCCGGCGTCGCGGGCGGCTTGTTCGGCGAGCCTTTCGATCCGCGTCAGGTAGCGCACCGAGAAGCAGGCGAATACGTCGATCGCGCGGTCGGCCGCCACCCGTGCCCTGAAGGGCACGACCCGCACGAGCGCGACCCCCTCACGCGCGACCCACGCGATCGTCTCCGGCAGCAGCGACGCATTCTCGGCGGCGAGGGGGATCTCCACCTCGACCGGCACGTCGCGCTCGCGAGCGGCCCCGAGCGCCTGCGCGAACTGCTCGAGCGCGCGCTCCCCGGTGACGTCCGGCCGCAGCCGGCCGAGGACCTGCGGGAGGTGGCTCTCGAGCGTGATCGCGAGCCTCTCAACGAACGGTGTGACGCGGTCGAGCGAGCCGGCGTCCCAGGACTCCGGCGCCGCCGTCACCGGGCCCGGAAGGAACGCGTCGTCGTGAATCACCCGTCCGGCATCCTGTCCCGCGCGTGACCCGACGCCCTCGTCTGCATGTGTTCCTCCCTCCTGAGCGCGGGCTGATCCTACGTGAGTGCGGCCATCCTCGCCGCTACTTCGCGAAGTCGACGGAGCGGCTCTCGCGGATCACCGTCACCTTGATCTGGCCGGGGAACTCGACCTCCCGCTCGATCTGGCGTGCGATGTCGTGCGAAAGCACCGCCGCCGCCTCGTCGTCCACCGCGAGCGGGGAGACCATCACCCGGACCTCGCGCCCGGCCTGCACCGCGTAGACCTTCTCGACCCCCGGATGGCGTGCGCCGATCTCCTCGAGGTGCTTGAGGCGCTTGACGTACTGGTCGAGCGACTCGCCGCGCGCCCCCGGGCGCGCGCCCGAGAGGGCGTCCGCCGTCTGCACGATCACGGCCTCGACCGTCCGCAGCTCGACCTCGTTGTGATGGGCCTCCATCGCGTGCGCGACCGCCTCGGGCTCCCCGTAGCGGCGAGCGAGCTCGCCGCCGATCAGCGCATGCGGGCCCTCGACCTCGTGCGTGACGGACTTGCCGATGTCGTGCAGGAGCGCGGCCCTGCGCGCGGTCTTCGCGCCCGCCCCGAGCTCGTCGGCGATCATCGCGGCGAGCCGCGACACCTCGATCGAGTGACTGAGCACGTTCTGGCCGTAGCTCGTGCGGTACCTGAGGCGGCCGAGCAGCTTCATCAGCTCGGGGTGGAGCGCGTGCACGTTCGCCTCGAACAGGGCCTGCTCGCCCTGCTCGATCACGTGGTTGTCGATCTCGGCCTTCGCGTGGTAGTAGGCCTCCTCGATGCGGGCAGGGTGGATGCGGCCGTCCTGCACGAGCTTCTCGAGCGCGAGCTTCGCGACCTCGCGCCGCACAGGGTCGAACGCGGAGAGGACCACAGCGGAGGGCGTCTCGTCGATGATGAAGTCGACGCCCGTGATGCTCTCGAGCGCGCGGATGTTGCGGCCTTCGCGACCGATGATGCGGCCCTTCATGTCGTCGGTGGGGAGCGTCACGAGGGACACCGTCGTCTCCGCCGCATGGCCGGCGGCAAGCCGCTGCATGCACGCGGAGAGGATGTTGCGCGAGCGCCTGCCGGCCTCGCGGCGGGCCTCCTCCTCCACCTGGCGCACGATCCGCGCCTTCTCGTGACGCGCCTCTTCCTCGACCTCGCGCAAGAGCGCCTGCCGGGCCTCGTCGCGGGTCATCCCGGAGGCGCGCTCGAGCTCGAGCGCCGCTCGCCCGGCCGCCTTCAGGGCCTCGGCCCGGCACCGCTCGGCCTCCGTGACCTGCTCCGAGAGCGCGCGTTCGCGTCCGGCGAGGTCGGCGACCCGCGCCTCGAGGGACTCCTCGCGTTGATGGATCCGCTCCTCCAGCCTCGCGGCCGTGTGCGCCGGCTCCCCTACGCTCCCGGCCGCACGCGTGCCGACGAGCGACGCGACGCCCGGCATCGTGACGGGGCCCTGCCCGCCTCGCGGCCTGTCAGCAACCGACCCGGCCGGCTGCGTGTTCGTCCTTCCCCGGGCGGCCCACGCCGCCGCGGCGGCGATGCAGGCAACTGCGATCGCGATCAACGCTTCCATGACCATCACTCCCCGACCGGGCCCTCGCACCGCCGATCCGGCTGATCCCGGTCCACACGTGTCGTGGAGGAGCGCCCCGGCATCCGGCACACGCCGCACGGCGCGCTCTCCGATCCATGTCTACAGAAACAGGTCTCATCATCAAAAAAGCCGAGCGCCAGCCCGGCTTTGCGAGACCTCACGTGTCTGGATGCGGCTCCCGGCGCGCGGCCGGGACGGCCTGACTGCGGCGAATCTCAGGGTCTAGGTCGCCCTGGCTCCTTCGCCGACGGCAGTCGCAGCCGGTCTCGGTCGATGTCGACAAGCGCGTCCGTTCACGTTCAAAAGCGCTGCATATCAGCGAGATTCAGGTCATCACGCGGCCGAGTGGCCACCCGCGCATCGTATTACCGCGCGGCCCTGTTTTCAATCGGCCGCCGAGGAGCGTACGACGGGCGCGTCGAGCACGCGCTCGCGGCGGCGGCGCAGCACGGCGCCGCGGGCCATCCAGGCGAGCCCGGCGAGCACGGCGGCGGGGACCGCCACCGCAAGCGCCACGATCGTCGCGCCGGCGACCGCCCCGAGCACGTCGAGGGCATCGCGCGCGGCGTCGCCCAGCGACCAGCCGCCGTCCACCGACTTGCCCGATCCGGGCTCGACGGCGACGCTCACTGCCGCGAACGAGACACGCTCGCGCAGCGCGCGCAGCTCGCGGCGGGCACGGTCGGCGCGGCGGTTGACGGATCGCAGGCGAGCCTTCACGGCGGCGGTCTCGTTCGGCGTGTCGGCCCGCGCTAGCTGGCGCAGGAGGCCCCGGCGCTCGGCCAGTGCGTCCGCGAGGCGGCGCCGCGGCGAGGAGAACTGCGCGGTGATGTCACTGGTGGACTGCGTGCGCGAGCGTACGTGACCGAGCTCCGAGAGGTCCGCGACCGCGGCCGTGAGGCGATCCGCCGGGATGCGCAGCTCGAGCGAGGCGCCGGCGTCGCCGCGATCGCCCGACGACACGGACGAGTCGAGGACGAAGCCGCCGTGACGATCGGTCACGCGGATCACGTCGTCGGCCACGTCCTCGATGCTCGACCGCGGAGTCGAGAGCGTGAGCTCCGCAGCGCGCACGACCTTGCGAGCCTTCGCGCGGGGCGCGACCCCGGAGTTGCCCGGTTCTGGAGCCGACGAGAGCGCCGGCGCCGCTGCTCCCGAGCCCGCGCTGTCTTCCGACTGCTGCGTGACCTGCCCGACGGCCGGAGCGCGCGTGGAGCCGAGGTCGTCCCCGCCGCCACCGAGCACCCCGGAGGTGAGCACGGCGGTCGCGACGATGAACAGCGCCGCGGCCGTTCCCAGCGCGAGCGGCGTCGCGCGCAGCCGCCGTAGCTTGCGAGACTCACGCCGGGGCGCGACGCGAGCATCCTGGATGCCCGTCCCGCCCTCGCGCGGAAAGCCCTCGCGGGCACGCAGGTCGAGTACCAGCTCGAACTCGGGGCGCGGGCGCGGGCGCTCGTCGCGCAGCGCAACGGCGAGCTCGCGCAGGTCGTCGTGACCGGCGTCGACCCGGTCCCCGGCGAGCGCGGCATCGAGCGCCGCCAGCGTGCGGATCGTCTCGGGGTCCTGCTCGTGCCTTCTACGCAGTCTCATGGCATGCCTCTCTCAGCTTCCCGATCACCCGGTGCAGGCGGGTGCCGGCGTTCGACTCGGTGGTGCCGATCACGGATGCAAGCTCGGCGTTGGTGAGGCCCGCGAAGAACTTGAGCGCCACCAGCTCACGCTCCCGCGGCGCCAGGGTCCCGAGCGCCGAGCGCAGGACCGCGCGCCGCAGCCCGGTTTCGGCCACGTCGCCGGGATCGCTCGCCGGCGCGCTCGGCTCGGCGTCGCGATCGGCGCTCCTGCCCCGTCGCCGCAGCTCGTCGAGCGCGGCGTTGCGCGCGATGCCGAACAGCCACGCGCGCGCCGACCCGCGCGAGCGCCGGAAGCTCCCGCGCCGCCGGTAGGCACGCTCGAAGGCCAGCGCCGTGACGTCCTCGGCGGCGAAGCGATCGCGCAGCAGCGCCGCCACATACGCGTACACGTCGTCGCGGCTGGAGCGGTAGAGCCGCTCGAACTCGACGTCCGTGCCGGAGGAGGTGTGCATGGCGAGTGTGTCGCTCACACCCTTACTACGTCCTGGGCCCCAGGTTCATCACAGCAATTGTCGACAGCCGGCCGCCCCCACGCGATGGTGGAAGCGGACGGCTTTGGGAGGGATGGATGGTTTGAGGAAGCTTTGCGGGCTGCCTGATCAGGCTGCCTGGCGCTCCGGGTCCGGCTCGACCGCCGCGCCGTCGGCGCTCGGTGGCTCCTCGGCCACCTCGACCGGCACGCCGGCGCGCTGGATGCCGAGGGCGGCGTAGACCTTGCCCTCGATCTCGGCGACCATCGCGGCGTTCTCGCGCAGGAAGGCCTTGGCGTTGTTGCGCCCCTGCCCCAGTCGCTCGCCGTCGTAGCTGAAGAAGGCGCCCGACTTCTGCACGATGCCGTGCTCGATGCCGAGGTCGAGCACGCAACCCTCGGAGGAGATGCCGCGCCCGTACTCGATGTCGAACTCGGCCTGCCGGAACGGCGGCGCGACCTTGTTCTTGACGATCTTGGCGCGCACGCGGTTGCCGACGGCCTCCGTCCCTTCCTTGAGGGTCTCGATGCGGCGGATGTCGATCCGCTGGGAGGCATAGAACTTGAGCGCGCGGCCGCCGGGCTGGGTCTCCGGAGATCCGAACATCACCCCCACCTTCTCGCGGATCTGGTTGGTGAAGATGCAGATCGTGTTGGCGCGGTGCAGGTTCCCGGTCAGCTTGCGCATCGCCTGCGACATCAGGCGCGCCTGTGCGCCGACCGTCTGATCGCCCATCTGCCCCTCGAGCTCGGCGCGCGGCGTGAGCGCCGCGACCGAGTCGACGGCGACGACGTCGAGCGCACCGGAGCGCGTCAGGACGTCGGCGATCTCGAGCGCCTGCTCGCCGTGGTCGGGCTGAGATACGAGCAGCTCGTCGATGTCCACCCCGATCGTGCGCGCATAGATTGGGTCGATCGCATGCTCGGTGTCGATGAACGCGCAGATCCCGCCCATCTTCTGGGCCTGGGCGATGATCTCGTAGACGAGCGTCGTCTTTCCCGAGGACTCGGGGCCGAAGATCTCCACGATGCGGCCACGGGGAACGCCGCCCACGCCGAGCGCGAGGTCGATCGACAGCGCGCCGGTGGGAATCGTCGCCACCTTCTGTGAGGCGCGGTCGCCGAGGCGCATCACGGACCCCTGCCCGAACTCGCGCTCGATCTGCGTGAGCGCCGCCTTCAGGGCCGAGCCCTTGGCGGAGTCAGGCTCGCGCTTGCCACCGGGCTCGGCCGGCTTGCCGTTCGACTTCGCCTCGGCAGCCTTGACGGCCTTCGCCTCGCTCTTCTTCACAGCTTCCATCGTTGCCTCCCGAGCCGTTCTGCGGACTTGCACTTGTCAAATCTCTCTTGGACCGAGGCAAGTTACGCGCCGGCCCGGACAGAAAGGCTAGGAAAGCGCGAGTGCCGGGACAACGCCCGGCACTCGCGTGAGAGTCAAGAGTCCGCCCGGACTACGGGACGAACACGCCCTGGCGGGCGAACAACGTGTTGCCGGCCGTTCCGGCGAGGCCGTCCGGGCCGCCGTCGTAGACCTCCACCTGACCGAGCTGCCACACGGAGCGCTTGCCCTCCGGCACCGAGCCTGGGATGACCGCGTCCATGGTGGTCTGGATCGCGCAGGTCGCCCCGCCGTCACCAGGTGTGGCCGTACAGGGAGCCGGTATCCGGAGCTGAACGTCCTCGGTGGTTGCCTGCTCGTCGCCACCCGGCCCGCTCGCGCGATCGGTGATCCGCACCGATGCGCTCGCCTGCACCTCACCGGTGTAGTCGGTCAGGTCGGACCGGTTGCGTACATCGCTGAGCGAGACCTCCACCAGCACGTCCGCCTCGTCGGCCGCTGTGGACGGGTCGCCGACCTGCACGCCGTAGCGCACGAAGCCCGCGAAGCGTGGCGCGTTGCCGTTCGCGTCCGCGGTGCCCACCGTGAGGTAGTCAGACGCCTGCTGCGGCGGGTTGCACGAAGGGAACCCCAGCGGCGGCCCGTGTGTCTGGTTGGGAGCCGTGCATGCCTCGAATGCGAGGACCAATGATGCACGCAGCGGCGTCGCGCCCTTCGGGCGCGGGTAGAACGGCGAGGGGAACCCGGCCGCCAGCTGGTATCCCGGCGGGAGCACCTTCGCGAGCGGCTGCTCGACCACGCCGCCGAGCGAGCCCGGCGAGTCGACCACCGGCAGCCGCAGCTGCAGGTTCTCGATCGTCACGTTCTGCTGGTTGTTCGACGTGCGGCCGTAGCTGTTGCCGGCCGCCGTGTTCGAGTCCTTCGGCAGGAGCTCGAGCTTCACCACATGGCCGTCGGCGAACCGGTAGCCGTTCGGGTGGAGCTGGAACACCTGGCGCTCCGGCCCGCCCGGCGTGATCGCCGGCCGCCACAGGCCACGCGCGACCAGGGTCTGCGTGTTCGTGGCGGTGTCGACGTCGAGCAGCCGTGCCGCGATCTGCGAGTCCGACCCCGGCGACGTGATGTCGGCCACAACGGTGGGCGACCCCATCAGCGTGAACCCGCCCGTGGGCACCGGGTCCATGCGGTACGTCGCCGTGTCGGCCTGGTCGGTGGCCGACGACGTGGCGCACGCTCCCGGGCCGGTGAGCGGGTCGAACGGCGCCGCGATCGCGGTCGAGCCCGCCGTCGGCAGGATCGTCTGCGGGGCGCTGGAGTCCAACCGGACCTCGCCCGGAGCGATCTGCGCCCAGCCGCCGGCGTTGAACGGGCCGCCCGACGCGGCTACGGTCGGGCAGGTCTGGGTGTAGGTCGTGACGCCCTGGAACGGGGGCGAGCCCACGTCTCTCACGTAGTAGTCGAACCACGCCAGCTCCCGGGCCGACCGTGCTCCCAGCGCGTCGGCCTTGTTCTGGCCGCGCTGGTGGCCGAAGCTGCCGAAGAACAGCGAGATGTCGGCGCCCGGGTGCTCGGTGCGCGTGCGGTTGTAGAACCGGATCGCCTCGTCGGCCGGGAACAGGTCGTCCGTGAAGCCGCTCGAGATCAGCAGCGGCGCCGGTTCCTGCGAATGGTCGATGTAGTACGACGAGTGATGCGTGGTGAGCTCGTCGCGGATGTCGGCGAACGCCGGCAGGGGGTTACCGCTCGCGTCGTCGTAGGGCTCACCGTTGTTGAAGGTGATGTGCCAGTTGCGCAGGTCCGCATCGGGGTCGGCGCCGGCTGCGGCGTAGAAGCCGAGTGCGTTCCCGTTGTTGTAGAGCGCGTTCTCCCAGGACGACTTGAGCACGCCGGTCCGTCCCACGTACGGCGCGTCGGACACGTAGTCGAGCGTCCGGCCGTTCGGGACGAGCGAGTACGCGAGGTCGGTCCACGGGATCTGAGGAGTGGCCGCGGCGATCTGCATCGGCGTCCCGCCTGGGCTCTGCCATGTGGTGAGCGAGCCGTCCGGGAGCATCTTGCGGTCCTTGAGCGCCGCGAGCGCCATCGACATGCCGCCTCCGTAGGAGCCGCCGACCGCACCGATCTGCGTGAAGGACGTGCGTCCCTCGTCGGCGAGCAGGCCGGCGAGCTCCTGGGCGTCGCGGACCTCGTAGCGCGTGTCCATCAGGCGCACGTGTCCCGCTGCGCATCCCGTCGGGTCGGCGGTGCGCGAAGGGGCGTTGCCGCACGACTGCCCGAAGCCGCGCGTCGACATGCTGAAGGTCGCGTAGCCGGCGTTGAGGAACGGCTGCATTTGCGCGAGCGTGAGCTTCGAGCCCGCGTAGCCGTGGAAAAGCATGATGAACGGGTACGGGCCGTCCGGCCCGCTCACGGGCTCAGGGGGGAACGCAACCCGGACGTCGATCGGCACGCCGTCGAAGGTCTTGACGGTGCTGCGCGCCGTGCCGCCGGGGTTGCCGGCGATCGACTGGTCGCAGAGGCGGACTCCGCTGCCCTGGACTGCACAGGGGATCGGTGCCGGTGTATTCGAGAACACGCTCGTGATGGCCGCGTTCGCGGTCGGGGCGACCGCGAGGAACGCGATGCTGATGCCGAGCGCAAGGAATAACAGCGCCGACCTCCGATGCTGCCTCATAGCAGGGGCCATGCCTCTCCTCTCCCGGTAGATCGATGAGCCTCCACGCCGCGGGCGCGCCGGGCGTCGGCCGAACCTAACAGCCGGTCGAACGCATCACAACCTCCCATGGTGGGAGCTGACCTCCGCCTACGGGACGAACAGGCCCTGCCGCGCGAGCGTCCCGTTCGGCTCGGTCGAGGCCAGCCCATCCGGGCCGCCGTCGTGCACCTCGAACTGCCCGAGGCGCCAGACCGAGCGCTCGCCCTCCCGGATCGCGCCCGGAACGATCGCGTCGAAGCTGGTCACGGCCGCGCAGCGCGCGCCGATCTCCGGGTCGGAGGTCGCGGCGCACGACACCGTCACGGGAAAGGTCATCTCCTGGCCGCTCGCCGGCTCGTCGGCCCCCGGGCCGCTGCCGCGATCGGTGACACGCACCGACGGCGCCCAGCGCATCTCGCCGGTGTAGTCGGCGAGGCCCACGCGCTCGCGGACGTCCACGAGCGCCATCGACAGCCTGACGTCGGCCTCGTCCGCCGCCGTGCCGGGGTTGCCGGGCACCACGTCCAGCCTCGCGGATCCCGTGAACCTGGCGCCCTTGCCGTTGGCGTCGGGGGTACCGACCGTGAGCTGGCCCGAAGCCGGACGGGGCGCGCATGCGCCGAACGCGAAGGCCGGCCCATGGGTCCTGTTCGGGATGGAGCATTGGAGGAACGCCGGGACCAGGGAAACGCGCAAGGGCCCGGCGCCGTGCGGGCGGACATAGGTCAGCGCCGCGAAGTCCCCCGCGGGCTCATCACCGTCCGGGATCGCCCTCGGCAACGGCGCCTTCACCAGCCCGCCGAGCGACCCGGGCAGCTCGGCCGCCGGTAGACGTAGCTGGAGGTCGGAGACGGCGATCTCCTGCTGCCCGTTCGAAGCCTGCCCGTACGGAGAGTCGTAGGGCAGGAGCTCGAGCTTGATCGTGTGCCCGGTGTCGAACTTCCACCCGTTGGCGTGCAGCTGGAACACTTGATGGATGGGACCGGCGCCCGTTGCCGGGCGCCACAGACCCCGTGCGATCAGCCGCTGGCTGCCGCTCGGGTCGACGTCGAAGAGCCGCGCCGCGATCTGCGAATCGGCGCCGGGCGAGCTGAAATCGGCCACCACGGTCGGAGCGCCGAGCATCGTGAAGCCGCCAAAGGGGAACAGGTCGAGGCGGTAGGTCGCCGTTCCCGGCTGATCAGACCCCGGGGTGGTCGCGCACGCGCCTCCCCCGGTGAGCGGCTCGTATACGTCCGAGACGGCCTGGCTCCCCGCGCCCGGCTCGACCACCCGGACGGGTGCCGAGTCGAGTCGCACCTCGCCCGGCGCGAGGCGCGCGTAGTCGGGCGCCTGGAACGGGCCCGCGGAAGCGGTCGCCGGCGGACACGTCTGCGTGAGTGCCTCGACCCCGGCCGCGGGCGCCGCCCCGACGCCTTTCACGTAGTGCTCGAACCATGCCCGTTGCCGCTCCAAGACCAGCTGCAAGTCGGGGATGCGGTTCTGTGCGCGCTGGTGGCCGATGCTCGCGAGGATCAGCGCGATCGGCGCGAAGGGGTGCTCGGTGCGCGTGCGGTTGTAGAAACGGATCGCTTCGTCGGCCGGGAACAGGTCATCGGTCCATCCCTGCGAAACGAGCATCGGCGCAGGCGCCCGCGAGTGGTCGATGTAGTACGCGGAGTGATGAGTCGTCAGCTCCTCCCGCATGTCGGCGATCGGCGGAAGCGGGTTGCCGCTCGCGTCGTCATAGGGCTCGCCGGCCGCGATCGCCGCATGCCAGCCGATCAGGTCGGCGTCCGGATCGCTTCCCTGGGGCGCATAGAAGAAACGCGAGCCGGCCTGGTAGAGGATGTCCTCGAAGCTCTCCTTGCGGACTCCGGTGCGACGCCGGTAGCGCGCATCCTTGATGTAGTCGAGCGTCCCGCCGTTCGGCACCAGGGAGTCCATCACGTCACTCCAGGGCGCGTCTGGCGCCGCCGCCGCGATGCTCATCGGCGTACCGGCCTCGCTGACCCACGGCACGAGCGACCCGTCCGTGAGCATCTTGCGGTCCCGGAGCGCGCCCAGCGACATCGACATCGCCCCGCCGTAGGAGCCACCGATCGCCCCGATCCTCGCGGGGATCACCCGACCCTCGTCCGCGAGCAGCGCGGCGAGCTCCTGGGCGTCGCGAACCTCGTAACGGGTGTCCATCAGGCGGACATAGCCCTCCGCGCACCCGACGGCATCCGCGGAGCGCGCCGCGGAGGTCCCGCACGACTCGCCGAAACCGCGGGTCGTCATGCTGAAGGTCGCATACCCACGGTCGAGCCACACCTGCATCTCCGGCAGGCCGAGCTTGCGCCCCGCGTAGCCGTGGAACATCATCACGAGCGGGTAGGGGCCGTCCGGGCCGCTCGCCGGAGGCTCGGGCGGGAACGCCGCGGTCACGTCGATCGGGACGCCGTCGAAGGTCTTCACGGTGCTACGCGGGACGCCGCTGCAGAGGCGCACCCCGTCGGGCTGGACCGCGCACGGCACCGGCGCGGCCGTATTCGTGAAGACGCTCGGGATCGCGGCTCCGGCCGGCGCGCTCAGGACCAGGGCGCACACGCACGCTGCGGCAACTGCCGCCAGGTTCCCGTGCATGCGCCGCCGCGTCGTCGTGCCGCTCATCCTCTCCTCGTGGTCCTCCATGCCCAAGCGCTCGATCAGACCCTACGGCACGAACAGGCCCTGCCGCGCGAACGCAGCGTTCGGCGTCGTGGCCGCGAGCCCGTCGCTGCCCCCGTCGTGCAGCTCTATCTGGCCCAGCTGCCAGATCGAGCGCCGGCCCTCGGGCACGGCACCCGGCAAGACCGCATCGAAGCTCGTGGACACCGCGCATGCCGCGCCCACGCTCGAATCCGCCGTCACCGCGCAGGGCACGGTGACGGGAAACGACGAGTCCTGCACCGTTCCCGGCTCGCCGGGTGCCGCGCCAAACCCGAGCCGGTCGGTGAGACGCACACGGAGAACCGCCTCCAGCTCCCCCGTGTAGTCGGCGAGGCCATCGCGCACCCGCACGTCGAACGCATTCACCTCGAACGTCACGTCCGCCTCGTCGGCCTCGGTCGCCGGGTTGCCCGCGACCACGCCGAGCTCCGCCTCTGCGATGAACCGCGCTTCGAGCCCGTTGGCGTCCGGGGTGCCGACGGTCAGGCCGCCGGAAGCGAGCCGCGGCGGGCTGCAGCTGTCGTAGGCGAGCGGCGCGCCGTGCGTCCCGTTCGGGACCGTGCAGCCGTTGAACGACGGCACCAGTGAGACGGTCAGCGGCGTAGCGCCCTTGGGCCGCGCGTACGGGGCCGGCCAGAAGTCACGAGCCAGCCGCGCACCGGGCGGCAGGACCTTCGGCGCCGGCTCGCGCACGAGGCCCGCGAGCGCTCCCGGCTGCTCTCGCACGGGCAGCCTCACCTCGACGTTGGAGACGGTGATGTCCGCCTGCGTGGTGGACGCCTGCGCGTAGGGCGAGTCCTTGCTGAGCAGCTCGAGCTTCAGTACATGCCCCCCCGCGACATGCCACGCGTTCGGATGCAGCTGGAAGACCTGCCGCACCGGGCTCGGGCCCGTCGACGGGCGCCAGGCGCCGCGGGCGATCAGCGTCTGCTGCCCGCCCGCATCGACGTCGAGCAGCCGCGCGGCGATCTCCGACCCCGCCGCCGGCGAGGTGATGTCGGCAACCACCGTGGGCGCTCCCATCAACGTGAAGCCGCCCGCGGGAGCGGGCGAGCCACCGTACGACGCCACGCCCGGCTGGTCGTCGCCCGCCGTCTTCACGCACGCACCGCCGCCGCCGATCGGGTCGAACGCGTCCGCGATCGGCTGCGACCCGCCCCACGCGAACACGATGCGTGACTGGGCGAGCCCGAACGCCACCTCACCCGGCGCGAGCGCGGCCGGTGACGGCGCCGAGTACGGGCCGTCCGACGGTGCGCCGGCCGGGCAGGTCTGCGTGAGCGCCTCGACGCCGGCGGGCGGCGCGGGCCCGGATCCGGTCAGGTAGTGATCGAACCAGTCGAGCTCGCGCGCGTTCAGGACGGCGCGGTCCGCGGCCTTGCCCTGACCGCGCTGGTGTCCGAAGTCCATCAGGAACAGCGCGACCGCGGCGCCCGGATGCTCCGTGCGTGTGCGGTTGAAGAAGCGGATCGCCTCGTCGGCCGGGAAAAGGTCGTCGGTCCACCCACTCGACATGAGCAGCGGCGCCGGCGGCTGGGAGTGGCCGACCTGGTAGGGCGAGTGGTGCGCGGCGAGCTCCTGGCGCATCTCCGCGACGGCCGGCAGCGGGACCCCGCGATCGTCGTCGTACGGCTCGCCGGCCGCCATCAGCGCGTGCCAGTTCCAGATGTCCGCGTCGGGATCGGCTCCCTCGGGCGCGTAGAAGGAAGATCCTCCAGCCCCGTAGAGGGCGTCCTCCCACGATTGCTTTCGCACGCCGGTCAAACCGGCGTAAGGAGCGTCGGCGAGGTAGTCGAGCGTGCCGCCGTTCGGCATCAGGGCGTAAGCGAGGTCGCTCCACGTGATCCGGGGCGCCGCTGCCGCGATCCGCATCGGGCGCCCGCCGGGACTGGTCCAGGGCACGAGGGAGTCGTCCGGGAGCATCTTGCGGTCGCCCAGCGCCGCCAGGGACAGCGCGATCGCCCCTCCGTACGAGCCGCCGGCCACGCCGATCTGCTCCGGGAGCGCGATCCGCTCGTCCGCGAGCAGGCCGGCGAGCTCCTGCGCATCGCGGACCTCATAGCGGGTGTCCGCGAGCCGCACGTACCCGGCCGCGCAGCCCTGCGGGTCGGCAGCGCGCGCGGCGGCGGTGCCGCAGGACTCGCCGAACCCCCGAGCCGTGACGCTCAGGGTGGCGAACCCACGATCGAGCCACGGCTGCATCACCGGGAGCCCGAGCTTCGCGCCGCCGTATCCATGCAAGAGCATCACGAGGGGAACGGGCCCGCCCGGCGCGCCGTGGGCGCGCGCCGGGAGCGCGACCGTCACGTCGAGTGGGACGCCGTCGAAAGTCTTCACCGTGCTGCGCGGCGTGTCGCTGCAGAGGCGCACGCCGTTCGCCTGCGCAAAGCACGGCACCGGCGTTGCCGTGCGGCTGAAGACCTCGGTCGGAGCGGCACCGGCCGGCATCGCCGGCATCGCCCAGGCACACAGCGCGACTGCGAGGATCAGCGGACGATGCGCGGCTTCCGGTCGCACGCCGCGAGGCTAGCGCAGGCGGCCGGGTCTCACGCAGAGCTCGCGAGGGGCTCATAAACGGCGCCCTGCGGCCTGAGCGTCGAGCGGTAGAGCGTCGCGCCGGCCGCCTCGAAGGGCTGACGTAGCTGCTCGGGCAGCGCGGGAACCTCGATGCGCGGGTTGCGGCCACGCTTGGCGCGGACAAGCGTGACGTGGGGCCAGAAGGGGCGTTTCTCGGGCTCGTAGAGGCGCTCGCGGTGGAGCCGGTCCGCGAGGCCCGCCCGCCACGGGCCGAGCCGCTCGCCGACGTCCTCGAGGCCCAGCGCGAAGAGGCGCGGCCTCCCAGGCGGCACGCCGCCAACCTCCCGCGCGCTCAGCCGCACGCGCGGGAGGTCCGCGCTGAACGCGGTCCGCGCGATGCGATCGACGTCACTGGCCTGCTGTTGACCGAGGAACACGAGCGTCACGTGCAGCGCCTCCGCGCGCACGGAGCGCAGGTCCGGGTGCACGAGTGCCGTGCGCGTCCACTCGGCGAGCGATGCGCGCACCTCGCCCGGAATGTCGAGCGCCACGAACAGCCGCAACCCGGGACTCGTCAGGCGCTCGGACGCCACGGGGTGTCGGTCACCTCAGCGGCGACACACAGCCGCCCCTTTTGAGGGCTGGTGTCCTGACTTGATGTCGTCCTGCGGCACCGCGGCAGGACGATCGACTGAGCCGGGGGTGTTCGAGACGCACCGATTCCTGATCGGCCGTCGCATCGTGGATCGCGGCCAGATCGGCCGCTTTCGACGCGACCACCGACAGGAGAATCACGCCGGGACGGGCTCGCGCAGGAGCAGCCGCCGCAGCAGGTGCAGCGCGACGGCGGTCGAGCGGTCACGCACGTCGGCGCGCGAGCCGGGCAGGTCGACGGTGCGGGTGACGCGCTCGCGCTCGCGGTCGCGCAGCGCGACCACGCTGAAGCAGACGCGCCCCGCCGGCTTGTCCTCGGTGGCGCCGCCCGGTCCGGCGATCCCGGTCAGGCCGATCGCGGTGTCTGCGCCGAATCGCTCGAGCGCCCCGTCGGCAAGCGCCTCGGCGACCTCCTCGGAGACGGCGCCGTGGCGCTCGATCAGGTCCGCCGGGACCCCCAGCAGGTCGGTCTTCGCCTCGTTCGAATATGCGACGACGCCGCCCGCGAAGTAGGCGGAGGAGCCCGGGCGATCGGTGAGCCGTGCGGCCAGGAGCCCGCCCGTGCACGACTCCCCCACCGCGAGCCTGCGCCCCTCGAGCAACCCCGCGACCTGCTGCTCGATCGAGCTGCCGTCGGTCGAGAACACCGCCTCGCCGTGGCGATCGACCATCAGGTCGATCAACCGGTCCGCGGTGCCGTCGCTCGCCTCGTCGGAGCGGATCACGATCTCGAGCTCCGCGCGGCGCAGGCAGGTCGTGATCTCGAGCCCGTCGAGCCCGATCTCCGCCTCCGCCACGCGCAGCGTCTCGGCGATCTCCGACTCCGGGATCCCGAACATCCGCACCATCGCCTGGCGGTAGCGTGGCGCCCGCGCGACCGCCCGGCTGAACGGCTCCGTCTCGACCGCCGCGCGCCAGCTCTCCTGGAGCTCGCGGGGCGGGCCGGGCAGCACGACCACGACCTGCTCGCCGGCGGGCACGACGAGGCCCGGCGCCGTCCCGACCGGGTCGAGCGCGACCGCGCCCTCGGGGACCATCGCCTGCTTGCGGTTCGCGACCTCGAGCGCCTTCGGATCGAGGTTCCAGCGGCGTGCGAAGCGGGCGATGATCTCGCCGATCCGTCGCTCGAGATCCTCGTCGAGCCGCAGGGGCCGCCCCGCGAAATCCGCAACGACCTCGGCGGTCATGTCGTCCGCGGTCGGCCCGAGCCCGCCGCTCGTGATGATGATGTCCGCGCCCTCGGCGCGCATGAAGCCCAGCGCCGCCAGGAGGTCCTCGCGGCGATCGGCGGTGATCATCACGTGAGCGAGCTCGACGCCGAGCTCCGCGAGCCGATCCGCCAGCCACGGCCCGTTGCGGTCCTGGACGCGCCCGGAGAGCACCTCGGTCCCGGTCACGACGATCCCGGCGCGAACGCTCACCCGCTCATTCGCACGCCGGTCGTTGCGCCTCCCCGAGCACACTCGTCCCCGTGGCGCGCACGAGGTAGCCGACCGGCTCCGACCGATCCGGCGTGTCGCGCCGGCGCCCGTTGATCCGCAGGTCGCCGCCGCCGTTGCCGATCGTGACCCTGAACGAGGTCGAGCGAAATGGGCCCTCGCGGTCGCCCTGCGCGAGCGTCACGCCGGGCACCCTCAGCTCCCCCTTCGCATCGACGACGCATACCCACACGTTACGCGCCGCCAGCACCTCGAGTCGTACGTTGCGGCGCGGACGCTTCGGCGGGGGCGCGGTGGCGGCGGGCCGCGTGCGCTCGCGTGTCGTCGTCTGGGTGCTCTGCGCGTTGTCGGTCTTCCCCTCGTCGTCCCCGCCGGTCAGGCCCAGCACGAGCAGGAACCCGACGAACGCGAGCACCGCGAGCAGTGCCCCGATGCCACGCGTCGGCGGGCCGACGCGCCGCGCCCGCTCCGGGATGCGCTCGCGGCGCGCAAAGGCCGGGACCTCGAGGTTCTCCGGCTCCTCGAAGCGCGCGCTGTACTCGTCGACGAGCAGATGCGGGTCGAGGCCCAGGAACTGCGCGTACGTGCGGAGGAAGGTCTTGACGTACGTCGGCCCCGGCAACACGACCCATTCCTCGTTCTCGAGGGCGCGCAGGTACTTGGCACGGATCTTGGTCGCCTCCTCGACGGTGGTGATGTCGATCTTCGCGCGAATGCGGGTTTCGCGCAGGAGTGATCCGATGTCCGCCATTCAACGGTCCCGGGGCCGGGGCGATGCCTCCACCGGTTAAAGGTATCGCGCTGGAAATTCGCGGATGTCCAGCGGTTAAGTAGCTGGGCCCGGCTCGTCATCCGGAACCGACGCGACCCGCACGCCGCCGCCCCGATCGTCGAGCACGCGCGACACCTCGGCCTCGGTGATCAGGACCTGCCGCGGCTTCGATCCCTCGTAGCCGGAGATCACGCCTCGGCGCTCGAGCATGTCGATCAGGCGCCCGGCGCGCGTGTAGCCGACGCGCAACCGGCGCTGGACCATCGAGACCGACGCGGTCTGGGTCTGCGCGACGAGGCGGATTGCCTCCTCGAGCAGGTCGTCTTGGTCGGGCGAGAACTCGCCTTCGTGGCCCTCCTCGGGCGCCTCGCGGCCCTCGAGCAGCTCCTCTTCGTAGACCGGCTCGGCCTGGGCGCGCCACGCGTCGGTGACGCGGGCGACCTCGTCCTCGGTGATGTAGGCGCCCTGGATGCGCTGGAGCTTCGAAGACCCGATCGGGCGGAACAGCATGTCGCCCTGCCCGAGCAGCGACTCGGCGCCGCCCTGGTCGAGGATCACGCGGGAGTCGGCCTGCGAGGACACCGCGAACGCGATCCGCGCCGGGACGTTCACCTTGATCGTGCCGGTAATGATGTCCACGGACGGGCGCTGCGTCGCGAGCACGAGGTGGATCCCGACGGCGCGCGACTTCTGGGCGAGGCGGATGATCGAGTCCTCGACCTCCGACGGGGCGACCATCATCAGGTCCGCGAGCTCGTCGATCACGCAGAGGATGTAGGGCAGCGGCGACTCTCCGGAGGCGGCGCGCGCACGATTGAGCTCGACGATGTTGCGCGAGCGCGCCTGGCCCATCACCTCGTAGCGGCTCTCCATCTCCCTGATCAGGTTGGCCAGCACGTTCGCCGCCATGCGGGGCGCATGCACGACCGGCGTGAGCAGGTGCGGGATGTCCTCGTAGTAGTTGAGCTCGACCCGCTTCGGGTCGACCATCACCATCCGCACCTCGTTCGGCGTTGCCCGCATCAGGATCGAGGAGAGCATCGTGTTGATGCAGCCGGACTTGCCCGAGCCGGTCGTGCCGGCGACGAGCAGGTGGGGCATGCGCGCGAGGTCGGTCCAGACGGAGTTGCCGGCGATGTCCTTGCCGAGCCATACCGACAGCGGCGATCCGCCGCCGTTCTTGCCGTCCTTGTCGGCAAGCTCACGGCGAAAGATGTCCCCGAGGTAGACCATCTTGTGGAGCTTGTTGGGCACCTCCACCCCGACGGCCTGCTTCCCCGGGATCGGGGCGAGGATCCGGATGTCGGTCGAGGCGAGCGCGTAGGCGATGTCGTCCTTCAGCTGCGTGACCTTCGAGACCTTGGTGCCGGGTGCGAGGCGCAGCTCGTGGCGCGTCACGCGGGGGCCGGAGACCTGCCCCACCACCTTCGCGTCGATGCCGAAGTGACCGAGGGTCTCGACCAGCAGCTTCGCGATCGCGTTCTGGTTGGCGGTGTCCGGGCCCGGGTCCTTCCCCGAGTGGCGCAGCACCTTCGGGTCCGGCAGCCGGTAGTTGAGACCGTCCGACTCCGTGACGCCTGAGCGGCGCTTGCCCTGGGGGGTGAACAGCGCCGGGTCGCTGCGGTCCTCGGGCTCGAGCCGGACCGGCTCGCGCTCCTGGATCTCGCGCTCGACGGCCGACAGGGGATCCTCCTCGCCCTCGCCGAAAGCGTCCCCCTCGGCGGCGACGGTGCGGTCCTCGTGCTCCTCGGGCTCGTCGTCGTCCGGCGGGTAGATCGCCGCGATGCTGGGCTCGCCCTCTGGCTCCTCGAAGACCGTGCGCTTCTCGGCGTCGGCACGCGCGCGCTTGAGCTCCTGGCCCGCACGCGAGCGCAGGCCGCGCGCGCCCGACCGGGCGCCGGTGACGAGCTGCGAGATCGACGCGCCGGTGAGGAGCAGCAGCGCCCCGAGGAACATGAACACGAAGGCCAGGTGGGCGCCGGCATGTGAGAACAGCGTCGACGCCGTCCAGTAGAGGGCCTCGCCGACGACACCGCCGCGGTCCATCATCGCGCCGCTGTCGAACAGCTCGCGCGTGGAGGACCCACCGGGCCCGAGGCCCAGCGATCCGGCGGCAAGCCCGAGCGTGAGCGCGAGGACGAGCGCGATCGCGCCTGTACGGACGCGTCGCGGTGACTCGATGTGGGGCCGCGCGGCGAGCGCGACGCCCGCGCCGATCACGAACAGCGGCGCGAGGTAGGCGACCGAGCCGGCGAAGAAGCGCAGCGCGTCGACAACGCCCTCACCGACCGCGCCGCCCTCCGAGCCGGTCCAGAGCACGAAGCCGAGCAGCAGCCCGGCGGCGACCAGGCCGAGGCCGATCGCGTCGAGCGCCGGCTGCTCGAACTCGGAGGGACGCGGGACATGGGGCCGCGGCAGGCTCCGGCGTCGCCGGCGCTTGCGCGCGGCGGGAGGACGACGCCGGGCCGGTGCCCGGCTCTGAGGCTTTTTTTTGGGGCGGCTGGAGGTCTGTGCCATGGGTGACCGGCCGCTCGAGGCCGGCTCGACCACACTTCGACGCGGCCGCCCCGCCCCCTGCCGGTCGTACTAGCCTGTGGCTCGATGGCCACGGCAGTCGTCACCGGAGCGGGCCGGGGGATCGGGCGAGAGATCGCCCGGATGCTCGCCGGGCGTGGGCTCGACGTCCTCGTGACCGACGTGAATGAGCAGGCGGCGCAGGAGACGGCCGAGCAGCTCGGGCCACGCGGCTGGTCGATGGCGCAGGACGTCCGCGACCCCGCGAGCCATCGCGCCGTCGCGGCGGCAGCCGCGGAGCGCGGCCCGGTCGAGGTCTGGGTCAACAACGCCGGGGTCCTGCGCACCGAGAAGTCGTGGGAGCACTCGGACGAGGACGTGCGGATGCTCGCGGAGGTCAACTTCCTCGGCGTGCTCTGGGGATCGCGGGCCGCAGTCGACGCGATGCGCTCGTCCGGCGGCGACCTCGTCAACCTGGCCTCGATGTCCGCCTTCGGCCCCGTGCCCGGGCTCGCGATCTACGGCGCGACCAAGCACGGCGTGCGCGCGTTCACCGAGTCGCTCCAGGGAGACCTCGACGACGCGCGCATCGCGATCCGCACGCATGCGATCTGTCCCGACGGCGTCGACACCGCAATGGTCCGCGAGCGCCAGGCCGACGAGGACTCCGCGATCATCTTCTCCGCGCCCCGCCTGATGAAGCCGCAGGAGATCGCCGAGGCGGTCGGGTCGGTGATCGGAAAGCGCAAGCCGCTGCTCGCGATCCCGCGCAGCCGCATGGTGCTGACGCGCACGATGGCCCTCTTCCCCTCGCTCAACCTGCGCCTGCTGCCGCTCTTCAAGAAGGCCGGCGAACGGAAGCGCGCGAAGGCGTGATCCCCGGCCGCGTGAGCGTCGTCACACTCGGCACGTACGACGTCCCGGCGCTGCGCTCCTTCTACGAATCGCTGGGCTGGACGAGCTCGACACCCGCGGGCGACGAGTTCGCCGCCTTCCCGCTGGGCGGAGCGGTGTTCACGCTCTACCGGATGGACCTGCTCGCCGCGGAGTCCGGATCTCCCCCGCCGCCCCGGGACGCCTTCCGCGGCGTGACCCTCGCGGTCAACGTCGAGCGCGAGCAGATGGTCGCGGAGGCGATCGAGGCCGTGCGCGCGGCCGGGGGCGAGGTCCGCGCGGAGCCGGTCAAGCGCGACTGGGGCGGCGTGTCGGCCTACTTCGCCGATCCCGAGGGCAACGTGTGGGAGGTCGCGTGGCTGCCGGACTCGACGTTCGACGAGCGCGGCGCGCTCGTCTGGCCGTACTGACCTAAATGCAACTCCCACGCACGTTGCTCCTGTTGCGGGCGTGGCATGAGTGCGTCGATCGGCAGGCGCCGGTCGACGAACTTTCCCTCCTGGCGTCCACTTTCACGCATGGCGGGAGGGAAAGTTCGGCGGCCGATGCGCGACACGGAGGGCTTTCGCCCGTGACCGCGACCTTTCGCTGAAGTCTCGTGACACTGCGCCGCCCAGCGCGGTCGCAGACGCCGACGATCCGTCTTCCCTTACCCACCCGGTTTTCCACGCCCGAGCTTGCGCCCGCGAGGCGCATTCCGCGGCCTGAGCGACGTGGTTGGGAGCTACGGCTAGACCTCGACGACGACCGGCAGCACCATCGGCCGGCGGCGCAGGCGGTCGTACATGAATGCGGCGACGTCGTCTCGCACGTGCTCCTGGAGGAGCGAGATCTCGTGCACCTCGTCCGCGGCGGCGCGCTCGAGCGAGCGCTCGACCGTCTCGCTCAGGTCCTCGAGCACCCCGTCGGTCTCGGCCAGGAACGGCACTCCGCGTGAGATCACCTCGGGCGGCGCGAGCGGGCGCCCGTCCTGCCCCGACACGGTCGCGACCACGATCAGGATGCCGTCCGCGGACAGCGCGCGCCGGTCGCGCAGCGCCACGTCCTCGATGTCGCCGACCTCGACGCCGTCGACGAAGACCACGCCGGTCTGCTCCTGCTTGCCGAAGCGCGCACCGGACTCGTCGATCTCGAGCGGCAGGCCGTTGCGCCCGCGGAAGATCGCCTCAGGCTCGATGCCCACCGCCTCGGCGAGCTGGCCGTGCAGGTAGAGCCGCTTGTGGTCGCCGTGGATCGGCATCACGTACTTGGGCCGCGTTAGGTTCAGCATCAGCTGGATCTCCTGCGACCATCCGTGGCCGGAGGCGTGCACCGCGGCGTCCTGGCTCGTGATCACGGTGGCGCCGATCTGGTACAGCCGGTCGACGGTCTCGTTCACCGCGCGCTCGTTGCCCGGGATCGGAGTGGCGGAGAAGATCACCGTGTCCCCCGAGTGCAGCTTTACGTTCGGGTGCTCCCCGTGCGCCATGCGGCGCAGGGCCGACAGCGGCTCGCCCTGGCTGCCCGTGGTGAGCATCACGAGCCGCTCCTCCGGGAAGCTCTCGATCTCCTTCGGCGAGACCATCAGCCCCTCGGGCACCTCGGCGTGGCGCAGCTGGCGCGCGATGTTGAGGTTCTTGCGCATCGAGCGCCCCACCACCGCTACGCGCCGGTCGAGGGCGACCGCGGCGTCGATCACCTGCTGGAGCCGGTGCACGTTCGACGCAAACGACGTCACAATGACCCGCCCCGGCGCGCGCGCGATCACCTCCTGGAGCACGGGCCCGACGCTCGCCTCCGACGGCGCGGTGCCGCGCCGGTCGGCGTTGGTCGAGTCCCCGCACAGCACCAGCACACCCTCGCGGCCGAGCTCGGCAAGTCGCGCGGCGTCGGTCGGCGGGCCGTCGACGGGTGTCTGGTCGAACTTGTAGTCGCCGGTGATGATCACCGTGCCGAGGTCGCAGGTCGCCGCGACCGCGCACGCGTCGGGGATCGAGTGCGATACGTGGATCAGCTCGAGGGCGAACGGGCCGGCCTCGAAGTGCTCACCCGGCTCGATGTCCTTCATCGGCACGTTCTTGAGCTTGTGCTCCTCGATCTTCGAGCGCGCCATCGCGATCGTCAGCGGGGCGCTGTAGACCGGCGGCCGCGCGTCCAGCTCGCGCAGGACCCACGGGAGCGCCCCGACGTGGTCCTCGTGTCCATGGGTGAGCACGATCGCGTCGATGCGGTCCGCGTTGTCCAGCAGATACGCGAAGTCCGGGAGCACGAGGTCGACCCCGAGCATCTCGGGAGTCGGGAACATCAGACCTGTGTCGACCACGACGATCCGGCCGTCGTACTCGAGCACCGTCATGTTCTTGCCGATCTCGCCGAGGCCGCCGAGCGGCAAGATCCTCAGTTTCTTCGTGGCCAGTGTCAGTCCCTCACGGCTGCCACTCGGGGGCGCAGTGCCTCGACCATGCGCTCGACGTCGGCCAGCTCGGCATCGTCGAGGGCCACGATCGGCAGCCGCACGCCGCCGGCCTCGATCCCGATCAGGCGAAGCGCCGCCTTCACGGTCGACGGCGGCGGCGCGATGAAGAGCGTGCGATAGACGTCCTGCAACTCGGAATCGACTGCGCGTGCGCGCTCGGTGTCGCCCGCTCGCGCAAGGTCGTGGACCTCCTTCATCCGTTCCCCCGCGATGTGCGAGGAGACCAGGATGCCGCCGGCCCCGCCCATCTCGGCGAACGGGCAGAGCAGCGCATCGTCACCCGCGTAGAGCGCGAGCGACGACTCCGCGAGCAACCGCCGCGCCTGCCCGAGGTCCGAGTTCGCCTGCTTGACGCCGACGACGTTGTCGATCCGCGAAAGCTCGATCAGCAGGTCCGGCTCGAGATTGATCACCGATCGCCCGGGGATGTTGTAGAGCAGGACGGGCACATCGCCGGCCGCGTCGGCGCAGGCCTCGAAGTGCGCGCGCAGGCCGCGCTCGTTCGGCTTGTTGTAGTAGGGCGTGACGACCAGCACGGCGTCGACGCCGCGCGCCGCCGCCTCGCGGGTCAGGCGGACCGAGTGCGCAGTGTCGTTGGAGCCCGTCCCGGCGACGACAGTGGCGCTGCCGCCGAGCTCGTCGACGGCAGCCTCGAACAGGCGCAGCTTCTCGGCGTCGTCGAGCGTCGCCGACTCGCCCGTCGTCCCGGCGATCACGACTCCGTCGGAGCCGTGATCGACGAGATGGCGCATCAGGCGGCGCGCGGCGGGCTCGTCGACGGCGCCGGCAGAGTCGAACGGCGTGACCATCGCTGTGAGGATCGCGCCGAGGGAGGTCTCGGGAGGCATCCCGGCGATTATCTCACCTCGGCAGGCGACCGTCGGCTACGCTCCCCGCGCGGCTACGAGGAGGGAAGAGGATTGTCCGACGATCTGATGTTCCAATCGGTGACCGCCCTGGCGGCCTCCGTGCGCGAGGGCGACGTCTCCGCTCGTGAGGTGGTCGAGACTTCGCTGGAGGCGATCGACCGCCTGAACGGCGAGCTGAACGCCGTCGTGACGCGCTGCGATGAGCGCGCGCTCGACGAAGCGGACGCGGTGCAGGCCGGCGACGCGCGCCCGCTGGCCGGGGTGCCGATCGTCATCAAGGACCTCGTCGCGCTGACCGAGGGCATCCGTACCACGATGGGCATGGCCGCCATGGAGGAGTGGGTGCCGGCGGCGGACAGCGCGCTCGTGCGCCGCCTGCGCGCGGCGGGCGCGATCATCGTCGGCAAGACCAACACCCCCGAGATGGGAATCCTGCCCGTCACCGAGCCACAGCGGTTCGGTCCCGCGCGCAACCCGTGGGACACCGGGCGCACGACCGGCGGCTCGTCCGGCGGCAGCGCGGCAGCCGTCGCTTCGGGGATGGTGCCGGTCGCGCACGCGAACGACGGCGGCGGCTCGATCCGGATCCCGGCCTCCTGCTGCGGCCTGGTCGGGCTCAAGCCGAGCCGCGGACGGGTGTCGCTCGCGCCCGAGTTCAGCGAGTTTGCGGGCGCGGTCGCGATCGAGGGCTGCGTCAGCCGCAACGTCGCCGACACCGCGGTGGTGCTCGACGTGATCTCGGGCTACGAGCCCGGCGATCCCTACTGGGCGCCTGACCCGTCCGCCCCGTTCGCCGAGGCGCCCGACCGCACGCCCGGCTCGCTGCGCGTCGCCTACACGACCACGTCGCCGAACGGCGTTCCCGTGCACGAGGACTGCGTCACCGCGGTCACCGAGTGCGCCGCGCTGCTCGAGTCGCTCGGCCACATCGTCGAGGAGGCCCCGCCGTTCGTCGACGAGCGATACGTCGAGAACTTCATCAAGGTCTGGACGGCCGGAGTCGCCGACGAGGTTCACACATACGGCCGCCTGCGGGGTAAGCCGCTCGAGCCGTCGCTGCTCGAGCCGCTCACCCAGGAGATGGTCGGGCTCGCCGACTCTTGGAAGGCCGCCGACTACCTCGCGTCACTCGACTATCTGCGCCAGATGGCACGCGCCCTGGTGGCCACTTGGAGCGACCTCGACGTGCTGCTCACGCCCACCGTCGCCCAGCCGCCGCTGCCGATCGGAGCGCTGGCGCCGAACGAGGGCGAGCCGGCGATCCAGTGGCTGCTGAACGCGGCCGCGTGGGTGCCCTTCACCCCGGTCTGGAACGTGACGGGCCAGCCCGCGATCTCGCTCCCGCTGCACCAGTCCGCAGAGGGGCTCCCGATCGGCGTCCAGCTCGTCGGGCCCCCGGCGGGCGAGGAGCTGCTGCTGTCGCTGTCCGCGCAGCTCGAGGCGGCGCAGCCGTGGAGCGACCGGCGCGCCGGCGTCGTCGCCGCGTGAGCGACCTGCTCGAGCAGTCCGCAGCCCACATGGCGACGGCCGTGCGCCGTGGCGAGATCAGCCCCGTCGAGCTGGTCCAGGCCCACATCGACCGCGCCGAGCAGCGCAGAGACCTGAACATCGTCGTGCTCCCGCGCTACGAGGAGGCGCTCGAGGAGGCGCGCGAGGCCGAGCGCGCGATCGCCGGCGGCGGACCGACGGGCGCGCTGAACGGGGTCCCGTTCACCGCCAAGGAGTGCATCGAGGTCGAGGGCATGCCCTGCTGCGACGCGTCGCCGATCTTCGAGGGCAACGTCTCGACGAAGGACGCGACCGTGGTGCGCAACCTGCGCGACGTCGGCGCGATCCTGATCGGCAAGACGAACATCCCCGAGTTCGCGTTCCACTACGACTCCAACAACCTGGTCTACGGGGCCACCCGCAATCCGCACGATCCGGAGCGCTCGGTCGGAGGTTCGTCCGGCGGCGAGGGCGCCGCGCTCGCGACGGGCATCACGCCGATCGGCGTCGGCTCCGACTACGGCGGCTCGATCCGCGTGCCGGCGCATTTCAACGGCGTCACGGGGTTGAAGCCGGGCCGCTGGGTCGTCCCCTACGGCGGGCACTTCCCGCCCGCGCAGGCGATGTCGATCCAGCTGTGGTCGGAGATCGGCCCGATGGCGCGCTACGTCGAGGACCTCCAGCTGCTCCTGCCGATCTTCGCCCAGCCGGACCCCACCACCGATCCGGATGTCGCGCCGCACCGCGTCGAGCCAAACCAGCCCGAGAGCCTGCGGGTGGCGATCTTCGACGAGGACGGCATCTGCCCGGTCGATCCCTCGATCCGCGACGCCGTGAGGCAGGCGGGCCGAGCGCTCGAGGAGGCGGGGCACGAGGTCGTCGAGGAGCGCCCGCCCAACCAGGCCGAGGTGCGCGAGGTGTTCGAGACGATCGCCCTGGCCGAGGTGACAGCGCTGCTGTGGCCGGTGATCGAGCCCCGCGAGGCGGAGCTGTCGCCTCAGATCCGGCGGCTGCTGCGCCGGCGCGAGACCCTCGATGTCGACCTTCCGACCTACGCCGGGATGCTCGCGCACCGACTCGAGCTGGAGCGCGCCGCGAATGCCTGGCTCGAGACCAACCACATCGCGGTGTGCCCGATCTCGGCGACGGCCGCCTTCGCGATCGGGACCGAGACGCTGGAGATCGAGGGACGCGAGTACGAGGAGATCGACCTGTTCTCGATGTCCACGTACGTGAACGCGATGAGCCTCCCGGCCGCCGCCGTGCCCGTCGGCCGCACCCCGGAGGGCCTGCCGATCGGCGTCCAGGTGATCGGCCGCCGCTACCGCGAGATGGAGGTCCTGGCGGTCGCCCGCGAGCTCGAGCAGGCACTCGGCGGGTGGATCAAGCCGGATCTCGCGACGCGCACGCCTGCGTAGCGATCCGAGGCTACGGAACGAACACGCCCTGCACAGCGAGCGGCGCGTTGTCGTCGCGCGTGTCGACGTAGCCGTCGTCGCCGCCGTCGTAGACCGTGATCTTGTCCAGCTCCACCACAGCCCGCTCGCCGCTGAGGCCCGTGAGCGCCTCGAAGGAGGTCTGCACCGAGCACGTCGAGCCAAGGGCCGGGTCCGCCGTCGGCTGGCACGGCAGGTCGACGTGCAGCGGACTGTCGAAGTAGTTCGGCTTGACGATTGTCCCGTTCAAGAGCCGCTGCGGGCTGTTCGCATCGTCGGTGACCTGCGGGATCAGCGTCAGGTCGAGCGCGCCGGGGGCATCGGCGCCATCGGCAAGTCGTTTCACGTCGGAGAGCGACGCCGTGACGCGTGCCTCCCAAGTGCTGTCCGGCAGGGGAACCACCGACAGCCGCACGTGCCCGATGGACGTCGTGCCCACGGTCGCAGAGCGGCCGGTGGCCGCCGGTGGGTTGCATGAACCAAACGCAAGCGGCGGCCCGTGTGTCCGGTTCGGCGCCGTGCACTCCTCGAACGCCGGCACGAGCGGGGTGCGCAACGGCGTCGCGCCCTTCGGCCGCGGGTAGCCCTCCGGACCGGCCTGCCAATCAGGCGCGGACTCGAACCCCGGGGTGTCCGTCAGCTCAGTCACGCCGGTGCCGTCGATGTTCATCACGTAGAGGTCGCTGTCGCCGTCCCGATCGGACGTGAACACGATCTTCGTGCCGTTCGGAGAGACGTCAGGATCTTTGTCGTTTGCCGGATGGTCTGTTAGGCGTGTCTGAACGCTGCCGTTCTCGTCCGTGATATAGATCTCGGAGTTGCCGTCGCGGTTGCTCTCGAACGCCACCGTCCCGTCCGGTGACCAGCTCGGTGCGAGGTTGTCGGCCGCGACGAACTCCGTCAGGTCATGGCCATCGGTGTTGTTGGCCCGCATGCGGTGGATGTGGAAGTGTCCGGAGGCATTCTGTTTTACGTACGTGATCTGCGGGTTGGTGATGCTCGGCGACCAGTCCGGCCAGAACCCCTCACGCATGAAGATGGGGTCGCTCCCATCCGCATCGATCCGCCACAGGCCAGGCAGGGAGAAGTGCGCCCCCGATATGGCGGCATACGCAAGATCGGTGCCGTCCGCCGACCAGGTCGGGGTGGAGGCCGAGCCGCCCTCGGCCGTGATGAACTGAGCTCCGGACCCGTCGGCCTGGGACGTGCAGATGCCGGATCCGCCCGTCTGCTCCGGCCAGCACTGGAACGCCAGCATGTTGCCCGCGGGCGACCAGGCAGGATCGTCCGACGCGAAGAAACCGGTGGTTACAGGCGCATCACCCGAGCCATCCGGATTGATCACACGGATCTGCAGGGGCTGGCCGCCCCCGTCGATGTAGGAGTAGGCGATCTTGCCGTTCGCCCCCGGCGCCGTGGCACCCGCGCCCGGCGGTAGAACGTGGATCAGCGCTACCGCCGCCATGAGCGGCATGCCGCCCAATCGCAACCATCTGCTGCGACCCGATCCGGACATCCTCCCGTCCTCTCTATCGCTCAGCAGACGCTTATATCACATGCTCGAGCCCCACGACCAAACCGTCGATCGCGGGCACCTTGCGCACGGCCAGCAGCACGCCCGGCATGAACGACTCGCGCGAGGTGGTGTCGTGGCGCACCGACAGCGTCTGGCCGAGGCCGCCGAAGATCACTTCCTGACTCGCGACCAGCCCGGGCAGGCGCACGCTGTGGATCGGCGGCTCCCGGCGCCCGCCGGCGGCCCCGATCAGATCGGCCGTGCGCTGCGCGGTGCCGGACGGGGCATCGAGCTTCGCCTCGTGGTGCAGCTCGATGATCTCGCAGTCGGGCATGTGCGGCGCGATCAGCTTCGCGGCTTCCATCATCAGGACCGCGCCGATCGCGAAGTTCGGCGCGATCAGGCAGTTCCCGGCGGAGCGTTCGGCGTCCGCACGCAACGCCTCGACCTGCTCGGGCGCGAGCCCCGTCGTCCCCACCACGACGTGCGTGCCGTGCTCGAGGCAGAGGCGCGCGTTGTCGAAGACCGTCGACGGCACGGTGAAGTCGACGACGACGTCGGGCTTCGCGCTCGTGAGAGCGTGCTCGAGGGTGACGCCGAGCTCGGGATCAGCGCGCTCGACGAGCTCCATGTCGCCTGCGTCGTCGACGGCCGTGCACACCGTCGCGCCCATGCGCCCCGCGGCACCCGAGACCGCGACGCGGATCACGCCGCGTCTGAGAGCTCGGCGCCCACGGGCGCCAGGGCACTGCGGAAGAGGCTCTCGTCGCGGCCGATGCCTGCGACGGACATCCCGCCCGGTGGATACAGCTCGCCCGCGAGCCGCTCGACGTCCTCGCGCGTGACCGCCTCGAGGCGCTCGATCGTCTCGTCGAGAGTCAGGAGCGGGGTCCCCATCACGACCGACCGGCCGAGCCGGTTCATGCGCGCGCCCGTCGACTCCATCGAGAGCGCGAGGCGTCCCTTGACGTGTTCGCGCGCGCGGCGCAGCTCATCCTCGCCGACCTGCTCGCCGCGCACGCGGTCCAACTCGCGGCCGATGATGTCGAGGGCCTCGACGACGTTGTCCTCGCGCGTGCCGACGTAGATGCCGACCTGGCCCGTGTCCTGGTACTGGCTCGCCCAGGAGTAGACCGAGTAGGCGAGACCGCGCTTCTCGCGCACCTCCTGGAACAGCCTCGACGAGGTCGACCCGCCGAGGATCGTGTCCAGGATCGACAGGGCGAACCGGCGATCGTCGTTGCGCGCGATGCCTTCCCCTCCGATGCAGATGTGGTACTGCTCGGTCTCCTTCGCGTGGAAGGAGGCGAGCGGCTCGCGCCGGCGCGGCGCCGGATCCGGAGCACGCAGCGCGCCGTTCTTGGAGAGCTCCAGCCAGCGTCCGGCGAGCGCCTCGACCGCGCCGTGCTCCACGTTGCCCGCCGCCGCGACGACGATCGCGCCGGGCAGGTAGCGGGCGTGGTGGTAGGCCGAGACGGTGTCGACGTTCAGCGACGAGATCACCTCACCGCGGCCGATCACCGGCCTGCCGAGCGGATGGTCGCCGAAGACCGCGGTCGAGAGCACGTCGTGGACCTTGTCCTGGGGCTCGTCCTCGTACATCGCGATCTCCTCGAGCACGACCTCGCGCTCGGACTCGAGGTCTGCGTAGGTCGTGCGCAGGAGCATGTCGCCCATCACCTGGAATGCACGCTCGAGGTGCTCGTCGAGGAAGTGCGCGTGGAGGACTGTCGCCTCCTTGCTGGTCGCGGCGTTGAGGTCCGCGCCGAGCCCGTCGAAGACCTGAGCGATCTGCTCGGCGCTCAGCTCGTCGGTGCCCTTGAACAGCATGTGCTCGAGGAAGTGCGAGATGCCCGCCTGCTCGCGCCCCTCGTCACGGGAGCCCACGCGCACCCACATTCCGAGCGCGATCGAGCGCACGGACGGAACGCGCTCGGTTACGACCCGGAGGCCCGACTCGAGCTGGGTGAGCGTGTGCTCCTGGGACAACGTGCTAGATCGTCGGTTCCACTGCCGCGTGCGTGGTGGTGGGATCGACCATCTAGTCGCGGCGCTCGCGCGAGCCGCCCCGGTCACGGCCGCCCCGGTCACGGCCGCCGCGGTCGCGGTCCCGTGGGCCACGATCGCGGTCGCGGCCGCCGGACGGCCGGCCGCCGTTGCCGCCGGTGCCGATCTGGGACAGCTCCTCGACGGTCTTCTCGGCGATCTCGGGGTCGTCGGCCAGCCGCAGCCCGATGCGCCCGCGCTCCTTGTTGAGCTCGACCACCCGGACCGTCACCTGGTCGCCGCGGTTGACGACTGCCTCGACCGACTCGGCTCTGCCGCCGGGGACGAGGTTGGATATGTGGAGCAGGCCGTCGGTGCCCTTGCTGAGTTCGACGAACGCTCCGAACGTGGTGGTCTTCACGACCTTGCCGGTGAACACCTCGCCGAGCTCGACGTCCTTCGTCATCTGGCGGATGGCCTCGACGCAGGCGTCGCCCTTCTCGCCGTTCACCGCGTAGACGAGCACCATGCCGGTGTCGTCGACGTCGATCTGCGCCTCGTACTCGTCGGACAGGGCGCGGATCGTCTCGCCGCCCTTCCCGATCACGGTGCCGATCTTCTCCGGGTCGATCTGGATCGAGGTGATGCGCGGAGCGTGCGGGCTGAGCTCGCCGCGGGTCTCCGCGATCGTCTCCTCCATCTTCTCGAGGATGTGCGTGCGGCCCGCGTGAGCCTGATCCAGCGCGTCCTTGAGGATCTCGAACGTGACGCCCGTGATCTTGATGTCCATCTGGAGCGCCGTGATGCCGTCAGGGGTGCCGGCGACCTTGAAGTCCATGTCGCCCAAGTGGTCCTCGACACCGGCAATGTCCGAGAGGATGACGTAGTCATCCCCTTCCTTTATGAGGCCCATCGCGATCCCCGCGACCGGCCGCTTGATGTTCACGCCGGCGTCCATCAGGGACAGCGTCGAGCCGCACACCGACGCCATCGACGACGACCCGTTGGACTCGAGGATGTCGGACACGACGCGGATCGTGTAGGGGAAATCCTCCTGCGAGGGGATCATCGGCAGCAGCGCCCGCTCGGCGAGCGCACCGTGGCCGATGTCACGCCGCTTCGGGCCGCGCATGAAGCCCGCCTCCCCGACCGAGAACGGCGGGAAGTTGTAGTGGTGGAAGTAACGCTTGGCCGTCTCGAGGCCGAGTGTGTCCAGGCGCTGCTCCTCGCGGGTCGTGCCGAGCGTCGCGACCGTGTAGGCCTGGGTCTGGCCGCGTGTGAAGATCGCCGAGCCGTGGGTGCGGGGGGCGATCCCGACCTCGGCCCAGATGTCGCGGACCTCGTCGGCGCGGCGGCCGTCGGGCCGGCGCTTGTCGATCGCGATCCGCCGGCGGATGATCTCCTTTTCGAGCTTGTCGAACGCACCCTGCACCGCGGCCCGGCGCTCCGGGTCAGCCGCCTCGTCGTCCACCATGGCGTACTTGTTGAGCACGTCCTCCTCGACCGCCTTCGTCGCGTCCTGGCGCTCGAGCTTGTCCTCGACCTGCGTCGCGCGCTCGAGCTCGGCCCCGTGTGAGGAGCGAATCTCTTCGAGCAGTCCCTCGTCGACCTTGGGCTCGTCGACCGTGGTCTTGGTCTTCCCGACCTTCTCGGCCAGCTCGAGCTGAGCGGCACAGAGGCGCTTGATCTCGTCGTGCGCGATCTCGAGCGCGTCGAGCAGCTCGGCCTCGGTGATCTCGTTGGCACCGGCCTCGACCATCAGGATCGCGTCGGCGGTGCCGGCGACGACCAGGTCGAGCTCCGACTCCGGCATGTCGGCCTCCGAGGGGTTCACCACGAACTTGCCCTCGAGCTTGCCGATCCGGACCGCGCCCATCTGCGTCGGGAACGGGATGTCGGACAGCGCGAGCGCCGCGGAGGCGCCGTTCATCGCGAGGATGTCGTAAGGGACGACGTGGTCGACGCACATCGGGACCGCGACGATCTGGGTCTCGATGTGCCAGCCCTTCGGGAACAGCGGCCGGATCGGCCGGTCGATCATGCGCGCGGTGAGAATGCCCTTCTCGGAGGGGCGCCCCTCTCGCTTGAAGAAGCTGCCGGGGATCTTGCCGGCGGCATACATGCGCTCCTCGACGTCCACGGTCAGGGGCAGGAAGTCCACGTCACGCGGCCTGCCCGCCGTTGCGGTGCAGAGCACCATCGTGTCGCCCGCGCGGACGACGACCGAGCCACCCGCCTGCTTGGCAAGCTTGCCGGTCTCAAAGCTGATCTCGGTGCCCGCGACGTCGACCGACGTACGGTGAACGGGAGGAGGACTCATGTACTTCCTTTCGTGGCAGCCTCCGGTTGGCTGCTCGGCGGTTGGGCTCTTCCGGAATTAGGGCCGAATGCTAGCAGCGGCCATCGACTCGATCCGGGCCCTTTAGCGGCGCAGGCCCAGCTCCTGGACGATCGACCGATACCGGTCCACGTCCTGCCTGTTGAGGTAGTTCAACAAGCGCCTGCGCTGTCCTACCAGCATCAGCAGGCCGCGGCGAGAGTGGTGGTCCTTGCGGTGCGCGCGCAGGTGCTCCGTGAGCTCGTTGATGCGCGCGGTCAGCAATGCGACCTGGACCTCGGGGGACCCGGTGTCGCCCTCGTGCGCGGCGAACTTCCGGATCAGCTCGGTCTTTGCCTCTTTGGTGAGAGTCACGGCGAAGGAAGGTAGCAGCTAGCGACTGGCGATCCGCGCCACCTGCTCGACGTCGTCTCTCATCTGCCGCTGGAGGTCCTGCGGGGACTCGAACTTCACCTCGTCCCGCAGGCGCTCCAAAAATGAGAGGCGCAGCCGGCGGCCATAGAGGTCGCCCGCCCACCCGATCAGGTGGGCCTCCACCCTCAAATCGCCCGCGTCTTCGAACGTCGGCCGCACGCCGATGCTGACGGCCGCCGCGGCCTCCTCATTCTCCTCACCATCGACGCGAGCGGTCGCGGCGTAGATGCCGGCGGCGGGGATCACGAAGCCCGCCGGAGTCTCGAGGTTCGCGGTCCGCATGTCGAGCTCGCGCCCGCGTGCGTCACCCGCGACCACGCTCCCCTCCATGCGATATGGCGCTCCGAGCAGGTCGGCCGCGGCGGCGACGTCGCCCGCCGTCACGAGGTCCCTGATCCGGCTCGACGAGACCGGCTCGTCCCCGTGCTCGACGAGCGGCACGATGTCCGTCCCGAACTCCGGGCTGGCCTCGAGCAGGGCGACGTCGCCGCGCGCCTCGTGACCGAAGCGGAAGTTGGAGCCCACGCTCAGGTGCCGCGTTCCGATCACCCCGACGAGCACGTCGCCGACGAAGGCCCCGGGTGACATGCGCGATAGCTCCGGCGTGAAGGGGATCGCGAGCAGCTCGCGCGCGCCCAGGGCGCCGGCAAGCTCGGCCTTCGCGCTGGTGTCGGTCAGCCTCAGCGGAGCGTCGTCCGGGCGCAGCACCTCGAGCGGATGCGGGTCGAAGGTCACGACCATCACGCGCAGCCCCTGCTCGCCTCCGCGTTCCACCGCGGTGCCGATCACCCGCCTGTGCCCGCGGTGCACGCCGTCGAACGTGCCCAGGGCGATCGACCGGCCCTCCGGGGCGACCGGGACCTCCGCGAGCGACCTGTAGACGTCCATCGAGGTGGAGGCTAGCTAGTACACGCGTCTCAGCGATCTGCGCCGGGAATCGCGCCCTCGCGGTGCACGCTCGGCCGGCGCGCGAAGCGCCGGCAGTCGACCCTGCGGCGCCGCGAGATCGTCGCCGCGCCCTCGAAGGAGTAGTCGGCGCCGAACGCCACCTTGCGATTGCGCGGGCACCGCGGCAGCCTCGTCCAGAAAAGCGGCGCGCGACCGGAGCGCTCCATCCGCAGTCCCCGGATCTCCAGGTGGACCTCGGCGAGGTGCAGCTGCAGGCCCGGGATCAGCGGCTCGACGCGGGTCGGCAGCTCGAGGCTGTAGCCGTAGGGCGTGCTGGCGCCGGGCGCGTCCACCAGCCGGCCCTCGAGCACCTGGTACATGTAGGCGGGGGTGAACTCGTTCGGGATCACGAGCGCCACGACCGATGCAACCTCCGCGGGCCCACCCGGTCCCAGGAAGAGGTGGATGTCGGCCGAGAAGGTGTCGGGAATGTGCGGCCGCGCATCGAGCACGATCCGGCCCGATGCGAAACGGGAGCTTTCGCAGCGCGCGGGATCGGGCGGGTAACGCACGAGACGGGACCTGTCGCAGTGGAACGGCGCGCGCTGGAACGGCGCCCTCAGGCCGGCGCCGCGCGGAAAGTGGACGGACGCATTCGTCAGGACGGGCGGCGGCGCGCCGGTCGTGTCGTACACGCGCGCGTCGGCGACGACCGTGTAGGCGCCCGAGGAGCGATGGAAGTCCTTGACGCGTGCGTCGAACTCGCCGACGAGCGTCGCGGGCGCAGCGGCCGGCAGGCCGGCGAGCGCCGCGCATGCCAGCGCCATCGTGCAGATCCCCTTCCGCATCCCGTTCGAGATCCTAGGGTCCTACGGCCCTATCCGACGACGGTGAGCGGCTTGAGCTCGGCGCCACGGCGCTCGCCGACGGCCACGAGCGCCCCGTCGCGCATCATGCGGACGGGCTCGGCGTCCGTCCCGGGCGCGCCGCCGGCGATGCGGCGCCCATGGCGCACGTCCTCCGCCTCGGCCTCGGACAGCTCGTGGGCGGGCAGGAACGAGACGGCGTCGGTCATCGGCCGCAGACGGTCCGGGTCCGCATCCCTCAGGCTGAAGGGGCCGACCGCCGTGCGCTCGAGCGCGGTGCAGTACGCCCCCGATCCGCACAGCTCGCCGAGGTCCATGACCAGTTGCCGCACGTAGGTGCCGCTCGAGCATTCGACCTCGAGCACCGCCTCCTGGGCGCCCTCGTCGAATCGCATCAGCTCGAGGCGATCGATGCGCACCCGTCGCACCGGGGTCTCGACGGCCTCGCCGCGCCTCGCCTTGCGGTAGAGCCGCTCGCCCTCGACCTTCACCGCCGAGTAGGCGGGCACGCGCTGGTCGATCTCGCCGGTGAGGGACCCGAGCGCACCCCGCACCGCGTCCTCGGCCGTCACCCGGCCCGTCTCCTCGATGGACCCGTCGAGGTCGCCCGTGTCCGAGGTGGCGCCCATGCGGGCCGTCGTGCGGTAGGCCTTCGGCAGGCCGACCAGGTACCTCTGAAGACGCGTGGCCCTGCCGACCAGCACCACGAGCAGGCCGGTCGCGAACGGATCGAGGGTGCCGGCGTGGCCGACCTTCGCGGCGCGCGCCCGGCGCACGGACTCCACGACATCGTGGGAGGTGATGCCCGCCGGCTTCGCAACCAGCAGGACGCCGTCCATTCCGTCCCTAGAGCTGAGCGGCGATCTCGGCCCGCAGGAACTCGACGAGCTCCTCACGCGTGCGGGTTGTCGAGAACCCGGCAGCCTGCCGGTGGCCGCCGCCGCCCTCCTCGCGCGCGATGACGCTCACGTCGACCGCGTCGGCGGATGCGCGCAGGCTTACCTTCTGCATGCCCTCGCGCCCCTCCTTGAGCTGCTCTCGCACCAAGGCCGCGACGACGGTGCCCTCGAGCGCGCGGATGTGATCCACGATGCCCTCGGAGAAGTTCTCGTCGGCCCCGGTCTCCTCGTAGTCCGAGCGCGTGATGTAGGAGATCGTGAGCCGTCCTTCGTCGTGGCGCTCGATGCGCGAGAGCACGCGCGCGAGCAGCTCCAGCTTCGCGTACGGCACGTTCTCGTAGAGCCGGCGGAAGATCTCGTCCACCTGGACGCCGTGGGCGAGCAGCTCCGCGGCCATCAGGTGAGAGGTGGGCGTCGTGTTCTCGTACTGGAACTTGCCGGTGTCGGTCACGAGGCCGACGTAAAGCGCCTCGGCGATCTCCAGGGTCAGGTCGACGCCCAGATCCCGGTTCAGGTCCCAGATGATCTCGGCGGTGCACGAAGCTCCGTCCACGACCAGGTTCGCCGTTCCGAACAGGGTGTTGTCGTGGTGGTGGTCGATGTTCACGATGCGGGCCTCGTCGCGCCCCAGGAAGCTCACCGGCATGCGGTCGATGTTCCCGCAGTCGAGGAACACGATCGTGCGCTGCGCGGCGTCGGGTGGGAGCTCGTGCCGCGCGCCGCCGAGCGGCATCCACCTGTACTCGTGGGGCAGCGGGAACTCCTCGGCCGAGAGGAACATGACCGTGTCCTTGCCGAGGCTGCGCAGGATCTCGTTCATGGCGACGAGCGAGCCGAGCGCGTCCCCGTCTGGGTTCTCGTGGGTCGTGAGCAGGAACTTCTCGCCGGCGCGCAGCTCGGCGAGCACCTCCTCGCGGGCGGTGGTCGTGTCGAGCGTCACTCCCGTGGCTCCTCCAGATCGTCACGCAGCAACCGCTCGATGCGAAAGCCGCGCTCGATGGTGTCGTCATAGTGGAACTCGAGCTGCGGCGTGTTCTTCATGGGCAGCTCCGCCGCGACCCGCGACTGGAGATAGCCGTGGGAGGACCGCAGGCCGGCGAGCGATTCCTCGCGCTCGAGCTCGTCGCCGAGCACGCTCACGTAAACGTGTGCGTGACGCAGGTCCGGGCTTGTGTCTACGGCAGTAACGGTCACGAAACCGATGCGCGGGTCCTTCAGATCGCTGGCGATCGCCACACTCAGAACCTCGCGAACGGCCTCGTTGACTCGGCGCATTCTGTCCTTGGGCATGGTTGACGGGGAATCGACCCCTCCCGCTCCCTTTCTTGAGTATAGGTGCGACGTTTCGCCGTCGCCCGCGGTATCCCTCGCGGGCGGCGCGGCGCTGGTGCTCACGGTTCCAGGTCCTCGAATGACACGAGCCGGCGCTCGATCCGCACCGCCTCTGGGAAACGGGCCATCAGAAAGCGCTCGACCCCGTCGGCGACGCGCTCCAACTCGCCCGCCGACCGGCCCACCAGACCGGCGGCCAGTGTCGCGCGCTGCCATAGATCCTGCTCCCCGACCTCGGCGACGGACGCTCCAAAGCGCCGGCTCAGCGCGGCGCGCACCGAGAGGAGCTCTTTGCGCTTTCCCTTCAGGCTGCCGTTGTCCGGCAGATGAAGGTGAATCGTGAGTGCGACCAGGAACGGCACGGGGCGCCGTGCGCGGCGCTAATCGAGCGCCCGTGCGACCTTCCTGGTCTCGTAAGCCTCGATCACGTCGCCGTCCTTCTCGTCGTGGAAGTTCTCGAGCACGATGCCGCATTCGAAGCCCTCCTCGACCTCTCTGGCGTCGTCCTTGAACCGCTTGAGCGAGTCGATCGTGCCGTCGTAGACGATCGTGCCGTCGCGCACCAGCCGGACCTTGGCCGAGCGGGTGATCTTGCCCTGCACGACGTGGCAGCCGGCGATCGTGCCGATCCGCGATGCGCGGAAGGTCTGTCGCACCTCGGCCATCCCGAGCGAGTGCTCCACCTCCTCCGGCTCCAGCATGCCCTCCATCGCGGCGCGCAGCTCCTCGGTCACCTTGTAGATGACCGTGTAGGAGCGGATCTCGACGCCCTCGTGGTCGGCGAGCGTCTTCGCCTCCGGCAGCGGGCGCACGTTGAAGCCGATGATCACCGCGCCCGACGCGGCAGCGAGCATCACGTCGGACTGCGTGATCCCTCCGACGCCGGTGTGCAGCAGGTTCAGCCCGATCTGGGAAGTCGAGATCTTGGCGAGATGGTCCTGGAGCGCTTCGAGCGATCCCGCGACGTCGGCCTTCAGCACGATGTTGAGCGCAACCGCCTCGCCCTCGAGCACGCGATCGAACACGTCCTCGAGGCTGACCGGCGCGGCCTTGCGCCGCGCGAGCGCCTCGGTCTTCAAGCGGATCGCACGCTCGTTCGCGAGATGGCGCGCCTCGCGGTCGTTGGCGACCGCGCGCACGGGCTCGCCCGCGTCGGGCCCGCTGTCGAACCCGAGCAACTCGACCGGCTCCCCGGGAGTCGCCTGTTTCACCCGGTTCCCGAGGAAGTCGTGCATCGCGCGCACCCGGCCCGAATGGGCGCCGGCGACGAGCGCATCGCCGGTCCTGAGCGTCCCGCGCTGGACGAGCACGGTGACGACCGGGCCACGGCCCGGGTCGAGGCGGGACTCGATCACGGTCCCGCTCCCGGGCGCATCCTCGTTCGCAGTCAGCTCCTCGACCTCGGAGACCAGCAGAATCATGTCGAGCAGGTTGTCGAGGCCGTCCTTGGTCTTCGCGGACACGTCACAGAAGATCGTGTCGCCGCCCCATTCCTCGGGCGTGAAGCCCTGGCCGCCAAGCTCGCTGCGAACGCGCTCGGGCTGCGCGCCCTCCTTGTCGATCTTGTTGACCGCGATCACGATCGGGACCTCGGCCGCCTTGGCGTGGTCGATCGCCTCGGTCGTCTGCGGCATGACGCCGTCGTCGGCCGCAACCACGATCACCGCGATGTCGGTCACCTTGGCGCCGCGCGCGCGCATCGCCGTGAACGCCTCGTGACCGGGGGTGTCCAGGAAGGTCACGATCCGGTCACCGTGGTGCACCTGATAGGCGCCGATGTGCTGCGTGATGCCGCCCGCCTCGCCGGCGACGACCTCCGTCTCGCGGATCGCATCGAGGAGCGAGGTCTTCCCGTGGTCGACGTGACCCATGATGGTCACGACCGGCGGCCGCGGGCTGAGCGCGGCCTCCGAGTCGTCGAAGGTCGGCTCTGCCGTGTCGTCGTCGGCTGCGCGCACGACCTCGACCTTCTTGTCGAACTCCTGCGCGAGCACGCCGATCGCCTCGTCCGAGAGCGTCTGCGTGATCGAGGCCATCTCGCCGAGTTGCATCAGCTTCTTCATGACGTCCGAGACCTGGATCCCGAGGTGCTCGGCAACGTCACGCACCGTGGCGCCGGAAGGTATCCGGACGGCCTCGGGCTCGATGACGGCAGTGTTCTGGTTCGACTCGCTCGGCTCGGGCGGCGGGGCGCCGCGCCCACGGCTGCGCCGGCGCCGTTGCGGCGGCGGCGGATGGGGCGCCTGGCGGCGCGAGGCCTGTGAGTCGATCACGACGCGCCGGCGGCGCCCGCCACCGCCGCCGCCACCGCCACCGCCGGGGCGACCACCCTGCGCCGGCCGCGCAGCGGGCTGCTGGCCGCCCTGCTGGCGCGGCGGCGGAGACTGGCCCTGCTGGGGGGCCTGCTGCTGAGGCTTGGGCTTTGGCTTTGCGCCGTCGCTCGCGGGCTTCGCCGGCGCGGGCTTCGCGGCGGGCGCAGGCGCCGGGGTGGCGGCCTTGGGCGCGGCGGCGGGCTTTGACGCGGCGGCGCGGCTTTGACGCGGCGGCGGCCGGCGCAGGAGCGCTCGCCTTGCCGTTGCCCGCGCCACCGGACAGGACCCGCGTGGCGTCCGCCTCGTCGACCGTGGAGGCCGCGGCCTTGACCTCGACGCCGGCGGCACGCAGGGCGGCGATCAGGTCCTTGCTGGAGACCCCCTTCTCCTTGGCTATCTCGTAGACGCGCTTTTTGGCCATAGGGCTCCGGTCAACGCTCCTCTTCGGTTCCCGCGGCAGCGGCCTCGGCGGGCTGCTCGACGGGCTCCTCGGCGACCTCGGCAGGCGCCTGCTCGGCGACCGGCTCCACGTCGTTCTCGGCGACCGGCGCATCGCCGGGCTCCTCGGCCGGGGGCTCAGCAGTATCGCCGTTCTGCGCGGCAGGGGCCACCTCGTCGCCCTCCTGATGCTCGAGCGCCTGGTGCGCGGGCAGGCCGCAGTAGCGCGAGCCCGGCAGGCCCGCGTTCGGGCAGCGCTTGCCGGTGCTCAGCACCGCGTGGCATCGACCGGTGACGTCCTCCTCCTGGTCGTAGCCCATCTCCGCCTCCTCGGCGGCAAACTCGGTCTCGGACTTGATGTCCACGCGCCAGCCTGTGAGCCTGGCCGCAAGGCGCGCATTCTGGCCCTCCTTGCCGATCGCCAGCGAGAGCTGGTCGTCGGGGACGACGACCGTCGCCTGCTTGTTCTCATCGTCGACGAGGACCTCGCGCACCCGCGCCGGCGAGAGCGCCTTCGCCACGAACCGGGCAGGCTCGTCGTTGTAGGGAATGATGTCGATCTTCTCGCCGCGCAGCTCGGACACGACCATCCGCACGCGCGAGCCGCGCGGGCCCACGCACGCGCCGACCGGATCGACCCCGTCGGCGTGCGACACGACCGCGATCTTCGAGCGGTAGCCGGGCTCGCGCGCGACGTTCACGATCTCGACGAGCGCGTCCGCGACCTCGGGGACCTCGAGCTCGAACAGCTTCTTGATCAACTCGGGGCTGCGCCGCGAGACGATGATGCTCGGTCCCTTGGTGCTCGACGAGACCTCGGTGATCACAGCCTTCACGCGCATGCCGTGGTCATAGCGCTCGTTGTCGACCTGCTCGGACTTCGGGAGCAGCGCCTCGACCCGCTCGCGCAGCTGCACGAGCGTGTAGCGCGAGTCGGACTGCTGAATGATCCCCGTGATCAGCTCGTTCACGCGGTCCTGGTACTCCTCGAACATCATGTCGCGCTCGGCCTCGCGGATCCGCTGGAGGATCACCTGCTTCGCGGTCTGCGCCGCGATCCGGCCGAAGTCGGTCGGCGTCACGTCGCGGCTGCCGATCTGGTCGCCGTACTCGGCAAGCTTCTCGAGGTCGATCTCCGGCTCCTCGGGCTCTCTCAGCTCGCCCGTCTCCGGGTCGATCGTCCGCTCCTCCTCGATCGCCTCCTTGACGAGCTTCTCCTCCAGCTCGGGCGGGACGAGCAGCTCGAAGACGCGGAAGTCCGCGGTGTTGCGGTCCATGTCCACGCGCGCGTACTTGGCCGCGCCGGGGGTCTTCTTGTATGCGGAGAGCAGCGCGTCCTCGAGCGCGAGCATCAGCTTCTCCGCCGAGATGCCCTTCTCTTTCTCCAGCGTGTGGACGGCCTCAACGATCTCCTTGGTCACGAAGTCCTCCCCGTGGTGCGAGTATCGGCTGTGGGAGCCAGGTTCGAGCGCCGGATCCGCTCGTGTGGGATGCGGATCGTCCCCCAGTCCGCGGCAAGCGTGACGCCGTCGTCGTCGGCGCCGATCAGCTCGCCCTTGAAGTCCCTGCGACCCTCGATCTCCTGATGGGTGCGCACGCGCACGCGCCGTCCGAGATGACGGTTGTAGTGGTCGAGCTTCGTCAGCGGCCGCTCGGGCCCCGGCGATGAGACCTCGACCCCGTAGTCGGCCAGCAGGTCCCGCAGGGAATTGGTCACGCGCGTGCACAGCGCGAGGTCCACACCGTCGGGGTGGTCCACGAAGATCCGCACGATCGGTGAGCGCCGCGATCCCGCGATCTCGACGGCGAGCACGTCGACGTCCGGCTCGGCTGCGCCGACCTGCGCCTCGACCTCGTCCTGAAGCTGCGCAGGGGTGGTCGGCGCGGCGCGCTTTTCGTTGGTCTGTGTGTCGGCTGGAGGTCGTCTCATTCTTGCCTTTTGTCGCAAAAAAAGTGGGCGGAGGCCCACTTCGAAGTAGCGGCCCGGTTGGCCGCAGGTCTCCTGCAAAATCGAGACTCAGAAGTATAGCGACGGCCCGAGGCCGCTCGGGAGTGCTCGCTCAGGCTTCCAGAAGCAGGGTAACGGGGCCCTCGTTGACCAGCTCGACGGCCATGCGCGCACCGAAGCGGCCCCGGCCCAGAAGCACGCCGCGCCCTTCCAGCTCGCGGCAGAAAGCCTCGTACAGGCGTTCGCCGTCTGCCGGATCGGCGGCCGCGGTGAAGCTCGGCCGCAGCCCTCGCCGCGTGTCGCCGTACAGGGTGAACTGGCTGATGCACAGCGCGGCGCCGCCGACGTCGAGCAACGAGCGGTCCATGCGGCCACCCTCACCGTCGAAGACCCGCAATTTGGCGACCTTGTCGGCGAGCTTCGCGGCCTGGCCCTCGGAGTCACCCTTCCCCACGCCGAGCAGCACCACCAGGCCCGCGCCGATCTGACCTATGACCTCGCCGCCGACGCTCACCTGCGCCGAGCTCACGCGCTGGATCAGGGCTCTCAAACGCGCAGTGGGCTCAGGCCGCCTTCAGCCGGTCCCGATAACGCCGGTAGTCCTCTCGTTCCGGGCGCATCCCGACCGCCAGCGAGAGGTGGCGGCTGGCGGCCGGCTTGTCGCCGAGCTTCTCCAGTGAGCGGCCCAGGCAGAAGTGGGCATAGTCGTTCGCCGGGTCGCGCTCGACCACGGCGGAGAACTCGCGCGCGGCGTCGCGGTGGCGGCCGCTGCGGAAGTACGCCCGCCCGAGCGCCTCGCTGATCGACGTCTTGTCCGGCTCCAGGCGCCTCGCCTTCTCGAGCGGCACGGTCGCCTGCGCCCAGTGGCTCTCCTCCATCAGGGAGAGGCCGCGCTGGAACAGGTCGTAGGCCGCGTGGTCACTCATGGCCGAGGCTCCCGCCGCTTGGCGCGTGCGCCCGCGCGCATCTCCTGGACGAAGTCGAGGACCCTGCCCGCGACCTCCTCCTTGGAGCTGCGCGGGACGTGCAGCTCGCCGGCGCCGGCGAGGATCACGACCTCGTTCTGGTCGGAGTCGAAGCCGATGTCGGGGCGCGAGATGTCGTTCACGACGATCGCGTCGAGCCCCTTGCGCGAGAGCTTGTCGCGAGCGCGTGCGAGCGCCTCGTGGCCGTGCTCGGCCGCGAACCCGACGATCAGCTGGCCCTCGCGCCGCATGCTCGTCGCCTCCGCGAGCACGTCGGAGGTCGCGACGAGGTCCACGGACAAGCCCTCGCGGCCCTCCTTGGAGATCTTGTCGTCGATCGGCCGCTCCGGCCGGAAGTCCGCGACCGCTGCAGCCATCAGGAGGAGGTCGGCCTGCTCGAACCGGGCGACGGTCGCATCGCGCAACTCCGCGGCAGTGCCGACCGGCACATATGAGACACCGGGGGTGCGGTCGAGCGACGTGTTCGCGGCGATCACCGTGACGGCCGCGCCGCGGCGCGCAGCCTCGGCCGCGAGCGCGAATCCCATCCGGCCGCTCGAACGGTTGCCCACGTACCGCACGGAATCGAGCGGCTCCCTGGTCCCGCCCGCGGTCACCAGCACCCGCATCCCGTCGAGCGGCCGCGGAGCACCGCCGGCGACCATCTCGATCGCCTCGAGGATCGCGCCGGGCTCTGCGAGCCGGCCGATGCCCCACTCGCCGCGAGATGCGAGCTGGCCGGTGCCGGGCTCCACGACGTGGACACCCCGCGCGCGCAGCGTCTCGAGGTTCGCCTGGGTGGCGGCGTGCTCGTACATCCGGTTGTTCATCGCCGGGGCGACGAGCACCGGCGCCGCACACGCCAGGTAGGCGGCGGTGAGAAGGTTGTCGGCCTGTCCGGTCGCGAGCTTCGCGATCGTGTTCGCGGTCGCCGGGGCGATGCAGAAGGCGTCGCAGCGCGCGGCGATCTCCAGGTGGCTGATCGGGTCGTGGTCGGGCGCGCCCTCACCGACGGCGTCCCCGGGGTACGTCCCGCGCGCAGGATCGCGCTCGAACTCATCGACCAGCACGGGCGCGCCGGTGATGCCCTCGAAGGTCGCGTGGCCCACGAAGCGCAGCGAGTCCGGCGTCTGGACGACTCGCACCGCATGACCTGCCTTCACGGCGAGGCGCGCGAGCTCGACCGCCTTGTAGGCGGAGATGCCGCCACTCGTGCCCAGCAGGATCCTTGCCATTCGCTACCCGTGTCCTCGTGCGGGCCGGTCGCCGGCCCGGTGGTCACCTAGGTACAGCTAGACACGGTAGCGCGAGTTGATCTTGCCCTGCGCGACCTCTTCGAGCGCGATCGTGAGGTAGTTCTTGGAGGGCGTGTCCACCATCGGCGGCGGAAACTCCTCGAAGACTCCCTCTCCAAGCGTGTGGTAGTAGTTGTTGATCTGCCGCGCGCGCTTGGAAGCAACGATCACAGCGGCATAGTGGGAGTCGACGTGCTCGAGAAGCGTGTCGATGCGCGGATAGAGCAAAAGTCCTCCTAGGGATCGGCCGGGAACCCGATTCTACCTGAGCCCCGGCGCGGCTCCTCAGGAATCGCCGGTCATGCGGGCTTTCACGAAGTCGATCAGCTCGCGCGAGGCCTGCTCGACGTCGCCGTTCACGATCACGTGGCCGAACTCGCCGCGGGCCTGCAACTCGCGCTCGGCGACCTCGAGCCGGTTCGAGATCTGCTCGGGGCTGTCGGTGCCCCGGCCCTCCAGCCGCCGGCGCAGGTCGGCGGGCGAGGGCGGCGCGATGAACACCCTGACCGCGTCCGGCATCGTGTCGCGGATCTGGCGAGCGCCCTGGAGCTCGATCTCCAGCACCACGCTGTCGCCGCGGTCGAGACGGGGGTCCACCTCGGAGCGCAGCGTGCCGTAGCTGTGGGAGGCATAGCCGGCATGCTCGATGAAGTCCCGGGCCTCGACCCGGCGCGCGAACTCCTCCTCGTCCATGAAGTGGTAATGCTCGCCGTCGCGCTCGGAGCCGCGCGGGTGGCGCGTCGTGGCCGAGATCGAGAGCTCGAGGCCCGGCAGCTCCTCGAGCAGGCGCCCGATCAAGGTGCCCTTGCCGACCCCCGAGGGGCCGGTGATGACGAACAAGCGCCCTCGGCGACTACCGCCGGATGAGGTGCCCGATGAGCTCACGGCGCTGGCGCTCCGAAAGTCCGCCGATCGTCTTGCTCGGCGAGATCCGGCACTGAGCCAGGATCTTGTTGACCTTGACCTGACCGTACTTCGGCACAGCCAGCAGCATGTCGGAGACCTTTGCGGTGAGGATGTAATCCGGAGGGTCGCGCAGCAGGACCGCGATGTTCGCGTCGCCATCCTTCAGCTTGCGCTTGAGCCTTGCGCGCTCGGTCCTGATCCGGTTCGCCGCATTGAGTGCCTCCATCCTCTGGCCGAGCGAGCGCTCGGGGGCTGTGGAGGCAGACTTCGTGGCGGCGGGCATGGGCGGCGATTATACGCACGGCCTCGCGGCGTGCAACCGCCGACCCCGAAAAATTCTGTCGCAAAGAAATGCAACCTTGCACAGCGCTGTGACGGGTCCGCAGACGCGCCGCAAATCTGGTAGCGAAAGCGAGGCGACCACGCGTCACGCAACGCGCAGACGATCGCGCGCAGCGCTCGTGACATCAGCGCAGCGCGCGCCACGCGCTTGCAACTCGCGATCTAGCTCGTCGTGTACGCGCGCGCCCGCAAGCGGGTCGCGAAAGCTCTCCGTCCCGACCGCGACACATGCTGCGCCCGCATCGATGAAGTCGAGCGCGTCGCGACCGGACCCGATGCCTCCCATGCCGACGATCGGAATGCGCGTACGCGATGCAACCTGCATCGTGAGGGCAAGCGCGACGGGGCGCACGGCCGGCCCGGACAGTCCGCCCTGGCGCGCTCCGAGCCAAGGCGCGCCCGTGCGTGGTTCGATTGCGGTCGCGCGCAGCGTGTTGATCAGCGAGAGCGCGTCGGCGCCGCCCTCCTGCGCCGCGAGCGCGACAGGCACGACGTCCGAGACGTTGGGGGTGAGCTTCACGATCAGCGGCTTGTCCGTGAGCGGGCGCACCCGCGCCATCAGCGCCGACATCTCGTCGCGCTCCGTGCCGATCACGCAGCCCGACTTGACGTTCGGGCAGGAGACGTTCAGCTCCAGCGCCGCGACCTCCGGCCGGGGCCCGGCCCCTTCGACAAGGGCCGCGAACTCGTCGAGCGAGAAGCCCGCGACGCTCACCACGAGGGGGACCGGGAGGACCGAGAGCTCCGGCAGATCCCGCTCCAGAAAGCCATCGAGGCCCTTGTTCGGGAGGCCGATCGAATTGATCAGGCCGGCCGGAGTCTCCCATAGGCGCGGCGGAGGATTGCCCCCCCGCGGTGCGAGCGTGATCGTCTTCGAGACGAAGGCGGAGAAGGGGAAGCGCGCGAGCAGCGTGTCCCCGAAGGTTCGCAGCGCGGCGATCGCGTCCCAGGTCCCGGAAGCGTTCATGACCGGGTGTGAGAGGCGCAGCGCGGCGAGGTCGACGGTTTGTTGCTCGTCACGTGGCGGCGCGGGCGCAGACGTCGTAGCCGGCGCGACGGGTCCGGCGCCCCGTGTCACTCCCAGCCCTCCACGAGATCCGCAACCGACACGACCGGCCCGTCGACGCACAGGCGCCTGTATCCGTGTGTCGTGCGCACGACACAGCCGAAGCACGCGCCGAAGCCGCACGCCATGCCGGCCTCCATCGCAAGCTGGCCCGGAACCGAATGCTCCGCGCAGAAACTGCGCACCGCCTCGAGCATCGGCGGGGGCCCGCACGCGTAAACGGTGTCGGACTCGCGCAACTCGCTTTGCAGCAACTCGGTGACAAGGCCGTGGTGGCCGCGCGAGCCGTCGTCGGTCGCAACGGAGACGTCGCCTGCAAACAGATCGCACGCGGACGCGTACCGCACGTCGCGGAAGCCGAGCACGGTGGCCGAAGCGACGCCGCGCGCGTGCAGCGCGTCCTGCCAGACCACGAGCGGCGCGACCCCGATCCCTCCCCCGACGAGCAGCGCGCGCTGATCCCGCGGAGGTTCGGTGAAGCCGATCCCGAGCGGACCGACAACCCACATCTCCTCGCCGGGGGCGGCGCCGGCGAGGCGCTCGGTCCCCGGGCCGATCGCCTCCAGCAGGAACGCGAGCCGGCGGCCGCGCACACGGCAGACCGAGAAAGCGCGTCCCAGATGTGGACGCCCGCACGCATCGCCCCAGCGCGCGGCGGTTGACAACATGTAGAACTGGCCGGGCAGCGGCGCCGGGCCGGCGTCGTCCTCCAGGGTGACCATCGAGTATGGGCCGATGCGCTCGTTCGCCGTCACGCGACAGGCCCGCCGCCCGAACGGCGCGAGCACGCGCGGGCCCTGCTCGGGCGCGGCGAGACCCGGCTCGACCTCCGTCGCGCTCACGCGGCGCCGGACTCGACAGGGGGGGCGTCGCCGAGCGCTTCCGCCCCGGACATGCCGTGCAGCTCCTGGAGCGAGCGGACCGCCGGCCCGCCGGCCTGCGTGGCGCCGATCGCGCGGGCGGCCGCTGAGGCGCCTGTCATCGTCGTGATACACGGGATGCCGCGCTCGATCGCTGCGCGGCGGATCTCCCAGCCGTCGGTGCGCGCCCCACGACCGGCGGGCGTGTTGATCACGAGGTCGATCTCGCCTTCGCGGATGCAATCGGCCACGTGCGGCGAGCCCTCGCCGATCTTGTTCAGCTGCTCCACCGGTATCCCCATCGCGCGGATCGCGGCGGCCGTCCCGGCGGTCGCGAGCACGCGGAAGCCGAGATCGTGCATGCGCGACGCGAGCTGGGTGGCGCCGGACTTGTCCGTGTCGCAGACCGATATGCACACGCTCCCCTTCGAGGGCAGCCCGACCCCGGCGGCCTCCTGCGCCTTGCCGAAGGCCGTGGGGAAGTCCTCGGCGATGCCCATCACCTCTCCGGTCGACTTCATCTCCGGCCCGAGCAGTGCGTCGCTTCCCGCCAGTCGCTTGAAGGGGAGCACCGCCTCCTTGACGCTCACGTGGGTGCCGCGGCGGTCCTGGGGCAGGTCCTGCGACGCGAGCGTCTCGCCGAGTATCAGCCGGCACGCGACCTTCGCGATCGGGACGCCGATCGCCTTGGATACGAACGGCACGGTGCGCGAGGCCCGGGGGTTCGCCTCGATCACGTACAACCGGTCGTTGTCGACGAGCCCGAACTGCACGTTCATCAGGCCCACCACGCCGAGCCCCCGCGCGATCCTGCGCGTCTGGCTGCGCACCTCCTCGAGCATCTCCTCGCCGAGGCTCAGCGGCGGCAGCACGCAGGCTGAGTCGCCCGAGTGCACGCCGGCCTCCTCGACGTGCTGCATGACCCCGGCCACGTAGACGTCCTTTCCGTCCGCGAGCGCGTCGACGTCGAGCTCGATCGCGTTCTCCAGGAAGCGGTCGAGCAGCAGCGGGTACATGCGCGCCGCGACCGCGCCCTCGAGGCGCTCGAGGTAGCTCTCGAGGTCCTCGATGCAGTAGCAAAGCTCCATCGCGCGGCCCCCGAGCACGTACGAGGGCCGCACCAGCAGGGGGAAGCCGATGTCCCGCGCGACCGTGAGCGCCTCCTCGGGGCCGTGGGCGACGCCGTAGGGGGGCGCCTGGAGCCCGAGGTCGTCGAGCAGGCCGCCGAAGCGCCCCCTGTCCTCAGCGAGGTCGATCGCCTCAACAGGGGTCCCGAGCAAAGGCACCCCGGCCTCCTGGAGGCCGGCCGCGATCCGCAGCGGGGTCTGACCCCCGAATTGCACGATCACGCCCTCGGGCTGCTCCACCTCGACGATCTCGAGCACGTCCTCGACCGTCAGCGGCTCGAAGTAGAGGCGGGTCGAGGTGTCGTAGTCGGTCGAGACCGTCTCCGGGTTGCAGTTGACCATCACGGCGTCGCGGCCGGTCTCGCGCACGGTCATCGCCGCGTGCACGCAGCAATAGTCGAACTCGATCCCCTGGCCGATGCGGTTCGGGCCGGACCCGAGGATCACGACGCTCGACCCGGTGCCGCGCCGCAACTCGGCGTCGCGGGCCTCGCCGCCCTCGAAGGCGCGCTCGTAAGCGGAATAGAAGTACGGCGTCTCGGCCTCGAACTCGGCTGCGCAGGTGTCGACGGACTTGAACGAGGGACGCAGCCCTGCCGCGACCCGCTCGTCGCGGCTGACGCCGGCCTGCTCGTCGGAGAAGCCGAGGTCCTTCTTGCGCGCGAGTGAATCGGGGCCGGTGTCGCTCTCGGCCGCGACCAGCTCGGCGAACTGGTCGAGGAACCAGGGATGGATCGCCGTGCGGCGGTGCAGCTCCTGCGTGGAGTGGCCGCGCCGCAGCGCCTCCCACAGCAGCTCGTAGCGATCGTGCGAGGGGACCGCGAGACGCGCGAGCAACTCGTCGTCGTCCGCGGGCGCCCGCACGTTGGAGTCGAGCTCGCGCGAGCGCAGGGCCTTCATGAATGCCTGCTTGAACGTGCGCCCGATCGCCATCACCTCCCCCACGCTCTTCATCTGGGTCGTGAGCTCCGCCTCCACGAGGGGAAACTTCTCGAACGCGAAGCGCGGGATCTTCACGACCGCGTAGTCGATCGTCGGCTCGAAGGAGGCCGGCGTGCGGCGCGTGATGTCGTTCGGGATCTCCTCGAGCGCGTATCCGACCGCGAGCCGCGCCGCGATCTTCGCGATCGGGAACCCGGTCGCCTTCGACGCGAGCGCAGAGGAGCGCGACACGCGCGGGTTCATCTCGATCACGACCACCTCCCCGCCCACCGGGTCGACGGCGAACTGCACGTTGGACCCCCCGGTCTCGACGCCGACGGCGCGGATCACGGCAAGCGCCTGATCGCGCAGGACCTGGTACTGCGCGTCCGTGAGCGTCTGCTGCGGCGCGACCGTCACGCTGTCGCCGGTGTGCACCCCCATCGCGTCGATGTTCTCGATCGAGCACACGACGAGCGCGTTGTCGTTGGCGTCCCTCATCACCTCGAGCTCGAACTCGCCCCAGCCGATCAGGGACTCCTCCAGAAGGACCTGGTTGATCGGGCTCGCGTTGAGCCCCTCGGAGACGCGCTCACTGAACTCGGCCGGCGTGCGCGCGATGCCGCCGCCGTGCCCACCGAGCGTGAACGCCGGCCGCACGATCAGCGGGAGCCCGATCTCCTCGATCACGCGCCCGGCCTCGCCGATCGACGTGACGATCGCCGACTTCGGCACGCGCAAGCCGGCGGCGATCATCGTCTCGCGAAACAGCTCCCGGTCCTCCGCGCGCTGGATCGCGTCATAGTCGACCCCGATCAGCTCGACCTCGAAGCGGTCGAGCGTCCCGTCCTCCTTGAGCGCCTTTGCGAGGTTCAGGGCGGTCTGGCCGCCGAGCGTCCCGAGTAGCGCGTCCGGGCGCTCGCGCTCGATCACGGCGGCGACGGTCGCCGGGGTGAGCGGCTCCACGTAGGTCGCGGTCGCGAACTCGGGGTCGGTCATGATCGTCGCCGGGTTGGAGTTGACGAGGATCACCTCGTAGCCCTCCTCCATCAGCACCTTGCACGCCTGCACGCCCGAGTAGTCGAACTCGGCGGCCTGCCCGATCACGATCGGACCGGAGCCGATGATCAGGATTCGCTGGATGTCGGTGCGCTTAGGCATCGATCAGCTCCAGGAACCGATCGAACAGATAGAGCGAATCGTGCGGGCCGGGCCCCGCTTCCGGGTGGTACTGCACGCACGCGCCGGGCACGTCCTTCAAGACGAGGCCCTCGACCGTGCGGTCGTAGAGGTTCACGTGCGAGAGCTCTGCCGCACCGAAATCCGTCTCCCAGCGCAGGGGCTCGTCGGCGGCGACCGTGTGCTCGCCGTCCGGGCCGAGCACCGCGAAGCCATGGTTCTGGGCGGTGATCTCGATCCTGCCTGTCTCCAGGTCCTTCACCGGGTGGTTCGCTCCGCGATGGCCGAACGGCAGCTTGAAGGTCTCGAGGCCCACGGCGCGGCAGAGCAACTGGTGGCCGAGGCAGATGCCGAACACGGGCACCTTGCCCACGAGCTCGCTCACGGTGGCGACCACGTAGTCGAGCGCCGCCGGGTCTCCGGGGCCGTTCGCAAGGAACACGGCGTCGGGCTCCTGCTCGAGCACCGCGGCGGCGGAGGTCGTGCAGGGCAGCAGCGTGAGGTGCACGTCGCGCTCGCACAGGTTGCGGACGATCGACGACTTGATGCCCGTGTCGAGCGCGACCACGCGCGCACCGGCGCCGTCGCCGAAGACGAGCGGCTCGGCCGGCGTCACCTCGCGCGCAAGGTCGCGCCCCGTCATCGAGGGCTCGCCCTCGACCAGCGCGCGGGCCTCGTCGACAGGCATGTCACGCGGGAAGACCCCGCCTCGCATCGCCCCCCTGTCGCGGATGTGCCGCACGAGGCCGCGCGTGTCGACGCCGCCGATGCCCGCGATCCCGTGCCGCTCGAGCCAGTCGAGCCAGCCTCCCTGCGAGCCCGCCGGGGCGGCATTCACCGGCTCTCGCATGATCACGGCCCGCGCGTGCGGTCGATCCGACTCGCTCGCCTGCGGCCAGACGCCGTAGTTGCCGATCAGCGGATAGGTGAAGGTGATCACCTGGCCGGCGTAGGAGGGATCGGTGACCGCCTCCTGGTACCCGGTCATCGCCGTGTTGAAGACCACCTCGCCGAGCGCGGGGCCGGCTGCTCCGACCGCGTCGCCGTCGAGGCGGGTCCCGTCCTCGAGGAGCACGTACGCGCTCATCTCACCAACGCCTGCACTTCCTTGAACTCCGGCGTGCCGGCTCGTCCGAGCAGCTCGAACAGCGCGGTCTCGACGCTCGTCACGACCGCCCCGGAGCGCTCCATCTTGTGCAGCCCGAGTGCACGGTTGTCCGCCGTGCGCGAGCTCACCGCATCCTGCGCGACGTGCACCTCGCGGCCGGCCGCGAGCAGGTCCTCGGCGGTCTGGTTGACGCACACGTGCGTCTCGATGCCGCAGAGGATCACCTGATCGCTGCTCAGCGCCTGCGCGAAGCCGTCCGCCTGCACGGCGCTGAAGCACACCTTCTCGATCGGCTCGACGCCCTCGAGGTGCTCGGCGACCTCAGGCACCGTGTGCCCGAGTCCCTTCGGATATTGCTCGGTGACGAGCACGGGCAACCCGAGCACGCGCGCGCCCCGGACCAGCACGGCGACGTTGGCGGCCACCTGCTCGAAGTCGAGCACCGCGGGGCGGAAGGCCTCCTGGACGTCGACCACGACCAGCGCCGCACGCGCGCGATCGAGCTTCACGTAGCGGACACCGGGTCGTCCGCGAGGTGGATCGCGAAGCCGCGCTCGCGGTAGGCGACCGACCCGGCCGCGATCGTCATCAGAACCCGGCTCTGAAGCTCGCGCCCGCCGAAGCAGCAGTTGCCCGACCGCGACTCGTAGCCGGCCTCGCCAACCGTCCAACGGGCGTCGAGGTCGACGAGGCACAGGTCGGCGGGCGCGTCCTTCCTGAGCGTGGGCGCTTGCAGGCCGTAGGGTCCACCACCGGCGGTCATCCGCTCGACGAGCAGGTCGAGGGGCAGCACGCCGGGCAGCACCAGCTCCGTGTACAGGACGGAGAAGGCGGTCTCGAGCCCCGTGACGCCCATCGGCGCCTCCTCGAACGGCGCCTCCTTCTCCTCCCTCGAGTGCGGCGCGTGATCGGTCGCGACACAGTCGATCGCTCCGGAGCGCAGGCCCGCGATCAGCGCCTCGCGGTCGGCCGCCGAGCGCAACGGCGGATTCATCTTGAAGCGCGAGTCGAGCGACGTGACGGCCTCGTCGGTCAGCACGAGGTGGTGGGGCGTGACCTCGGCCGTGATGCGCACGCCCGTGGCGCGCGCCCGCTCCACGGCGTCCACGGACTCGGCCGCGGACACGTGCAGGATGTGGATCGCGCCGCCCTCGAACCGCGCGATCGCGGCATCGCGCTCGATCATCGTGCTCTCGGAGATCGAAGGGATGCCGGCGAGGCCGAGCATCGTCGAGACCGCTCCCTCGTGCATCGCGCCGTCGCCCGAGAGCGACGGGTCCTCCTCGTGCAGCGCGAGCACCCCGCCCGCGAGCCGCTGGTACTGGAGCGCCTGCCGCATCCGGCGCGCGTCCGCGACCGGGAGGCCGTCGTCGCTGAACCCGGCGGCGCCCTCACGCACCAGCTCCACCATCTCGGTCAGCTCGGATCCGTGCAGGCCCCTCGTGATCGCGGCGAGAAAGCCCACCGGGACGACCGCCTCGAGGGCCGCGCGCTCCTGGAGCGCTCGCAATACCGGCGCCGCGTCCACGACCGGATCGGTGTTGGGCATTGCGAGGATCCGGCAGAAGCCCTCCTGCCGCCGCCGCGCGCGATCCGGACCTTAGGTCCTCCTCGTCCTCACGGCCGGGTGTGCGCAGATGGACGTGCGGGTCGACGAACCCGGGCAGCACGGTCTGACCCTCGCCCTCGAACACCTCACAACCCTCGGGCGCCTCGAGCGACCCCGGAGCGCCGATCCCGGCCACCGCGCCCTCCCGCACCAGCAGGTCGTGGTGGCCGTCGATGTCGGCACGCGGATCGAGCACGCGTGCTCCGCGGATCAGCAGCGTGGCGGGGTCGGCTCGCCGCGAGGTGAGCCGCACCCGCGGGAAGCGCGCGCCGCTCACGCCGGCTGCTCCACCGTGGACGTGGGCGTGCCGGCGGAAGCGCCCTCGTAGCCGCCGCCCGACAGCAGCTCGTAGAGGATCGCCATCCGCACGACCAGACCGGCGGCGACCTGGTCGACGATCAGCGCCTGCGGCGACTCGATCACCTCGGCGGAGAGCTCCACACCGCGGTTCACGGGCCCCGGGTGCATCAAGAGCTGGCGCGGGTGAAGCCGGCGGCTGTCGATCTGATAGCAGGAGATGTACTCCCGCAGCGAGGGTACGAACGCCTCCCCCATGCGCTCGTTCTGCATCCGCAGCGCGTACACGACGTCGGCGGCGGCGACGTCGTCGAGGTCGTATCGCACCTCGCAACCGAGGCTCTCGACCTCGCGGGGGATCAGCGTGGGCGGCCCGCAGACCGTCACCTGCGCTCCCATCCGCGTGAACGCGTGGATGTTGGAGCGGGCGACGCGGCTGTGCAGGACGTCACCGACGATCCAGATCACGGCGCCGTCGAGCGAGCCCAGCCGGCGGCGCAGCGTGTACACGTCGAGCAGCGCCTGGCTCGGGTGCTCGTGCTTGCCGTCGCCCGCGTTAACCACGGACGCCGAGGTCTGGCGCGCGACGAGGTCGGCCGCGCCCGCCCACGGAGCCCGTATGACGATCGCCGCGGGGTCGTAGGCGTTGAGGGTCGCGATCGTGTCGCGCAGCGACTCGCCCTTGTCGACGCTCGAGCCGGTGGACCTGATGCTCACCACGTCCGCGGAAAGGCGCTTGGCCGCGAGCTCGAAGGAGGAGCTGGTGCGGGTGCTCGCCTCGTAGAAGAGGTTGACGACGGTCCGGCCCCGCAGGGTGGGCACCTTCTTGATGTCGCGCTCCAGCACCTCGGCGAAGCTCTCCGCCACGGTGATGACGCGCTCGATGTCCGAGCGCGACAGATCGGCGATCGAAAGCAGGTGCTTCATTCGGCCTCCGTAGGTAGATGGGCGGGACCCTCTGCAAACCCGGGCGCCGGCTTGCCGGCGACCGGCCTGTTCCCTGCGATCTCCACCTCGTCGACTCCGTCGCTCTCCTCGAGGCGGACGTTCACGCGCTGGTCGCGCGACGTCGGCAGGTTCTTGCCGACGTAGTCGGGGCGGATCGGCAACTCGCGGTGGCCCCGGTCGACGAGCACGGCGAGCCGCACGCGGTCGGGCCGGCCGTAGTCGAACAGCGAGTCGATCGCCGCCCTCACGGTGCGCCCCGTGTAGAGGACGTCGTCGACGAGCACGACCGTGGTGCCCTCGAGCGGGAAGTCCATGCGCGAGGAGTGCACGACGGGCGCGTCGCTGATCGGCCGCGAGCCGACGTCGTCGCGGTAGAAGGTGATGTCGACCTCGCCGAGCGGGACCGGGGCGCCGGAGAGCTCCTCGATCAGGGCGCGCAGGCGGTGAGCCATGAATGCGCCCCTGGTGTGGATGCCGACGAGTGCCAAGCGGCCACCATCGGCGTTGCCCTCCACGATCTCGTGGGCGATGCGTACGAGCGCTCTGCGAAGGTCGTCCCTGTCCAGGACGATGCCCGTGTTCGTCAAGCGTGATCCTTCCTGGCCTCTCCGGACCGGGTTAAAGGAACCGACGGGGCGAGTGTACCAACGGCCTGCGACGAAGCCGAGCGCGTTTCAGATACCGATCACGGAGTTTGCGCGACCGGCGTCTCGGGCTCCGGCGCGATCCGCCGCCGGTAGTCCTTCCAGCGGATCAGCTCGGGCTCGCGATCCGAATCCGGGTACGGCACCTCGATCACGTCGAAGTCGCGCGGCACGACGGAGCGCTCGAACACCTCGCGCGCCTCCCGCTCGATCACCGGCGCGAAGTAGCGCGACGACAGATGCGTGAGCGCGAGCATCGCGACCCCGGCCTCGCGCGCCACCTCAGCGGCCTGACGCGCGGTCGAGTGACCGGTCTGGCGCGCGCGGTCGGCCTCCTCGTCGGCGAACGTGCTGTCGTGCACCAGGAGTCCCGCGCCCTGCGCCACCGCGATCGTCGCCTCGCAGGGCTCGGTGTCCCCTGTGACGACCAGCGTCCGCCCCGGCCGCGGGGCGCCCATCACCTCCTGCGGCTCGATCCGGCGACCGCCGGCCTCGACCCCCTCGCCACGCTGCAGCAGCCCGAAGGCCGGCCCCTCCGGCACGCCCAGCTCGCGGGCGCGCAGCAGGTCGAACCGGCCCGGTCGCGCCTCCTCGAAGAACGCGTAGCCGAGCGCCTCGAGGCGGTGCACTGCGCCATACGCCCCGATCCGGAACCCGTCGAACGTGACGGCCTCGCTCGGCTCGAGCTCGCGCAGGTGCACCTCGTACGAGAGCCTCCCGTAAACCCGCCGCAGATCGGCCATCAGGCTACCCAGGCCCCGCGGTCCGTAGATGGTGAGCGGCACCTCGCGCCCGCGCAGGGCGAACGTCTTCAGCATCCCGGGCAGGCCGAGGAAGTGATCCGCGTGAAAGTGGGTCAGGAACACGTGCTCGATGTCCGGCAGCCCGACGCTACGCAGCAGCTGGCGCTGGGTGCCCTCCCCGCAATCGACCAGGATCCGCTCGCCGCCGCGGCGCAGCAGCAGGCTGGTGGGCGCACGCTGGACCGTCGGCGTCGAGCCCGCGGTCCCGAGAAATATCACGGAGAGGTCCACGCGCCTATCTTCGCGGACGGAGCGCGATAATCACCCGGTGCCCGAGTCGCAGAGCGTCCAGGTCGTGCGCCGCCTGTACGAGGCGTGGGACGTGACGGACCTGGAAACGGTCTTCGGCCTGCTCGACCCCGACGTGAGGTGGGTCAACCCCGACTACGCGGTCGAGCCCGGCACACGCATCGGCCACGAGGGATTCGCGACGGTGCTGAGGAACCTCGATGCGTCGTTCGCCTCCTACCGGCACGAGCTCGGCGAGATCGCGGAGTTCGGCGATCGCCTGCTCTGCCACACGATCTTCCACGCCCGCGGCCGTGACAGCGGGGTCGAGGTCGACGTCCCCGAGCAGCATCTGTGGACGGTGCGCGAGGGCAGGATCGTCGAGCTGCGCTGGTTCCACGACGCCGCCGAGGCGGAGCAGGCGGCGACGGACCTCGGCGCCCGGGCGACCGATCGACCGGGACCATGATGGGCGCCGAGCGCGCATAGCTCAGTGGATAGAGCGGGCAAGGCGGGCGCAAGCCACGCCCCCAGCCGCACCCATGGAGGTTTCAGCTGAGCTGCTCGGCCAGTCCGATGATGATGCCCTCAGGGCCACGCAGGAAGCAGAGCCGGTAGATGTCCTCGTACTGCGCGATCTCGCCGACGAGTTCGGCACCGTGGCTGCGCAGGCGGGCAACGACGTCGTCGAAGTCGTCGACAGCGAACATGATGCGGCGTATGCCCAGCGCGTTCGCCGGCGCGCTTTCCGGCTCGGCTCTGACCGCCGGCGGCGTGTGGAACTTCGTCAGCTCAACCCGGCTGTGGCCGTCCGGGGTCCGCATCATGGCGATGTCGGCACGGACGTCGTTGAGCCCGACGACGCGGTCCACCCAACGCCCCTCGACCGTCGTCTCGCCTTCCAGCTCCATACCGAGTTCGGCGAAGAACGCTTTGGCAGCCTCGAGGTCGTCGACAACGATGAGAACGTTGTCCATCCGCTGAATTGTCATATGTCCCGGAGCATAGGGCGATGCGAGAGCGGGCTCGCGCGCGCCGCGTGAACATGCTGGCGCGCAGCGAGCCTCTTCAGGCAAGGCGGGCGCAAGCCACGCCGCATTCTGAGGCGTCTCGCTTTCGCTCGCGGACGTGGCCGCGCCGTTCGCGACCGGACCGAAGCTGGCGCTGCGCCAGGCGAGGCTCCGATATCGGAAGGGCTGACGCAGCACGCGATGCGGCACACCTACATCAGCCTGCGCATCGCGCTCGGGCACGACCTGGTCACTGTCTCGCGAGACGCTGGGCACGCCGACATGTCGGTCACGTGCCGCATCTACACCCACGTCATGCAGCTCGTTGAGGGTCAGGGCGAGTGCCTCAAGGCGTTCAGGGAGGGTGCTGGTTGGGCAGCAACGGGCAGCGGTGGCGAGAATGGGCCTCCGGACCCCTCCGAGGTCCCAACCGCGTTCGGCTCTAGAATGCGGCCTGAGCGCGCATAGCTCAGTGGATAGAGCGCTGGCCTCCGGAGCCAGAGGTCGCAGGTTCGAATCCTGCTGCGCGCGTGGCTCTCCCGCGTGGAATCGGCTCTCTCTACCAAGGGAGGGAGTTTCGCGTTCAAACGGCGCTTCTGCTCGTTTCTGCCCAGGTGCATATCCGGTTTGTGCCGTCCGACTGGCCACTGACTGCTTCGGTCAGTGAGCGATTGGGCGCGCACGTCCTCGCGACCAGCCGACCGAACGTCCGGCGCCACTCCCTGTAGCGATCACTCCGGGACGTTCGCGCGGCCCCGAGCACAGTCCCACCACGGGCCGCATCCACACGCGGAGCCAAGCGGATATGCACTTCCGCCAATCAGCGCCGCCGACGCGCCGAGGCCCTTAGAGCGGCTTGCACGGTCCCATCTTCGGACGCTTCCTGCGCGATCGCGTACGACCGCGTCCTACACCACGCCGAGGGACGTGACCGGTTCGCGGTTGATTGCGGCACATAGATGCGGCTATGGTCGTTCTCGGTAAGAGGGGCTGGCAGACGGGGGAGGCAGGGAAGTGGATCGCAGACTTGGACGCAGGAGGCTCGCGCCGGCCGTTGTCGCGGCGCTCACGGTTGGAATGCTCTGGCTTGCCGCTCCGGCGCAAGCGGCTCAGCGCTATGCGTCCCCGAACGGGACGGCAACGAGCGGCTGCGTAGAGCTCAACCCGTGCTCGCTCCAGATCGCGGCTCAGGCCGCCCCCGGCGACGAGGTGATCGTCGAGCCCGGCACGTACAGCACCGCGGCCGAGATCGCCGTCCGCGCCAACACGAGCATGCACGGCCGTGCAGGAGCCCCGCGGCCGCGCCTGGTGACCTCAGCCCTCACCGGGATCGAGATCCAAGCCGGCGCGACCCTGAGCGACTTCGAGATTCAGCACACCGCCAACAGCTCGCAAGGAGCGCTGCGCGTGCAAGGCACCGCGGACCGGGTGTTCGTCGAGTCCGCGAGCTACGCGTGCGCGTTCACCAGGGATGGCGCGGTGATCCGCAACAGCGTCTGTTTCACCACCGGAGACCAGGCCTACGGCGTCGTGTACGCGGCTGGAGCCGGCGCACAGCTTCCGGTCGAGACCGGCACGCTTCGCAACGTGACCGTCTTCGCCCAGTTCGGTTACGGCATTCTCGTGGACGCGGGCAACTTTGCGCAGCTCGTCATCAGAGCGACCAACACAAGTGTGTTCGGCGTGCTGGACGACATCGTGACGAGAGAAGGCGGCACGCAAGGCAACGTGAGCGCGACCGTCATCCTCGATTACTCCATCTTCCAGTTCGTAAACACTTTCGGCGGCGGCCTCGTCACGCCCCCGGGGAGTCCCACGAATCTGAACCTGACGGCGCATCGCTTCGTAAGCGTCACCGCCCGTGACTTCCACCAGAGCCCCGGCGCCCCGACCATCGACGCCGGCATCACGAGCCCCGCCAACGGGCCGGCGGACCTCGACGGTCGTGCGCGAGCTCAGGGCGGGAGCACAGACATCGGCGCGTTCGAGGTCCCCGTCGCCAGCGGCCCCGGCGGTGCGGGTTCGTCCGGCGGTGTCTCCGCGGACTCGACAAAGCCGGTCGCGTCGTCGCTCGTCGTGCAGCCGGGCGCTTTCGCCGCGCTCAGCGGTCGCGGGTCCAGCCTGATCAGCGCGAAGCGCAAGGCGGCGAAGGGAGCGACGGTCAAGTACCGCCTGTCGGAGGCGGCGACCGTCACCTTCACCGTCGAGCGCGCGGTACGCGGGCGAAAGAGGAAGGGCCGCTGCGTTCCGGGAAGGCGCAAGGGGAAGTCCTGCGCCACCTACAAGAAGGTGAAGGGCAGCTTTACTCATACCGGGAAGGCCGGAGCCAACAGCCTCCGCTTCAGCGGCCGCATGGCGAGAAAGCCGCTGAAGCGAGGCCGCTACCGCCTGGTCGGCACAGCGCGCGACGCGGCCGGCAACCAGAGCAAGGCGGCACGCACGACCTTCCGGATCGTCCGCGGCTAGCGTCATTGCGAGGCTTCCAGCGCCGCTCCCGGAACCGTCTGCCCCGGCCACTTCCCCACTCCTTCGCCGGAAAAACACGAAGTCCCCGGGTGGCGGCCTGACACTGGATCCATGAGAACAATCGAAAGAGTCATGAACCGCGCCTGGCCCCTCGGTTGGGTGGGGCGATCGCGGCCCTCCTGGCCGCCGACCAGTCACACCTGCTGCTGCCGATCTTCGGTCCCGTGCTCCTCCTCGGAGCATTGGTTGCAAGCATGGAGCACAGCGCCTGAGCGCACGAGCGCACGAGCGCGGGTACGCCCGCTAGACGAGCGCCGGGTCGGCGGCGCGCACCGGCGCCACCTCGACCGGGATGCCGTTCAGGACGGCGTTGCCGGACGGCACGTCGACGGCCATCTCGTCGGCGAGCAGGTTGCTGTTCGTGCCCGGATGCGCCGCGGCGACCTCGAGGTGCGTCTCGGGGTCGTCGTGCCCCCACCCGTGCGGGATGCTCACCACGCCGGGCATGATCGCGTCGGTCACCTCGACCGCGACCTCGATCGCCCCGCGCTGGGACGTCACCCTGGCGTGCGCGCCATCGTCCAACCCGAGCCGCGTGGCATCGGCGGGATGCACGTGCATCGTGCAGCGCTCCTTGCCGCGTACGAGGTTCGGGACGTTGTGCATCCAGGAGTTGTTGGAGCGCAGCTGCCGCCGCCCGATCAGCACGATGTCGCCGTTGCGGTGGCGCGCCATCGATGCCCGCAGGCGGTCCAGGTCGGAGACGATCGGCGCGGGTGCGAGCTCGATCTTCCCGGTGGGCGTGCGCAGGACCTCGGGGATCCGCGGCTCGAGCGCTCCCAGGTCGATGCCGTGCGGGGCCGCCTCGAGACGCGCGAGGGTGAGTCCGTCCGGGCCGTGCGCCGAAATGGTCGCCGTAGGGGCCAGACCGCAGCATCCAGTCGAGCGCGCGCTCCGGCCCGCGGCGCGGCTCGAGCGCCGCGATCAGCTCCCCGGCGTCGCGCCCCGCCAGCGGCGAGGCCGGATCCTGTAGCTCGCGGCCCACGAGACCGCCGACCACCATGTCGTCGAAGGCCTCGACGTCGGCGTCGGGGCCCTGGCCCGCGACGATCCCCGCGAGCCTGAGGATCGTCCGCCATTCCTGCGACTCGCCCTCGGGGAGGTCGAGCACGGCCGGCGAGTAGTTGGCGACGTTGCGCGCTGCCAGCTGGTAGAGCGCGAGGTCGTAGTGCGAGCGGTACAGGGGCGAGGGCGCCGGCAGGATCACGTCTGCGTGGCGCGTCGTCTCGTTCACGTAGATGTCGACGCTGACCATCAGGTCGATCCCCTCGAGCGCGCTTCGCAGCCGCCCGGCGTTCGGCGTGCTCACGACCGGATTGCCGGCGAACGTGAAGAGCGCGCGCACCTGGCCCTCGCCGGGAGTGTCGATCTCGTCCGCCATGCCGGCGACCGGCAGCTCGCCGATCGCCTCGGGAAGACCACGGACGCGGCTGCTCCAGCGCCCGATCTGCATGCCCCTGCCCGTTCCCGGCGTGCCGCGCGTGTTGGAGGCGCCGGCCGCGGCCCTCGGGAACATCGCGCCGCCCGGGCGGTCGAGATTGCCGGTCACGATGTTGAGCACGTCGACGAGCCAGCTCGCGAGTGTGCCGAACTCCTGGGTGCAGGTGCCGATCCGCCCGTAGACCGCGGCCCGCTCGGCAGCCGCGAGCTCGCGTGCCATGCGCCGGATCTCGCCGCTCTCGATCCCGCAGACCTGGGATGCCGCCTCGGGCGAGAATTCGCGTCCGAGCGCCTGTACCTCGTCGAGCCCGTGCACGTGGCCGGCCACGTCGCCGAGATCGACGAGGCCCTCCTCGACGATCACGCTCAGCATGCCGAGCATCAGATGCGCGTCGGTGCCGGGCCGGATGAAGTGGTGCTCGTCGGCGACCTCGGCGGTACGGCTGCGCCGCGGGTCGACGACCACGATCTTCCCCCCGCGCTCGCGGATCGCCCGCAGGCGCCCCCGCATGTCCGGCGCCGTCAGGAGGCTGCCGTTCGAAGCGAGCGGGTTCGCCCCCAGGAGCAGCAGGTGAGCGGTCCGATCGACGTCGGGCACCGGGATCGAAAGCGCGCCGCCGAACATCAGGCCGGCGGAGACGTGCTTGGGCATCTGGTCGACCGTCGTGGCGGAGAAGACGTTGCGCGTGCCCACGGCCTTGGTGAACACCCGGCCGTAGATCAGCGAGTCGAGGTTGTGCGCATTCGGGTTGCCGAGGTAGATGCCGACCGAATCGCGGCCGTGCTCGTCGAGAAGCGGACCGAGACGGCGATCGATCTCCGCGAAGGCGTCATCCCACGAGACCTGCTCGAAGCCCGAGCCGGTGCGGACCAGCGGCATGCGGATCCGGTCCGGATCCTCGTGCAGCGCCTTCAGCGCAAAGCCCTTCGGGCAGATGAACCCCCGGCTGAACACGTCATCCGCGTCACCCCGGATCCGCTCCAGCGAGTCGCCCTCGAGCGTCAGCTCGAGCCCACAGCTGGCCTCACACAAAGGGCACGTGCGATAGGCGGTGACGGTCTCGGTCAAGGGAGTCCTCGCGCCCCATCCTATGCCAGCGATCGGAGTTCCGGAAACGCTTGCCGGTTGTGCGGATCGCAGCTAGTGTGAATTCATGCCGATCGGCGCGCTGCTGGACTCGCTGCTACTCGCCGCGTGGGGAGCGGTATCGGCAGCCTTCATCGCCTGGATCGTCAGCGAATGGCACCACGCACGCCGCCCGCGAAGCGAGCGCCGGCGCGACCCGGCCGCCTAGTCGGCGCCGTCGGGGCCGAGCGCGGCGAGCGTCGCCCCGACCACGATCACGGTCCCGATGATGTAGAGCGTGAGGGCGACCACCACCGCGGTCGTGGTGCCGGCCGCGACAGCGCCGCCGATGGCGGCGGCGGTGAGCGTCGTGATGCCGACGAAGATGATCAGCAGGGCCATGTGGGCCGGATGATAACCGCGCGGGACGTCGAGCTTCCTACCGGGTCGACGCGGTTCCTGCCGAAGACTTTTCGAGATCGGGTTTAGGAAGTTTGTTTAGAGGCGATACCGGGAGCACCTCCAAAGTAGAACCTTGCCTGCCAGCGGCAAGGCACTTCTTGGAAAGCGTTCGTCCTCCCGGCGGACGCTTTCCTTTTTTTATGGCGTGTCCTCCCCGGCCCGGGAGCCGCCGGGCTCGACCTCGACATGGGTGACCGGGAGCGAAAGCTCGCTGCGTGCCCGCTCGAGCAGATCCTTCTCGAGCCAGGTCGCGCTCTCGCTCGGGAGGGCGACGATCACCGCCTCGTCAGCGGGAAACCCCACCAATGCATCGCGCATCGCGAGCACCGGGTCCGCTTCCCCGACCTGTCCGGTTGCCGGGATACCCGAGCGGCCCAGTGCCTCGATCGAGGCATCCATCCGCCGTCCTGCGGCCGCGCGGTCGTCGTCGATGTCGCCGGCCGCGAGATCCAGCGGGGACTTGACGAGAGTCGGAGCGACGATCATCGCCTCGGCGTCGCATCCCGGGCCTGCGTGCTTCGTAACCTCCTCGACGAGCCGATCTGCGCCGATCACCTCGTTTGCCACGACCAATATGCGCCTCACCGCCATGCTCAAATGGATACCCGGAGCCGTGGGAGAAAAACATGGCGCGGTCTGATCGGCTCAGACACGGCCCGCAAGCGGCGTCTCGCCCAAGCGCTCCATCAACTCCGCGATCGACTCGAAGACGCACACGGCACCGGCTTCGCGCAGCTCCTGCTCGGAGAACCCGCCGGTGAGGAGCGCGATCGTCGGTACCCCGCAGCGGCGCGCCGCCTCACAGTCCCACGTGGAGTCGCCCACCATCACGGCGTCTCCCCCGCCGGCCTTCGCCTTGCCGGCCGCGACGAGATCCGGATCGGGCTTTGTGTGTTCCACGTCGGCGGAGGTGGTCCATCCATCAACCGCCTCGCGCACGCCGAGCAGGTCCAGGTAGTGGTCCACCTCCTCGCGCTTCGCGGAGGAGGCCAGCACGACCGGATGCCCACGGCCTTTCAACACGTCGATGAGGTCACGCGCGCCTGGAAGCGGCTCGACCTCGCCGATCAGCTCCGCATACAGATCCTTCTCGGCGTCACGGATTGGATCGCCGATGCGCTGCTCGGCGTGATCGCCGCAGAGAGCCGCGACGAGATGGTCCCCGCCCATGCCGATCTGCCGGTGGATGCGCCAGATCGGCAGGACGATGTGATGGCGCCGAAACGCCCGGAACCACGCCAACGCGTGCTGATAGTTCGTATCGACGAGAGTTCCGTCGACGTCGAGGAGGGCGGCGGGAACGGCTCGCCGGGGCGCGCTGTCAGGGATGCGCTCGCGTGACAACGCGCGCTAGGAGCGTGAGCCGGCCTTCGGCTTCTTCGTTCGCGCAGCCGGCTTGGCCTTGGCAGGTGCTTTCTTGGCCTTCGGCGACGCGCCGTTGGCAGACGCCTTCGCCGGCGCCTTCTTGGCGGAGGCCTTCTTCGCGCGGGGCTTGGACGCGGCCGGCTTTCGCTCGGTCGCGGCAGCGAGACTCGCCTCGAGCGCGGCCATCAGGTCCGGCACGTCGGTTGGCTCCTCGATGTCCGGCTGCACCGACACATCCTCGCCCTGGGCCTTGCGCTCGATCAAGTCGAGCACCCGCTCGCGGTACTCGTCGCGATATTTGGAAGGGTCGAACTCGGTGGCCTGCGACTCGATCAGCTGACGCGCCATCGCGAGCTCGCGATCGGTCGCCCGCGTGTCGTCGTCGGGCAGCTCGTCGAGGCGGTCCGCGGAGACCAGCTCGTCGGCGAACAGCATCGTCTCCATCGTGAGGACCTCGCCCGCCGGGCGGATCGCCGTCAGGTATTCCTTGGAGCGCAGCACGACCCGCGCGATCGCCACCTTGTTGGTGTCGCGCAAGGCATCGAGCAGCAGCCTGTAAGCCTTCGCCGCCCCGGTGTCGGGGACCAGGTAATAGGGGTGCTCGTAGTAGAGCGGGTCGATCTCGTCGAGATCGACGAAGTCCTCGATGTCGATCGAGCGTGTCTTCTTGGGGTCGAGAGCCTCGAGCTCGTCGGGCGTGATGACCACGTACTTGTCGGGCGCGATCTCATAGCCCTTCACGATGCTCTCGAACGGGACCTCCTCACCGTCCTTGGCGCAGACGCGCTTCTGCTGGATGCGCGAGTGGTCCACGTCGTGGAGCTGGTTGAAGCGCACGGTCTTCTTGGAAACCGCGCTGTAGAGCTTTACGGGCACGTTCACGAGCCCGAAGCTGATGGCCCCTCTCCAGATCGATTTAGGCATCGCTACTCCTCATTCGACACATGAGACCTAAGTTTGGCATGCAATTCATCGGTGCAAGCCGTATTTCAGCGTACGTCGAAGCTGTCGCCGCCCGACACGGTCCCGGCAACGCGGCCGGAGCGGGCGGCCAGGATCCCCGCCTCGAGCTGCTCGCTCGAGACTACGCCGATCACGTGGCCGACCACGCGACCTCGCGTATCCACGAAAAACGTCTCGGGAATCCCGGTCGCGCCGTAGCGGTCGGCGACGCCGCGGCGGGCGTCGCGCACGCTCGGGTAGGTCAGCCCGTACTCCTTGCTGAAATCGCGCGCGTCGCCGCGTAGATCCTGGATGTTGAGCCCCATGAACGCCACGCCGTCCCTGCCGTGACGCTCCCAGCCCTCGCGCAGCCGCGGCGACTCCTCTCGGCACGGCGTGCACCACGAGGCCCACATGTTGAGCACCACGGGCGTGCCGCGCAGTTCCTCGATCGAAACGCGACCGTCCGCGAACGCGGGCCCGATCCTGCGCTCGAGGCGTGCCGGCAACTCGCCGCGCTCCAGCACCTCGAGGGCGAAGCCGGGAGCACGCGCCGCGCGTCCTTCGGCAAGGGCCGAGTCGATCTCGTCGTTCGTCCCGTTGGCCCTCAGGCCGTAGGCGAGCAGCGCGATGAACGCGAGCACCAGGACGAGCGCCGTCCAGCGGCCCAGCGACCGGCGCCTGCCCGAGCCCGTTCCCGCTTCCACGGCCAAGAGCCTGACAGACCGCTCGCGGCGTTACGTCATCCACCACCCGTAGCTTTCGTCGGGCAGCGTGACCATGGAAGGCGATCCGATCGACACCAGCTATGCGCTCGTGCTCCGCGCGCGCTGCTCGACCGCTTGCGGGTCGTGCTCGTCGGAGCTGCTCCAGCTCGAGGCATGGAGGGAGCGACCGGCGGGCGGCCTCAACGTGAGACTGCGCTGCCCGGAGTGCGACGCGCGCACGATCCACGAGCTCGACGCCGAGGAGGCCGTACGCGTGGACGACGCGCTCTCGCAGGCGCGGCTCGAGATGGTCGCGCTCTACGAGGCCGTCGTACGCAACAACATCGCGATCGAGGCCGGGATCCTGGCCAAGGCGCTGGAGCTCGACCTGCTCGGCCCTGACGACTTTGCGCCCCGGCGCGGCTAAGACCGGAGGAGCGCACGGTTACAATCGCATCGCCCTGCAGCGGGGACATTTGATGACGACCAGCGACGACCCAGTCCAATGCCGATTGCCTTTCGCCCACGACTGCCACGCAGGACACGTGCTCGCCGCGGCGCGGCGGCGGCGGCCCCGGAGCGCACCCAGCCGCAGGTAGAGGTCCTCTCCCACGCGGGCATCCGCTGGATCCACATAGAGGAGCCGGGCCCGCTCGAGCGCGCATGGCTCGCGGAGCACTTCGACTTCCACCCGCTCGACCTCGAGGACGTCATGTCCCGCAACCAGCGGCCGAAGATCGACGAGTACCCGGAGTACCTCTTCATCGTCCTCCACTTCCCGATCTTCGACAAGCAGGTCGGGCGCCTGAACGCGGGCGAGCTCGACCTCTTCGTCGGCCCGGACTACATGATCACGCTGCCGAACCAGCCCCTCAAGCCGGTCGAGTACCTGTTCGAGCGCTGCCGCACGAACGAGGAGGTCCGCGACCAGCTCTTCTCCAAGGGGACGGGCTACCTGCTCTACCAGATCGTCGACCAGTCCTTCGACTACTGCTTCCCGATGCTGCGCAAGATCGGCAACAAGCTCGAGCACCTCGAAGAGGACATCTTCATCGGTCGCGGCGAGGAGATCGTGCGCGACATCTCAAACGTGAAGCAGGAGATCATCAACTTCCGCAAGACGATCCGCCCGCAGCGCACCGTGCTGCGGGATCTCGAGCGCACCAAGCAGCGCTACATGCGCGACGAGCTGGAGGTCTACTTCGACGACATCGTCGACGCGTCGGAGCGCATCTGGGACATGCTCGAGAACTACAAGGAGGTGGTCGAGGCGCTCGAGGACACCAACGAGTCCGTGATCTCGCACCGCGTCAACGACATCCTGCGGGTACTCACCGCGATCAGCGTGATCGTCCTGCCGCTGACCTTCATCGCAAGCATCTGGGGCATGAACGTGGGCGTGCCCGGCGAGGGCGACGACACCGCGTTCTGGATCATCGCGAGCGCCATGTTCGCGATGCTCGTGGGAATGGTCGGCTTCTTCCGCGGCCGCGGCTTCCTCTAGCTCTGGTGTCGCGCCGCCCGTCTCCTCGGAGAAGCCGTGCGACGGGAGCAGTTGCTCGAGGGCGTTCATATTAGAACGCCGATTCAACTACTACGCGGGCTTACCCACCCGCGACGGCGGGCAGGATCGTGATCTCGTCGCCGTCGCCGACGGGGGTTTCGAGGCCGCTACCGAAGCGGATGTCCTCGCCGCCCACGTAGACGTTCACGAACCGGCGCAGCTCACCACCCTCGGTGATGCGATCGCGCAGGCCGTCATAGCGGCCGTAGAGGGCGTCGAGCGCCTCGCCCACGGAGCTGCCCTCGACCTGCGCCTCCGACTCGTTGCCCGTGAGCCCGCGCAGCTGCGCCGGGATCTTGACCGTCACCGCCATCGGTGCCTAGACCCGGTCTCCGCCGGCGATGGGCACCACCTCGGTGAAGCTCTCGATCGAGGGCTCCACGTCGTAGGTCGAGACCACGTCGCGGACGGCGTCGAGCGTCTTCAGGCCGTCGCCGGTGTTGTAGAGCACCACGCGATCGTGCGGGCCGATGTCGCCGCGCTCGGCGAGCTTGGCGAGCACCGCCGTGGTGACCCCGCCGGCCGTCTCGGTGAAGATGCCGGTCGTCTCGGCCAGCAGGCGGATGCCGTCGACGATCTCGGCATCGCTGACAGCGTCGATCGAGCCGCCTGTGGAGCGTGCGACCTCGAGCGCGAACACGCCGTCGGCCGGGTTCCCGATCGCAAGCGACTTCGCGATCGTGTCCGGGCGCACGGGACGGCATACGTCGTGCCCCGCGGCGTAGGCCTGGGCGACGGGGCTGCAGCCCTCGGCCTGGGCGCCGTGGAAGGCCGGCAGCGCGCCGTCGAGGATGCCGAGGTCGATCCACTCCTCGAAGCCGCGCGCGATCTTGGTGAACAGCGACCCCGAGGCCACCGGGCACACGACGTGATCGGGCAGCTCGAAGCCGAGTTGCTCGGCGACCTCGAACGCGAGCGTCTTGGATCCCTCCGCGTAATAGGGACGCAGGTTCACGTTCACGAATGCCCACGGGTGCTCGCCCGAAAGCTCCGTGCAGAGGCGGTTGACGTCGTCGTAGTTGCCGCGCACGGCCACGAGCTTGGTGCCGTAGACGCCCGTCGCGAGGATCTTCTGCTCCTCGAGGTCGGCGGGCACGAACACGTAAGACTCGAGGCCCGCCGCTGCCGCGTGTGCCGCGACGGCGTTCGCGAGATTCCCCGTGGAGGCGCAGGCGACGACGTCGAAGCCGAGCTCCTTCGCCTTGGCGACCGCCACGTTGACGACGCGGTCCTTGAAGGAATGCGTCGGGTTGGCGGCGTCGTTCTTGACCCACACCTCCCCCACTCCGAGCCGCTCGGCGAGCCGGTCGGACCTGATCAGGGGGGTGAACCCGGCGTCGAGGCCCGTTTGGGGGCGGCGCTCGAACGGCAGGAAATCGGAATAGCGCCAGATCGACGGCGGTCCTGCCTGGATCTTGCGGCGCAGGGCGGCGGGGTCGTCCAGTCCCGCGTAGTCGTAGCTCACCTCGAGAGGACCGAAACAGCGCTCGCAGACGTAGCTCGCCCCGAGCTCGTACTCCTCCCGACACTCCTTGCATTTCAGTGCTTCAGCCGGCATCTGGTCTCCCTTTCAACTAAAAAAACCTCTGTCCGGGAGAGAGACAGAGGTTCGGCTGAAGAACTCCCATCGCATCTCCCAGGCCTGTACTTGGAGCCTGCTGGAATTGGCACCGTTTCTCGAGCTTGCGCTCGGAATGGTTGCCGGGGCTTCAATGGGCCAGTCCCTCCACCCCTCTGGATGCAGCTATGTGACGCGGAATTAAAGCAGAGCGCGAGGCCGGATGCCAGGCTCGCCGGATCACCTCGTAGGATTCCGGGCCCGTTGGCCAACCACCGACTATGGGCTCCCTGGCGACTGAGCTACCTCAAAGGCGACAAGTCCGACGAGTGCATCTTCTGCTCCAAGCCCGCGCTGGGCGATGACGAGCGCGCACTCGTCGCGCATCGCGGAGAGGCCTGCTACGTGATCCTGAACGCCTTCCCGTACACCAACGGGCACGTGATGATCTCACCCTACGAGCACGTCGGGGACCTGCGCGGCCTCGACGCCGCCGCGTCCGCCGAGCTGATCGAGCTGACCCAGCGCTCGATCGCCGCCGTCGAGCAGGTGTACGGGCCCGAGGGCTTCAACATCGGGGCGAACCTCGGCGAGGTCGCGGGTGCAGGGTTCGCGGGTCACGTGCACATGCACGTGGTGCCGCGCTGGAAGGGCGACACGAACTTCATGCCGGTCGTCGGGGACACGCGGGTGATGCCCGAGGCCCTGCCCGACTCGTGGGCGAAGCTGCATGCCGCGTTCGAGGGGCACGGTTCGTGAGCGCGGTCCCTCCCGGCATCTTCAAGGCGTACGACGTCCGCGGCACCTACCCGGACCAGATCGACGACGAGGTCTCCTATCGCGTCGCGCGGGGGTTCGCGCGGGTGCTCGCTGACCTCCAAGGTCGCGAGCCGCAGGGCTTGCGGCTCGCGGTCGGGCACGACATGCGCCTGCATTCCGGGCCGCTCGCACAGGCCTTCGCGCGCGGCCTCACCGACGAAGGCGCGGACGTGCTCGACATCGGCGAGGTCGGAACCGAGATGGTCTACTACGCCGTCGGCTCGCGTGGGCTCGACGGAGGAGTGTCGGTGACCGCCTCGCACAATCCGAAGCAGTGGGCCGGGTTCAAGCTCGTGCGCGAGGGCGCCCTGCCGCTCTCCGGCGACCGCGGCATACCGGACGTCCAGCGCGTCGCCATCGAGGGCGACTTCTCCGCGCCGGGCGGCGCCGGCGCCGTCGAGCGCGCCGACCTCTATGAGGAGTTCCGGCGCTACGCGCTCGGCTTCATCGCGCCCGACGCGATCCGGCCGATGAAGGTCGTCCTCGACGGGGGCAACGGCATGGCCGGCCCGATGATCGGCCCGCTCGTCGACGGCTTCCCGATCGAGGGCGAGCGCCTCTACTTCGAGCCCAACGGCGAGTTCCCCGGGCACGAGCCGAACCCGCTGCTGGAGGAGAACCGCAAGCTGATCATCGACACGGTGCTCGATCGCGGCGCCGAGCTGGGCATCGCCTGGGACGGCGACGCCGACCGCTGCTTCTTCATCGACGACCGCGGCGAGTTCGTGCCGGGCGACTTCCTCACGGCGCTGCTGGCCGAGTCGATCCTCGCCAAGCACCCGGGCGCAGCGGTCATCTACGACGTGCGCGCCAGCCGCGCCGTGCCCGACACCATCGAGCGGGCCGGCGGGCGGGCGATCGTGAACCGCGTCGGCCACGCCTTCTTCAAGGCGCGCATGCGCGAGGAGAACGCCGCATTCGGGGGCGAGGTCTCGGGCCATTACTACTTCCGCGACTTCTGGAACGCGGACTCCGGCGTGCTTCCGGCCCTGCTCGTGCTCGAGCTGCTGTCGGCGCGCGGGCAGAAGATTTCGGAGCTGCTCGCGCCCTACCGCGAGAAGTACTTCATCTCCGGCGAGATCAACTCGACCGTCGCCGATCCGGACGCGCGGATGCGCGAGATCGCGGAGCGGTACGCGGGCGCCGAGGTGAGCTGGCTCGACGGCGTCTCGGTCGACGCCGGCACCTGGCACTTCAACGTGCGGCCGTCCAACACCGAGCCGCTCCTGCGGCTCAACCTCGAGGCATTCGGCAAGGAGGAGATGGAGGCCCGCACGGACGAGGTGCTGGCTCTGATCCGCTCATGAGCCTCACTGCCGAGGCGGCCCTCGCCCGCGCGGCCGACGCCGGCATCCACCTGTTGCGGATCCCGACCCCCTTTGCGGTCGGCCGCGTGAACACCTACCTGATCGACGACGACCCCCTGACGCTCGTGGACTCGGGGCCCAACTCGGGCCGCGCCCTCGACGAGTTGCAGCACCAGCTCGCCGAGCACGGGCGCTCGCTCGAGGACATCGAGCTCGTCGTGCTGACCCACCAGCACATCGACCACCTCGGCCTCGTCGACATCATCGTCTCGCACTCGGGCGCCGAGGTCGCAGCGATCGACAAGCTCGCGCACTTCGCCGAGCACTACGGCGAGGACGCCGCGCGCGACGACGAGTTCGCCGGCGGGGTGATGCTGCGCAATGGCATCCCCGAGGAGATCGTGCGTGCCCTCCAGACGGTGTCGTCCGCGTTCCGCGCATGGGGATCGAAGGCGAAGATCACCCGACCGCTGCACGACGGCGACTCCCTCGAGCTCCGCGACCGCACGCTCCAGGTGCTGCACCGGCCCGGCCACTCTCCCTCGGACACCGTCTTCTGGGACGAGCAGCGCCGCATCCTGATCGCCGCCGACCACCTGATCAAGCACATCTCCTCGAACCCGTTGATCTCCCGGCCGCTCGGCGACGAGGGCGAGACCGATGCGGCGCATCGCCCACAGGCGCTCGTCACCTACCTCGAGTCGCTGCGGCGCACGCGCGCGATGCCCGCGGAGATCGTCCTCTCGGGCCACGGCGACCCGATCACCGATCACGCGACGCTGATCGACGAGCGCTTCGAGTTCCATCGCCGCCGCGCAGACAAGCTCCACGACCTGATCGTCGAGCGACCCCGGACCGGATACGACCTCACGCAGGCGCTGTTCGGCGACATCGCCGTGACGCAGGCCTACCTGACGCTTTCCGAGGTGCTCGGTCACGTCGACCTGCTGCTGAACGACGGCCGCGTGCGCGAGGTCGAGCGCGACGGCGTCGCGTGGTTCGAGGCCCGCACCTGACCTGAGGCGCCGGTATCGTTCCCTCCCCCTGCGGGTAGGACCCTCCGATGAGCGAGATCACCGTCGACCAGATCACCGCCTCCGCGACTGCGTCGACGGCCGCCGCGGAGCCGCGCGAGAGCTTTCCGGGCACCAAGCCGCGGATGCTGCTGATCGTGAACCCGTTCGCGACGACGGTCTCGGGCCGCCTGAAGAACCTCGTCGTCTACGCGCTGCGCGGCCGCTACGACATCGAGGCCGTCGAGACCCAGCGCCCCAACCACGCCACGGACCTCACGCGCGAGGCGGTCGGCGAGGGCTTCGACCTCGTCGTCTCGTTCGGCGGGGACGGGACGCTCAACGAGGCGGCCAACGGCCTTGCCGGGTCCAACCTTCCGCTCTCGGTGCTGCCCGGCGGCTGCACCAACGTGGTCTGCCGCATGCTCGGCATCCCGACCGACGTCGTCGACGCCACCGAGCACCTGCTCCAGCTGGCCGACGACCTGCGCCCGCGGCGACTCGACCTCGGCCGTGTCAACGGCCGGTACTTCGTCTTCTCGAGCGGGGTCGGGCTCGACGCGGAGGCAACCCGCTGGGTCGACGCCCACCCGAGGCTGAAAGCGCGCAGCGGCGACCTCGCCTTCACCTACGCGGCGCTGCGCAGCTACTTCCGCGAGTACCGGGGCCGGCCGCCGCGCCTCGAAGCGCAGGTCGGCGACGAGCGCGTGCCCGGCCTGAGCGCGATCGTCCAGAACTCCGACCCGTTCACGTACTTCCGCTCCCTCCCCCTGCGGGTTTGCGAGGACGTCGCGATGGATGACGGCAAGATCTCGATGGTGGTGATGCGCCGCGGCTCGCTGACGCTCGACGCGCCCGGGATCCTGTGGCGGCTGTTCTCACGTAGCGGGCGCCTGGCCCAGCACCGCAGCGCATCGAGCTTCCCGCGGATCGAACGCGCGACCGTGCGCTCGCTCGACGGGACCGACCTGCCGGTCGAGGTCGACGGCGACTACATCGGGGCGCACCGCGAGGTCACCTACGAGGTGGCCGCGGGATCGCTGCTGATGGTCGCGTAGGACCCGCCCAGGGCTCAGAGCTCAGAGGTCCAAGCGCAGAGCTTCGGAGTCCGGACCACTGAGCTCTCAGCCCTGGGACGGGCTACGGGTCAACCGCCGGGCACCACCCTATACGCGTCGAACACGGAGTCGACGTTCCGCAGGCGCGTGACGGTGTTCTTGAGGGCGACCGTGTCCGGCACCTCGACGACGAACCGGTTCTTGACCATCGGGTGGTCGACCGTGCAGCGGGCCTCGAGGATGTTGATGCCACCCTCGGCGAAGGTTCGCGAGAGATCCTCCAGCAGACGCGTGCGATCCCAGGCGTCGACCTGGAGCTCGACCCGGAAGCCGGTCTCGTTGTCCCCCTCCCAGAACACGTCCGTGAACCGCTCGGGCACCTTCATCAGGCTCTGCACGTTCTTGCAGTCCTCGCGGTGGATCGTGATCCCACGGCCGAGCGAGATGTAGCCGACGATCGCGTCGCCCGGCACCGGGCGGCAGCACTTGGCGAGGCGCACCATCACGTCGTCGATGCCCTCGACGCGGATGCCGTAGCGCGAGGCTGTGCCCTCCGGCCGCGCGCGCTCCTCCTTGCCGCGCGCAAGGTCCTCGCCGGGACGCTCTTCGACCGCGGCCTCGCCCTGCTTCAGGCGCTGCATGACCTTGTTGACCACGACGCGCGCGGAGACCTTCGCCTGCCCGAGGGCGATGTAGAAGTCGTCGGCCTTTCGGAAGCCCATCTCGCGGATCACATCGGCGAGCAGCGGCGAGCCGGTGATCTTCTGCGCCGGGAGGCCCTGCTTGCGCAGCGTGTCCTGGAGCAGCTCGCGCCCGCGGTGCTCGGCGTCCTCGCGGCGCTCACGCGTGAACCAGGCGCGGATCTTGTTGCGCGCGCGCGTGGTGCGCACGAGCGAGAGCCAATCGCGCGAGGGCCCGCGCTCGGACTTCGAGGTCAGGATCTCGACGATGTCCCCGGATTGGAGCTGATAGTGCAGCGGTGTGATCTTGCCGTTGACCTTTGCGCCGACGCAGCGGTGGCCGACGTCTGTGTGCACCGCATAAGCGAAGTCGAGCGGCGTCGATCCTCCCGCGAGTGACTTCACCTCGCCCCGCGGGGTGAACACGAAGACCTCGTCCTCGAAGAGGTCGATCTTCAGCGTCTCCATGAACTCCTTGGGGTCCTGCAGGTCCTGCTGCCAGTCGAGCAGGTGGCGCAGCCAGGCGGGCTTCGCGGCGGCCCCGGCCTCCTCCGTCCCGGCGGCGCCGTTGCCCTTGCCGTTGGCGGGTGCTGGGCGCGCGTCGCGGCGCGATGACTTACCGACGTCCTTGTAGATCCAGTGGGCGGCCACGCCGAACTCGGCCGTGTAGTGCATCTTGCGCGTGCGGATCTGGATCTCGAGCGGGCGCCCCTCGGGCCCGATCACGGTCGTGTGCAACGCCTGATAGAGGTTGAACTTGGGCATCGCGACGTAGTCCTTGAAGCGCCCGGGGAGCGGCTTCCAAAGTGAGTGGATGATCCCGATCGCCCCGTAGCAGTCCTTCACCGAGTCGACGATCACGCGCATCGCGGTGAGGTCGTAGATCTCGTTGAACTCGCGGCCCTTCTTGGTCATCTTCGAGTAGATCGAGTAGAAGTGCTTGGCGCGGCCGGAGACCTCCGCGGCGATTCCGACGTCTCCGAGCTCGGTCGTCAGATAGCGCCCGGCGCGCTCTACATATCCCTCGCGCTCCTCGCGCTGCTGGCTGACCAGTGACTTGATCTCGCTGTACTTGCGCGGGTGCAGAGCCGAGAAGGCGAGATCCTCGAGCTCCCACTTGATCGAGTGGATGCCGAGCCGGTGCGCGAGCGGGGCGAAGATGTCGAGCGTCTCCTTCGCCTTGTCGATCTGCTTCTGCTTCGCGAGCGCGTCGAGCGTGCGCATGTTGTGCAAGCGATCGGCGAGCTTGATCAGGATGACCCGGATGTCCGAGGCCATCGCGACCATCATCTTGCGGTAGTTCTCCGCCTGCTGCTCGTCGCGGCTCTGGAAGGTGATGCCGGTGAGCTTCGTGACGCCGTCGACGAGCTGGGCGATCTCGTCACCGAAGCGTTCGCGCACGTCCGCGAGCGACGCGGACGTGTCCTCGACCGTGTCGTGCAGCAGCGCCGCGCAGATCGTCTCGGTGTCGAGGCGCATGCCGGCGCAGATCTTCGCCACGCCGACCGGGTGGGTGATGAACTCCTCCCCGGACTTGCGCCGCTGATCGACGTGCCGCTCGCAGGCGAACGCGAAGGCCTTGCCGACGCGCTCGAGGTCGACCGGGCGAACCGCGTCGTCGGAGTGCTCGGCGACCACGGCGAACAGGTCCGCGAGCAACTCCTGCTCGTGCGCGAGCAGGTCGAGCGACGGGTCGGTCGCGACCGCCGCGGCGGAAGGACGGTCACGAACACCGATTCGCACATGGGCGTCGGGAGGGAGCTGACCGGCCGCACCGCCGGCGTCGCGAATCGGCTCGCCCGAGCGCGCGGCCCCGTCCTTCTCGTCCTCGGGCGGGCCCACGGGCACCGCCGTCGGATCGCCGTCTAGGCGGCCCTCGCCGTGCGTGCTGGGGATGTCAGGCTGGTCAGGTATCGAAGGCTCTCTTCGCCGGCGGCAGCCCAGGCCCGGAACGTCTGTGATCGCTCCAGATCCACGCGCTTACCGTTCGTGATCGTGCAACTAACGGTACTGCTTGAGCGCTCGAATCTCGCGAGTTTCAGCTCAGCCAGGACCCGCAGGCACGCGCCGGCCACCGAACCCGGGCGTGGATGGCGGCCCTCGCCCTCGAGCGCGCCGCGCGGGATCGCGGATCCCGGCGGGCCGAGGGCCATGAGGGCCTTGTAGATCGCCGTGAGGTGCGGGCGCAGGCCGGAGCGATCCTCTGTGACGGCGCGCGCGAACTCGACCTCGCGCGCCCCCCATCCGAGATGGAGGAAGCCCCGGCGATCGGGCGGGCCGGCGGCGGCGAGCGCCTCCTGGGCGCCCGCCGTGGGCGGCGGATCGAGCGCGAACACGTGGCTGAAGCGCTCGACGGTCCCCGGGCGGTCCGCGAGACCCGCGTGATCGGCGAGCAGGAGCCCGGCATCGCCGGGCGGAGCTTCGCCGCAATGGGCCGAGAGCTTTGCCCACGACGGGCGGCCGAAGCGGGCCGGCTCGAGGTCGTGCTCCAGTACGGCAGCGCGGCGCGACACGTCCGCGCACACGAGCAGCACGGACTCCCCGGTGGTCATCAGGTCGGCGAGCAGACCGAGCGCGCCGTGGCCGCGGCGGTCGAGAACGGTCCGCGGTTGGCGGTCGGCGGTCGGCGGACTCCCAGGAGCGGTGTCCTCGAATGCGTTCCAGACGGCGCTCCACCAAGCCGAGTCGTCGATGCGACACGAGCAAGAGCGGCACCCGCCGGTCGCGTCGTCATCACCCTCCTCGAGGGTGTGCAGGGAACGGACTATGAGGCGGGGCTCGATCGCCCCCTGCCACTCGTTCGCCTCGAGCCGCGCGGTGAGGTCGTGGCGCGCGCCGGCGTCGCGCAGGTTTCCCGAGCCCGGCGAGATGCCGAATCCGACGGCGCGTGACCTGAAGCCTCCGGAGGTCACGGTGAAGCGCGCGTGACGCCCGCCTCCCATGGGCCGCACGTCCGCGACCTTCGCCGCCGGGACGAGCACGTTGATCGCGGGGTTTCCCATGCCGAAGGGCCGCAGCGCCTGAAGCTCGTCGGCGAGATCGAGGCCGAGCGCTTCGCCGGGCACGACGGCATCCACGCGCTCCTGCTTCACGAGGTCCGCGGGCGTCAGTGCCGCGCGTGCGTGGGCGACGATCGCGCCGCGGAAGCCGTCGACCCGCTCGGCGCGCACCTGGAGCCCGGCGGCCATGCGGTGGCCCCCGAACCCGTCCAGATGCTCTGCGCACGCCGCGAGCCCGCCGTGCAGGTCGTATGAAGAGATGCTGCGGCCCGACCCGCGGCCCTCGCCGGACTCCGACATCGCGACCATCACGAACGGGCGGTGGTAGCGATCGACGAGCCGCGAGGCGACGATCCCGATCACGCCGGCGTGCCAGCCTTCCCGGGCGAGGACGTAGAGGGGATCGGTCGCACCGCCCGAGCCGGTCGCGCCCAGCTCGGCAAGCTGGCGCTCCGCGTCGAAGAGGATCGCCGTCTCGACGGACTGGCGCTCGGTGTTGATCGCATCGAGCTCGCGCGCGATCTCGAGCGCGCGGTCCTCATCGGGCGTGAGCAGCAACTCGAGCGCCGCATCGGCGCGGTAGAGGCGCCCGGCAGCATTGATCCGCGGCGCGAGCCCGAAGCCGAGCGTCTGCTCCGTGACGCTCTGAGGGTCCACGCCGGCGACGCGCAGCAGCGCCCGCAGCCCGGGGCGTGAAGTCCCGGCGATCGCACGCAGGCCCGCCTTCACGAGGGCGCGGTTCTCACCCACGAGCGGAACGAGGTCGGCGACGGTCGCGAGCGCGACGAGGTCGAGCTGTGCCTCGAGCTCCGCGGGGTCGCGCCCGGCCGCGCGCAAGATCGCCTGCGCCAGCTTGTACGCGACGCCCGTCGCGCAGAGGTCGGCGGGATAGCCGTTGACCGACGGGTGCACGATCGGGCAGGCCGGCAGCGTCTCGCCCGGGCGATGGTGGTCGGTGACCACCATGTCCATCCCGAGCTCGCGGGCGCGATCGACCTCCGCGCACGCGGTGATGCCGCAGTCGGTCGTGATCAACAGCGAAGCGCCCGCCGCGTGCAGCTCCTCGACGCGCGCGACCGACAGGCCGTAGCCCTCGTCGCGGCTGGGGAGTCGCACGTGCACGGACGCGCCGAGTGCCTCGAGCCCCGCGACCAGCACGGCGGCCGAGCACACCCCGTCGACGTCGTAGTCGCCGTGCACGGCGATCGCGCTGCCCGCCGTCACGTGGCGCATCACCACGGCGACGGCCTCGTCGATCCCCGCGAACAAACCCGGGTCGTGCTGCTCGGAACCGTCGAGGAAGCGCCTGGCCTCCGCGACGTCCCCGAACCCACGGCGCACGAGCACCGACGCGGTCGTGTGACTTACCCCGAGGTCGCCGGCAAGCGAAACGGCGCGCTCGTACGGGTATGGGTCAGCGCGCCAGCGTGTCTCGGGCCTTCCAGTCACCCACCGATGCTAGGAACGGGCGCGGACGGAAGGCGGTTCAGGCGGGGTGCTCGTCTCGTCTCTCGGTCCGCAGGCCCCAGAGGTATGACGCTCCCAGGCCCATCAATGCACCCGGGATCGCCTGGAACGCGGTCACCAGGCTGGCATCGTCGATCTCGCCGCCGGCCAAAGCCAGGCCGATCACGACTGCGCCGATCGCCGCTGCGCCGAAGGCGCCGACGATGCCGCCCCAGAAGTGATCGGGCACGAACACGGCGAAGTGCCAGATCGCGATGCCCATCATGACCCACACCAGGAGATTCATCGGTTCCTCCCGTGCTTGCGCGGGCCCTTGCGCTGGCGCGCCGCGCGCTGCTTCTTGCGCTCTGCGCGCTCGGCGCGCAGTTGCGCGGTGCGTTCGGCATCGGCGCCCGAGCCAACCGGCGCGGCCGCTTCCTCGAGTTCGATCTGTTCCACATCACGATCCGCGCCGTTCACGTCGGCCTCCACGTCATCGAGCGCGCGCGCCTCGACCGGCTCGGGGGTCCGCCGGCGTGCCCGCGTCGCCGGCTGCTCGTCAGCAGCTACCTCGCGCCCCGCGATCGTGACCGGGTACGCGGGAACGTGTCCGAGCTCCCGGATGATCCGGCGCCTTCGCTCGCGATAGCCGGGCTCGCGCTCCTTCCATTCCGTCAGCACGGGCGCGGCGATGAATATCGACGAGTACGTACCGGACACGATTCCGACCAGTAGCGCGAAAGCGAAGTCCTTCAAGGTCTCACCGCCGAACAGCAGCAGCGCCGAGACACCCATGAGGGTCGACAGCGAGGTCACCAGCGAGCGGGTCAGAACGTCGCTCATCGAGCGGTTGACGATCTGCGTGAAGGCGGCGCGCGGCATCCGCGGCGCGTTCTCGCGGATGCGGTCGAAAACGATCACCACGTCGTACAACGAGTATCCGAGGATGGTCAGAATCGCCGCGACCGTCGACGTTGTCACCTCCCGGCCCGTGAGGGAGTACACGCCTGCCGTGATCAGCAGGTCGTGCACGAGGGCGATCATCACCGGGATCGCGAACTTCGGCTCGAAGCGGAACGCGACGTAGGCCATGATCAGCAGCAGCGAGCACACGATCGCGATCCCCGCACTACGCGCGACCGTTTCACCGAACGTCGGTCCCACGGACTCGCTCGACACGCCGTCCCGGGTGACGCCGAATTCCTGGTCGAGCAGCCGCTCGACACGCTGCACCCCGCCGGGGCCGAGCTCCGACGTGGCGATCTGGACGACGTGGTCACCGAGATCCGGGTTCTCGACCTCCTGGATCTTCGCGTCCGCGATGCCCAGCGGGCGCACCGCGTCACGCACCTCCTCCACGGTGATGTCGCGCTCGAGGCTCGCCGTCACGCGCGTGCCGCTCTCGAAGTCGATGCCGAAGTCCAGCTGCTTCGTCGACAACGCGAGCGAGCCGATCAGCAGGATGATTCCCGACATCGCAAAGAACCACTTCGACCTGCCCATGAAGTCGAAGTTCCAGGTCATGTGCCGCTCGCCGGCGCCCAGCATCGCGGGGCTGCGGAGGATCTTGGACCGTCCCATCGTGCCGAGCACCGCCTGCGTGAAGAGCACGGCGGTGAAAAGCGAGACGAGGGTCCCCACGCCCAAGGTGAATGCAAAGCCCTTCACGCCCGCCGTTGCAAGCACGAACAGGATGAACGCGGTGATCAACGTCACGACGTTCGCGTCGATGATCGTCGCGATGCCGCGCTTGTAGCCGGTGGAGATCGCGGACATCGCCGACCTGCCGGCTCGCAATTCCTCCTTTATTCGCTCGAAGATGACGATGTTCGCATCGGCCGCGATCCCGATCGTGAGGATCAGCCCGGCGATACCCGGCAGCGTCAGGGTGACCGGGATCAGCTTGATCAGCCCGAAGAACAGGCCGCCGTACATGACCAGGGCGAGTCCGGCGATCGCACCCAGCAGCCGGTAGAACACGAGCAGGAAGAGGATCACCAGCAAGAAGCCCACTCCACCGGCAAGCAGGCCTTGGTCCAGCGCCTGCTGTCCGAGCGAAGCGGATACCTGGGTCTCGCTGATCGGCTTGAGGTCGATCGGCAGCGCGCCCGTCTTCAGCACGTCGGCGAGGTCCTGCGCCTCCTGGATCTTGAAGCCGCCGGAGATCTGGGCGCCCGTGCGGCCGTCGATGCCGTCCGGGTTCTCGCGGTAGTCGATGAAGGGCCGCGACACGACCTCACGGTCCAGCACGATCGCGAAGGTCTGGAAGGAGCTCTCGACCGGCTGGCCCGGGATCTGACGCGTCTGGCCGCGTTCCGCGAGCCGGCGCGTCACCTCCTGGAAGTTCTTGCGCCCGTTGTCCGTGAACCTGAACGTGACGATCGGCTCGTTCGTCGTCGGGTCGGACTCCTGGCGCGGGTCCTTGAGGTCCGTGCCGCGCACCTCGGGGTTGTCGCGCACGACGAAGTAGCGCTCGAACGGAGCGTCGTCGGGGAGGTTCTCCGGCTTCTCCGCCTTCAGCACCACGGTGCCCGGCGGCACCTGGAGCACCTCGAAGCCCTTCGGCACGCGCCCGTCCAGTTCGGCGAGCAGCTCCTTGCGGGAAGAGTCGGGGCCCGCGGCGGGCGTCTTGTTCGCCCTGAACAGGAAGTACTGGCCCTTGGTCGTGTTGTCGCCGTCGATCTGGGGCGGGCGCTGCGAGGCTCGTTTGACGGCCGAGTAGAGGCCGTTGATCGGGGCGGTCGGGCTCCCGACGACGCTGCGCTCCCAGTCGTACAGCTGCAGCTGAGCGGTGGTGCCGACCTGCGCCTTCGCACGCTCGAGGTTCTTGACGCCAGGGAGGCCGACGGAGATCTGGTCGTTGCCCAGGCGCTGGATCTCGGGCTCGGCGACGCCCAGACGGTCGACGCGCTCGCGCATGATCTCGATCGCGCGGTCGATCGCCTCGGGGGTGACCTCGCTCTGGGGCGTTGGCTCACCCTGGTAGACGAGCTCGACGCCGCCCTTCAGGTCCAGCCCGAGCCTGGTCTCCTTGGTGACGATCACCGCCACCGACGCGACCAGGAGGCCCACCGTCAGCAGGATCACGAAGAGGTTGCGCCTGCGCGAGGTCATGAGGTCTCCATCCCCGGCAGGATTCTAGACAGGCGTAGCGGACCCACGGTCCCTATCTCTTGGGCGTCAGCACGAGCAAGAGCCCGCCGTCGTCGTCGTAGGCCGGGAACACATCCGCCGTGGCCTTCGCCGGAAGGTCCCCCTCCGCCTCCACGTGCACGGTACGTCCCAGCACTCGCACTCCCCACTCCAGGGACGTGCCGATCGGGTCGTCCTCGGACTCGAACTTGAGCCCGAGCACCTCCGTCACGGGGCGGCCCAGAGTGGCCTCGTCCTTGAGGCCGGTGAGCTCGAAGCTCCCGCGGCCGCAGCCGATGATGCGAGCCTCTGCATCGCAAACGAAGAAGGCGGCGTCCGGCGCGGGGTAGTAGTCGTCGAGCAGCTCGAACATGAACCCGAACCCGCACTTCTGGCAACCGCGCGGCTTTCCGGAGAACCCGGCCGTACGGTCCTGGGAGCTCAGACGGTTTCCGCAATTGGGGCAGATGAAGATGGGCATCGCACCTCGATGAGAATCGACTTCGGCATCCCTGCCGCGAATCCTGAGCGCCGGCCTCCAAGACGTCGCCTTTAGAAAAGGCTAGCGCCCCGCCCGCCACTTCCCGACGAGTGGTGCGCGAGGCCGAGGTGCTCGTGGGCCGCGGGAGTGGCGACGCGGCCGCGCGGGGTGCGCTTCAGCAGGCCGCGCTGGAGAAGGTACGGCTCGTACACGTCCTCGATCGTGTCCGGCTCCTCCCCGACCGCGACGGCGAGGGTCGAGAGGCCCACCGGGCCCCCGTCGAACTTCTCCACGATCACCCTCAGGAGCTCGCGGTCGAGGCGGTCGAGGCCGGCGACGTCGACCTCCAGCATCTCGAGCGCGTCGGCCGCGACGACCGCGGTCACGACGCCCGCGGCGTGGACCTCGGCGAAGTCGCGCACCCGGCGCAGGAGGCGGTTGGCGACGCGCGGGGTGCCGCGCGCGCGGGCAGCGATGGACTCGGCGCCCGCTTCCTCGATCTTCACCTCGAGGATGCCCGCCGAGCGGCAGACGATGCGGGCGAGGTCCGCGGGCGGATAGTGCTCGAGGCGATGAACGACCCCGAAGCGCTCCCGCAACGGGGACGTCAGCAGACCGGTGCGCGTGGTCGCGCCGATCATCGTGAACGGGGGTAGGTCCAGCGTGACCGTGCGCGCGCCGGCCCCCTGCCCGAGGACGATCGGCAGCTTGCGGTCCTCCATCGCCGGATAGAGAGTCTCCTCGACCGCGCGCGTGAGGCGATGGATCTCGTCGATGAAGAACACGGAGCCGGGCTCGAGCGCAGTGAGGAACGCGGCCACGTCACCCTTTCGCTCGAGCGCCGGGCCGGCGGTCTGCACGAGCGGGGCATCGAGCTCGCGCGCGACGATGTGGGCGAGCGAGGTCTTGCCGAGGCCGGGCGGCCCGGCCAGCAGCACGTGGTCGAGGGCCTCGCCGCGGCGGCGCGCCGCCTCGATGAAGAGGCCGAGCTGGCGCTTGACCTGCTCCTGGCCGACGAACTCGTCGAGCGCCTGCGGGCGCAGCGAGCGGTCGATCTCCTCCTCGCCGGTCCTGGCGCCCGGGACCTGGATGCTGACCTCGCCTGGCGGCGCGGTCATGCGGCCTTCACGGCGGTGCGCAGCGCGGCGGCGATCAGGTCCTCCGGCTGCGGGTCCTCACCCGCTGCTGCGGCAGCCTCGTCGAGCATCGACTCGGCCTCCGACGGCTCGTACCCGAGACCGACGAGCCCCTCGCGCGCGAGCACCCGGGCGCTCGCCTGGGACGGCACGGCCGCGGGCTGGGCAGCAAGCTCACCCGCGATTCGCTCGCGCAACTCGACGATCACGCGCTCGGCCGTCTTGCGGCCGATCCCGGGCACGACCTGGAAGCGCTTCACGTCGCCGGAGGCGATCGCCACGCGCGTGTCGGCGACGGTCGAGCCCGACAGCACGGCAAGCGCCATCTTGGGCCCGACCCCGGCGACCGAGATCAGGTTGAGGAAAAGCTCGCGCTCCTCGGCTGCCGCGAAGCCGTACAGGTGGGCGCCGTCCTCACGAAGGATCAGGTGGGTGTGCACGGTCGCCGGCTTGCCGGCGGCCGGCAGCTTCGCGAGCGTGTGCGCCGAGGCGTTCACGCGGAACCCCACGCCGCCGCATTCGACGACGGCATGGTCGACTGCGCGGACCAGCAATTTGCCCGAAAGGGAGGCGATCATGTGTTCGGATTCTGCGCCTAACCCCGGACGCCTCCCTGGATCGGTTGGCGGTTCGCCGTTCCCAGTTCGCCGGCCGCTGCCCTGAACGAATGGCAGATCGCCAGCGCGAGCGCGTCGGCCGCATGATCCGACGCGGGCGGGGCGGGCAGCGACAGCAGCGCGCCGACCATTCGCTGGACCTGCTCCTTGCCGGCCGCGCCGCTCCCACAGACCGCGAGCTTGACGGCCTGGGGCGTATAGGAGAAGCACGGAACGTCGCGCCCGCCCGCGGCGGCCAGCACGGCGCCGCGGGCCTGTCCGACCGCGAACGCGCTGCGCACATTGCGGCCGAAGTAGATCTCCTCGATCGCGAGGGCCTGCGGGCGGTGCTCGTCGAGCAGGTCGGCCAGGCGTGACGCGATCGCCGCGAGTCGCTGCTCGGGGGGACTGCTGGGGGCGGTCGAGATCACGCCGCCGCAAAGCGCCGTCAGGCGCTGCCCGGCCGACTCGACCACGCCGAACCCGGTGGACGCGGTCCCAGGGTCAATCCCGAGAATTCGAAATGGGGCCGGCGCCTTCACGTGACGCAGTTTCTGCGTCGACGCGGACGTTCCCCCCGAGCTGCAGCTCCCAGCGCGCGCCGTCCTGCATGCGCCCCAGGCCGAGCCACATGAAGCCGAGCATGGAGGTGATCAGCTCCTCGCGCGGCACCTCGGGATGACGCAGCCACCACTCTGCGAGCGCGTACCAGCCTCCCACCATCATCTCTGCGAGCTGCTCGGTCTGGCGGCGGCTCTGGCCGGCGCGGGTCTCGGGCGGCTCCATCTCCATCACGTCGGCCATCGCGGTCACGGCGCTGCGGCGCAGCGCCTCCTGGCGCTCGGAGATCTCCGGATCGGTGACGTCGCGCCCGAACATGTGAAACGCGTGGGGGTGCTCATGCGCGTATGCGAACCCCGCCGCCGCGGCGTTCTCCATCCGCAATGGGCCCTCCATGCCCGGCGCCGACGCCGCCCTCACGATGTGGCCCACCATCTCGGAGGCCGCGGCGTTCATCAGCTCGAGGTAAAGCTCCTGCTTGCTCGCGAAGTGCTCGTAGATGAGGGCCTTGGAGATGCCCGCGGCGGCCGCGACGTCGTCGATGCGCACATGCTCGTATCCGCGATCGCCGAAGACCTCGTTCGCCGCCACAAGGATGCTCCGGCGCCGCTGCTCCGCGCTCAGCCGGCGCCGCGGCCGGGGCTCGGAGGCGTGCCCCATCATTCCGCTCAAGCGGCGGCCTCCTCGAGGACCTCGGCGCGCATGTCGAAGTTGGCGTGGACCTGGTCGACATCGTCCTGCTCGTCGAGCGCATCGAGAAGCTTCAACAGCTTGCGCGCGTTCCCGGCCTCGACCTCGACGGTCGTCTTCGGGAGCATCGACTGTTCGGTGGACTGCACCTCCACGCCGGCCTGCGCGAGCGCATCGTGGACGGCCCGCAGGTCGGCTGCCTCGCACACGATCCGAATGGAGTCGCCGTCGGCGGCGAGGTCCTCTGCGCCCGCGTCGATCGCGGGCATCAGGTCCTCCTCGCCGTAGCGGCCGGCGTCGACCAGCACGACCCCTTTCTTCTCGAACATCCACGCCACCGACCCCGGCTCCCCGAGGCTCGCGTCCGCGCGCGAGAAGATGTGGCGGACGTCGGCCGCGGTGCGGTTGCGGTTGTCGGTCAGGCACTCGATCAGGATCGCCACGCCGCCCGGCCCGTACCCCTCATAGGTGACCGCTTCGATCGCCGCCGCGTCCGCCCCGGCACCAGTGCCCTTGGCGATCGCACGCTCGATGTTCTCCTTGGGCATGCGCAGGGCCTTCGCCTTCTCGACCGCGTTCCCGAGCGAGGCATTGCCCTCGGGGTCGCCCCCGCCGTCGCGCGCCGCGACCGTGATCGCGCGCGCCAGCTTCGTGAAGAGCTGCCCGCGCTTGGCGTCCGCGGCGCCCTTCTTGCGCTTGATCTGCGCCCATTTGGAATGCCCCGCCATGCCCGGAGGATTCTAGGAGGCGCCCCGAATGGGCGCGACCGCGCTACTCCCAGCGAAAGCCGATGTCGCTCGGACGCGGCTCGAGCGGGCTGCCGGGGAGGCCGTCGGGTGGATCGTTGAGGTTGTAGCCGCCCGGCGCCACGTCGTTCGGGGTGTCCGGGTGGAAGAGCGACGCGAGGTACTGGATGTGACCGCGGCCGGGGCCGAGCTCGAACTGGCCGCCGCCATACGCTCCGATCCCGCGCTCGCCGAGGTAGTCGTACGCGTCCGTCAACGCTCTCACGCTGCCGAAGCGCGAAGGCTTCACGTTTACCATCCGCGGCGGCCAGGGCAGCGCCTCGATGTCCGCGATCGAGTGGATCGGCGCGTCCCACGTGAGCCGGTCCCTGAGGGGCTCGAGCACCGGGCGTGTCTCGTCAGTGACGCCCGGGTCCTCGATCCAGGCGGCCGGGAATGCCTCCGCCACCCGCCGGTAGAGCGCGGGGTCCGCCGGGTTGTCGACCACCGTCCCGACGTAGAAGCTCTTCAGGTCGACCGAGTCGACCGCGCCCGTCTCGACGAGCTGCGCGATCAGATCATCGCTCCATTCGGGCGTCGGGTCGAGCTTGAACCGCAGTCCCGGGTAGCGGTCCAGCCGCTTGCGCACAGGCTCGAGCGTGGGCGGCTCGCCGAGCCGCAGCGAGACGACGAAGGTGACGGGCCGCAGCTCGCGGCCGAGCGCCTGCGCCAGCGTCGCTCCCCGCTGTCGCAAGGCGAGATCGAGCGCGGCGCTCTCGAACGCCCACCGGCGGTAGAGGCGCGAAACGTCGCGGACCGGCTCCGCCGGGAACAGGTCGAGCGCGCCGACGTGCTCGAAGAACGATCCGAGCGTCCACGACCCGGCCAGATCCTGGACCGGTCCGGCCTCTTGGAGCGCGACGTGGTCGAGCGCGTCGTAGGTGACGTCCTCGCCGACGCCCTCGTGACCACCGCCGCGCATGTGGATCACGGTCGCGGCGCGCGTGAAGTCACTCGAGACGGCCTGCTCGAGCGGCTCGAGGTCGTAGCCCTCCACCTCCAGCGGGATGCCGGCCAGCTTCTCGTAGGTGCTCATCGGCTCACGGGACCGGCTCCGGGCGCATCTCGGACATGCGCGCGGCGCGCCGTTGCTGGACCACCGTCACGAGCATCAGGACGAGCGTCACGACGAAGATCATCGTCGCGATGATGTTGATCTGCGGAGGAATCGAGACCCGCGCCGCGCCCCACACGAACAGCGGGAACGTCACGGTCGAGCCGGAATTGAAGTTCGTGATCACGAAATCGTCGACAGAGAGCGCGAACGTGAGCAGCGCCGCGGCCAGGACGCCGGGCGCGATCAGGGGGAGCGTGACGCGCGCAAACGTCTGCAATCCGTTTGCGCCCAGATCCTGGGCCGCCTCCTCGAGATGGCGGTCGAACCCGATCAGCCTGGACCTGACCGTCACGACCACGAAGCTGATGCTGAACATGATGTGCGCGATCAGGATCGTGGTGAAGCCGGTCTCGAACACGTTGACCGAAAGGAACAGAGACAGCAGTGACGCACCCAGCACGACCTCCGGCGTCGCCAGCGGGATGAAGATGAACAGGTTCGTGGCGCCGCGCCCCCGGAACTGGTAGCGGACCAGCGCGAGCGCCATCATCGTGCCGAGGATCGTCGCGACGATCGTCGCGAGCGCCGCGATCTTGAGGGAGTTCACCATCGCCTCCGCGAGGCCCGGCACGCCGAAGGGGTCCTTCCAGTGCGCGAGCGTGAACCCCTGCCACGTGTAGTTGAAGCGGCTCTGCGTGTCGTTGAACGAGAACACGACGATCACCGCGATCGGCAGCAGCAGGTAGATCAGGGCGAGGGCCGCGTAGAAGTTGAGCGACTGGTTCAGCACTCCCCGCCCGAAGGCGAGCGCGCGGGGACGGCGCACCGCGCGCACTTCTCCCCGCGTGACGGTCGCCGCCTCCATCACCGCGCCTCGGCGCCCATCAGGGATTCCGTGCCCGCGATCTTGGCCCACACCAGTACGAGCACGAGGATCGTCGCCATCAGGACGAACGACAGGGCGGCCGCGGTCGGGTAGTCGGTGAGCTCCAGGAATCGGCTCTGGATCACGTTTCCGATCATGGTCTGGCGCGGGGTGCCGAGCAGCTCGGCGTTGATGAAGTCACCCGCCGCGGGGATGAAAGTCAGGAGCACGCCCGCGACGACCCCGGGCATGGAAAGCGGCAACGTGACGCGCGTGAAAACCGCCCGGCGGGTGCCGTAGAGGTCGTACCCGGCTTCCAGCATGCGGGAATCGATCCGCTCGAGGCTCGCATAGAGCGGCAGGATCATGAAGGGCAGGAAGTTGTAGGTGATGCCCGCGATCACGGCTCCCGTCGTCGCCAGGACCCGGCCGTCGTCCGCGACCAAACCGAGCGATTTGAGCACGTCCACGATCACGCTGTTGTCGGCGAGGATCGTCTCCCACGACAGTGTGCGAATCAGGTAGGTCACGAAGAACGGCAGGATCACGAGCAGCAACAGCGCCGTCTTCCACTTGCCGCCGCGGAAGGCGATCGCGTAGGCGAGCGGATAGCCGATCGTCAGCGCGATCAGCGTCGCACTGCCGGCATACACGAAAGACCTGATCAGCTGCTCGTCGTAGTTCTTGATCGCGTCCGTGTACGTCTGGAAGTGCCATGTGAACTCGTAGCCGGTGAAGATCGTGCCCGTCTCGAGCGAGGTGCGGCCCATGTAGTAGAGCGGCACCAGGAAGAAGAAGACCAGCCACAGCAGCCCCGGGGCGAGCAGCAGATACGGGAGGAGCCCCTGACGCCTCTGGAAGAAAGTCATTAGGGGCTCCCCTCGGGTGCCGGGTCCGCTAGGCGCCAATCGCGCGCTGGAACGCGGCCTCGATCTCCGCCTCGTCCTCGGGCGGGAACGTCTTGAAGTTGTGCGACTCCGCCAGGTCCGGGAAGATCAGCTCGTTGCCCGCGATCTCCGGATCGGTCTCCGCGAGCTTGTCGCGCACGCCCTTGACGGGAGGCACGTAGTTCACGTAGGCCGTGATCTGCGCCTGGATATCGACGTCGTACACGAAGTCCATCATCTTCTCGGCCGTGAACGCATGCGGGGCCCCGACCGGGACCTGCATCGAGTCCGTGAAGATCATGAAGCCTTCCTTCGGCTGCTTGTATGCAATGTTCTTGTTGTCGGCAACGAGCTGCACGGCGTCGCCGGACCAGCCGAGGATTGCGGTGGAGTCGCCCTTGTCGATGTCTCGGGTGTAGTCGTTGCCCGTGAAGCGCCTGATCTGACCGTCCTTCGACGCCTTCTCGATCTTCTCGATCGCGGCGAGCGCCTGGTCCTTGGTCGCGTCCTCCGGCGTGATGCCCTCGCCGAGCAGGACAGATCCGACCGTATCGCGCATCTCGCTCAGCATCGTCACCTTGCCCTTGAACTTCGGGTCGAACAGGTCGTTGATGCTCGTCAACTCGCCGCCGGTCTTGTCCTTGCGATAGATCAGCAGCACCTGGCCGGTCTGCCACGGCACCGAGAACTCGCGCTTGGGATCGAAGTCGGGGCTCGCGACCCCGGGCTCGATGTTCTTCACGACGTTCGGCATCGCCGTCTTATCGAGCTTCTGGACGTAGCCGAGCCGCTTCATGCGGCTGCACATCCAGTCGGTCACGACGTGGATGTCGCGCCCGCCCGAGTTGCCCTTGGCGTACTGCTGGCGCACCTTTCCGAAGAACTCGACGTTGTCGTTGACCTCCTCGATGTACTTCACCTCGGTGCCGTACTTCGCCTTGAACTGGTCGAGCGTCGGGCGCTTCTTGCCGTCCACGTCGATGTAGAGCGGCCAGTTCGCGAACGTGAGGTTCTTGGCGATCTCGCCCTTGGGGATCGTCTGCGCCGACTCGGCGGACCCGCTCTTGTCGTCGCCACAGGCGGCGAGGAACCCGATCACCCCGAGGCTCAGGGCACCCGCGCCCGCACGCCGCATCAGGGTCCTTCGGCTCAGGCCGGACGCGGTCATCGCGTCGATCGCGCGTTCGATGTCCCAGTCGCTGCTGTTGGTCACTTGTCTTCTCCTCTCGGGGTGCGACCGGCCATCTAGGTCGCTGCCACCGGGTTAAGGGTCGCCTGCTGATTCTGATCTGCGCCGTCGGACGGGGCGCCGCTTCCGCTCACGATGTGCATGTGCTGTGGCGCCCACGAGAGCCGTACGCGGGCACCCGCGCCGGGCAGCTTCTGGCGCTGCGCCTCGTCGGCGTTGGGGACGAGCACCGTGAGCGGCACGTCCCCGGCGATCTTCACGACCATCTGCGTCGCCGTCCCGAGGTACACGGCCGACTCGACGAGGCCCTCGATGCTCGGCTGACCCGCGCGGGGCCGGCTGGTCCACGAGCGCGACCTGCAATTTCTCGGGGCGCACGACGGCGTGGACCCGCTCGCCCGCGGTCACCCCGTCGCCGCGCGCGCTGACAGTGGGGCCGCTCTCGAGGCGCATCCGCACCTCGTCACCGGTGACCGACTCGACCTGCCCGGGCAGCAGGTTCGAGACTCCGATGAAGCCTGCCACGAAGGTCGTGCGCGGACGCTCGTACACCTCCTCGGGCGCGGCGAGCTGCTCGATCACGCCGCGGTTCATGACCGCGATGCGGTCGGACATCGTGAGCGCCTCCTCCTGGTCGTGGGTCACATACACGAACGTCACCCCGACGTCGCGCTGAATGTCCTTCAGCTCGACCTGAAGCCCCTTGCGGAGCTTCAGGTCGAGCGCGCCGAGCGGCTCGTCGAGGAGCAGCACGGCGGGCCGGTTGATCAGGGCCCGCGCGAGCGCGACCCGCTGCTGCTGGCCGCCGGATAGCTGGCGCGGCTTTCGCTTCGCCTCCGATCCGAGGCGGACCCGCTCGAGCTCCTCGCGCACACGGCGGCGCGCCTGCTCCTTGCCTACGCCCTTGCGGCGCAGGCCGAAGGCCACGTTGTCCTCGACGCTCAGGTGCGGGAACAGCGCATAGCTCTGGAAGACCGTGTTGGTCGGGCGCTTGAAGGGCGGTACGCCGCGCACGTCGGTCCCGTCGATCAGGATCCGGCCCTCTGTCGGCTCCTCGAACCCGGCCACCATCCTGAGGGTCGTGGTCTTCCCGCATCCGCTGGGCCCGAGCAGCGTGAAGAACTCGCCCTCGCGGATCTCGAGGCTCAGGTCCCGCACGGCCGGGAAGTCGCCGAAGCGCTTGGTCACCCGTTCGAGCTCGACGCTCGGTCGTGACCTCGTGTCCATCCCGTCGCTGGCTCCGATCAAACCTGGCGCTACTCCCCTCGGGTCGGCCCCGAGTGCCGGGCCGCGTTTCCGTCAGAACGGCCACACGCTAAGCAGCGCTGAGGACGTCTGCAATGGGCGACTGTCCTAAAGACGAGTGAGTGCATTGTCCTTCCGGCACAATTAAACCACTGGGTTTTGACCCTCGGGCCTACCGAACGGCCTTGTTACTGCTCCTGAGCAGCTATATCGTTATACGGGCTGTCGAGGCAACATCCCAAGTCCACCGAGGAGGAGCGTAATGGCAACCAACGTGGGAGTCGAAGAGGCCGCACCGCGCGGGACCGGGGCCGGCGACCTCCAGAAGCTCGCCAAGCGCCACCTGTGGATGCACTTCACCCGCATGGGATCCTACGAGCACCACGACGTGCCGGTGATCGTGCGCGGTGAGGGCTGCTACGTCTACGACGAGCACGGCAAGCGGTACCTGGACGGGCTCTCCGCGCTGTTCTGCGTGAACGCCGGCCACGGCCGCGAGGAGCTGGCCGACGCCGCCGCGCGCCAGGCTCGCGAGCTCGGCTTCTACGTCAACTGGAGTTACGCGCACCCGCCGGGGATCGAGCTGGCGGCGCGCATCGCCGACCTCGCGCCGGGCGACCTCAACCGCGTCTTCTTCACCTCGGGCGGGTCCGAGGCGGTCGAGTCGGCGTGGAAGCTGGCCCGCAACTACCACCATGTGCGCGGCGAGTCCAAGCGCACCAAGATCATCGCCCGTGAGCTCGCCTACCACGGGACCTCCCTGGGCGCTCTCGCGGCGACCGGCCTGACCTCCCTGCGCGCCCAGTTCGAGCCGCTCACGCCGGGCGGGTGTCACGTCCCCAACACCAACAGCTACCGCTGGCCGGACGGCCGGGACCCGCTCTGGGCGGCGGACGCGATCGAGGAGCGCATCCTGTTCGAAGGACCCGAGACGGTCGCGGCGGTGATCCTCGAGCCCGTCCAGAACGCGGGCGGGTGCTTCGTGCCCCAGGACGGATACTTCCAGCGGGTGCGCGAGATCTGCGACCGCCACGGCGTCCTGTTCATCTCCGACGAGGTGATCTGCACCTGGGGGCGGCTGGGCCATTACTTCGGCTCGCAGCGGTACGGCTACCAGCCGGACATCATCACGACCGCGAAGGCGCTCACGTCCGCGTACGTGCCGATGGGCGCGATGATCGTCTCCGACCGCATCGCGGAGCCGTTCATGAAGGGCGATGCGATGTTCGCCCACGGCTTCACGTTCGGCGCCCACCCGGTCGCGGCCGCCGTCGCGCTCGCGACGCTCGACATCTACGAGCGCGAGGACCTGCCCGGCCGCGTGCTCGCGCACGAGGCCGAGTTCCGCGCGTCGCTCGAGCGCCTGCGCGACCTCCCGATCGTCGGGGACGTGCGCGGCGCCGGGTACTTCCAGGCGATCGAGCTCGTCAAGGACAAGGCCACGAAGGAGAGCTTCAGCAGCGAGGAGTCGGAGCGGCTGCTGCGCGGCTTCCTGTCCGGCGAGCTGTACCGCCGGGGCCTGATCTGTCGCGCCGACGATCGTGGCGACCCCGTCGTGCAGCTGTCCCCGCCGCTGATCGCGGGGCCCGAGCAGTTCCAGGAGATCGAGACCATCCTGCGCGACGTGCTGAGCGAGGCGTGGGACCGGATGGCCGCCTGAGATGCTGACTGTCCAGAGCCTCCTGGATGAGCTGGGCCTCTCGCCCGTCACCGGCATGGAGGCGACCGAGTCACCGATCCGCTGGGTCCACATCAGCGAGCTGCGCGACCCCACCCCGTGGATGTCCGGGGGCGAGCTACTCCTCACCACCGGGATCCAGCTGCGCGAGGAGGACGAGCAGCGCGCGTTCGTGCGGATGCTGGTCGATCACCACCTCGCCGGTCTTGGATTCGGAACGGGCCTCGAGCACGAGCGGATCCCGCCGGCGATCCTGGACGAGGCCAGGAGCCGCGGCTTCCCGGTCTTCGAGGTGCCTTATGAGATGCCGTTCATCGCGATCACCGAGAAGGCATTCGCGCGACTCGTGAACGAGCAGTACGAGGTCCTCCAGCGCGGAATCGCGGTGCATCGCCGCCTGGAGCAGCTGGTGCTCGAGCAGCGCGGCCTCCAGGAGGTCGCACGGGCGCTGTCGGCGGCGATCGGGGGAACGATCGTGATGCTCGACTGGCACGGAGAGCAGATAGCGTCCGCCAACTTCCGGCGTGAGCTCGCGCCCGAGGTGCTCGAGTCGATCCGCGCGGAGGCGAAGGCGCGAAACGAGACCGGGCACCCCGTGTCGTTCGAGCCACCGCACGACGACGTGTCCGGTCGCGCGCTTGCCCTGCCGGTCGCGGCGGAGCCGCAGGGCGGGCCACGCGCGTGGATCGTCGCGATCCGCGACACCGGCGGGCTCGGCGAATTCGAGCGCCTGATCCTCCAGCAGGCGGTCACGATCGTGGCCCTCGAGCTGATGCGCCGCCGCGTCGTGCGCGACACCGAGCGCCGCCTCGCGGGTGACGTGCTCGCCGAGCTCGTCGCGGGCGAGCTAGACGAGAGCGAGCTGCGTGGCCGGCTGCGGCCGTTCGGCGTCGGGTCACGCGCCGCCGTGCTCGTCTTCGCGTTGGGTGACTCCGAGGCCGCCGAGACGACGCTCGAGACGGCGATCGCGGAGGCCGGCACCGCTGCCCTCGTCGCGAGCCGCGAGGGGCTGCTCTGCGCGATCGTGGACGGCGCCGTCGAGGACCCGCTCGCGCTCGCAGCCAAGGGACGGTCGGCGCTCGCGCGCGAGCACGGCCCCGTCCGTGCCGCGAGCAGCCGGATCGCGGAGGTCGCCGACCTCAAGCGCTCGTTCTTCGAGGCGCGCTATGCCCTCGAGGCCACGGCCATGCTCGACGGACATGCTCCCGAGGTCTCGTCCTGGCGCGACCTCGGGGCTCTCCAGTTCCTGCTCTCGGTCCAGGAGGACGAGGCGCTGCAGCTCTTCCACGAGAGCGTGCTGGGGCCGATCGAGAACGGCGAGGGCGAGTACGGCGGTGAGCTGCTGCGCTCGCTCGAGGCGTTCGTCGAGCACAACGGGCAATGGGAGCGCGCCGCCCGGGAGCTGTTCTGTCACCGCCACACTCTGCGCTACCGGATCCGGCGCATCGAGCAGCTGACGGGGCGGGACCTCTCGAGCGCCCGCGACCGGATCGAGTTCTGGCTCGCACTAAAGGCGCGAGCGCTGGTCGGATGACCGCGACCGCGCCGCGAGAGTTGAGCGTGGCGATCCTCGGCGCCGGGGGGACGATCGCCCCGGCGATCGTGAGGGACCTCGCGGAGTCGGCGGAGGCCTCCAAGCTGATCCTCCTCGACGTCAACGAGGAGCGTGCGGCGGCCGTCGCCCGCGAGCACGGGGGTCCCCGTGCGCAGGTGCGGACGGCCGACGCGCGCTCCGGCCTTGCGACTGCGCTCGAGGACTGCGACGTGCTGGTGAACTCGGCGAGCTACCGCGTGAACCTCGACGCGATGCGCGCGTGCCTGGACGCCGGCTGCCACTACATCGACCTCGGGGGTCTCTACTGGCTGACGGGCCGCCAGCTCGAGATGCACGCCGACTTCGAGCGCGCCGGACTGCTGGCGTTGCTCGGCATGGGTTCGAGCCCGGGGAAGACGAACGTGATGGCGGTCGCCGCGGTGCGCGCCCTCGGCGGGCACCCGGAGCGGATCGACGTGTTCGCCGCGGGGCGCGATATGGACCCGCCCTCCGGACCGTCGTACCCCTACGCGGTGCAGACACTCGTCGACGAGCTGACCATGAGACCGATCGTCCTGCGCGGCGGCGAGCCGCAGGAGATCGAGCCGCTCACGGACGGTGGGCGCGTCGACTTCGGCGAGCCGGTCGAAGCCGGGCACACGATCCACACGCTGCACTCCGAGCTGCGCACCTTCGGCGACAGCTTCGGATGCGACGAGGCCAGCTTCCGCCTGTCGCTTTCCCCCGCCGTGCTGGAGCGTGTCCGTGACCTGACCACAGCGCCGCGCGAGCGGATCGATGCCGCCGCGGCCGAGGCGGTCCCGGCCTCGTCGGCGACGGTCTCCGTGCACATGATCGAGGCTCACGCCGGGGGTCGCAAGGCGAGGGTGCGCGCCGTCACCCGCCCGATGGAGCAGTGGGGGCTCGGCGGCGGGGTGGTCTCGACCGGGGCCCCGGCGGCCGCGGCGGTGCGGCTCCTCGCGCGCGGCCGGATCGAGGCGCGCGGCGCGCTCCCTCCCGAGCGCTGCGTCGACCCGGACGACCTGTTCCCGGAGCTCGAGCGGCGCGGCACGACCTTCGAGCTAGGCGAAACCGGCATTCTCTCAGGCGCGAATTCCGGGAGCTCCGGGGGTGCGGCCGCGTGAAGGTCGGAGTGCCCACCGAGATCAAGCCCGATGAGTACAGGGTCGCGCTGACGCCCGCGGGCGCTCGCGAGCTGACCGAGAACGGCCACGAGGTGCTCATCCAGGCGGGCGGCGGCGACGGGAGCTCGATCGAGGATGCCGCCTACGCGGCGCAGGGCGCGACGATCGTCTCCGACGCGGAGACCGTGTTCGCCGAGGCCGACATGGTGCTCAAGGTCAAGGAGCCGCAGCCCGCCGAGGTCGAGATGCTGCGCCCGGGACAGGTCCTGTTCACCTACCTCCACCTCGCCGCCGACCGGGAGCTGACGATTTCGCTCGCCGAGACGGGCGCGACCGGAGTCGCCTACGAGACGGTCGAGGACACCGCGGGCAAGCTGCCGTTGCTCGCCCCGATGAGCGAGATCGCGGGCAAGCTCGCGACGCAGGCAGGCGCATTCATGCTCGAGAAGCCGTTCGGCGGCCGCGGGGTGCTGCTCGGTGGCGTGCCGGGCGTCGCGGCCGCGACCGTGATGATCATCGGCGGCGGCGTGGTCGGGATGAACGCCGCGTTCATCGCGATCGGGATGGAGGCCGACGTGTTCGTCTTCGACAAGTCGATCGACCGGCTGCGCGGTCTCGACACCGTCCTCAACGGCCGCGCATCGACCGTCTACTCGTCGACGCTGTCGATCGAGGAGATGCTCCCCCGGGCCGACCTCGTGATCGGGGCGGTGCTCGTGCACGGCGCCCGCGCGCCGCGCATCGTCAGGCGTAGCCAGCTCGAGCTGATGAAGCCCGGCGCCGTGCTCGTCGACGTGTCGATCGACCAGGGCGGCTGCTTCGAGACGTCCCGGCCGACGACGCACAGCGACCCGACCTACACGGTCGACGGAATCCTTCACTATTGCGTGGCGAACATGCCCGGAGCGGTGCCGATCACATCGACCTACGCACTCACGAACGCGACCCTTCCGTACGTGCTCGCGCTGGCCGACCACGGTGTCCCGGGAGCGATCGAGCGCGACCCGGGCCTGCGCTCCGGCGTCAACATCGCCGGCGGGAGTGTGACCCACCGCGCCGTGGCGGACAGCCTCGACCTGGCGCTCGTGCCGCTCGACCAGGCGCTGCGAAACAGATCAGCCGCATAGAAATCCGAACGAGGAGAGACGATGGCGACGGCCGCACAGACAACCCACGAGCTCAGCAACTTCATCAACGGAGAGTCGCGACCGGCAGCCGACGGCGCGAGCGAGCCGATTCTCAACCCCGCGACGGGCGAGCAGATCGCGACCGCACCGCTTTCGGACCAGGCCGACGTGGATGCCGCGGTCGACGCCGCCAAGGGTGCCTTCAAGGAGTGGTCCGAGACGCCCCCGGGCGAGCGCGCACTCGCGCTGCTGCGGATCGCGGACGCGCTCGAGCAGCACGGGGATGAGCTCTCGGGGCTCGAGTCCCTGAACGTCGGCAAGCCGATCGAGTCGATGAAGGCCGACGAGATGCCGGTGCTCGTCGACAACCTGCGCTTCTTCGCCGGCGCGGCACGGTCGCTCAACGGCATCGCAACGGGCGAGTACATGCGCGGCTACACGTCGATGATCCGACGGGAGCCGGTCGGCGTCGTCGGGCAGATCGCCCCTTGGAACTACCCGCTGATGATGGCGATCTGGAAGATCGGGCCGGCGCTGGCAGCCGGCAACACCGTCGTGTTGAAACCCTCCGAGCAGACACCGCTGACCGCCGTGCGCCTCGCGGAGCTCGCCGCGGAGCACCTGCCCAACGGCGTGCTCAACGTTGTCCTCGGGCACGGTGAGCCCGCCGGCGCCGCACTCGTGCGCCATCCCGACGTCGCGATGGTGTCGCTCACCGGCGACGTGGCGACCGGAAAGGAGATCGCGCGCGCCGCCGCGGACACGCTGAAGAGAGTCCACCTCGAGCTGGGCGGCAAGGCTCCGGTGATCGTGTTCGACGACGCCGACCTCGAGGCCGTGGTCGAGGGGGTGAAGGTGGCGGGCTACTTCAACGCGGGCCAGGACTGCACGGCGGCGACGCGCGTGCTGGCCGGGCCGAAGGTGCACGACGAGTTCGTCTCGGAGCTGGGGCGGGCCGTCGGGTCACTGGCGATGGGCGACCCCGGCGACGCCGACACGGAGCTCGGCCCCGTCGTGTCGCAGGCCCAGCGCGAGCGCGTCACGGGCTTTCTCGACCGCGCCCCCGGCAACGCGCAGGTCGTGACGGGCGGGAAGGCCGCCAACGGGAAGGGCTTCTTCGTGGAGCCGACGGTGGTCGCCGGGCTCGAGCAGGGAGACGAGATGATCCAGCGCGAGGTCTTTGGGCCGGTCGTGACGGTGCAGCGCTTCTCCTCGGATGACGAGGCGCTCGCATGGGCGAACGGCGTCGACTATGGCCTCGCGGCGAGCGTCTGGACCCGCGATGTCGGGCGCGCGATGGACGCCGCGCGGCAGCTGAGGTTCGGAACGGTATGGGTCAACGACCACATCCCGCTCGTGTCGGAGATGCCGCACGGCGGCTTCAAGCAGTCCGGCTACGGAAAGGACCTCTCGATCTACTCGCTCGAGGACTACACCGAGATCAAGCACGTGATGGTGAACCTGGGGCACTGAGCGTGCCCTGTGCGTAGCGGGCCCGTCCACGACGGGCCCGCCGAGTCGTCCGAGGGCCCGGCTAGTCGGCCTTCTTCGCCATCGCGAGGATCTGCTCGCGACCCATCTGCCCGACGAGGTTCGGGTGCTCGGACTTGATGTGAGTCTCGGCCGCGGCGACCAGCTCGTCGTCGGTCTCGCCCCGCACGGTCGCGCCGCACTGGCAGTTGATCAGTTTCGCCATGATTCTCCTCCTAGTGCTCGTCCAAGTTGGCCTGTTCACGATACCGCTACCCTGCCGCCGATGCGCGTCGTGAGCTACAAGGCAGACCGGGGCGTCCGCGCCGGCGTCCTGCGTGACGCGATGGTGTGGGATGCCTGGGACGCACTGGAGCCCGGCGGTTCGCGGGTGAGCGTGCGGCAGCTCCTCGAGGCGGACCTGATCGGCGGGCTGGCCGGTGCGCTCGCCGGTGACCCGCTCCCACTCGCCGAGGTCGAGCTCCAGGTGCCGGTCCCGGACCCGGAGAAGATCGTCTGCATCGGGCTGAACTACCGCAAGCACGCCGCGGAGGCCGGGATCGACCCGCCGCCCTCCCCCACCTTCTTCGGGAAGTACCGCAACGCGCTCGTGCGGACCGGGGCAGACGTGACGCTCCCGGCGGCCAGCGAGAAGGTGGACTACGAGGCCGAGGTCGCGTTCGTGATCGGGCGGCGTGCCCGCGAGGTCTCGGAGCGCGACGCCCTCGTGCACGTGGCCGGCTACACCCTGCTCAACGACCTCTCGGCACGCGACCTCCAGTTCGCCACCCCGCAATGGATGCCGGGAAAGGTGTTCGACGGTTCCGCGCCCTGCGGGCCGGCCCTCGTCACGCCGGACGAGGCAGGCGACCACGACGCGATCGCCGTCGCGCTGACCCTGAACGGCAAGACGATGCAGTCCGACGACACGGGCGACCTCATCTTCTCGGTGCCCGCCCTGGTCGCACAGCTCTCACGCCTGATGACGCTCGAGCCCGGCGACATCGTCTCGACCGGGACGCCGTCCGGTGTCGGCAGCGCGCGCCAGCCGCGCGTCTGGCTGGCCGACGGGGACGACGTCGTCGTTTCCTCTCCGACCCTCGGGCGGCTCGAGAACCGGATCCGGCGCTAGCCGGAGTCCCGGCGGCCGGTCGCTAGAACGGCCTAGCCCGTGCTAACCCCGAGTTGCCCCACACCCCGACCGAACGTCCCGGACTGCGTGCTCGAGGCGGTATCGCGGGACGTTCGGCCACGTTGCCATCGAACCCCGGGGTGTCCGGGGTACTTGGGGTTGGTCCGGACTAGAAGCCGTGGGGGTGCCGCGCCGTGTATGCGCGGCTCGAGCGCGCGGCCTTGCGCCAGTTCGGCCCGCGGGGACCGGGCCCCGAGGTGTCGAAGCGCAGCCCCGCGATCACGACGTATGCGTGACCGGGATTGGTGTAGACGGTGATCCACTGGCCGCGACCAGCATCGCCCCACCCCAGAAAAGCGGTGGAGTGCAGCGGGCGTTTGATCAGTGCGCCGCCGCGCAGCGCGAAGCTGACGGCGCCCGAGCAGTCGTAGCCGGAGTCCTTGAAGCGCCTGTGGCCGCCGCCGTAGCGGTAGGGCTTGCCGGCGATCCGGTTGGCTGCGTAGATCGCGTCCTTGACCGCCTGGGGCGCAGCGGCCGGGGGGACCGCCGTCTTGCCGTCGCGCGACAGCTGCGCGGTCGGCATCGGAGTAGTGAGCGGCGCTGTCCCGATGCCGCCCGACGGGCCCGCGGGCGGGGGTGCGGGAACACCCGCGCCGCCCGTGGCCGCACCGGCAACCGGGCCGGCCGCGAGCGCGCTCGCGACGGCCAATAGAACAAATCCGGCTAGGGCGTGTGTACGTCCGAGCGCTTGGGCGCGCAAAGAAACAACTCCTTCGTAAGCCTGCGGGGTTAGCTGACGGACTGGCGCTAAAGGAGCCTGCGCCTCCACACAACGGTGTGGATTAGCCCCAACTTCTTGGGTCCCCCGTCCTCCGCGACAGCGGAGGTTCGGCGTTTGCACATCTACAGCCGCGGCAGTCTAGAGGAAACCCCCGACGGCTGCACACGGTGTCAGGTACCCATCGACCCTGCCCTCCCAAACCTCTGTTCGCATGCGGGATGTGGACGCATGTGCGACATCACACTAAGGGCGGAGGGATTTCAGACGGTGAACTTGCCGTCTACCTGGAGCTGCTCGCCGTCGACGGTGATGCTCCCGCCCCGGCGCAGGTCGCAGACCATGTCCCAGTGGACGGCGGAGTCGTTGCGGCCGCCGGTCTCCGGATAGGACATGCCGACCGCGAGGTGGATCGTCCCGCCGATCTTCTCGTCGAGGAGGATCTCCTTGGTGAACCTGTCGATCCCGTAGTTGGTCCCGATGCCGAGCTCGCCGAGGCGCCGCGCACCTTCGTCGGTATCGAGCGTCTTGATCAGGAACTCCTCGTTGCGCTCGGCGGATGCGTCGACGATCTTGCCGTCCTCGAAGCGCAGCTTCACGCCCGCAACCTCGCGGCCGCCGTACACCGCGGGATAAGTGAAGGTCACCTCGCCGCTGGCCGAGTCCTCGACAGGCCCGGTGAAGAACTCCCCGTCGGGCATGTTGTGTCGGCCGTCGGCCGCGATGAAGGTTCGTCCCGAGACGTTCAGCGTGAGGTCGGTGCCCGGCCCCTGGATGCGGATCTCCTCCTTGCCCGTGATCCACTCCGCGAGGCGGTGGGTGTCCTCGGACTGGAGCCGCCAGGCCTCGACGGGATCCTCGCGGTCGCACAGGCACGCGCGGTAGTAGAAGTCCTCGTAGTCGGCCAGCGACATCTCGGCCTCGGCCGCGTATGCGTGCGTCGGGAACAACGTCAGGCTCCAGCGAAACTCGCCGGCCGCGGTGCGGCGCATCATGGTCTCCATCAACGGCTTCGCGGCCGCTTGGCGGCGTGTCTGGCGCTCGGGCTCCACGCCCGAGAGCGCGCGGGTGTTCTCGTCGGCCATCAGGCGGATGCGCGCGTCCGCGTTCTCGGCGGCCCACATCGCGGACGGCGAGATCCAGTCGAGCTGGCCGTCCTTCGCATATTTGTAGAACGACGCGGCCTGGCCCTCCATGATGAGCTCGACGATCGGCAGGCCGCCGACCTTGACGACCTCCTCGTAGACGGAGAGCGCCAGCGGCTCCGCCGCGGACTCGCCCTGGATCAAGGTGACGTCACCCTCCCCCACCCGGGCCGAGTAGTGCACCAGGATGCGGGCGAGCGCTTCTGCGCGCTGATCTCTCACGCGGCGCTACTTCGCTCGTGAGCGGCGATGTCCTGCCGCGCGCCGAGCGCGAGGAACAGGGCGTGGATTCGAAGGTCGTCGGTCAGCTCGGGATGAAAGGCCGCGGCGAGCATGTTGCGCTCACGCGCCACGACGGGATGCCCGTCCACTTCGGCGAGCACCTCGACCTCCTTGCCGGCGCGCTCGATCCAGGGGGCGCGGATGAACACCGCGCGCAGCGGCTCGTCGCCCAGTCCGCGGACCGTCACGTCCTGCTCGAAGCTGTGCACCTGGCGTCCGAACGCGTTGCGGCGCGCGTCGATGTCCATGAGGCCCAGATGCCCCCGATCGAGCATGATCAGCCCCGCACAGGTGCCGAGCAGTGGCCGGCCTGACCGGGCGAGGTCGCGGATCGGCCGCTCCAGGCGGTAGGCGGCGATGCCCTTCTCGATCGTCGTGCTCTCCCCGCCGGGGATGATCAGGCCGTCGAGCGCGTCGAAGTCCGTGGGGGCACGGACCTCGGCGGCGGCGGCGCCCAGCCGCTCGAGAGCGCGCCTGTGCGCCTCGAAGTCGCCCTGCACGGCAAGCACGCCGATGCGCGGCGTGGGTCCGTGCTCGTGGCCTGCCGGGGGGGTCGCCGCCGTGCTACCAGCCACGGTGCTGGAGGAGACTGCCCGCGTCGAGCTCCTTCAGGTCGAGTCCGGGCATCGCATCGCCGAGCGCCTCCGACGCCTCGGCGATCGCCTTCGGGTCCTCGTAGTGCGTCGTCGCGTGCACGATCGCGCGGGCACGCGCCGGCGGGTCCGACGACTTGAAGATCCCCGAGCCGACGAAAACCCCCTCGGCGCCGAGCTGCATCATCAGTGCGGCGTCGGCCGGGGTTGCGAGGCCCCCCGCGGAGAAGTTGACGACGGGCAGGCGCCCCTCGGCGGCGACCGCGCGCGCCAGGTCGAGTGGGGCGCGCAGCTCCTTGGCCGCGGACGCAAGCTCGGACGCGTCCATCGAGGCGAGCCGCCTGATCCCCGATTGGATCGCGCGCATGTGGCGGACGGCCTCGACGACATTGCCGGTGCCCGCCTCGCCCTTCGTGCGGATCATGGCCGCGCCCTCGGCGATGCGCCGCAGCGCCTCGCCGAGATCCGTCGCCCCGCACACGAACGGCACCTTGAAGCCCCACTTGTCGATGTGGTTCGCCTCGTCGGCGGGCGTGAGGACCTCGGACTCGTCGATGTAGTCGACCTCGAGCGCCTCGAGCACCTGCGCCTCGACGAAGTGGCCGATACGGGCCTTCGCCATCACCGGGATCGTCACGGACTCCTGAATCTCCCGGATCTTCGCCGTGTTCGCCATGCGCGCGACGCCGCCTTCCTTGCGGATGTCCGCGGGTACGCGCTCGAGGGCCATCACCGCGCAAGCGCCGGCGTCCTCGGCGATCCGCGCCTGCCCGGCGTCGGTGACGTCCATGATGACGCCGCCCTTGAGCATCTCGGCGAGACCGCTCTTCACGCGAAATGTGGCTTCCTCACGCATGGGGAGTGAGTCTAGCCGGGCGGGATCATCGCCAACTCTTGCCCGCCGGAGGCCGGGCCCTGCGCCTAGGCCAGTCCCGCAAGAAACCGAGTTTTGCGGCTAAGCAAAACTCGACCTACTTCAGTTTGTAGGCCTTGATCCGCTCCTCGTACGCCGCCTCGTCGTTCGAGTAGACCGCGTATGCCAGCGCCTGGATCAGCGACAGCAGCGCCGCGTGCGAGCGGGTGTACGAAGGGCTGTTGGACGAGTAGTACAGGCAGTGATTCGAGAGCTTGGTCAGCTCGGAGATGCTGGCGTCGCTGATCGCGACGGTCGCGCAGTCCCGCTTGCGGGCGAGCTTGGCCGCCCTCAGGACGAGCGCGTGCGGGCGTCCGCTGCAGAAGGTTATGACGAGGGTCTCCTCGTCGATGCGGGCGAGGCGGGCCAGCGCCTCCTGGCTCGCCGAGGCGACGACCTCCGCACGGAGGTCGAGGAGCGCGAGCAGGTGCCGCAGGTAGCTCGCGAAAAAGGCCATCTGGTCGACCCCGACCATCACGACGCGCTCCGCCCTGGCAACCAGCCCGGCGACCTCCTGGACATCGTCGAGCGTCACCCTGCGCGCGCTTTCGTCGAGGTTCACCAGGTCGGTTGCGAGCGCGGTCTCGAACTCGCTGTTGCCGAGCGTCAGCAACGCGGACTCCGAGCCCTCGCCCGAACCCGCAGCGGGCGCGTGGCTGCGGCGCTTGTACTCGTCACGCGCGGCTTCCTGAAGCTCCGGAAAGCCGTCGAAGCCGAGCGCCTGCGAAAAGCGCACGACGGTCGAGCTGGAAGTGTCGGCCCTGCGCGCGAGCTCCTCGGCCGTCTGGAACGCCGCTTCCTCGAGATGGTCGACGATGTAGCGCGCGACGTCCTTCTGTGAGCGCGAGAATCCCTCGAAGCGATCGGTGATGTACGCGGAGAGCGTCATCCCCTTGGGAATCGGCTGCTCTGCTTCGAGCGCCGTGTCGGTGTGGCCGTTTGCGGGTCGGGAGGTACCGGAGGTTGTCTTCATGGCCCATGGGGTTCGACGCCCCGGACCGGCTCCCTTTTCTCGGCAGCGCTATTGCGGCGTGACCCGCAGCGACGCCCACAGGTACCAGGTGCCGACCGAGCGCCACGGTCGCCATGGGCGGGCGAGACGCGTGAGTCGTGGCGGCGCGGGCAACTTGCGCAGCCGATATTCGATCATCGCCGCGCGGCGCACCCCGAGGTCCCCGACCGGGAGCACGTCGGGACGGTCGAGATGGAAGATCAGGAACATGTCGACGGTCCACTGACCGATGCCCTTGACCTGCACGAGCCGCTCCGCGACCTGCTCGTCGGAAAGGTCGTCGAGCTCCTCGAGCACAAGCTCCTTCGAGTCCACGTGCGCCGCGAGGTCGCGCAGGAAGGCGACTTTGGAGCGCGACAGGCCGGCTGCCGCCCGCAATGCCTCGGGGTCGTCCGCGAGGATCTGCCGCGGCGTCGGAGTGCGGCCGTCGAAGCGCTCGTAGAGCCTGCCCAGGATGCTGCGCGCAGCGGTGACGGACAACTGCTGACCGACGATCGAGCGCACGAGCGCGCCGTAGTGGTCGGGCGCGGGTCCGCCACGATCCGTCGGGTGGCCGAGCTTGCACGGACCGACGCGATCGATGATCGCGGCCATCACCGGGTCGGCGCGCCGTAGCTGAGCGACCGCCGCGCGGTGGTCCTTCATTCCAGCTAAGGCTTGACCCGGGCGATCGTGGAGTCGGCGGAAAGGGTCACCCAGACGGCGCCCTCCCCGACCGCGACGGAGGTCGGGTGCGTGCCGATGTCCAGCGACTCGGAGATCGTTTTGTCGCGGGGGTCGATCCGCTGGAGCGTGCCGTCGCTGGAGTTCGCGACCCAGACCGAGCCCGCGCCTGTCGCGAGGCCCAAGGGCGCACCACCGAGCTTTATCGCGGGATCCGCGCGGTTCGTGACGGGATCGATCCGGCTGAGCGACTGTTCGCTGACGTTCGTGACCCACACTCCGCCTTCTCCGACCGCGACATCGGCCGGCCCGTTGCCCACTTTCACGGTTGCCACGACGCGGTCGGATGCGGGGTCGATGCGCGACACGGTCCCGTCGCCGTAGTTCGCGACCCAAACCGCTCCCTGGCCGAATGCCACGCCCTCCGGAGCCCCGCCGACCCTGATCGGCCGGCCGACGACCTTGTTCGTGCGCATGTCGATGCGGCGCACGTTGCGCTCGACCGAGTCGGCCACCCATGCAGCGCCCGCACCGGTCGCGATTCCGGTCGGCGAGAGGCCCGGGATCACCGTCTTGGCGAGGCGGCCCGTGTTCGCGTCGACGCGCGCGACCCTCGAGCCCAGCCCCGCCGTCACCCACACTGCGCCGTCGCCGTACGCCACGTATCCGGGCGTCTCACCGACCTGCACCGGCTTGCCGCTGACCTCGAGTTTTCCGGGGTTCACGCGCACGAGCGTGCCACCGTCGGCGTTCGCGACCCAAACGCTCCCGTTGCCGATCACGATCGCCGCAGGGTTGGCGCCGACCTGGATCGTGTCGGTCTTCTCGGAACCGTCGCCGCCGCCGATCAGGACCACGGCGATCACGGCCGCCGCGACGATCGCGAGGGCGAGCGCCACGAGCCTGCCGCGGGGTAGCCGTCTGCGTTGCGTCTCGGTCGACATCGATCCTCGGTTCCCGCCGCGCGGGGGGCGGCAGCCTAGCACTGAACCCGGAAAGCCGCCCCGGGTCGTGTCTGTCTCATTTGGGGTTAGACTCCGCTCACTGCTCACTTGAAGTAGGGGGGATTCAATGGGAGCCACCAAGCCGTCCGCAAGGCGTTCTTCGCACGTGTCGGTCGTCGGCATCGCACTTGTGGTGCTGGCGCTTCTCGCACCGCCGGCGAAGGCGGCGCCGGTCACGATCACGGGCCACGAGACACGTCTCGAGGTCAACACGTCGAACTTCGTGAAGATCCTCGCCGACGGCATCTTCATCACGGCGATTCCGCCCGCCCGACTCGAATTCGGGTCCGCCCCGGCCGCCGTGTTCCCGGTGACGGGAGGCCTGTTCGACGTCGAGAACACCCTGGCGGCCGTGACCCTCGGCGGCGGTCTGCGGCTCGAGAAGTCCAGCATCGGAATGACGGTCGACACGACCAACCTCACGATCCAGTGCACCGCGCTCACCGGCTGCAGGCTGCTCGGCACCGCGAGCCAGGTGCTGCCCAACGAGGTTGCGGAGATCGTCAACGTGGTCACGACCGACGACGAGGCGGGCACGATCACCCTCACGGGCCGCGCGATCATCGGACAAGCGACCTCGATCGCGCTGAACACGCTTTTTCAGACGACGGTTTTCCAGCCCGGCTTCGAGTTCGGGATCATTCGCGCCACGCTCACCTATGACGTCGCCACCCAAGCGGACGCGTACGTGCGCCCGAAGGGCGCGACGCCGACGCGCGTGTCGCTCGTCCCCGCCTACCAGGAATGCATCGCTGCGAACCGCGAGCATGGGCCGCCCCTGGACAGCCCGTCGTGCAACCCGCCCGCTCAGTCTTCACCGAACGTGACGGTGGGTTCCCCGGATGCGAACGGCGCCCCCGCGAACGCTGTCGCGTCCGCGCGCTATGGAGTCATCGTCGGCGCACCGGCGACTCCGGCGGACGAGGCCGACGTCTCGATCACGGTGAGTGCGACCGACATCCGCTCGAGCGGCGACCTGAGCGACTACGCCGGCGAGCTGCAGGCACAGGTGGCGGTGCGCATCACGGACCGCAACAACTCGGTGCTGCCACCCATCTTCCCCGACGACCAGCGTGGCACGGTGCAGGCCACGACTCTCTCCGTGACGGTGCCGTGCGCCGCGACGGCCAACTCGACCGTCGGTTCCACGTGCGCGATCACCACGACGGCGGACACGCTCGTGCCCGGCACCGTGACCGAAGGAGACCGCTCCGTATGGGGATTCGATCGCGTGCGCCTGTTCGACGGCGGGCTCGACGAGGACGCGGACACGACTCCCGACAACATGCTGTTGGCGACGCAGGGAGTCTTCATTCCCTAAGCGCAAAGGCGTGGCGCCGAGCGGGAGTATCATCGGCCGCGCATGGGGTTGGAGGATCAGCGTCGCGCCGTGCTGCTCGCCGTCGAGGTCGATGCGGAGACGCTCGACCGAATTTCAGTGGAGTTGCGGCAGCGCTACGGGACCGACTACGAGGTCAAGTGCGAGCGCTCGCCCGAGCGCGCGCGGGAGCTGCTGAAGAAGATGCGCGAGGACGGCGAGCGAGTGGCGCTCGTGCTCGCGAGCCAGTGGCTCGATCAGGACACCGGCGCTGAGTTGCTCGCTTATGTGAGGCACGTGCACCCGCGCGCGAAGCGCGGGCTGATGATCGAGTTCGGCGACTGGGGGATCCCGCGAACCTCTGAGGCCGTCCTCAGAGCGATGGCGCTGGGACACATCGATTACTACGTGCTCAAGCCCTGGGCCTCGCCGGACGAGTACTTCCACCGCACGATCACGGAGTTCCTGCACGAGTGGCGGCGGCATGCCGGATACGGCCGCTCGGAGGTCGAGGTCGTCGGTGAGCAGTGGTCGCCGAAGGTGCACGATCTGACCACGCTGCTGGCCCGCAACGGGTTCCCCCACGTGTTTCACCCGCGTGACAGCGACGAGGGCCGGCGCATCCTCGAGGAATGCGCATGCGAGAGCACGACCGAGCCCGTCGTCCGGATCCTCGGCAAGAAGGTCCTGGTGGGCCCTACGAAGGAGCAGCTCGCGAGCGCATACGGGGTGACGACCCGGCTCGACGGGGGATCGGACTTCGACGTGATCGTGGTCGGCGCCGGGCCGGCCGGCCTCGCCGCCGCGGTCGCCGCCTCCTCGGAGGGCCTTCGCACGCTCGTGATCGAGCGCGAGGCGATCGGCGGCCAAGCAGGCTCGAGCACGCTGATCCGCAACTATCCGGGCTTCTCCCGCGGGGTGAGCGGCGCCGAGCTCGCACAGCGCACCTACCAGCAGGCCTGGGTGTTCGGCACGAAGCTGCTGCTCACGCAGTCGGTGATCGGGTTGCAGCGCACGGGCGATCGCCATGTCGTGGAGTTGTCGGACGGGAGCCGCGCGACCGCGCACGCCGTGGTGCTCGCGACCGGCGTGTCATACAGACGCCTGGGCATACCCGAGCTGGAGGTCCTCAGTGGCGCCGGCGTGTTCTACGGAGCTTCCATCTCCGACGCCCAGGCCCTCACGGACAGGGAGGTCTACGTGGTGGGTGGGGGAAACTCCGCCGGCCAGGCGGCGATGCACCTGCGCCGCTTTGCCCGCCGCGTCTACCTGGTCGTCCGCGGACCGACCCTCGAGCTGACGATGTCGCAGTATCTGCGCGGCACGATCGAGGCGCATCCCGAGGACATCGAGGTGCTGCTCGGGACCCAGGTGGTCGGCGGCGGCGGCGAGGGCCGGCTGCAACACCTCGTTCTGCGCCGCGACGACGACGCGCAGGACCGGACGGTCGAAGCGGCCGCGCTGTTCGTCATGATCGGCGCCCTGCCGCGCAGAAAGTGGTTCCCGGAGACGATCGAGCTCGACGAGTGGGGATACGTCAAGACCGGCCGCGACGCGATCGAGGCGAAGCGGGCGAGGAGCTTCCCCGACCCCACCCACGCGTTCGCCGAGTTCGAGACCTGCGTCCCCGGAGTGTTCGCCGTCGGCGACCTCAGGCACGGAGCCGTGAAGCGCGTGGCATCGGCCGTCGGCGAGGGCTCGGCGGTCGTGCGCCAGATCCTCGAGTACATCGAGCAAGGATCGGCCTCGCCGGCCCGCGGCGCGGCGGCTCCGGCTCGAGAGGCCTGAGCCGCCGCGCCCGCATGTCACAGGAGCGAGAGCGCCACGTGCGGATCGAGGAGGTCACGTATCCGCCGATCCGCCACGAGCGACTCGTCGACCGCCATCTCGAGGAGCCGCGCCCGCACGCGGCCGAAGATCTCTACGCCTTCCGGATCACCGGGTGGGCGATCGGCAACCGCAGCCCGGTCGTGGGGGTCGAGGTCGCACAGCGTGGCGATGTGATCGCCGCCACCCCGGTCCACGCGCGGCCGGACATGCGCGATCGCATGCCCGATGCCGTCAACGCCGAGCAGAGCGGGATTCGCCTGAGCGTCAGCACGCTCGACCTGCCCTACCAATTCCGGATCGTCGTGCGAGCCGTGCTCGCCGACGAGACACGGTCGCCGGTCGCCGCGATCGCGGGCACTCGCGCACCGCTGCGCGGCGCGCCCGGGCCCGGGCCGGCACCGGTGCTGCTCTCGATGATCGGACGCAGCGGGTCGACCGCGCTCTCCACCCTCCTGAGCCACCACCCTGACGTAGCCGGCTACCGGCCCTGGGAGGCCGAGACGCGAGTTGTGTCGTATTGGGCCGCCGTGCTGCGTGGCCTGGCCCGGCCGCAAAGCTACGCGCGGCAGATCCACGCGGATGAGATCACCGGCGACTGGTGGCTCGGGACGCGGCCGCCTTATCCCGAGCTCCCGGACGACGCTCGCGCGCTCAGCGCAGTGGGCCGGTCGGGGGTCGACGCGCTCGCGTCGTTTTGCAACTCCCAGATCGGTCTCGTGACCGGCGGGCTCGCGGCGAGCGCCGGGAAGCCGGGCGCGCAGTCCTTCGTCGAGAAGAGCGAGCTGTCGACGCTGCGCTCGACGGCCGAGGTGATGGAGGAGATCGACCCGCGCACGCGCGAGGTCCTGTTGATCCGCGATCCGCGCGACATGGCCTGCTCCATGCTGGCGTACGCCGAGAAGAAGGGAACCCGCGGCTTCGGCCCGGCAGGGGGGTCGATCGAGGACATGATCCGCTGGTTGAGCTTCAGAGGCACATCCGGCCTCGTCGACTACATGCAAAGGCGTGGCCGCCGGCTGCACGTCGTCCGCTACGAAGACCTCGTCGCCGATCCAGGCGAGACGCTCACCGCGGTGCTCAAGCACATCGGCGTGAGCGCGGGCCCGGACACCGTGGCGGTCATGCTCGAGAAGCACGCAGCGCAGGACGACCGCCGCGCAAACCACGCCACGACCGACTCGGCCGTCAGCTCCGTCGGGCGCTGGCGGCACGAGCTGACCGCCTCGCAGAAGGACCTCGCCGAGACGCTGTTCCGCCCCCACCTCGGCGCGCTCGGCTACGACTGATCACCTGCGCGAGATTCGCTCGACCGACCTGACGCGGTCGGTCTTGCCGACCTTCGCCCGGTCGCGTCCGGGCCCGCCGAAGACGCGGTCGCGGCCGCCCCCGCGCGCGAACAGCAGGTCGTTGCCGGCATCCCCGTGCAATCTGTCGCGGCCCGACCCTCCGAAGATCCGGTCGCGCCCGCTCTGGCCGCGCAGCAGATCGTGGCCGGAGCCGCCCCTGATGCGATCGTTACCCTTGCCGCCCCAAAGGCGGTCGTTGCCGGCCCCCCCGCTGATCGTGTCGTTCCCGCCGAGCCCGCGGATGCGGTCGTTGCCGCCCAGGCCGCAGATGAAGTCGCGCCCCGGCGTCCCGTCGAGCCGGTCGTCCTCCGCCGTCCCCCGGATCGTGCACCGGCTGCGCACCGGGTGTCGCTTCAGCACGGGGGCCTTGGTCGGCACGAAGCCCGCGAGGCGGCCGTGACACGCGCCCGCGCCCGAGTCGGTGAACGTCTTGCCCGCCTCGGGCAGGAACCGCCATTCGTAGCTCGTGGGACGCAGCGTCAGCGCGAGCACGCCGAACGTGTCGTTGTGACGTACCTCGCTGTTGGCCTTGAGCTTGCTCCAGCCCGTGAAGAACACGCCCCCGGTCCCGACCACGAATGCCCTGATGCCTCGCACCGGATCGAGGTTGCCCGCCGGGTCCTGGGGGGCGAAGCGCTCGTAATCGTGCGCATCGCCGCTTAGGACGACGTCGGCACCGGCCCTGTGGAGCACGTCCCAGAAGGTCTGCGAGGCAAGCGAGTTGCCGCGGAAGCCGGAGTTGAACCGCGGGCTGTGCCAGTACGCGAGCGTGCACGACGTGCGATGCGCCGCGAGGTCGGACTGGAGCCAGCGCTCCTGGGGAGATCCCGGGGCACAGCCGTTCGCCGCGCCGCCGGGATCGACCTGGTCGCACGCGGTGTTGAGGGCGATCACGTGCCAGGCGCCCACGTCGAACGAGTAGTAGCCCTTGCCGCGCGGGCCCGCCGGGCCGTCGGCCCGGCCCTCGCCGTTGAAGTAGTCGAAGTAGCCGCGTGCGTTCGAGGTCGAGTACTCGTGGTTCCCCAGTGCGGGCCGGATGATCGGCTTCACCCGTCCCCACGTGCCGTCAAAGACCGCATTGAAGTCGTCGAGCGCTCCCACGTGGTACTGGGTGTCGCCGAGCGCGAGGACCGCTGAGAACCCGCCGCCGACAAGCAGGTCGGACGTCGCACGCTGACGGCAGTGGCCTTCGACTCCCAAGCCGCCGTTGTAGAAATCGCTCGTCGTATCGCAGGCGATGTCGCCTGCGGCGGCGATCACGGGGTCCGCCGCGTTCGCGGGCCCAGCGGCCGCCGTCGCGCAGGCCCACGCGACGAGCGCGCATGCGAGCACGCGTGCCTTCGCGCTCCGCTTGAAAACCCTCAGCCCCGCCATGGGCACCCGCATGCCTTCCGTGGTAACACCATTCCCCTGGACGGAACAGGTTATCGCGAGATGCGCCGCAGCGCTCCGGTAATTCGGCCTGGACCCGGCCCGAGCGACGCGTAGACTGCGTCGATGGCCGCCAACGGCACCGCGCGCAAGCCGCCGAAAAAACAGTACGACTGCCTCGAGTGCCCGGCCTACTGCTGCTCGTATCCGAACATCCCCGTCTCGCTGCCTGACGTGAGGCGCCTCGCGAAGCGGTTCGGCCTTTCCCAGGATGACGCCGAGCGCCGGTTCACCAAGACAGGAGTCGACGGAATGCGCGTGCTGCGGCACAAGGTCGACCACATATTCCCCACGACCTGCCGGTTCCTCGACCAGGAGACGCGCAACTGCACCGTCTACGAGGATCGCCCCAAGATGTGCCGCGACTTCCCGGCGACCCACAGGTGCGGCTACTACGACTTCCTCAAGTGGGAGCGGGAGAACCAAGAGGACGACGAGTTCGTCCCGATCGTCGTGTAGTGGTCAACGAGCACGCATGAAGGGCCTCGATCCGGTTCAGGTCAGGGTGCTGGGCTGCCTCATCGAGAAGCAGCACACGACCCCGGACGCGTATCCGCTTACCCTCAACTCGCTGCGGCTTGCCTGCAACCAGTCGACGAACCGCGATCCGGTCGTCGACTACGACGAGCCGACTGTGCGCGACGCTGCACAGCAGCTCGGCCGGCAGGGCCTGGCGCGACTCGCCAGCTATCACGGCAGCCGTGCCCACAAGTACCGCCACCTCGTCGACGAGGCGCTCGGCCTTGCGCCGGACGAGCGCGCGCTGCTCTGCGTCCTCATGCTGCGCGGGCCACAGACGCTGGGCGAGCTCAAGCAGCGCAGCGAGCGCATGCACAGGTTCGCGGACCTGCGGTCGGTGGAGGACGCGCTCGGCCGGGTCACCGATCGTGGCCTGGGGCGATGGATCGAACGCAGGCCGGGGCAGAAGGAGGCGCGGTACACCCAGCTGCTCGACGACGAGGCGCCGCCCGGCGCCGACGCGCAGGACGCCGTTGCCGTGGCTCCGGGACCGGCTCCTGCGGCGGCAGACGGCGCAGCCTCTGCCGACGACGAGCTTGCCGGCGACGTCGCCCGGCTGCGCGACGAGGTCGAGGCGCTGCGCGCGGAGCTCGCCGCACTGCGCGAAGAGCTGGGCGCTCCTACGGGCTGACGGCGAAGCGCAGGTGGGCGCGCTCGAAGCGCGGCGCGCTCGCCGCACCGAGCGCAGCCGCCGGCGTGAGGCAGCCGGAGCGCTCCGGGGTCAAGCCGGGCTCGGCCAGCAGCAGGCCGGCCTCGCCGAGCATGCGCGCCGTCGCGAGGTATCCGGGGTGTCCACGCGCGTCGACGTTCACGCGCACCTCATGGCCTGCAGTCGTGCGGGCGTCCACCGTCATCTGCCACGTCCAGTCCTCGAGGCGCTCGGGGGCCGGGCCGAAGCCCGAAGACGGGAACAGGGCGCGCATCGCCCCGGCCATCCGTTGGCGCACCGCCGGCTGCGCCCGCGCTGCCGCTCCGAGCGCAGCCTGCGTCCCGGCGAGGGTGCCCGCCATCGCGTAACGCAGCGGAAGGGTCACGGCCGGGCCCCGCAGCGCGATGCCCTCCCGGTAGCGAAAGGGCCCATCACCGCCCAACTCGGCGCTGCGATGGATCACTGCCGGGTTGATGAAGGCGGCGGGCGCCATCGGCGCGATCACGAGGTTGTCCGGCCCGAGTCGCGGCACGATCGAGATCGGACTGCGGTCGCGTACCTGCTGCGCCCGCGACGGATCGGCGATCAGCGCGGCCGGATCGACGGCCGCGGACGCGTCCGCCCCGCCGGCCAGCGCGGCCATGCTCTGGAGCGTCCCGCCCGAAATCATGTCTGAGGGCCGCGGCAATCCGGGCGGTCCTCCGATCGTCACCTCGAGGTCGACCTCGGCGAGGCCCTCGTCCCAGCGCTCGCGCGCAGCCTCGGCGGCGAGGAGCACCGCCATGTCCGCCGGCAGGGCCTCGAAGCCGCAAACCTGAACGACCTTGACTCCCGCGTCGGCGGCGCGTGCGTCGAACGCCGCAATCACTTCCTTGACGAACGGGATCTCGCCGGTCAGGTCGGCGTAGTGAGCCCCGGCCGACACGCACGCCTCGATCACGGGCCGCCCATACAGCGTGTAGGGCCCGACGAGGTCGAGGACGACGCGCGTACGTTCGGCCATCGCCCGCAGCGAAGCGGGGTCGCCGACGTCGGCGACGATCACCTCGGGAGCGGCGACCCCGGCCTCACCCAGGACCTGCTCGACCTTCGCGGCGTCGCGCGCCGCCGCTGCCCACCGCGCGCCCGTCTCGCCGGCGCGCTCGGCCAGGTACGCGGCTACGCGACGGCCCGTCACGCCCGTTGCGCCGAAGACGACGACGTCGAGGTCTCGTGCGCTCATGCGCGTGACGATATCCGCGATCAGCGCGCGAGCGCCAGGTGAGCATCGAGCGTGTGGCACTGCGCGATCGGCAACTCAACGTCCGCGTCCGAGCGATCGCCGCCGGCGACGCGCCCGTCACACTTGACTACAGGAAGATGTCTTCCTATAGTTGTCCGCGATGCCGCGGCGCAAGCCTGGAACCCTGCTCCCTCTCGAGGCCGAGATCCTCGAGGTGGCGCTGTCGATGCTGCGCTCGGAGCAGGCCACCTTCCACGGATTCGGTCTCGCCCAGACCATGCGGGAGCAGACCGGGTCACGTTCTCTGACCGGCCACGGGACGCTGTACAAAGCCTTGGGCCGGCTCGAGGAGTTCGGCCTGCTCACCTCCCGTTGGGAGGACCCAGCGGCGGCGGAGGGACGACCGCGTCGGCGACTGTATGAGCTCACCAGCCAGGGCGTCCATCTGGCCGAGCAAGCCCATGCCGACAACGCCGATCAGGCTCCTGGACGTTTCCCACGAGTCGCCTCGGAGCCCGTATGACGCCGGAGCGCATGGCCGAGGTGGTCGCCCGGTGGGTGCGGTTCTACACGCGGGACCTGCCCGGTCCGATCGCAAAGCGCCGGATCGACGAGATCGATGCCGACGTCCTCGATCACATCGCCCATGAACGGGCCCGCAAGACCGACGACCGGCGGATCGCTCTCAGCATCTTGTCTCGGATGGTTCGGGGTCTCGCCGCCGACACGTCGTGGCGCGGCCGACACGACAAGCAGAAGACCGCGTACCGATCTGCCCGCGGGGTTGCGCTCGCCACAGCGCTCATCTTGTTGGCGCCCTTGCTGGCGATGCAGTTCACCGACGAGGTGGCCTGGGGTGTGTTCGATTTCGCTGTCGCCGGCGCCCTCTTGGGAGGAACAGGTCTTATCCATCGGCTGGCGGCGAGGAAGGCGGGCAACACTGCATACCGAGCCGCCGTCGGTGTGGCGCTCGGCGCGGCGCTCCTGCTCGTATGGATGAGCCTTGCGGTTGGCATCATCGGGGTCGAGGGCGACCCTGCCGACCTGATGTACCTTGGCGTGCTCGCCGTCGGAATCACCGGCGCCGGCATCGCGGGCTTTCGGCCGGCGGGAATGGCACGCGCCTTGCTTGCAACGGCGCTCGCTCAGGCGCTGGTCGCCGTGATCGCGCTGGCCGCCGGGAAGCACCAGGCCCCGACCAGCTCCGTGCCCGAGCTCCTCGCGCTGAACGGGCTCTTCGTCGCGCTCTTCCTCGGATCGGCCTGGCTCTTTCGGCATGCTGCGCGCAAGCCGCCGACTATGGGCCGGGATGGATTCGAACCATCGACCGACGGATTATGAGTCCGCTGCTCTAACCGCTGAGCTACCGGCCCGGGGCTGCGATTCGACCTAGCCTAAACGCTGCGGCGCCGGCCTCTAATCTGACTCGTACAGTGGAAGCGCGTAGGCCTCGGTGATGGACTTCGGCGCCGTGATGCTCGCGAGCGCGGCCGCGATCGGCGCGCTGATGCTCGGCACCTGGCTGCTGAGCCTCGCGCTGCGCGACGCGTCGATCGTCGACATCGTCTGGGGACTCGGGTTCGTCGCGGTCGCGTGGGTGTCGTTCGCGGTCGCCGACGGCTCCGATGCGCGGCGCGCGCTCGTCGTCGCGCTCACGACGGTCTGGGGACTGCGGCTCGCCGCCTATCTCGCGTGGCGCAACGTCGGCAAGCCGGAGGACCACCGCTACCAGGCGATGCGCCGCCGGCACGGCGCTCGATTCCCCTTGATCAGCCTGTTCGTGGTCTTCGGCCTCCAGGGCGTGTTGATGTGGACCGTCTCGCTACCGGTGCAGGCGGCGCAGGTTCCCGGCACGCCTTCGGGCCTCGTCGCGCTCGACCTGGTCGGCATCGCGCTCTGGTGTGTGGGCATGGTCTTCGAGACGGCCGGCGACCTCCAGCTTGCGCGCTTCAAGTCCGACCCGGCGAACAAGGGGAAGGTCATGGACCGCGGGCTGTGGCGCTACACGCGCCACCCCAACTACTTCGGCGACTTCTGCGTGTGGTGGGGGCTCTATGCGATCGCGCTCGCGACCGGCGATGCATGGTGGTCGCTCGCCGGCCCGCTGGTGATGTCGGTGCTGTTGATGCGGGTGTCGGGCGTGTCGCTGCTCGAGCGCCACATGTCGCGCAGCAGGCCCGGCTACGAGGAGTACGTGCGGCGCACTAGCCCGTTCTTCCCGCGGCCGCCGCGATCAGCTCGGCGCAGCGCTCGGGGCGCGTGAGCGGGAGGAAGTGGGACGCGTCGATTTCGACGACCTCCCAGCCGCGACGCCGCGCCCGCGCGGCCTGCTCGCCCATCTCCGAGCGCGTGCAGTGGATGAACGTGCCGGGCAGCGACGCGACGCGCGGGGTGATCGATATCGGCGCCTCGAACGCGGACAGCGCCATCGGCACCAGCCTTCGCATCCAGTCGGGGTCCCCGGGGGCGCGTGCGGGCGGAGGCCACAGGCCGTCGCCGCGCTGCGCCGCCTGCGCCCGGCGCAGGGCGGCCAGCTCCGGCGCCCTGATCGCGAATGCGCTGTCCCCGTCGCCGGGCATGAAGCCGTCGAGCACGACGAGCCGCCGCACGCGCTCGCCGAGCGCCTCGGCGAGCGGCGGGACCACCATGCCGCCGTAGGAGTGCCCGACGAGCACGACGTCATGCGCGCCGGCGGGCAGCAAACCGGCCAAAGCCTCGGCCTGCGATTCAGGGGTCTGGCCGGCCGACAGATCGAGGTCCGGTGCCAGCGGCCGACGCCCGAGCGCGCGCAACGCTTCCGGGACCCGTCCCCACGCCCAGGCGCCCGCGCATGCCATGTGGATCAGGACCAGATCAGTCATCCGGGAGCGCCCAGGCTATAGGGCAAGCGGGCGCCCGCCCCGCCCCGGGCGAACGCACCGCTTCCCCGATTCTCCCTCCCCCAATGGCGCGCACGATGGTGGCGCTGCCGAGCGTCGGATAGTGCCACAGCGAGCGGGACTTCGTGCCGCTTCGCACGTCCTGCGTGTAAGGGCCATGACCCGCCGGCGTGCGCGTAAGCTGGGGGCTTGTCCAGCGAGAACGAGCAGCGGGTGCGCGAGGCCTACGAGGCACTGTCGCGCAACGACCTCGACCGCCTGATGGAGCTGCTCGATCCCGCCGTCGAATTCCGCAACCCCGACTACGCGATGGAGTCCGGGATCCGCCACGGCCACGACGGCTTTCGCAAGGCGATGGAGGCCACGAACGAAGTGCTCGAGGACGTGCGCTTCGACATCGAGCAGGTCGTCGAGGCGGGCGACCTGATCGTGGTCGCCGGGCGCTCCCACGGACGCGGGCGCGGCGGGGGCGTGCCGGTCGAGTCGCAGTTCGGGCACGTGCTCGAGCTGCGCGCCGACATGGTCGTCGCCGTCTCCTGGTTCCAGAGCCCGGCGGAGGCGTTTGCGGCAGCCGGGCTCAGCCCGCAGTGAGGAGCCGCGCGGCGAGTGCCGCGTCGGGAGCGAGCACGACGGTCGTCTCACGGCCGCGGCCGCGCATCACGATCGATCCGCCGCGGCTGGTCCATGCCCCCACCCCGCCGCGCACGGGCAGCCGCCTTCCCTTCAATCCCTTCTCCCAGACCCGCTCGAGCTGGCGCTCGGCCTCCGTGCGCTCGCGCTCGTTGTCCCAGAGCACGCGCACGAGCGCGACGTCCCGCGCAATGCACGGCGGCGCACATGCGTCGTCGCGCGGGCCCGTGCGCCACAGCTCGTAGCGACCGCCTGCCCAGCCCTCGGCCCCGGCCGCGGGCCGGATGCCGCCGCCGAGGTCGATCAGAAGGCGCAGGTCGTACTCGCCAAGCGACGTCGCCCTCAGCCTGCGCCAGCCGGCGCCGAGCGCATCGTCCGCGGCGAAGGGGCGCACCGGCTCAGAGCGCTCACCGAGCGCGTAGCGGCGCGGATGGAGGATCTGCTCCGAGGAGCGCGGCCGCCGGAACCGGTAGATCGAGTCGACGGCCTTCCATCCGCCGCGCTCCCCCCTGAACGTGGCGACGAAGCGCTCGCCCTCCAGGTACGGAAACAGGAGCAGCCTCTCCAGGTATTGCGGAAGCCGGCCGCGCTCCGGCAGCCGCGCGAGCTCGAGCGCCTCGCCGACGCTCAGGTACCGCGCCGCATAGTCGACCATCACCGCGGTCGCCGTGCCCTCGGCGAGCGCGGCCTCGGCGAGCGCCGCGTCGTCCGGGACGCCCTCGCTCCCACTGAGCCCGAAGCGCTGGTCCTCCAAGGCATGCACGAGCTCGTGAGCGAGCGTGATCTCCAGCAGCGTGCGAGTCACCCCCGGGTCGCGGATCACCACGAGCCGCTTGGACTCGTCGTCATAGAAGCCGAGCAGCTGCTCCTCGTCGACGCGCTCGAGCGCATCCCCCAGGTCGGTCCCCGTGCCGAGCAGGCCGAGCAGCTTGAGGCCCTCCTCGTCGACGCGGCGCTCGGCCTCCGGATACTCCGAACGCGAGACGCGCTGCACGTATTCGAGGGCCTCCGCCCGGTCGAGGAAGAGCGGGCGCACGGGACGTGCGAAACGCAACCCGCGAATGCGCTCGACGCGACGGGCGACGCGGGCGACGTCGCGCTCGGTGAACCTCACGGGCTCCGCGCCGCCGTCGGTGGTGCGGTCCAGCGCAAGCGCGAGCAGGACCACCAGCACCCCTGCCGCGATGACGCTCAGCTCATAGCGGCTCCGGCCCCGGAACACCTAGATCAGCGGATCGCCTCGCGCACCGCTGCGCGCAACTCGTCGGCTGAGAAAGCTCCCTGAATCCGGTCGACGACGCGGCCATCGCGGCCGATCGTGAACAGCACCGGCTCCTTGTCGAGGTGCCACGCGGTGAACTGCCGGCGTGGTCCCTTTGACACGTCGTTGTCCACGTAGATCTCCATGTGAATGAACTCGGCCTTGCCGTCGAACTCCGACTTGACCTGCTCGGCGACGTCCACGACAGGCCCGCAGATCTTGCTCTCGCACAGCGCAGGTGTCGCGAACAGCAGCACGACCGGCTTCTGGTCGTCAAGCGCGTCGGCGAGATCGACGTCGTGCATCGTGTCCGGCGGCACCCGTGTGTCGATCGACTCGACGTCGCCCCCGGAGGATGCGACCGTCGGCGTGTGCACGCGGATCGCACGGTCGCCCGGGCCCGGCGTGCGGCTGTCCTCGTCCACGGCCACTTGCGTGACCGCTGCGACGAGCCGGCCGTTCAGCTTCGCCACCGCGGCGACGACGTAGCTGCCCGAACGCGACAGGTTCAGCTCCCTTACGTAGAGCGACCGCGCGGAATCGGGGTCCTCGACGCTGCTCTGGCTGCGGAACTCGGGCTCGACCTCGATCTTGCGCCACTGCGCCGAGTAAGGGCCGCGCGCCGCCTCGTCGAGGCCGCGCGCCACATAGAGCGCGACCTCGAGGCCGCCGATCTGGCGATTGCCCCGGTCGAACAGCGCGAAGCCGAGCCGGTTGCGGCCCGGCTCCAGCAGCGCGACCGACGGCGCCAGCTCGGGCCCCTGCGGCAGCTTCCCGACGAGCACGCGCATGCTGCGGCCCGACGGCTGCGGGAAGTCCGCGGCGACAGACGGCTCGGGGGTATCGTCGATCGCCGCCGGGTCGTCCCCGCCGCAGCCACCGGCCCCGAGGCCGCCGACCAGCAAAACGAGCACGGCGATGCCTACTCGCATATACAGAGTCACCGTTTCAAGGTATCGGACCGTGAACGCGGCAATGCCGCTTGCTCAATATGGTTCGGGCCCGTGCGGTTGCCCCTCCAGACCAGCGCCGAGATGCTCGCGGTGCTCGCCCGCCGGGGCATGGTTCGCCCGGTCCGCCCCGACCGGCTGGTCCGGGTCGGGCTTGCGCTGAGGCGCTGGGGCTCGACGCCGGCCGGTGCGTTCACGGTCAACTCGATCACGCGCGGGAGCCAGACCGCCCTGATCGACGACGACGGCTCCGTCACCTACGCGGAGGTCGAGGCGCACGCCAACGCGATCGCGCGCGGGCTCGCCGCGCTCGGGCTGGGTCCGGGCGAGCGGCTCGGGATCCTGTGCCGCAACGGCGCCGGGTTCGTCGAGACGATGGTCGCCTGCTCGAAGCTCGGCGCGGACGCCCTGATGCTGAACACGTCGATGGCCGCGCCCGAGCTCGGCGCGGTGCTGCGCCGCGAGCGCCCGTGCGTGGTCGTCCACGACGGTGAGTTCACGTCCTTCGTGCGCGACGCGGATCCCGGCCCGATCGAGCGGGTGATCGCGATTCCCGGCGGCGAGGACGGCGGCGCTCCCACGCTGGCCGAGATGCGCGCCGGAAACTCCGCGCCGCTCTCACCGCCGGACGAGGAGGGGCGTACCGTGATCCTCACGTCCGGCACGACCGGCCCGCCGAAGGGAGCGCGGGTGCGCCGCGCCGACAATCTCGAGCCGCTCGCGTGGTTCCTCAAGCGGGTGCCGATCGACGCCGGCTCGGTGTGCATGGTGCCGGCGCCGCTGTTTCACGCGCACGGTCTCGGCCAGTTCATCATCGACTCCGCGCTGGGCGGCACGATCGTGCTCCCGCGGCGCTTCGACGCGCGCGAGGCGCTCGCGACGATCGAGCGCCATCGCGTGCGCGTGCTCGCGGTGGTCCCGACGATGCTGAAGCGGATCATGGAGCTCGATCCCGCGGAGCGCGCGCGCCACGACACGAGCTCGCTGCGCGTCGTGGTTTGCAGTGGATCCGCGCTCGACGGTGGCCTCGCCCGCGAGTTCATGGCCGAGTTCGGGCCGGTGCTCTACAACCTCTACGGGTCGACCGAGGTCGCTTGGGCGACGATCGCCGATCCGCGTGACCTGCGCGAGGCACCGGGCACCGTCGGCCGTCCTCCTCCCCACACGCGCATCGAGATCCTCGGCGACGACGGGCGCCCGTTGCCGCCGGGTCAGACCGGTCACATCTTCGTCGCGCACGAGATGCTCTTCGAGGGCTACACCGATCCCGCGCAGAGCCGCCGCACGGTCGACGGCATGATGACCCCGGGTGACCTCGGCCACCTCGACGAGCAGGGCCGCCTGTTCGTCGACTCGCGCGAGGACGACATGATCATCTCGGGCGGCGAGAACGTGTACCCGGGCCAGGTCGAGGAGGTCCTGCGCGGCCATCCGGACGTCGACGACGCGGTCGTTGTCGGCGTCGACGACGAGCGCTTCGGCCAGCGGCTGGTCGCCTACGTCGTCCCGCGCGCCGGCAGCGAGCTGACCGGCGAGGACGTGATGGGATTCGGCCGCGAGCACCTGGCCCGCTTCAAGGTGCCGCGCGAGGTCCACCTGCGAGACGACCTCCCACGCAACGCGCTCGGCAAGGTCCTTAGAAGAGAATTGCGCCCGGCCGGTTAGATCGATCTGGGGGCACACACGAAGGAGGCGGTTGGGTTGGCAGACAAGGCGGCGTTGATCACGGGGGGATCGAGCGGTATCGGGCTGGCGGTGGCCCATGCGCTCGGTGAGGACGGCTACGGGGTGACGATCGCCGCGCGGCGGCCGGACAAGCTCGAGGCCGCAGCCGCGGACTTGCGCGACGCGGGCCTCGAGGTGCTCGCGATCGCGGCGAACATGGCCGAGGAGGACGACATCAAGCGCATGGTGTCCGAGCACAACGCGCGCTTCGGGCGCCTCGACTTCCTCATGAACAACGCGGGCGTCGGGATCGGCGGGGCGATCGCCGATCTCGAGACCAAGAAGCTCGACATGCAGATCGACGTGAACCTGCGGGCGGTGTTCCTGGTCACCAGGGAGGCGATCCCGAAGCTCAAGGAGGCGGGCGCGAACGGCGGCGCGATGATCGTCAACACCGCCTCGATCGCCGGCAAGCAGCCGCAGGGCTGGCTCGCCGCCTATTCGGCGACGAAGGCGGGCGTGATCGCCCTGAGCGAGGCGACCGCGAAGGAGATTGCGTCGGACGGCGTGCGCTGCACGGCCATCTGCCCCGGTTTCGTCGACACCCCGATGACCGAATGGATCCGGGGACAGGTGCAGCAGACCGACATGATCAGGCCAGAGGACGTCGCGGAGGTCGTGCGGTGCCTGCTGCGGCTATCCCCTGCCTGCATGGTTCCCGAGGTGATGATGATCCGGCCCGCGGACCTCAGCACGAGCACCGGGCCCTAGACGCCCGCCGTCTCCCGGTCGGGTTCGCGGTCTTCGTCGAGCGCCTCGCGCACGGCGTCGCGGTAGCCGTCCCACCGCCTGAACGGGCCGAGCCAGGCGCCGGGGCGCTTGCGGCGCGGGCGCTCCGGGGCCGCGGGGTGCAGGGTCTGCGCGCGCTGGTCCTGCTCGGCCCAGACGCTCGCCTCGAGCTGCGCGATCAGCGTGCGGACCTCGCGCTCGCTCGCGCGCCGCGCCCGCTTTCCAGCCCCGGTGAAGCCGTCCCAGGCGCGCGCGAAGCTGCGGAAGTCCGTGCGGCCGCCGCAGCGGTGCGCGGCGAGCATCGGGCACACGCCGCCCGTGCGGTCGGTGTAGGCGCCGACGATGATGCGGTCGTAGCGGCGCATCCCCTCGAGCATCGCCACGCGGGTCTCGTAGGGCAGGCAGTCGACCACGCCGCGCAGCCGCTGTGCCTGGCGGCGACGTGCGCGCTGCAGCTTCATGGCGATGTGGTCAGGTTTCGTGCCATCTCGGTGCCCAATGCCCTGCAGATAAGCTAGCGCCCCGCTTCCTTGGGTCCTTTTTACAGGAGCCCGGGAACTTTTCAAGGCGAGGAGGGAAATGAAACTCGGATTGTTTGCGGGCTACTGGGGCCTGGGCATCACCGGGCCGGAGCAGCTCGAGCTGGCGCAGGAGGCGGATCGCCTCGGGTACGACTCGATCTGGGCGGCCGAGGCCTACGGCAACGACGCCGCGACGGTGCTCGCGTGGCTCGCCTCGAACACGGAGAAGGCGCGGATCGCCTCGGGCATCTTCCAGATGCCGGCGCGCACCCCCGCGATGACGGCGATGACCGCCGCCACGCTCGACAACATCTCGGGCGGGCGGTTCATCCTCGGCCTCGGGATCTCCGGGCCGCAGGTCGTCGAGGGCTGGCACGGCCAGCCCTTCGACAAGCCGCTCGGCCGCACGCGCGAGTACGTCGAGATCGTGCGCAAGGCGCTGGCCCGGGAGACGGTCACCTACGACGGCGAGTTCTACAAGCTGCCGCTGCCGAACGGCACCGGCCTCGGCAAGCCCCTCAAGCTGATCATCAGCCCGGTACAGGAGCGGATCCCGATCTACCTCGCCGCGATCGGGCCGAAGAACACCGCGCTCGCCGCGGAGATCGCCGACGGATGGTTGCCGACGCTGTTCGCGCCCGACCACCTCGACGCGTTCCGGCCATCGCTCGAGGAGGGCGCTGCCCGCGGCGGCCGCTCGCCCGGCGACCTGGACATCACCCCGCAGACGTCGCTCGCGATCTACGACGACGTCGAGCACGCGCGCAACTTCATGCGGCCCTACCTCGCGCTGTACATCGGCGGCATGGGCGCACGCGAGAAGAACTTCTACAGCCGCCTCGTCACCCGCTACGGATACGGCGACGCCGCCGCGGAGATCCAGGACCTCTACCTGGCCGGCAAGCATGCCGAGGCGATGGCGAAGATTCCCGACGACCTGATCGACAAGGTCACGCTCTGCGGCCCGAAAGAGCGGGTGAAGGAACGGCTCGAGGCCTACCGCGACGCCGGGGTCGGCACCCTGCTGGTGACGCCCGCCGCGGAGTCGCAGCAGGAGCGGCTGCGGATGCTGCGCGACCTCGCAGAGATCGCCGCCTGACATCCCGCGTGAGTCGGCAAGGCCGCCTCCGGGTATTCATCGGAGCCTTCGGTGACGCGGGCCACGCGTTTCCCGCGATCGCGCTCGGCACGCGGCTCGCGCAGCGCGGGCACGAGGTCGCGATCGAGACCTGGACGCGCTGGCGAGAGCACGTGGAAGCCGAGGGCATGCGGTTCTACGCCGCGCCCGAGTACCAGGTGTTCCCGACGCGCGAGCGCCCGCTGAAGCCATACGAAGCGGTCGTCCGGGCGGTCGGCGAGACGCGGCCTGCGATCCGCGAGTTCGAGCCCGGCGTCGTGGTCAACGACGTGCTGACCCTCGCCCCGGCGCTCGCCGCCGAGCTCGAGGCTGTTCCGCTGGCGACGCTCGTGCCGCACTTCTACCCTCCGACCGCGCCGGGCGTGCCGCCCTACGGGCTCGGCGCGATGCCGGCGCGCACGCCGGTCGGCCGGGCCTTCTGGCGAGCGACCGCACACCCGATGAGCCGCGGAGTCGAGCGCGGCAGACGCGAGCTGAACGAGACGCGCCGACGGGTCGGGCTCCCTGCGCTTGCCCGCCACTACGGCGGGATCAGCGACCGGCTGTGCATCGTGGGCACCTTCCCGCAACTCGAGTACCCGCGCGCTTGGCCCCCGAGCGTCCACGTCACCGGCCCGCTCGTGTGGCAACCGCCGGGCGGCGAGGCGCGATGGCCACCGGGCCGAGGGCCGCGCATCCTGATCGCGCCGAGCACGGCGCAGGACCCGGGACAGACCCTGGTGCGCGCGGCACTCGAAGGCCTTGCCGACCTGCCCGTGCGGGTGCTCGCGGCGCGGCGCCCGGGCGCCGCGGACCTCACTCCCGCACCCAACGCCCGCCTCGTCGAGTGGATCAACTACGAGCAGGCGATGCCGCAGGCCGACCTCGTGGTCTGCCATGCAGGGCACGGGACGCTCGCGACTGCGCTCGCGTGGGGCACGCCGATCGTCAGCGTTCCGGCCGCGGGCGACATGGCGGAGAACGGCGCACGCGCACAGTGGGCCGGCGCAGGCCTGAACCTACCGGGCAGGCTCCTGTCGGCGAGGACTCTGCGCCTCGTGGTCCAAAGCGCGCTGGAAACGCCGAGCCTCGGGATGCGGGCGCGCGAACTCGCGGGATGGGCGCGCACGCACGGTGGCGCGGAGGCCGCCGCGAGGCTGATCGAGCGCTTTACGGGCTAGTCGAGCTTGCCGATCTTGAAGATCTTCGTCCCGCAATCCGGGCACGTGCCCTGGATTGCCGGGCGGCCGTTCTTCATCGTGACCTGCTTCGGGTCCTGGATCTCGACCTTCTTCTTTTCCTTTACGCAATAGCCCTCTGGCATGGAGCCTCACCTCTTTCCGGGGGCCGGCGCGGCCGCGGGCCCCTTCGTTGACCGCCGCCGACGCTATTCGGCTACCCGGACGCTACGGGGTTGAAGCCCCTTGACATGGCGTCAAACCCCGAAATCCGGCCAGAGCCGGCGCTCGCGTCAGGGCACGAAGACGCCCTGGCGGGCGAAAACCGTGTTCGGAGTAGTCCCGGTGTTTCCGTCAGGACCGCCGTCCGACACCACGAACTGCCCGAAGGCCCAGATCGAGCGCACGCCTTCCTTCACGGCACCGGGAACCATCGCCTCGAAGCTCGTACTCACCGCACAGGTCGCTCCGATGCCCGGGTCGGCCGTCGCCGCGCAGCCGGCGCCCACCGGGAAGGGGATGTCGACGACCGTCGCGGCGGTGTTGCCGCCGCCTGCCGAAACCGCGTTCCAGCGGTCGGTGATGCGCAGTGGCAAGCTCCCCTGGATTCCGCCCGTGTAGTCGGCGAGATCCGACTTGCGCCGCACGTCCGTGAAGCTGAACGCGACCCCGATGTCGGCCTCATCCGCGGGCGTCGCCGGGTTCCCCGGCACGGTGCTCAGGGTGAGTGCGCCCGACGAGTTCGCAACGCGCCCGTTGGCGTCCGGCGTGCCGACCGTGAGCGAGCCCGAGCTCTGCACCGGCGGACTGCAGGCCGGGAATGCGAGCGGCGGCCCGTGCGTACGGTTCGGGGAGGCGCACTGGTTGTATGCCGGCACCAGCGAAGCCCTCAGCGGCGTCGCGCCCTTCGGCCGCGGGTAGCCGCCGGTCGCGGTCTGTACGACCGTCTCCTCTGTATCGGAATTGTCGGCCGTGTCGGGATCCTCCTGCGCGGAGTCCACGCTCGCCTGGTTCACGATCGTGCCGGCGACGTTCGGGATCACGCCGATCGCGACGGTCGCCGTCCCGTTCTCCGCGAGGTCGCCGAGGTCGCACGTGACGGTGCCGGCCGCCTCCGAGCACGTGCCCTGCGAGGGCGTTGCCGAGTCGAACGTGACGCTCGGGGGCAGCATGTCGGTGATCGTCACGCCGGAGGCATCGGAGGGCCCGCGGTTGGCGACGCTCAGCGTGTAGGTGAGCGTCTCACCGGCGTTGACGGGGTCCGCGTTGTCGGTCTTCACGATCTCGAGGTCGGCGAGCCGCGGGTCCTTGACGAGCAGCTCGACGTTCTGGTCCTCGGCCGTGCCGTCGCCCGACCCGAGGCCGGCCTGCGGGTCGTTGTACGCGAGCTCGCGCCCGATCGAGGCGAGCATCGCCTCGTCGAACGCGATCGCCGAGCCCGGCGCCGGCGCCTCGCTCGAGGCCGCGGCGTCGAGCACGGTGCCGAAGATCGACAGGGTCCCGTCACGGTTGTCCATCAGCTCGACGAGCCGGTGCTGGACCGGCCAGTCGGCCGTCGCGGACGTCTCGATGCCCCACCAGACCCCTCCGCCCACGCGCGTGAAGGGCTGCACGCGGTTCTCGTGGGTGTGACCCGCGACGTACGCGAGCATGTGCGGGAAGCGGTCGAACAGCTGGGTAAGCGTCTCGTCGGTGTTGCCGGACGGCCGCTGGCTCGGCTCGCCGTAATGAATCGGCTCCGACGTGCGCGGGTCGATGTCGCAGCCTGGGCTGACGTCGTGCTCGGGCACGTCTCCGTGGGTGTCACCGACGCCGCTGCACGGGCCCGCGGCCTCGTCGGGGGCGTTCGAGTTCAGCGAGCGGATCGGGTGATGGCCGAAGACCACGACCAGCTTGCCGGCCGCGGAGGCGAACTGGAGCTCACGCTCGAGCCAGCGGAACTGTGGGTCGTCGAGGTTGCCGTTCGAGGACTGCTCGACGATGCCACCCTCCGAGAGGGTGTCGATCGAGATGAATCGCGTGCCCGGCGCTTCTGGAGGATCCCAGGCGTAGTAGCTCGCGCCGCCGGACGAGTTGATGTCCTCGTCCTCGTCGACGAACTCGTACCCGTGCGCATCGGGGTCGCCGGTCGCGCCGTAGATCTGCTTCGTCTGGCGCTTGTCGACGAAGCGGCGCATCGGGTCCGGGGGCACGAGCATGCCCGCCGAGGGCGTGAGCAGCAGCGACGGGTCGAGGCCGTCCGGGGGCTGGCCGGGACGCGCCGACGTCGTGCTACCGAGTGCCTTGAAGCACCCGGTCGCGATGTCCTCGAAAGCCGCGTTCGCGTCCTCGTTGCCCTGCACGAGGCCGTCGTGGTTGCCGTTCGTGACGTAGCTCGGGACCTCGAGCCCGGCCGGGGCGAACGGCGCCTGCGCACGGTCCATGAGGCCCGGGTAGGAGGGCCAGCCGCTCGCGGCCCACGACCCGCGCACGTCGTCGGGGTCGTAGAAGTAGGGATTCGGGCCCTCGTCGTAGTCGTCGTAGTCCTGGACGCCCGTGTACTTCGCGGCCTCCGCGAGGTTGGCGGCGTTCGGCGGGTACGCCGCGCAACTTGGGTGCATCAGCGGGTCCCAGTCCGCGGAGTTCGAGCTACCGCTGTTGGGGTCGACGGTCGTCGCGCCCTCGAGCAGGTCGCGGGTCCAGAGCATCTCGTTGCGCTGCATGTTGTCCGCCTGGTCGCCCGTCACGAGCGTGAAGTCCATCGGCGCGCGTGCGCCTCCGCCCTGCGGCACCGGGCTCGCGCCGGCGAACAGGTTCATCTGCCGGATCGACCAATCGATCACGAACGGCTGGAGCGCCTCCTGCGGGCGCCACGCCGAGGCGGCAAAGCCGGTCGGCTCCTGGTCGGTGAACTCGACGCGTGCCGGGGACTCCTCGTCCGCGAGCTGGAAGTCGGTGAGCTGACCGACGTATGCCAGCGACCGGCGCCTGTCGGCGCGCCCCGGTTGCGCGTCGGGAATCGCCGGGTCGCCCTCGCCGGCACCGTCGCGCACCACGTACGAGCGGCTCGCGGGGTCACTCGAGAGAGTCGCGTAGCCGCCTGCCGGGTCGGCGCCGCCGATCGCGCGCTCGAGTGTCGTGTGCCCCGCGACATCGGAGAAGAGATGACCGGCCTGCGCGGTGGCGACCAGCCCCAGCAGCACCGCGACGGCGATCAGCACGGACCATGGTCCGTCGCGCTGCACTCTCGACGATGGACGACCTCGATGCATCAACCGCGCTCCCCCTCTGCCGCCAAACCTACCCGGACCGGCAGTTCACGGAAACCTGTTCCTTCGAAGGCCCCGCGCCAACTCGGCCACCAGCGTGTTCGAGCAGTTCGAGCCCTCGAGGTCCTCGGCCAGGTCCGCGGCGAGGTTGCGCGCGGTCTGGCTCCCGCGATACGGGGCCGAGGCCTTGGCGCGCGCGAGCGCGGCCAGCCGGCGGGCCGCTGCCAGCGCCTCGTCCAAGGCCGGCCGGGCGCGGCGTTCGCCGGCGAGCGACCGCGCGAGATCGCGGCAGTAGGCCCGGATCGAGCGGACGGAACGGTCGGCCGCGGCGCGCTCCTGGGCGCTCAGCCGCGCGGGAGCCTCGGGCGCCCGCGTCGCGGAGGAGGAGCCGTCGTCCCCGCATCCGGCCAGGAAGATCGCGACTACGACGATCGCGGCGAGGCAGCTTCTCCTGGACACGGCCCCCAGTATCGCCCAGGCGGGCGCCGCGCCGAAAGCGCAGACGATGCGAGCGCTTTGGGGCTAGGATAGGAAGCAATGCAGGGGCAGGGGGCGCATACACGGATGGCTGCATGGCGCGCGTCTTCGGTCGTGCTCTGTTGCTTGGCGCTGCTCGCGGTCGCCGCTCCGGCCCAGGCGACGCCGGTCTTCCTGACGCCGCTGAACCTCTCGGATGCGGGCCAGGACGGCTTCGAAGGCGTGGTCGCGGTCGACTCGACGGGCATCACCCACTACGCGTGGACCCGCAGCGACGGCACGAACACCCGGATCCAATATCGCTCGCGTGACGCGAGTGGCACGTTCGGGTCGGTCGAGACGATCTCGGACCCGGGTCAGAGCGCCTCGGACCCGGACATCGCCGTCGATCCCAGCAACAACGTGCTCCTCACCTGGTCGCGCAGCGACGGCACGAACATCCGCATCCAGTCGGCGTTCAAGACGGCCGGCGGCAGCTTTGCCGCCCCGCTCACGATCTCCGGCGCCGGGTTCGACGCTACGAAGCCGGAGGCCGACTTCGACAACGCCGGAAAGGCGCTGCTGATCTGGCAGCGCTTCGACGGCACCAACCTGCGGGTCCAGGCGACGATCCGCACTGCGGGCGTGGGCGGGACCTTCGCAAACGAGTCCACGCTCTCCGAGGGCGGCCAGGACGCCTTCAACCCCAAGGCCGACGCGGGCCCGGCAGTCGACGCCAACGCCGTGATGGTCTGGACACGCTCGGACGGCACGAAGCTGCGCGTGCAGAGCGCACGCCGGCGAGACGTGACCGGGTTCTACCCTCGGCCCAAGGGAGCGACCCCAACCCGCGTCGCGCTGGTGCCGGCGTTCAACTCGTGCTCGTCGCCCAACCGGACCCACGGTCCCGGCCTCGCGTTCCCGTCCTGCAACCCGCCGGTGCGCAGTTCCGCGGTGCTGACAGTTGGCAGCCCGGACGCGAACGGGTTCGCGGCGAACTCCCAGGGGTCCGTGAAGCTCGCCACGGTCCTCGGCAATCCCGCCACCGAGGCGGACGAGGCCGACATCGGGCTGACGGTCAGCGTGACCGACGTGCGCAATCACCCCGCGGGCACGGACTACACGGGCCGCCTCGGCGTGGTCGCCAACCTCCAGTTGACCGACAACGCGAACTCCGACGAGCTGCCGGAGCCGGGAACAGGCCAGACCACGCCGTTTGCATTCTCCGTGCAATGCGCGACGACGGTGGACAGCACCATCGGCGGCTCGTGCTCGCTCGCCACGACCTATGACGCGCTCTTGCCGGGAGCGGTCAAGGAGCGCCAGCGCGCGATCTGGGAGCTCGGGCAGGTCCAGGTGCGTGACGCCGGCCCGAACGGGACCGGGTACGCCGCGTGCCCGCCGACGTGTGGCGACGGAGACGAGACCGTCTTCATGCGCCAGGGCGTCTTCATCCCCTAAGTCCGATCCGCGGGAGAAACCCGGAGAAGGTGCGGCAGTGGGCGGCCTCCTCGGGTAGGTTCGGGTTTACGTCCGGACCCGGCGCGATAACACGAGATACAAGATGGTCTTCACCACCCGCAAGCCGCGGAGCATGAGGACTGCGCGGGCAAGTGATCGCGGTCGCCGCGGTCGCCGCCGCCGGCGCGCTCCTGCTGGTGGTCGCCCTCACGCGGGGACCTGCGGTCGAGGTTCGCGGCAACGCGGCCGTCCCCTACGACGCCGGGACGGTCAAGGAGGTCCGCGTCCTCGGATCGGCGACGGTCTACGTGGACGGCGAGCCGAAGCCCGGCCCGAGCGTGCTCATCGCGATCGCACTGATCGCCCTGGCGACCGCGGCGTTCATGACCGCCGCGGCGCTGGCAATGGCCCATGCGCGGCGCAGGCTGGTGACCTTTTACCTGATCGTCAGCGCGGGGCTCGGATACGCCGGCCTCGATGAGCTGTTCGCGATCCACGAGAGCATCGGTCACAACCTTCGGTTCCTGGCTGACGTGCCGGGCGTGTCGCGACCCGATGATCTGGTGATCGCGCTCTACGTCGTGCCGATCCTGGCGTTCGCCTACCTGTTCCGGGATGTCTTCCGGGCCGACCGGCGCGCCGCGATCGCGCTCGGGGGCGGCGTCGGGCTGTTCGCCCTGTCGGCCGCAGCCGACCTCGCCGGGTCTTCGGTCGAGGAATACCTCGAGCTGGCGGCCGGACTCTGCATCGGGGCCGGGCTGATGGTGCTGATGCACGCCCACCTGCGCCGGAATCTCCGGATCCACGTCGAGGTGGTGAACAGCCTCCCGGCGGTCGAGCAGCGCCCGCGGACGCGGACGCGGATCCCAGCCGGCACCCATCACTAGACCAGCCGGCCCGGCCTCGCCCTACGGCACCTCTTCGAGGTAGGCGACCGCGGCCGGATTGACCCAGACCAGCTGGCCCTCGGGAGCGTGGCGCACGAGCCGCACGAGCCGGCCGCTGCGAGCTTCGCCTTCGATCCTGCCGCGCACCTCTTCGAGCTCGTCCGCAACGTCGACGCTCAGTTCCTTGTCGAGAAAGCGAATCCTGGTCGGCATCGGCCGAGTCTAGACGAGGGCCGGTGCGCGAGCCGGCCGTGAGCTCCGGGGGTGGGACTCGAACCCACAACCTACGGATTAACAGTCCGCCGCTCTGCCGATTGAGCTACCCCGGAATGGTCCCTGGAGAGTTCGGCCGTAGGGCCTCGTTCCCTCCAGATGGCAACGTGCCCCAGCGGGGCGGGGACCAATAGTAGACGCGCTACCCTGGGAACCTCAGGACGGGCCGGGATACCCCTCGGTTTGGTGGATCGCAGCACGATGGCACCTTGGCGCGCGACACTTGGCCGTGCTCGCTCACGGCTCCCGTGGCTCGCGCTGCCCCTGCTCGCGGTGGCGCTATTCCTCGCGCTCGCGAGCCGGGCGAACGCCGCCCACGAGCCCCTCGGTCCCTGCTCGCCGGGCTTCGAGAACGTGCGGAACATCGACCCCGAGACGTTCTTCGACGGCCGCTCGAACCTGACCATCTGCCTTGCCGGCGACGTCGTGGACCCGACCGGCCGTGGCGTCCAGTGGTCGAACATGAGCCATGTCACGATCCGCAGCGCCCCGGGGGCCTGGCGCGCCATCCGCAGCCGGATCTGGATCGACGAGACGAGCGCGGACGTGACCCTCCTCGCCCTGACCCTCGATTCGAGCCGCTTCGAAGGCACGCCGGGCAAGGCGGGCGTCGCCGTCAACGCGGACCGCGTCGCGCTGCGCCGGAACCTCATCACCAACGGGTATGGGGCGGCTGGATCGTGCATCACGAACGACGCCGACTTCGGCGTCGCGGACGACACGGTGATCGTCCAGAACCGGATCTTCGACTGCGGCCGTGACGAGACGCATGACCACGGCGTCTACACGAACGCGATGAACCGGCCGGTCATCAGCGCGAATTGGATCTACGAGAACGCCGGGCGCGGCATCAACCTCGGCCCCTACACCTACTACGGGCGGATCACGCGCAACGTGATCGCGGACAACTGCGCGAACCCGCTCGGCGGCGTGAACGATTGCAGCGGGAACGTCATCTATTGGGGCTTCAGCAGGTTCACGGAGTTCAACAACAACACCGTGGCGTTCCCGCACCACCGTTACAACCTCGCGGGCTGCGACTTCGGCCCGGACACGCCCGACTGCCACGAATGGGGCGGCTCCAACAACCTCGTCGCGCGCAGTTGCTTCTACTCGGCGGTCAGCGGCTACAGCGGCGATCCCCCGGGCAGCGGCATCAGCCCCGGCTGGCACGAGAAGTTCGGGCGCGTCGACCATTCGACGCTCACCGTGGCGGACCCGCGGTTCGCCAACCGCACGACGCCCGCGCACGCCTGGCGCAACTACCGGATCCCGTCGAGCAATGCGTGCAGCGCCTACCAACCGGCGGCTACCGTCGGCCCACCAGCCTGATAGGCACGGACCCTACTCGGAGGTTGCGTCCTGCAACGACCGCGCCATGCGGAACTTCTGGAGGCGGCGCAGGGTGCGGATCTCCATCTGGCGGATCCGCTCGCGCGTGACGCCGAATGACTGTCCGACCTGCTCGAGCGTCATCGGCTCGTTGCCGTTCAAGCCGTAGCGCAGCTCGATGATCCTGCGCTCGCGATCCGGCAGCCCGGACAGCGTCTTGCGAAGGTCCTCCTGCATGATCTTGCGAGCCGCGATCTCGTCGGGCTGGTGGTTGTGCTCGTCCTCGATGAAGTCGGCGAGCGACGCGTCGGTCTCTCCCATGGGCGCCTCGAGCGAGACCGTCTCGCGGGCGAGCTCGAGGAGCTCCTCGACCTTGTCGGGCGGCAGGTCGAGGATCGTGCCGATCTCCTTGGAGGTCGGCTGGCGGCCGAGGTCCTGCACCAGCGAGCGCTGGGTGCGCGTCACGCGGTTGATCGCGTCGACCATGTGAACGGGAATGCGGATCGTGCGAGCCTGGTCGGCGATCGCGCGGGACACCGCCTGGCGGATCCACCAGGTCGCGTACGTCGAGAACTTGAAGCCCTTGCGATAGTCGAACTTCTCGACCGCGCGGATCAGGCCGAGATTGCCCTCCTGGATCAGGTCGAGCAGGTTGAGGCCGCGTCCCATGTAGCGCTTGGCCACCGAGACCACGAGCCGCAGATTCGCCTCGATCAATGCGTTCTTGGCGCCCTGGTCACCCTTCTCGATCAGCTTCGCGAGGCGTACCTCGTCCTTCGCGGAGAGCAGCGAGACACCGCCGATCTCCTTCAGGTACGTCCGTACGGGGTCCGGGGCCTCGGCGCTTTGATACTCGCGCTCCTCGACCACCGGCTCGTCGAACCGGAAGGCGGGCTCAGCCGTGCTCACGGGCGGCCTCCGTGGTCGGGGGCGACGGTTCCTCGCTCCCCATCAGCCTGGCAAGCTCTTCTGTGACCCGGCTGCGTTCCACGGACAGCTCGCGCTGGCGCTCGTACTGCTCGCCCTGCGCCGCAATCGTCCTGATCTCACGCTCGAGCCTGCGTCGCTCGAGCCCGAGAAACCCGACCTCGAGCGCATGCTCGCTTGCCGGCTCGCTCGACGCTCTCACGACGATCTCGCTCACGGTGTGCATGAGCTCGGGGTCGTGGGGGCCGAGGCCGGAGGTCGGTGAGTCGAAGTGCTCCAAGATCCAGGTGCGGGCCTTGCGCAGCAGGTCCGACGAGAGGTGCTCGTCCTCGAGCCGCGTCAGGTATTCCTTGCCCCGCCCCCCGCTCGTCACGCACATCGCGAGAAACACCCGCTCGGAGCGTTCCACGCGAGAAGCCGCACCGCGCTCGCCGAGGCGAGTCGTGCGGACGGGGGCGCCGTCGCGCGGACGCGCGAGCAGCGGTACGAGCAGGTGCTCCGACAGGTCGAGCCGGTCCGCCACGTGGCGAATCTGCTCGTCCCGCTCGGCCGAGGGCTGCACGGCGGAGAAAACCGGCACGAGATCCGCCACGGCCTTGTCCTTGCCCGCCGCGGAACCTACGTCGGCTGCCTCGAGCGCACTCGTCACTTGGAACTCCAGGATTGGAATAGCGTCCCCTGCTCTGGTCTTGAAGCTGTCCGGGCCTGCCTCCATGAGGAGGTCACAGGGGTCCTTATCGTCCGGCAGCCGCACCACCTTGAGAACCACTCCTCGGCCTGCGGCCGCCCGCTGCGCCCGGAGCATCGCCTCCTGGCCCGACCGATCGGCGTCGAAAGCGAGCACGACCTCCCTGGCAAGCCGCGCGAGCTCCCCGAGCTGGTCCTCCGTGAGCGCGGTCCCCATCGCCGCGACCGAGTTCCGGAAGCCCGCCTGATGCAGGGCGAGAACGTCGGTGTAGCCCTCGACGACCAGCACGCTGCCCGCCTTGGCGATGTGGGTACGGGCCATGTCGAGGCCGAACAGCTGGCGGCCCTTGCGGTAGACCGGGCCCTCGGCGGAGTTGATGTACTTGGGCTGCTGGTTCTCGCGCGTCGCGCGCGCCCCGAAGCCCAGCACCCGCCCTCTCCCGTCGCGCAGCGGGAACATGATGCGCGCCCGGAAGCGGTCGTACACGCCCCCCTGGCGGCCCTTCTGGCCGAGGCCCGCGGCCTGCAATTCGTCCTCGCTGAAGCCGGCCTGGCGAGCGCTCATCAGCACGCGGTCCCACGCGCTCGGCGCGTAGCCGACGCCGAACTCCTCGAGCACCTCGCGGCCGAGGCCGCGCTGCTCGAGGTAGGCGCGCGCACCGGCCGCCTCGCCCGAGTCCCAGAGGTACCGCCCATAGAAGGTGGCCGTCTTGGCGAGCAGCTCGAGCAGGCGCTCGCGCGTGCGGCGGCGCTCGTCATCGCGCCCGCCGGCATCGAACTCGAGCTCGACCCCGTACCGGTCGGCGAGTTGCTCGACGGCATCGCGGAAGTCGAGTCCCTCCTTCTCCTCGAGGAATCGGAAGATGTTGCCGCCCTCCTGGCAGCCGAAGCAGTAGTAGAGCTTCTCGGCGGGGTCCACGGAGAACGACGGCGTGCGCTCGTCGTGGAACGGACACAGCCCGAGCCAGCGCGTCCCCCGCCTGCGCAGCTCGGTGTGTCCCGACACCACCTCGACCATGTCCGCCGCGAGCCGGACCCGCTCGATGGACTCTGCGGTGAGCCGGCTCATGCCGAGAAGGCGCGCGGGACCGCGAGGCGCTCGAACTCGCGGATGCAGAAGCGATCGGTCATCCCGGCGATGTAGTCGGTCACGCGGGTGGCGACGTCGCCCTCACCTTCCGGCAGCAGCTCGGGCGCGGCGACGTAGTGGTCGAAGAGGGCCGACACGACCCGGATCACGCGCTCCTGCTCGCGGCGTGCGGCGTCGCCGAAGTAGACGTTGTCGAACATGAACTTGCGCAGGCGCGCCATCGCGCCTCCCACCTCCTCGCCCTGCGCGATGTCCCCGGCGCGCTCGGACGTCTCGACGAGGTCGTGGACGAGCAGGTCGATGCGCTCCGAGCCGCTGCCGCCGAGGATCGCCAGCTCATCCCGCGGCAGGTCCGCCTCCGACAGGACGCCGGCCCGCACGGCGTCATCGATGTCGTGGTTGATGTAGGCGACCCGATCGACGAGCCGCACGATGCGGCCCTCGAGCGTCGCCGGAAGGCCCGGCCCCGTGTGATTCAGGATGCCGTCGCGCACCGAGTCGGACAGGTTCAGGCCCTGCCCGTCGCGCTCGAGCACGTCAACAACCCTCAGCGAATGCTCGTTGTGGCGAAACCGCCGCCCGAAGCGCTCGCCCAGCGCGCGGTCGAGCGCCTCTTCGCCGGCGTGGCCGAAGGCGGGATGGCCGAGGTCGTGGCCGAGCCCGATCGTCTCCGTGAGGTCCTCGTTGAGGCGCAGCGCGCGCGCCACCGTGCGCGATATCCCGCAGGCCTCGAGTGTGTGGGTCAGGCGCGTGCGGTAGTGGTCGCCCTCGGGCGCCACGAAGACCTGGGTCTTGTGCTTCAGGCGCCGGAAGCTCTTGGAGTGCACGATCCGGTCGCGGTCGCGCTGGAAGGGCGTCCGCAGGCGGCACGGCGGCTCCTCGCGCCGGCGGCGGGCCGGGTACGAGCGGGTCGCCATGGGAGCGAGCCCGGCGTCCTCGAGATCGCGCACGCGCGCCTCGAACGAGGCCGCGACGGCGTCCTCGGGCAGGGCCTCCTCGGTGTCGGCGGCATGGGCCTCCATGTCGACGATTGTCTCAGCCGGGCAGGCGCCGCTCAGCGCGCGGGCGCCACGCCGATCCGCTCGAGGCCCTTGCCGACGGCCTCGGCGAGGGCGATCGCGGCGGAAAGCGGGCGCACCATCACGGTGAAGTCCACGATCTGCCCCTCGGCGTCGAAGCGCAGCAGGTCGAGGCCCTGCACCTGGCGGTCGCCGACCCGTGCCTCGAAGACGAGCGCCTTCACGCCATCGGAGTCGAGCTCGTCGGTGTAGCGGAAATCCTCGAACGTTCCCATCACGATCCCGAGCAGCGCGCCCACCGCCTCCCGTCCCTCGAACGGCTTGAACGTGATCGGGCTGTGGAAGACGACGTCGTCGGCGAGCGCCGCGACCATCGCGTCGTGGTCGCGCGCCTCGACTCCGGCCCGGAATGCCTCGTGACTCATCAACGGCTCCTTTCGATGACCTCGCGGTAGAGGGCGGCAGTCCGCTCGCCGTTGCGCTCCCACGTGAAGTGGCCGGCGATGGTCTGTCGAGCGGCAACACCGAGCCTATCGCGCTCCGCCGGGTCGCTCACCAGCGCCTCGATCGCGCGGGCCAGGGCCGCATCGTCGCCGGACGCGACCAGCAGCATGCCTTCCCCGGCCGCGGCGATGTCCTGGGCTCCCGTGCCGGCGCCGCCGATCGCGGGCACGCCCGCCGCCATCGCTTCCACGTGCGCGACGCCGAAGGCGTCGTGGATGCTCGGCATCACATGGGCCCAGGCGCGACCCATGCGCGCCAGCGCGGCGTCGTGGGCCATCGGTCCGAGGAAGGCGACGCGTCCGCCGACTCGCAGGCGGGCGGCGAGGTCCGCGAGCGCCTGGCGGTCGGGCCCCTCCCCGATCAGCTCGTATCGCAGCGCCGGATGCCTGCTGCCGAGCGCGGCCAGCGCGCGGATCACCGCCGCCTGGTTCTTGTGCGACTCGAGATGCGCGACCGTGACGATCGTGGGATCGGGCGTGCGCGCGGGCACCTGCGCCGGCACCTCCGCGCCGGGGTGGATCACCTCGAGGAAGGGCAGCGGGCCGGTCAGCTCCTCGATCCCGCGCCGGGTGATCTCGCTGTTCGCGATCACGGCGGCGGCTGCACGCAGCACCTCGGACACGACCGCGCGGCCGCGCTCGCTGCGGTGGGCCGTGTACGAGAGGTCACCGCCGTGCACGGAGACGACGAGCGGAACGTCGTTGCCGCGGCGGATCCAGCGCAGCGCGGCATCGCCCGCGGGCACGGCGTAATGGGCGTGGACGAGGTCAGGCCGTGGCCCCGCGTCGAGGGCCCGCCGGGCGGGTCGCGCGGCCCAGCGGCCCCACCGCGCGTAGCTCAGCGGCCGCGGCGGCGAGACGAAGCGCACGTAACGGACCGGGACGCCGTCGAGCTGCGTCTGGCCCTGCCGGTCGATGAGCCTGCGTGCCCATTTCGCGAGGGGTCCGAAGTTCGGCAGGGCGCGCACGTCGTCGCGTGAGGGAAGCGGCCGGTCGAGGACGACGACGCGCGCCTCCACACCGTGATCGCGCACGGCGAGCGCCTGCTTGTGCGCCCAGATGCCCCACGCCGGCGCGGCGGGCCGCGGGTAGTACTCCGCGACGACGGCCGCGCGCATTAGCCGGTGTCGCGGTCCCGGTGCCGGATCGCTGCCTGGGCAGCCGCCACCCGCGCGATCGGCACACGAAACGGTGAGCAGCTGACGTAGTCGAGGCCGACCTCGTCGAAGAACTCGATGCTCTCAGGGTCGCCGCCGTGCTCGCCGCAGATCCCGAGCGTCAGGTCGGGGCGCACCGATCGCCCGCGCTCGGCCGCCTGCCGGACGAGCGCGCCCACGCCGAGCACGTCGAGCGTCTCGAAGGGGCTGCGCTCGAGGATCTTCTGCTCGAGGTACTCCCCGAGGAACCCACCCTCCGCGTCGTCACGCGAGAAGCCCAGGACCGTCTGCGTGAGGTCGTTGGTGCCGAAGCTGAAGAAATCGGCGTGGCCCGCGATGAGATCCGCGATCATGCACGCGCGCGGCAGCTCGATCATCGTCCCGACCATCACGGTCAGTGGCTGCGCTCCGGCCTCCTGCACAGCCCGGCCGGCCGCGCGCTCGACGAGGTCGCGCATCATCTCGAGCTCCTGCTCGTAGTCCACGAGCGGGATCATGATCTCGACGACGGGCTCGGCGCCGCTTCGCTCACGCACCGCAAGCGCCGCGCCCACGATCGCCCGCACCTGCATCTCGTAGACCTCGGGGTACAGGACCGCGAGCCGGCACCCGCGGGTGCCGAGCATCGGGTTCACCTCCTCGAGCTCGCGCACACGGGAGAGCAGATGCTCGACCTGCTCGATCCGCTCGGCGTCGTCCGACCTGCGCAGCCGTTCGCGCTCGACCAGCAGGTCCGGCTTACTGGGGAGAAACTCGTGCAGTGGCGGGTCGAGCAGGCGGATCGTCACGGGGCGGCCCTCCATTTCCTCGAAGAGCCCCTCGAAGTCGCCGCGCTGGAACGGGAGCAGCTCCTCGAGCGCCGCCCGCCGATCCTCCTCGGTGTCAGCCATGATCATCGCCCGCACCTTGGGCAGGCGCTCCGCCTCCATGAACATGTGCTCCGTCCGGCAGAGGCCGATGCCCTCCGCGCCGAACCCGCGCGCGCGGCGCGCATCGGCGGGCGTGTCGGCGTTCGCCTGCACGCCCAGGCGGCGTGCCTCGTCCGACCAGTCGAGCACGGTGTGGAAGTGGGCGCTGATCTCGGGCATCACGAGCGGCACGTCCTCGGTCGTGACGAAGCCCTTCGTGCCGTCGATCGCGATCAGGTCGCCGGCTTCGAGGCGCGTGCCGTCGACGCGGACCGTGCGCGACTCCAGGTCGATCTTCAGCCGTGAGGCCCCCGCCACGCATGGCCTGCCCATGCCGCGTGCCACGAGCGCCGCGTGCGAGGCCTTGCCGCCCTCCGAGGTGAGGATCCCCTTTGCGGCGTGGAAACCGGCGACGTCCTCCGCTTCCGTGAAAGGCCGCACGAGGATCACGTCCTTGCCGTCCTCGGCCTGCTCGACCGCCTCGCTCGCCGTGAACACGATGCTCCCTTTCGCCGCTCCGGGCGAGGCCGGCACGCCGCGCGCCAGCGGCGCGTAGGAATAGCTCGGATCGAACGTGGCGTGCATCAGCTCCTCGAGCTTGTGGGCGTCGATGCGCATCAGGGCCTCCTCGCGCGACAGCAGGCCCTCCTCGACCATGTCGACCGCGACCCGCACAGCCGCCTGCGCGGGGCGCTTGGCGTCGCGGGTCTGGAGCATGTAGAGCGTGCCTTCCTCGATCGTGAACTCGACGTCCTGCATGTCGCGGTAGTGGCGCTCGAGCGTGCGCAGGTTCTCGAGGAGCTGAGCGTGCACCTCGGGCATGAGGCCCGCGAGGTCCGCGAGCTCGCACGTGTTGCGCACCCCGGCGACGACGTCTTCCCCCTGGGCGTTCAGGAGGAAGTCGCCCGAGGGCTCGGGCGCGCCGGTCGAGTCGTCGCGGCTGAAGGCGACTCCCGATGCTGACCCCTCGCCCCTGTTGCCGAAGACCATCTGCTGGACGTTGACGGCTGTGCCCGAGTCGTCGCTGATGTGGTTGAGGCGGCGGTAGTGGACCGCGCGCTCACCGTTCCACGAGTCGAAGACCGCGCGAATCGCCTGGATGAGCTGCGTGCGAGGCTCCTGCGGGAACGCGGTACCGACCGCCGCGGCGAAGATGCGCTTGAACTCGACCGTCAGCTCCTCGAGCGCGCCCGCATCGAGGTCGGTGTCGAGTGCGGCGCCGCGGCGCTCCTTCAGCCCCGTGATCGCTGCCTCGAACAACTTGCCCTCGACGTGGTGCGCGACGGTGCCGAACATCTGCACGAAACGCCGGTAGGAGTCCCATCCGAAGCGCTCGCTCGACGTTCGGGCGATCAACCCTCGCAGCGAGTCGTCGTTGAGGCCGAGATTGAGCACGGTGTCCAGCATCCCCGGCATCGAGTCGCGTGCGCCCGAGCGGACCGACACGAGCAACGGGTCGTCGGGGTCACCGAGCCGCTTGCCGGCCTCCTCCTCGAGGCGCGCGAGCGCTTCGGCCAGCTGATCCTCGAGCCCGTCGGGAAGGTGCCCGCCGCCGTGCATGTAGGCGATGCACGCCTCGGTCGTGATCGTGAAGCCGTCGGGTACGCGGACCGGCCCGCCGATGCGCTTCATCTCGGCGATGTTCGCTCCCTTGCCTCCCAGCAGGTCCCGCATCTCGCGCGAGCCCTCGGAGAAGTCGTACACCCATTTCGTCATGCGTGCGGGGCGATACTACGCGACGCTGCGAAGCCGCACGTTCGCGTGGTACTCGGCCGTCCCCGAGACGGCCCGCTCGACCTGCGTGAGCGCCGGGCCCGCCGCCTCCGGCGCTTCCCGCAGCGGCGCGGCGAGCGCGCCGATCATGAACGAGCGCGCGGGCGCGTCGAGGGTGAACCCGTCACCGGCCCCGCAGTCGTGGCAGATCACGCCGCCGGCGGCGGCCGAGAAGCGCAGCGATCCCGCCCCGGCCGGGCCCCCGCACCGCGCGCAGTCGGCCAGCTCGGGCACGAAGCCGGCGGCGAGCAGCAGCTTCATCCGGAAGGCCAGCAGGTTCGCGCCTCCCGCAGCCTCGGGGCGGCTGTCAAGCAGCCGCAGCTCGTGGCAGAGCAGGTTGTAGGCCGGCTCGTTGCCCTCCCCCTCGCCGAACAGGCGCAGCACCGACTCGCATGCCGCGCCGGCCCAGTAGATCGCGCCGCCGTGCTCGCGCAGCCGCGGGTACCACTCGATGCATTCGGCCTGCGTGACGGTGTGCAGGTCGCCGCGCCCCTCGTACATGACCAGCTGCACACGCGAGAAGGGCTCGAGCCGAGCGCCGAAGCGGGACTTGGTGCGGCGCACACCTTTTACGACTGCCCCGACCCGTCCCCGGGTACCCGTGTACATGTGCACGATCCGGTCGGCCTCGCGCAGGCGCATCGAGCGAAGCACGATCGCCTCGGTCTTGTAGTAGCGGGGCACCGGACCCCTAGATGGCTGATTCCGCGGCGACGTGCGCGCGGGGGCGCGTCAGGCCGAGGTGGGCAAGGACGCAGGGCGAAGCCCATGCTGGTTGCATGGGCAAACCGGAGGACGCAGATCCACCGAAGGGATGACGTGTCATCCGTGCGTGCGTGGTCGTGGGATCAGACATCTAGACTTTGAAGCAGACACCGGATGGAATCGACCAACGGCAAACCGCAGATCACCGTCTACACGACGGATCCGTGCGCCCGCTGCATCCGGGCGAAGGAGCTGCTGGCTCGCCACGACCTCACGTTCGCGGAGGTCAACCTCGCGAAGGATCCGGTCGGGCGCCGCGAGCTCGCGGCGTTCACCGGCCACCTGACGTTCCCCCAGGTCGTGATCGACGGCGAGCCGCTGGGCGGCTTCCAGGAGCTGGTCGAGGCCGACGAGTCCGGCCGGCTCGAGCGCCTCGCCGCCTAGCAACCAACGCGACGTTGATCCGCCCGCGCGTGATCCGCGACCTCACGGTAGACGCGCCGCGCGGAGCGCACGGAGGCCGGTTCATATCGGCCGCCAGCGGCCTGGTGGTGACCGGAGACTTCCTCTACGTGATCGCCGACGACGAGCGTGAGCTCGGCGTGTTCGCTGTCGAGGGCGACGCGCCGGGGCGGCTCGAGCGCTTCCTCCCGGGTGAGCTACCGGCCGACCCGGCCGAGCGCAAGCGCCACAAACCCGACCTGGAGGCGCTCGCGTTGCTGCCCGGAATGCTCCTCGCGCTCGAGTCCGGATCGAAGCCCCAGCGACGCGGTGGCGTGCTGTGGAAGCTCGACCGGCGCGGCGAGCTCTGCGGTGACCCCAGGCGGCTGGACCTGAGACCGCTCTACGACTCCCTCGACGGCGAGATACCCGATCTGAACATCGAGGGCGCGACGGTGGCCGGGGAGCGCCTGCTGCTCTTCCAGCGCGGCAACGGCCGCGGCGCGGTGAACGCGGTGATCGAGTTGGCCCTTCCGGACGTCCTCCGAGCGTGGGACGACGGGCGCATCGGCGCGCAGTCCGTGAACGGCATCCGCCGCTACGAGATCGGCGAGGTGGACGGCGTGCGCTTGTGCTTCTCGGATGCAACTGCCCTGCGCGACGGCCGCGTGCTCTTCACCGCCGTCGCTGAGGGCGGCGAGGACACGTACCACGACGGTGAGTGCGCCGGCTCCGGCATCGGCGTGCTCGATCCGGATGGAGATATCGCGCGCTGGGAGCCGCTCGACCCCCCGGTGAAGGTCGAGGGGATCGAGGCGCACATCGACGGCGACGAGATGCGCATCCTGCTCGTCGGCGACCCGGACGACTCGACGAAGCCCTCGCCTCTCTTGACAGCGCGCCTCTAGACCCGCCGCAACCCCGCGCCGGCCCGGAGCTTCTGTCGATCTACCCCCGTATAGGGGGTGAACTGACGGAAGCGGACTTCGGACCCGCCCCGGTCAGCCGAGATCGGAGAGCGCCGGGATGCCGTGCAGCGACGTCGCCCGGCGGCATCCATCGCGGATCGCCTCGGACGTGAGGGCGGCTCCCACGACACCGACCACGAAAGGCTCGACCCGCGGGCCGGTGCCGCTCGCCATCGCGAAGACCACGTCGCCGTCGAACTGCGAGTGCACCGGGTCGACCGCGCGGGCCATCCCGGCCTGGGCCATCTTCGCGACGATCGCGCACTCGGTCTTGGTGAGCTCGCGCGTCGGTCATCAGGCAGACCAGCGTGGTGTTCTCGAGCGGCTCGCCGCGGCGCAGCGCCGGCGGCTCGATCGGTCGCGTGCGGATCAGCTTCGTCGAGCCGATGAAGCTCCCGTCGTCGCCGCGGGTGCCGGCGAGCACCTGACCGTCCTCCCCGATCACGTCGCCGAACGCATTCACGACCGCGAGCACGACGACCTTCGCTCCCTGTGCGAGATGCTGCTTCGCGATGCCGACCCCGCTCTTCACGGCGAACTCGCGACCGCGCAGCTTGCCGACCGCCGTGCCCGTGCCGGCGCCGACGCTGCCGAGCGGTGGGTCGTCGGTCGCGGCGTCGCAGGCCGCGGCGCCCTCGGTCGGCCCCGGCCGGCGGCGCGGATCCCCCGTGAGGAGGTCGTACACGACCGCCGCGGGCACCAGCGGGACGATCCCGCCGGGCGTCGCGTAGCCACGGTCGTGGCGCTCGAGCCAGCCCACCACGCCGTCGGCCGCCCCGAGCCCGAAGGCGCTCCCCCCGGTCATCAGCACCCCGTGGATGCGCGCCGCGTTCGCGATCGGGTCGAGCAGGTCCATCTCGCGCGTGCCGGGGCCACCGCCGCGCACGTCCCCGGAGGCGACGGCGCCGTCCGGGGGCGCGAGCACCACGGTGCAGCCCGTCGCCGCCTCCGCGTCGGTCCAGTGACCGGCGGTGAAGCCCGCCGGAAGGGGAGGCTCGCTCACGCGGCCGTCACGCGACGCCGCCGGGGAGCGCGCTGGCAGTTGCGGCAGACGTAGGTGCCGCGGCCGGCCGCGACGAGCTTCGTCACCGGTGCGCCGCAGCGCGGGCACGGGAGTCCCTCCCGCCGGTGGACCAGGAACTCGTCCTGCATCGAGCCGCGCTCGCCGTTCGCGTCGAGGTAGTTGTCGATCGAGGATCCCTGGCGTGCGAGCCCGGCCTCGAGCGTCTCGACGATGCCCGCGTGCAGCCGCTCGAAGTCGGCGGGTCGCAGGCGCCCGACGGGCTTCAGCGGATGGATGCCCGCGCGAAACAGCGCCTCGTCGGCGTAGATGTTCCCCACCCCGGCGACCCGGCGCTGGTCGAGCAGGAACGCCTTCACAGGCGCGGTGCGGCCGCGGGCCGCCCGGCGCAGGACGTCCGGCGTGAACCCCGGGTCGAGCGGCTCCGGGCCGAGGCGCGCGTCGAGGTAACGGCCGAGCAGGTCCGTGCCGTCGATCACCAGTCCCGTCCCGAACCGCCGCTGGTCCGCGAACAGCAAGCGGTTGCCGTCGTCGAGCACGAGCCTCACGCGCAGGTAGCGGCGACCCGGCGCGTCGTCGTCCGCCGAGACCCAAAGGAGGTTGCCCGTCATCCGCAGGTGTATGACCAAGTGGCGGTCCTCGTCGAGGTCGGCGACGAGATACTTGCCGCGCCGGCGAAGCTGCTCGATGCGCCGGCCGAGCAGCTTCGCCTCGACCTCTTCCGGCGCGACCGGCGCGCACCACAACGCGTCGAGCACCTGCGCGTCGACGATCGTGCGCCCGGCGACGCGGTCTGCAAGCTGGCGCCGGATGGTCTCTACCTCGGGAAGCTCGGGCACGCCCTGAAGCGTACGGGGCGGGGGCGGCGCCTACGGGACGAACAGTCCCTGCGTCGCGAACAGCGTGTCGCCGGAGGGCGTGCTCGCATCGCCGTCGGCTCCCCCGTCGTAGACCCCGACGGTGTTCACCTGCCAGACGGCGCGGCGTCCCTCCTTGACGCTGCCCGGCGCGAGCGTGTCCGCGCTGGTCGAGACCGAGCAGTACGCCCCCTCGTCGGGGAGGTTGATGGTCGGCGAACAGGACGCCACCATCTCGAGCGGGATCTCGGTCGTCGTGGCGGCGCTGCCGGTGCCGGCTCCCGGGCCGCCAGGATTGGGGGTGTTGTCCTTGTCCGTGACCTGGAGCGTGATGCGCACACGCAACTCACCGTCGTAGTCGACCATGGCCTTCGTGTAGACGTCGTTCATGACGAAGCCCATCGCGGCGTCGGCCTCATCGGCGGGTGTGGTGGGATTTCCGACGATCGCCACAAGCCACACATGCGCGGCGCTGCGAGCCGGCTTGCCGTTGGAGTCCCCGGTGCCCACCGTCAGGTGATCGGACGCCATCTGCGGCGACGAGCAGGAGTCGAAGCCGAGTGGCGGGCCGTGGATGCGGTTCGGCGAGACGCATGCCCGGTAGGCGGGTACCAGCGCAGCGCGGGTTGGCGTTGCCCCCTTCGGGCGCGGGTAGGAGTTGACCGGGATCGGTTGCCAATCGGGGTCGACCCCGCTCGTCAGGAACGTTGCGCTGGTGCCGTCCGCTGCGTGGACCGTGATGCCCTCGGTCACGATCTTGCTGCCGTCCGGCGACCACGCCGGATCCGACGCCCCGGGGATCAACTGTGCCTTGCCGGTGCCGTCCCGGTTCATGACCCACACCGCCTCGACGCTGAAGGGATCCCGGCCCCACGCGATTCTCGAAGCGTCCGGAGACCAGTTCGGATCGCGGTCGAGGTCGGTCGGGCTGGTGGTCAGGTTGATGCGGTTTGCACCGCTCGGCTCGATCGTGAAGATGTCGAACTCGGCGAGGTCGGCGCTGAAGGCGACCAGCCCGCCGTCCGGCGACCACACCGGCGTTCCCTCCCCGTCCTCCCCGACGCCCGGCGGCCCGCAGCCGAGGAATGCCCGCCCCGTGCCGTCGGGGTTCATCGTGTGAATTCCGCCGGACTGGTCGCCGCACTCGCCGATCGCGACGAACACGAGCTTGGATCCGTCCGGCGACCACGAGGGGTCATAACCGGGGCCGAGGGAGGTCTGCCCCGTACCGTCGGCATTCATCACGACGATGTCGGCTCCCGGGGCATAGCGGTTGAAGACGATCCGTTGTCCGTTGGGCGACCAGGCCGGCCTCACATCCGAGCCGGGATCGGTCGTGAGCCTCGCGACTCCGGTGCCGTCCGGGTTGATCGTGTAGATCTCGCCGTTCGGATCGTCGCGCGTGTCCGAGAACGCGATCTTGCCGTTCTGGCCCGGGAAAGGCCGCCTGCGCCGTGCCGGGAACGAGCACCATCGTCAAGATCGCGCACACCACCGCGATCGTCCTAACTGACGAATCCACCATCATCGAGACCCCTCCGCCGTCGGTCAGCACGAGCTTAGCGCGGATCGTGGCGGGCGGTCACTCTTACGGGACGAACACCCCCGGCCTCAGGAACACGCGGTTGCCGGTCGTGTCGGCGTCACCGTCGGAGCCGCCGTCGCGCACGTGCACGCGGTCGAGCTCCCAGATCGCGCGCTTGCCTTCCTTCACGGCGCCCGGGACGAGCGCGTCGACGCTCGTCGTCGCCGTGCAGGTCGAGCCGGCGCTCGTGGAGGCGGTTCCCGTGCACGGCACGCTGACGTGCAGGTCGAAGTCCTCGACGGTCGCGGCGCCGGGGCCGCTCGGTGCGGGAGTGTTGTCCTTGTCGGTGATCCGCAGGAACAGCACCGCCTCGAGCTCGCCGGTGTAGTCGGGGATCCCGCTGACGACATTGGGCGCGCCGCAGGTCGCGGGCGGGTTCGAGCCGTCGCAGCGCACGTCGGAGCCGGAGACCGAGAGGGTCACGTCGGCCTCGTCCGCCGGGGTCGCCGGGTTGCCGACCACGACGACGGTCCGCAGCGAGCCCTCGAAGGCGACCGGGGCGCCGTTGCTATCCGGCGCGGGGACCGTCAGGTGGGGAGAGTTCTTCGCGGCGGGTTGCAGGAGGGGAATGCCAGGGGCGGGCCGTGGGTGCGGTTGGAGGTGGTGCACGGCAGGTAGGCCGGCACGAGCGAGAAGCGCGACGGGGTCGCGCCCTTGGGGCGGGGGTAGGAGTTGATGGGGATGGGTTGCCAGTCGGGCCCGCCGGCTGCGTCTCCCGCAGTCACGAACGTCGCGCCGGTACCGAGCGGGGATCCACCGACCCACACTCCTGACGGAGGACCGTTCGAGAGGAACGCGATCCGCTCACTGTCGGGCGACCACACCGGAGCCGCTCCTTCGTGCCCCTGCGTCTTGGCACTGCCGTCAGGATTCATCGCGTACACGTAACTGCCGCCGGTCTCGGGCAAGAACGCGAAGTCGATCTTGTGCCCGCTCGGCGACCAGTCCGGGTAGAGGCTGGATTCGTAGAAGGTCGGAGGCGTCGCGATGGTCGTCACTCCTCCACCGATCGTCTTGACGAGGATGTTCCACGTGCCCTCGAGGCCGAACTCCCCCGAGCTGAAAGCGACCCGGGTGCCGTCAGACGACCAAGAGGGGCAGCACGAATCGGACAATGTGAGGACCAGCTCTTGGAGCGCGGTGCCGTCCGGGTTCACGGTGAATAGCCCGCACACGTCGTCGTCGGAGTCGGCATTGCACACGCCCCGGTTGTCCGAGTCCGTCACACCGAAGACGATCTTGGCCCCGTCCGGGGACCAAGCTGGCGTATTCGGGGCGTAGCCCGGCGCGCCGGGATAGTCGAGGACGAGGGCCTGACCGCTGCCGTCGGCGTTCATCACCCAGATATCGCGATCGGAGCCGACCACCCGCAGGAACGCGATCTTCTGGCCGCTCGGCGACCAGCTCGGCTGGAGATCGGCGATCGCGTTGTGCGTCAACTGCACGAGCCCGCTGCCGTCCGGATTGATCGAGTAGATCTCGGAGTCCCCGTCCGCGTTGCTCACGAACGCGATCTTCCCGTTGGCCCCCGGGAAGGCGGCGTGCGCCGAGGACACCGCGAGCACGAGCAGCGCTGCCGCGAGCAGCAGTGCGCGCCTGATCACGGGACGAACAGCCCCTGCGTCGCGAACAGCGTGTTGCCGCCCGTGTCGACGTCCCCGTCGGCGCCGCCGTCGAACACGCGCACTCGGTCGAGTTGCCAGATCGCGCGCTCGGCCTCGTCGACCAGCGCGGGCGTGACCGCCTCGGCCGTCGTCTGGAGGTTGCACGAGGACCCGATCGCGGTGCTCGCCGTCGCTGCGCATGGGATCGTGAACTTGACCTCGGTGTCGATCACCGTTCCCGCAGCGCTCAGGCTTGCCCCGTTCTGCCGGTCGGTGAGGCGCAGCGCCGCTTGGAGCTGGAGCTCACCGGTGTAGTCCGCCAGATCCCCCGCGCGGCGCACGTCGGTCATGCCCACCTCGATCGCCACGTCGCTCTGATCGCCGTTGTTGGGATTGAGCGGCGGTGTCTCGTAGAGCGCCGACATCCTTGCGAAGCCGGAGAAGTTGGCGGCCCGCGAGTTGGCGTCGGGCGTGCCGACGGTCAGATGCGCGGATGTAGGCGTGGGTGAGCTGCACGATGGGTGCTCGAGCGGCGGGCCGTGGACGGCCCCGGCCTCCCCCGCGCTGCATTGCTTGAACGCGGGGACGAGCGCGGTGCGGATCGGCGTCGCGCCCTTCGGGCGGGGATAGCCGCCGACCGTCACGGTGGTCTGCTCGGACTGGACGTTGTTGGCGGTGTTCGGGTCGAAGTTGTCGAGGGTGGCGGCGGCGGTGGCCTGGACCGTGCCGGGAGCCGTGGGCTCGACGACGACCTGGATGCTCGCCTCCGAGCCCTGCGGGACGCTGCCTAGCTCGCAGCTGAGCGTCGCCGTCGTGCAGCTTCCCTGGCTCGGGGTGAGCGACACGAGGTAGAGGCTCGCGCTCAAGCTGAGTTGGACGTCGACCCCGGTCGCCGTCGCCGGCCCAACGGGGTTCTTCACGGTGGCCGTGTAGGTGAGGATGCCGCCCTGGGCGATCGGGTCAGGGGAGTCGTCCATCTGCACGACCAGGTTGGCCGCGCCGCTGGGGGGCGGCAGAGGCTGCCAGTCAGGCTCTGACGTCGGTGTGGGCGTCGTTGGTCAAGTTCGTAAGGCCGGAGCCGTCGATATTCATGGCCATGACCTCCGATAAGCCAACGACGGTGGAGAACACGAACTTCGCACCGTCCGGCGACCAGACCGCATCCCGGCCGATCTGACCGTTGACGGATGTCTGGTCCGTCCCGTCTCGGTTCATCGTGTGGATGCTGCTGTGGTTGCCGACAGCGTTGCTGTCGAACACGATCTGCTGGCTGTCGGGAGACCAGTTCGGGTCGTTGTCGAGGAACTGCTCGCCCGCGCAGCAACTCGGGCATCGGTGCCGTCCGGGTTGATCGTCCAAATCTTCGCGGTTGAAGGCGATGACGTTCGACATATGCGATCTTGGACCCGTCGGGCGACCAGTTGGGCGCGCGGTACCGGCCGGAATCTCGCTGAAGAGGATAGGTCGGTCGGTCCCGTCCGCATCCATGATGTAGATGCCCTCGTTGTCCTTGCTGAAGACGATCTTGGCGCCGTCGGGTGACCATGCCGGGTCCATGTCTCCGGGCGAGCCTCGACCGGCCGTCAGGTTCTGCTCGCGGCTGCCGTCGGCGTTCATGACCCAGACATCCGAGAAATTAGTCCGTCCTGACGAGCGCGCGCGAACGCGATCCTCGTCCCGTCCGGGGACCACGCGGGTTTGCTCTCCCGCGCGCGTGTTCGTCAGGCGCGCTACGCCCGTCCCATCCGGATTCATCGAATAGATCTCTAGTTGCAGCTCGGTGTTGCCGCAGCTGCACGGGTTCGGCTCGTCGCGGTTGCTCACGAACGCGATCTTCCCGTTCTGGCCCGGGAAGGCCGCCTGTGCCGATGGCACTGCCAGCACGAGCATCGCCGTCGCGAGCAGCAGTGCGCGCCTGATCACGGGACGAACACCCCCGGCCTCAGGAACACGCGGTTGCCGGTCGTGTCGGCGTCACCGTCGGCGCCGCCGTCGCGCACGTGCACGCGGTCGAGCTCCCAGATCGCGCGCTTGCCTTCCTTCACGGCGCCCGGGACGAGCGCGTCGACGCTCGTCGTCGCCGTGCAGGTCGAGCCGGCGCTCGTGGAGGCGGTTCCCGTGCACGGCACGCTGACGTGCAGGTCGAAGTCCTCGACGGTCGCGGCGCCGGGGCCGCTCGGTGCGGGAGTGTTGTCCTTGTCGGTGATCCGCAGGAACAGCACCGCCTCGAGCTCGCCGGTGTAGTCGGGGATCCCGCTGACGACGTTGGGCGCGCCGCAGGTCGCGGGCGGGTTCGAGCCGTCGCAGCGCACGTCGGAGCCGGAGACCGAGAGGGTCACGTCGGCCTCGTCCGCCGGGGTCGCCGGGTTGCCGACCACGACGACGGTCCGCAGCGAGCCCTCGAAGGCGACCGGGGCGCCGTTGCTATCCGGCGCGGGGACCGTCAGGTGGGGAGAGTTCTTCGCGGGCGGGTTGCAGGAAGGGAATGCCAGGGGCGGGCCGTGGGTGCGGTTGGAGGTGGTGCACGGCAGGTAGGCCGGCACGAGCGAGAAGCGCGACGGGGTCGCGCCCTTGGGGCGGGGGTAGGAGTTGATGGGGATGGGTTGCCAGGAGGCGGTCGTGGTCCGCTCGACGAGGTAGGCGTGGCGTCCGGTAGCCGTCTGCAGTCCGCCGTCCAAATTCCCGCGGGCTGTCCCGGCGAAGCTGAACGCGATCTTCGCCGTCGGGAGACCAGCACGGTCCTGTTCCCCCTCGCGCAACGGCGCCTGACCTGAACCGTCCGGATTCATGGTGCAAAGTTGCGTTGGATCGGAAGCTCGAAGTCGTCGGTGCGGGTAAAGCAGATCTCTGTGGGCGTTCGGCGACCAGTCCGGATCGCCCCTGCCGAAGCCTCGTCGTATCGGTGATGCAGGTCGCGTTCCGCCTGTCCGCCGAACGTGTGCCGGTAGATGTCCGACGGTACCGGGGGCTCTCGCGACCAGACGACCGCGTGCCGTCGGTGACCACGACGTCCCGCACGCGCCTCGTCGAGCCCGCACGTAGGCAACGCGACGATCGCGTGCCGTCGGCGTTCACCGGTCGACAGACGCCACCGTTGCCCGGCATTGGGTCGCGTCGCAATGTCCCGTCGATCGTAAACACGATCTGTCTCGCCGTCCGGCAGACCAGCGAGGGTGTGTTGCACGGTGTGACCGCAGTACACGAGCTGAGCCTGACCGCTGCCGTCGGCGTTCATCGCCCAGACATGGCGACCATATACCCCGCTTGAAGACGATCTTGCTGGCCGTCGGGCGACCAGTCGGCCCGACGTCTCGTGACGCGTGTGTGTCGTCAGCTTCACGCAGCCCGCTGCCATCCGGAGTTGATCGAGTAGATCTCGGAGTCCCCGTCCGAGGTATTGGTGAACGCGATCTTCCCGTTCTGGCCCGGGAAGGCCGCATGGGCCGACGACGGCAGCGCAAGCGCCAGCAGGCCCGCCAATACCAAGGCCCCGCGCTTCAGTTCCCCGTTCCCCCTCTCGCCGCCGGGCAGTCAGCGCGAGCTTAGCACCTCATAAAGCTGCCTCCAAGCGCCCCGATCAGCTCCGCGCCCGGGGGTGCGCCTTGAAGTATGCGTCCTTGATGTGCTGGTTGGAGAGGTGGGTGTAGAGCTGCGTCGTGGACACGTCGGCGTGGCCGAGCATCTCCTGGACCGAGCGCAGGTCGCAGCCGCCCGCAAGGAGATGGGTGGCGAACGTGTGTCGCAGGGTGTGGGGACTCATCTTGTGCTCGAGGCCGGCGCTCTTGGCGTGGCGCCCGATGATCTTGTAGAGGCCCTGACGGGTCAGTTGGCCCCCGCGGAAGTTGACGAACAGGTGCGACTGCGTGCGCTCGCCGACGAGCTGCGGGCGGCCGCGGCGCAGGTAGTCGGCGACGGCCCGCGCGGCGGTGCGGCCGACCGGCACGAGGCGCTCCTTCGACCCCTTCCCGCGCGCGCGCACGACGTGATCGACGAGGTCGACGTGCCCGACCTCGAGGTCGGTCGTCTCCGATGCACGCAGCCCGCAGGCGTACATCAGCTCGAGGATCGCGCGGTCGCGCATCGCGATCGGGTCGGTGCCCTTCGGCTGGTCGAGCAGCCGCTGGACCTCGGCGCGGCCGAGCACGCGCGGTAGCTTGCGGCTCTTGCGCGGCGACGTCAGCTTCGCTGTGGGGTCCGCCTCGCGCACGCCCTCGCGACGTAGGTATCGGTAGAAGGAACGCAGGGACGCGGCCTTGCGCTGGATCGTCGCGGTCGTCGCCGCCGGGCGGCCCTTCCCGCGCGCGAGCGCGGTCAGGAAGTCCGAGACGTCGGCGGGGCCGGCATCCTCCGCCGTGCGCCCGCGCTCGGCCAGGAAGGTGCCGAACTGGAGCAGGTCCGACCGGTACGACTGGAGCGTGTTGCGCGCCATCCCGCGCTCCAGCTCCAGGTGCGCGAGGAAGTCCAGCAGCAGCTCCTCGAAGCGCCCGGGTGCGGTCGCGGTCGCGATCTCCATGCGCAGGTCTTCGCGCGCGGCGTGCGTGCTCCTTGCCGGGCAATCCTCTCTGCCAACGGTCCAGCCCCACCGAGATGCACCTTGATCGCCTATAGGGCGATCTTCTTGTACCTCAGCGTTGGGGGTGCAGCGCGGTACCTCAGCGTTGGAGGTGCAGCGGGCTAGTGGTGGCGCTCGGCGAACTGGCTGAAGGCGTGCAGCTCCCGGCGGATGTTGCGGGCGGCGCGGTAGCGGACTGTCGAAAGACGCTCCAGCGCACGGCCGAGCGGGCCGAATGGCAGCTCGTAGACGACGTCGAGGTCGACACGCGTGCCGCCCTCCTCGGAGCGCATCAGCACCGTCGCCCTCCCGTGCGAGCCGAAGGGTCGCGCGTCCCAGCGGCGCGTGTGCATCAGCGGCGCCTCGACCTCGGTGACCTTGACCCGGCTGCGGACGAGCGGGTTGAACCTCAGCGAATACGTCGTGCCCGGGCGATCGAGCGGCCCGCTGAGGCCCTCGACCGCACGCGCTCCCGGGAACCACTCGGGGATCCGCCCGCCGTCCAGGTGCGCGGCCCACACGCGGTCGCGAGGCGCATCGACCAGCTCTGTCACCCGGACCGACGGCACCTACAGCACGAACGCCTTGAACCAAAGCAGCGCCACGAGGCTCTTCGCGTCACGGCACTCGCGGATCAGGTCGTCCAGTCGCGAGAGCGGCTCGGACACGATCTCGATGCGCTCCTCCTCCTCGGCCTCGAGCGGGTCGTCCGAGAGGTCGGTCGCGAGGAACGCGTGGATCTCCTCGTCGGTGAAGCCCGGGCTCGCGTAGAAGCTCGTCATGTGCTGCCACGTCGCGGCCGACTTGCCGATCTCCTCGCGCAGCTCCCGCTTGGCGGTGTCGAGGACCTCTCCCCCGTTCAGCTTGCCTGCGGGCAGCTCGAGCAGCGCCTGCTCGCCGACGACCTCCCGTGGCTGGCGCACGAGCCAGATCCGGTCACCGTCGAGCGGCAGCATCACCGCGGCGCCGGGATGCTCGACCACCTCGCGCTCGACGACGTCACCGTCGTCGTGGCGGAACTTCTCCACCCGCACCGTCCCGATCCTTCCTTCGTAGACGGCATCGCCGCCGATCCGCTCGAAGCTCATCTCAGTTCGCACTCCTTGGCTGGGTCATGTCGGCAAGCAGCACTCCGCCCGCGAGCGACGCGAGGAAGAAGTCACGGTCCTCGTCGAAGGCGCGGCCCATCGTGCGCGACGGCAGGCCGCTCGAAAGATAGGGGTCGACGAGCGCGGACACGTCGAGCCGCACCCCTTCGTGGCCGGCGCCGTGCGCGATCGCCAACTCGAGCGATCCGCCGGAGGGCAGCGAGACCCCGGCCGGCAGCGGCACCCGGACCGGGCGCAGGAGCAGCGAGAGCACGGTCTGCGTGTGGTGGCTGAGCCCGCGATGGCGCTCGCGCGGATCGCCGCTCGACAGGCGCGGCACGAGCGCGACGGGACACCCGAGCGACAGCGCAGCGTGCGCGTTGGAGAGCGCCGCGAGCCCACCGTGGCCGAGCGCCGAGCCCGACCCGAGGATCCCCGGGCCTGGACCGACCACCGCGCAGTCCCATTCGAGACGCCGGGCCGCCGCGTCGAGCCCGCCCTCGACGGTGATCGACTCGATCGCCGCGCCGTGGCACGGGCCGGCCGTGACGTGCCCGGCCAGCAGCCCGCGGTCCAGCAGGTCGGAGACGGTGTCCGAGAGCGCTCCCGGGAGCGAGCCCCCGGGGCTCTGCACGAACCCGACCCTCGTGCCGGGCGCCAGATGCGCGACGGCGAAGGCGACTCCCGGAAGCTGCCCGTGCAGCGCGAGCACCGCGACGGGCACCCCAGGAGCGACCGGCACCGTCTCGAGGCCCTCCTCGACCGGGGCTACCGAGTGCTGCAGCGACGTGTAGTTGAGCTTCATCACATGGGCTGCGCCGGCCTCGCCGCGGAGGCCGCGCGTGAGGTTGCAGTGCACGACGTCGAACCCGCCGCTGCCGAGCCCGATGTCCTTCGCCTCGACGTTCACGACGACGTCGTCGCCGGCGGCGACCGGGCCCGTCACGCCCGGGTAGGCGATCGCGTCGCGCTCCTCGCCGGACCCCTCGAGCGTCACGGTCAGCCGCGCGATGCGCTCGTCCGCACGCGCCACCGTAACCACGCGCGCGCGACGGAGGCTCAGCACGTCGCCGCGCGCTCGACGATGCGCGTCGCCACGCCGAGGATCTGCTCCAATGCACGCCGGCTCACGCGCTCGTCCGGAGTGTGGTTGAGCTCGACGCCGATCGCGAGGTTTACACAGCGAAAGCCCTTGGCCTCGAGCGCGCACGCGTCGCTCCCTCCACCGGTCGACGTCGGGGCCGGCTCGATCCCGCAGTCGCGCAGGGCAGCCGCCGCGAGCGCCACGGCGGGGTCGTCCTTCGGAATCCGGTAGGCGCGGAAGTGCTCCTCGATCGTCGTGTCGACGTCGACCTCGGCGGCGCTTGCCGCGTAGGTGATCGCGTCCACCATGCGCCTCGCTCCTTCGGAGGCCTTGGCGTCGTCGAGACTGCGGACCTCGGCCTCGACCGTGCAGTGCTCGGGCACCACGTTCGCCGCGGTGCCGCCGTGGATCACGCCGACGTTCGCGGTCGTCTCGTCGTCGATGCGCCCGAGCTGCATCGCGTCGATCGCCTTCGCCGCGGCGGCGATCGCGCTGCGACCCTCCTCCGGCCGCAGGCCGGCGTGCGCCGCGCGACCGAGGAAGTGCGCGTGCACCGCGTAGTAGGTGGGCGCGGCCAGCACCATGCGGCCGACGGGCGCCGCGTGGTCGAGCACGAAGCCGAAGCGCGCCTCGAGGGCGCCGGTGTCATAGGCGCGCGCGCCACGCAGGCCGACCTCCTCGCTGGTCGTGAAGACGAGCTCGCAACCGGCGGGCGCGCCGCGCTCGACGATCGTGCGCGCGACCTCGAGCAGCACCGCGACCCCGGCCTTGTCGTCGGCGCCGAGGATCGTGTCGTGGCGGTTGCGGTACCACCCGTGCTCGAGCTCGACCGCGATCGGCCCGTCGACGGGCACCGTGTCGAGGTGCGAGCACAGCATCACCGCCGGGGCGCCCGGCGGGCCGGGGATGCGCGCCGTGAGGTTCCCGCAGCCCGCACCTGTTTCGGCGGCGGTGTCGTCCTCGGCCACCTCGAGGCCGAGCCCCGTCAGCTCCGCCTTCACGTAGCGGGCGACGTCACCCTCGCTGCCGCTCGGGCTGGGGATCTCGCAGAGGCGTATGAAGGTGTCGTGCAGCCGGTCGGCCCCGAGCAGCCGGGGAGCCGCCTCGGCGGCGCTCACCAGTTGCCGCGCTCGGCCCGCTCTGCGTCGCTTGCGCGCTCGGCGCGGATCTCGTCGGGCTCGTCCACGGCCTCGCCGGCGCCCGGCCCGCGCTCGCGCGAGCGCCGCAGCGCGGCGGCCACGAACTCCCGGAACATCGGCTCGGGACGGTTCGGCCGCGACTTGAACTCGGGGTGGTACTGCGAGGCCATGAAGAAGGGGTGGTCGGGCAGCTCGACGACTTCGACGAGGCGGTCGTCGGGGGAGGTGCCGCTGAAGACGAGGCCGTGGTCCTGGAGGCGGCGCTTGAGCAGGTTGTTGACCTCGTAGCGGTGGCGGTGGCGCTGGTAGATGACCGGTTCGCCGTATGCCTCCCGCGCCTTCGTGTCGCCGTGCAGCTTCACCGGGTCCGCGCCGAGGCGCATCGTGCCCCCCATGTCGTCGACCTCCTTCTGCTCGGGCAGCAGGTCGATCACCGGAAACGGCGTCTCCGGGTCGAACTCGGCGGAGTTGGCGCCCTCCATGCCCACCACGTGGCGCGCGAAGTCGACGACCGCGAGCTGCATGCCGAGGCAGATCCCGAGGAATGGGATCTGGCGCTCGCGCGCCACGCGCGCCGCGTTGATCTTGCCCTCGATGCCACGCACCCCGAAGCCGCCGGGGATCAGGACGCCGTCGGCCTCCTGGAGCAGTTCGCGGCCCTCTGCGTCGTCGAGCGACTCGGAGTCGACCCAGAACACCTCGATCTTCGCGTCGTTGTGGATGCCCGCGTGCTTGAGCGCCTCGACGACGGACAGGTAGGCGTCCTCGAGCTTCACGTACTTGCCGACGAGCGCGATCCGCACGGTCTCCTGCGCGTCCGCAGCACGGCGCACCGATGCCTCCCACTCCGACAGCTCGGGTGGCGGCGCCTCGACCTTGAAGTGGTCGAGGATCAGGTCGTCGACGCCCTCGGCCCGGAACATCAGCGGCACCTTGTAGACGTCGTCCACGTCGCGCGCGGAGATCACGGCCTCGACGGGCAGGCTCGCGAACAGCGCGATCTTCTGGCGGATCTCGCGCGAGAGCGCTCCCTCGGAGCGGCACACGACCATGTCGGGCTGGATGCCGATCCTGCGCAGCTCGTTGACCGAGTGCTGCGTCGGTTTGGTCTTCAGCTCACCCGCGTGCCCGATCCAGGGAACCAGGGTGAGGTGCAGGAAGATGCAGCGGTCCCGGCCGAGCTCGGTCTGGAGCTGGCGGATCGCCTCGAGGAACGGCAGCGACTCGATGTCGCCCACCGTGCCACCGATCTCGGTGATCACGAAGTCGAGGTCCTGGGACTCGGCGACGAGCTTCACCCGCTGCTTGATCTCGTCGGTGATGTGCGGGATCACCTGCACGGTGCCGCCGAGGAAGTCGCCGCGGCGCTCCTTGCGGATCACCGAGTAGTAGACGGCCCCGGAGGTCACATTGGACGTGCGCGAGGTGTTCTCGTCGGTGAAGCGCTCGTAGTGGCCGAGGTCGAGGTCGGTCTCCGCGCCGTCCTCCGTGACGAACACCTCGCCGTGCTGGAACGGGCTCATCGTCCCCGGGTCCACGTTGATGTAGGGATCGAACTTCTGTATCTGGACCCGCTGGCCGCGGCTCACGAGGAGGCGCCCGATGGAGGCTGACGCGATCCCTTTGCCGAGGGACGAGACCACGCCGCCTGTCACGAAGATGTATTTGACCATGCCCGAGAGCGCCTGCCCAGTGAGTCTAGCCAACGCGTCAGAGGGTTCCGGTCGACCGCGGCGCTGATCGAGCGAAACTCTCCGTAAACAGTGAGAACGGCGAGCACGCCGAGCGCGATCGCCTCGCCCGTCGGGCCCAGCGCGAGGGTCAGCCACAGCCCGGCAACCGCGCCGAGCACGTTCGACCCGGCATCGCCGAGCATCGCGCGCTCGCGCAGGTCATAGGGCAGCAGCACGAGCGCGGGGCCGATGAACAGCCCGAGCGCCTGGAGCGCGTACGTGTCCCATGAGCCGAGCGTCAGCACCACCCCGAGCGCGACGAACGCCTTCCCGGCCCGGCCCGGCCGCAGGTCAAGGAGGTTGAACAGGTTGGTGGCGAGCACCAGCAGCCCGACGCCGACGAGGTACTCGCCCGCCGAGCGGCCCGCGCCGGCGAGCACGAACAGCGCGAGCCCGAGCGTGCCGAGGGCCTTGAGCATGCCGGTGCTGAAGTCGCCGCGCGCCGCCGCGCGCAGGTGCCCGCGCGCCCCGCGCGGCGCGGCCGCATCCGTGCCGGCCCCCGCGGGGCGGCGGCCGCCGAGCAGGTCGTCGACGAGGCCGAGCACCCCGACCCCGAGCACGAACACCAGCGCAAGGCCCACCTCGGGGGCGAGCGTGTCGGCGTCCACGAGCTCGTCGAGCGCCGCGAGCGGGCCGACGACGATCGCCGCGGTGAGCGCGATCAGCATCCCCGAGGCCGCGGGCAGCACCAGGCCGCGGTAGTTCTCCCGCACCACCCCGGCGCCCCGGAGCCTCGCCAGGAGCGTGGGCGCGAGCAGGGCCGCCAGCCCCAGCGACGCCGCGAGCCCGAGCCAGCGCACGGCCGTCCCTATCTCCTGGCGGCCGGGCGCTCGGGTGGCGGGGGCAGCAGGCGCTCCGCGGAGTCCTTGACCCCGAAACGGCCGCTCTCGCCGAGCAGCGCGTAGACCAGTGCGACCTTGCCCTCGACGAGGTCGAGGTCGTCGACGCTCGTGACCCCGCGGTCGGCGAACCACGCGACGTTCGAGGGGTCGGTGTCGGTCATCTCCACCCCTACGACCTCGACCTCCGTGTCCTTCGCGGCGTCGATCAGCGCGGACTCGAAGCGATCTTGTGCCTTCTTCTCGTCGCCCTCGAGCTTGTCCGGATCGCGCACCAGCACGATCCCTTCGAGGCCCTCGTAGTTCCCGCGCGAGGTCGAGAAGAGCTCCTGGCGCAGGCGCCCGACGAGGTCGCCACCCAGTGCGAGCTGGCGCCCGATGCGCCGCCCGAAGCGCTCGAGCACGTCGTTGTCACGATCGAGCCGTCGCAGCTTCGTCCCGCCGAGCTCCCCGCGCAGCTGGCCGAGCGGCAGCGGCGCCTCGACCACCGAAACCGACTCGATGCTCGCGCCGGCGGGCGCGGCGGCGGCGCGCACCTCCGACACGTAGCCGGAGGGCAGGCGGTTCATCGCCACGATCCCGATGCGCCCGTCCGGCAGCAGGTCACTGACCAGCGCCGGGTATGCCTCGCGCTCGAACGCGCGGCGCTCCGACAGGTCGCGGCGCAGCTCCTTGTTGCGCGAGCGCGCCTCGTTGAGGTCTCCACGCAAGGAGCTCTCGAGGTCCTTGCTGGCGCTCGAGACGATGCCCTCCTCCCCGACGGCGACGCCCAGCACGACCCCGATCCCGAGCGCGAGGAACACCGCCACGAGTGAGATCGCGTGATAGCGAGGAGTGAACAAGCTTGGGGTCTCAGTTGCCTTCGAGCAGGACCTCGAGCTTCAGCAGCAAGAGGTCCACGAGGCGCTCGATCTGCGGGGAGCTGAGCGCCACGACGACGAGCGTCAAGAGCGCCACGATGACCAGCGCGAGGATCAGCATCCGGCTGGTGCCCCCGCGGTAGAGGCGGCTCACGCCCTTGGTGTCGACGAGCCGGTCGCCCACGCGCAGCCGCGTGAGGAAGGTCGAGGACATGCCGTCCCGGTCCTTGTCGAGGAACTCGATCAGGTTGAAATGCGACCCGACGGTGACGATCAGGCTCGCGCCCAGCTCGAACGCGACCAGCATCGCGACGTCCTCGCTGGTGCCGGCGGCGGGGAGCACCTTGTGGTCGAGGCCGAGGCGCTGGACGCGCTCACGGCCGGGTGCCGAGCCGTCCCTGTAGGCGTGGACCACCAGCTCGGCGCCGCACGAGAGCACGCGGTCCGACGCGGAGTCCATGTCGCCGAACACGATGTCCGGCTTCAGCCCGGCCTCGAGCAGCGCGTCCCCACCGCCGTCCACTCCGACGAGCACCGGACGCAGGTCGCGGATGTACGAGCGCAGCATCCGCAGGTCGCGGCGGTAGTCGGTCCCCCGCACGACGATCAGCGCATGGCGGTCGCGGAACTCGGTGCGCAGGTCGGGGATCTGGAGCCGCCCGGCGAGGATGTCGCCCTCCTCGCGGATGTGCGTGAGCGTGTTCTCGGCGAAGTCCTGGATCGCCTCGCCGATCAGGTGCTGCTGCTCACGCGCGGTGCGCGTCAGCTCCTCGACCGTCAGCAGGCGGCCCTCCGCGACGACACCCTCCGGCCCGATCACGGTCCCTTCGCGGATCGTGATCTGGTCGCCGTCGGAGAGCTCGTCGAAGAGCGGCGCGCCGACCGCATCGACGAGGCGCACTCCGGCGCGCGCGAGGATCAGCGGGCCCGGGTTCGGGTAGCGCGTGCTCGTCGAGGAGGCGACGTTGACGACCGCGGGGACGCCGGACTCGACGAGGTCCTCGGCCGCCATGCGGTCGAGGTCGCTGTGGTCGATGACCGCGATGTCAGCCGGGGTCAGCCGCCGCACGAGGTGCTTGGTGCGCTTCCCGAGCCGCGCGGTGCCGCTCACCTCCGGGACCAGCGCCGCAAAGGGCGAGAGGCCCGTCGTGGCCGGCAGGCGAGTTGTGGCTTTTGGTGCGGGCAAGGGGATCACGGTCGCGGCCGCCTTGCCCGGTGGGGCCCCGGCGCGCGCCGAAGGGCTGATTCTACGCTGCTTGGAGCAGCTTTTCGGCGTGCCGCCGCGCCGCCTCGTCACCGCCGTCGGACCCGAGCATGCGGCACAGCTCCTCGACGAGCTCCGCGCGCCCGAGCCGCTCGACGTCGGTGCGCGCGACATCCGGTTGTGCCGCATCGCGCAGTCGCCCGTGCTTGACGACCCGGAAATGGCGCTCGGCGAGCGACGCGATCTGCGGGAGATGGGTGATGCAGACGACCTGCCGCTCGCGCGAAAGGCCGCGCAGCCGCTCTCCGACGGCGCGTGCCGTCGCGCCTCCAACGCCGGCGTCGACCTCGTCGAACACCACGGTCCCGGAGCCCTCCGCCGTCGCCACACTCATCAGCGCCAGCATCACGCGCGAGAGCTCGCCGCCGGACGCGGTCTCGCGCAACGGGCCCGCGGGCACGCCCGGGTTGGGCCCGATCAGGAACTCCACCGCGCTCGACCCGGTCGGCACGAGCGACCGCTCCGAGACGATCACGTCGAACGTCGCGTCGGGCAGCGCGAGGTCCGCGAGCTCGGCCACCACCCGCGCGCCGAGCCTGTCCCCCGCGTCGACGCGCGCGGCGTGCAGGCTCGCGGCCGCTTGCTCCAGCCGCGCGCCGGCATCCGCGAGCTGCTGCTCGAGCCGAGCGGTCGCCTCCTCGCCTCCGGCGAGGCGGTCGCGTTCCGCGCGGCAGCGCTCGCCGTGCTCGAGCACGGCGTCGATCGTGCCCCCGTGCTTGCGCTTGAGCCGGCCGAGCTGGTCGAGACGCTCCTCGACCGCCGCGAGCCGCTCGGGGTCGGCCTCGAGCGTGCCGAGGTAGGCGCGCAGCTCGGCGCCGACGTCCTGGAGCTCGACGCTCAGGGACGCGAACCTCGCGGCGAGCGCGTCGAGCGCATCGTCGGCGCCGGCCGCGCGATCGAGCTCGGCGCCGGCGCCGGCGATGCGCGCGAGCGCGCCGCCGTCGCCCGGCGCGTCCTGCGGGTCGAGCGCCTCTGTGGCGGCTCCGGCGGCTGCGCGAAGCGACTCGACCGCGCCCAGGCGGGACCGCTCGCGCTCGAGCTCGGCCTCCTCGTCGGGGGTCGGCGCGACGGCCTCGATCTCGGCGATCTCGAACTCCAGGAAGTCGAGGTCGCGCTCGCGCGCGCCGAGGCGCCCGCGGAGGTCCTCGAGCTCGCGCTCGAGCGCGCGAAAGTGGGCCAGGTCGCGGCCGAAGGCCGCCCGTGCGGCGAGCTGCCCGGCGCCGCAGAACGCGTCGAGGATCTCGAGCTGCGCCGATGCGAGCGTGAGCTTGCGGTGCTCGTGCTGCCCGAAGAAGTCCAGCATCCGCGATCCCACCAGCCGCAGCTCGCCGGCCGTCACGGAGCGGCCCTGCATGTAGGAGCGCGTCGGCCCGCCGGGCACCACGCGGCGCGCGAGCACCAGCTCGGGCTCGCCGAGCGGGACGCGCTCGGCGAGGTCGGCCAACTCCGGGTCGGCCGCCAGTCCCGGCGGCGGCTCGAACACGCCCTCCACGTATGCCTCCTCCGCGCCGGGCCGTACGGTGCCGCGCCGCGGCTTGCCGCCGAGCAGCAGGTCGAGCGCCTGGGCGACCATCGTCTTTCCGGCGCCGGTCTCGCCCGTGATCACGTTCAGCCCGGGGCCGAGCGCCAGCTCGGCGCTCTCGATCAGCAGGAGGTTGCGGACGCGCAGCTCGGCAAGCACGGGGCTACGTCTAGCAGGCGACCCGGTCATCTGATGTAGTTGCAGGCACGATGACGCTGCACGTAGAAACGCGGGGCGCTGGCGTCGAGGCAATCCGTATCTCGAGGGCCCCTACGCCGCCGTGCACGACGAGGTCACGGTCGCCGACCTCGAGGTGCTCGAGGGCGCCGTCCCCGATGACCTCAACGGCGTCTACGTGCGCAACGGCCCGAACCCGCAGCACCACCCGGTCGGGCGCTACCACTGGTTCGACGGCGACGGCATGGTGCACGCCGTGCACTTCGCCGACGGCGCGGCCGCGTATCGCAACCGCTGGGTGCGCACGGAGGGCTTCCTCGCCGAGCGCGACGCGGGGCGCGCGATCTGGCGCGGCATCATCGAGCCGTTCACGGCGAACCCGGCGGACGCTCCCGAGAAGGACACGGCCAACACGGACCTTCTGTTCCACCGCGACCGCCTACTCGCACTCTGGTACCGCGCGGGGAAGCCCTACGCGCTCGACCCGGTGACGCTCGAGACGATCGGGCCCGAGGACTTCGGCGGGACGCTGCGCTGCGAGGTCTCGGCGCACGCGAAGGTCGACGAGGCCAGCGGCGAGCTGATGTTCTTCGACTTCGGCGTGAAGCCACCGTACATGCGCTACGGGGTCGTCGGGCCCGAGGGCACCGTGCGCCACTTCGTCCCGATCGACCTCCCGGGGCCGCGCCTGCCGCACGACATGGCGATCACCGAGCGACACTCGATCCTGATGGACCTGCCGCTGGTCGCCGATCCGCGCGCGGCGCGCTCGGGCCGGCACAAGCTGCGCTTCGAGCGCGACCTGCCGGCGCGGTTCGGCGTGATCCCGCGCTTCGGGGCGGCCGCGGACATCCGCTGGTTCGAGGCAGACCCCTGCTACATCTACCACTCGATCAACGCGCGCGACGAGGGTGACGAGGTCGTGCTCGACGTCTGCCGGGTCAAGCAGCCGAAGCCCGTCGCCGAGGACGCGGGGCCGCTCGCGCAGATGCTCACCTACCTGCGCCTCGACGCGAACCTGCACCGCTACCGGTTCGACCTGCGCACCGGGCGCACGCGCGAGCAGGTGATGGACGACGACAACAGCGAGTTCCCCTCGATCAACCAGGGCTTCGTCGGGCGCCCCGCGCGCTACGCGTACAACATGCACATCTCCCCCGAGAAGACGCTGTTGTTCGACGGGCTGATGAAGTACGACGTCGAGGCGGGCACCGCCGAGACACACTGGTTCGGCGATGGGCGCTGGGGCAGCGAGGCCCCGTTCGCGCCGCGGCCGGGCGCGCACGTGGAGGACGACGGGTACCTGGTGTCCTACGTGCACGACGAGCGCGACGGGTCGAGCGAGCTACACGTGCTCGACGCGCGCGACATGCACGCGGCGCCGGTCTGCCGCCTGCGCCTGCCCGTGCGCGTGCCGCTCGGCTTTCACGCGACGTGGATCCCGGGCGGGTCGCTGCCCGGCGGCTCCGCCTGAGCGCCGCCGTGCGCCCGCGCCTGGGCGTCGCCGTCGGGCTATGGCAGGACCGCGATCCGGTCGAGAACTTGGGCGTTGTGGTCGATTGACCCCCTTATAGGGGTACAAACGACCGCAGCGCGTGGCCCGCGCGGGCGAAACCGATCAGACATTGCTACGAGGTGAGCTGGAGGAGCTTTTCGCGGAAGCGGCGGTAGAAGCTCGAGCCCGGGAGCTGGGCGAGGCCGACCATGTCGGGAGCGAAGTTGATCTCACACCCGTCGCCGGCCGCCAGCTCGCCGGTCTTCATGCCGTCGATCACGATGTCGACCGGGTCGCGGCCGTCGTTCACGACGCGCAGCACGTCGTCGGGAGCCGCGACCAGTGCCCGTGAGCTGAGCGCGTGGGGGGCGATCAGGCTCACGACGAACCCTCTCACGCCCCAGGCCACGATCGGTCCCCCGGCCGACAGGCTGTAGGCCGTCGATCCGGCCGGCGTCGCGGCGATCAGCCCGTCGCAGGGCACGCGCGCGACCCACTCGCCGGCAAGCGAGTACGAGAGGTTGGCGACGTTGATCTCCGGGCGGCGCTGGAACGAGATCTCGTTGATCGCGAAGCGCTCGGGCGAGTGGTCGTCGGCGACGAGCGCGGGCAGATCGACCACCTCGAAGTTGCCCGACAGGGCCAGGTCGAGGGCCAGCGGCAGGTCGTCGGGGTCGACCGTCGCCAGGAACCCGATCCGCCCGAAGTTGATCGCGAAGACCGGCACGCCGGTCCCGGCGTGCTTGCGCAGCGCACGCAACGTCGCGCCGTCGCCGCCGAGCACGATGCAGACATCGGGGCGGGAGCCGTCCTGCGCATCGGTCCCGGAGTCGAACGCCAGCTCGACCCCCGCCGCGGCGGCGGCGTCGGTGAGCAGGCGGACCGCCTCCACCGTCTCGTCCGGGCGCTGGTGCGTGAACACCTCGGCCCTGCGGATCTTGCGTGCCGTCGCCTCGCTCATCGGACCGCCACCGGCTCGATGTCGGGCTCCGCCACGCGCCCCGCCGTGATCAGATCCTCGGCGCCCGCGCGCGCACGCTCCGTGCACCACACGAAGCTTTCGCGATTGCCGGCCGGCCCAGGCAGGCCGGAGGAGCAATACCCCTGCACGCTCAGCCCGGCGCCGCGCGCCGCCTCACCGACGGCGACGAGCGCCTCGAGCCGGTCCTCCGCGCGCCGCACCACCCCGCCCTTGCCGACGCGACCCCGGCCCAGCTCGAACTGCGGCTTGACCAAGGCCAGCAGGTCGAACCGCGGCGCCGCGCAGGCGGCGACGGCCGGCAGCACCTTCGCAAGGGAGATGAACGAGACGTCCATGACGATCAGGTCGGGACGGTAAGGGAGGTGCCCCGCCTCCAGGTGCCGCGCGTTGACGCGCTCGAGCACCGTCACCCGCGGGTCCTCGCGCAGGCGCCAGTCGAGGTCCCCGTACCCGACGTCGACGCAGATCACGTGCTCCGCCCCTTGCTGGAGCATGCAATCGGTGAAGCCGCCCGTCGAGGACCCCACGTCGAGTGCGCGCCGGCGCTCGACCGGCATCGCGAAGCGCTCGAGCGCGCGCGCGAGCTTCAGGCCGCCGCGTGACACGAACCGCGGCCCGCGGACGAGCCGTACGTCGGCTTCGCGGTCGACGAGCGTCCCGGGCTTCGCGGCGCGCGCGCCGTCACTGCCGAGCGTCACCTCGCCCGCCATCACGGCGGCCGCCGCGCGGCTGCGGCTCTCGCAGAGCCCTCGCTCGACGAGCAGCGCGTCGAGCCGGATCCGATCCCTCATGGCGTAAAGGTACTCAGGAGATCACTGTGACCGAGTTCACATAAGAACAGGTGTTCGACGGTCACAATGAATATCGACATGACGCTCGCTCGACTCGTACCCCTTCCCATCCACGCGGCCCTCGAGGTCGCGCTGGCGCCGTTGGTGATCGCTGCGCCCTTCGCGCTCGGCCTCGACGGCGCTGCGTACGTGGTTGCACTGATCATCGGAGTACTGCTGATGGGGACGGGGCTCGCCACCACAACGCTCGTGAGCGGACGTGGCGCGCCTCAGGGACTGCGGGTCTCGGCGCTCGTCGATGTCAGCCTCGGAATCGCACTTGCTGCCGCCTTCACCGCACTCGCCTTCGCGATCGCGGGAGAGATGGTCGCCGGTGGGTTCTTCGCCGTGGTCGCCGCGACGCAGGGCTTGCTGACGGTTACCACGCGCTACTCGGCACGAGCGTAGCGACCAGACCAGAGAACTTCCTCACACACATCACATAGCGCAGTATCTCTCCTCCCCAAGGGCGCCCCGCGAAAGCGGGGCGCTCTCCCTTTGTGGAGAGTGGTGGTGCGCATCGCCCGCGCGGTTTCACCGCCTAAAGTAGCCCTCTGGCGAGGCCGATGTGGATTGGGTGAGGAGCCGAACCACCCGTTCGCTCGGCACGGTTGCGATGGTCGTGCTCGCGCTTGCGGCGCTCGCGCTGCTTGCGCCACGCGAGCCCGCGTTCGCCGCGACTGACCCCGCTGTCCCTCCGATCTCCCCCAAGGCGGCGATCCGGATCGCCGACCGCACGCCGCAGGTGCGCGCCGAGCGCCGGCGACATCCGGACCTGCAGGCCGAGAACGTGACGCTCTACCAGGGCAGCAGGGATTGGGGAATCACGTACAAGTCCGGGAGCGAGGTGCTCGCGGACATCACCGTCGACGGGCGCACCGGCGAGATCGTCGAGGCCTGGCAGGGCACGCAGGCCGAGTGGGTGATGGCGCGCGGCCACGAGGGGTACTTCGGGAAGACCTTCGACGAGTGGTACGTGTGGATTCCGCTGTGCCTGCTGTTCGTCGCGCCGTTCTTCGACCCGCGCCGGCCGTTCCGGATGCTGCACCTCGACCTGCTGGTGCTGCTCGGCGGATTCGGCGTCTCCCACTTCTTCTTCAACAAGGGCGAGATCGGGACGTCAGTGCCGCTCGTTTACCCGGTGCTCGCGTACTTCCTCGCGCGCATGCTGTTCGCGGCCTTCCGCCCGCGGCGCACCGGCGAGCGCCTGATCCCGCTCGTGCCCGCCGCGTTCCTCGTCACGGGGATCGTGCTGCTCGGCGGGTTCCGGATCGGGCTCGACCTCGTCGAGGGCAAGGTGGGCGACGTCGGCTACGCGAGCGCGGTCGGAGCCACGCGGATCCAGCAGGACGAGCCGCTCTACGTCGACAGCGGCGCCAACGACCAGCACTTCGACACCTACGGGCCCGTGAACTACCTTGCATATGACCCGTTCGTGCGCGTCTGGCAGCCCTCCCGGCAGCAGATCGAAGCGCCCGAGGACTTCGACCTGCCGGCGGCGCGGGTCGCGGCGCTCGTGTTCGACGCCTTGACCGTGCTCGGCCTGTTCCTGCTCGGCATGCGGCTGCGCCGCGGACGCGAAGGCCACCTGCTCGGGCTCGCGCTCGCCTACGGATGGGTGAGCTTCCCGTACACGCTCTTCCCGCTGATGACGAACAGCAACGACGGCCTGATCTCGATGCTCCTGGTCTACGCCTTGCTCGGGCTCTCGTCACCCCCGGCGCGGGGCGCGATGATCGCGCTCGCGAGCGCGGCGAAGTTCGCGCCGATCGCGCTCGCGCCGCTGTTCGCAACGGGGCGCGGAGAGGCGCGCCTGCGGTCGTGGATCTCCTTCGCGATGGTGTTCGCGCTCGTGTGCCTGCTGACCGTCGTCCCGGTCGTGCCCGCAGAGGGAGGCTGGCGCGTGATGTGGGACCAGACGATCGGCTTCCAGTTCGATCGCGACTCCCCGTTCAGCGTGTGGGGCCAGAACGCGGCTCTCGACCCGCTGCTGACGGTGCTGAAGGTCGCGGTGATCGCGCTCGGCGTGCTCGTCGCGTTCGTCCCGCGCCGGCGCGACGCGCTGCAGGTCGCCGCGCTCGGGGCCGCGGTGCTGATCGCGACGCAGCTGATCGCGGTCCACTGGTTCTACCTATACGTCGTGTGGTTCACCCCGTTCCTGCTCGTGGCCCTGTTCGGCGAGTACTCGACGGCCCGCGGCCGCGCGCGCGAGCCGGTGCCCGCCGAGTTCGCGGCGCCCCCGGCGCCGGTCGAGCGTGAGCCGGAGCTCGTCGGCGCTCGTTAGCCGGCCGCCGCCGGCACGCATCGCTACGCCCTGTGCAGCGCGTCCCGGCGGTCGAGCGCGCCGAGCACCCGCTCGGTGACCCGCTCCGCGGTGAGACCGACCTCCTCGTGCAGGAGCGCGGGCTTGCCGTGCGTCACGTAGCGGTCCGGTAGCCCGAAGCGGATCACGGCCGGCCCCGCGGCCAGCGTGCCCGAATCGGACAGGTGCTCGAGCACCGCGGAGCCGAACCCACCGGCGAGCACGTTCTCCTCGATCGTGACAAGCAGATCGTGGCCCGCGGCGAGGGAGTGCAGCAGCTCTCGGTCGAGCGGCTTCGCGAAGCGCGCGTCGCAGACCGTGGGCTCCACGCCGCGCTCGCGCAGCGCCGCTGCCGCGTCGAGCGCGATCTGGACGCCGGTGCCGTAGCCGACCAGCGCGACGCGCTCGCCCTTTGCGAGCGTCTCCCCCGTGCCGATCCTGATCTCCGCCGGGCGCTCGGGAAGCGGCACGCCGATCGCCGCGCCGCGCGGGTAGCGCAGCCCGACCGGCCCGGCGTGCGCGATCGCCGTGTGGAGCATGTGCACGAGCATCGCCTCGTCGCGCGGCGCCATCAACACGATGTTGGGGATCGCGCGCAGATAGGAGATGTCGTAGGAGCCATGGTGGGTCGGACCGTCGTCACCGACGAGGCCGGCGCGGTCCATCGCGAACACGACGTCGAGCTGCTGGAGGCACACGTCGTGGATGATCTGGTCGTAAGCGCGCTGGAGGAACGTGGAGTAGATCGCGCAGACGGGCTTCATGCCCTCGAGCGCGAGACCGGCCGCGAACAGCACGGCGTGCTGCTCCGCGATGCCGACGTCGTAGTAGTGCTCCGGCATGTCGCGCGCCAGCTCCGCGAGGCCCGTGCCCCCCGCCATCGCCGCCGTGATGCCGATCACGCGCGGGTCGCGGCGCGCCTCCGCGACGAGCGCGCGGCCGAACACCTCGGTGTACTGGGGCGGGCCGGACGCGCTCGGCGCCTTGACCTTCGCCGGCTTCGGGGCCTCCCGGCCGCCCGCCACGCTGCCCGGCTTCGCGGCGTGCCACTTCTCCATGCCCTCGAGGCCGCCGTCCTCGGCGGGAGCGAATCCCTTGCCCTTCACCGTCTTGATGTGGACGACGACCGGCCGGTTCGCGCCAAGCGCCTGCGCGAGCGCGCGGCGCAGCGCCTTCACGTCGTGGCCGTCGATCACGCCGACGTAGGCGAGGTCGAGCTCCTCGAAGAAGAGGCCCGGGGCCCAGAAGGCCTTGATCGACTCCTTGAGCTGGGGCCCGAGGCGCTCGATCGCGTCGCCGATCCCGGCGGGCAGCCGCGTCAGGCCGGCCTCGACGGCCTCGCGCGCCTGCCAGCCGCGCGGGTGCAGCCGCAGCCGGTTGAAGTAGCGCGACAGCGCGCCGACGTTCGGCGAGATCGACATGCCGTTGTCGTTCAGCACGATCACGACCGGCGTCTCGAGGCCGCCCGCGTTCAGCAGCGCCTCGAAGTTGACGCCACCCGTCATCGCGCCGTCGCCGACGACGGCAACGACGCGGCCCTCGGGCTCGTCCCCTTCGCCGGTGATCCCCAGCGCGCGGCGCTTGCGCATCGCCTCCTTGATGCCGACCGCGTAGCTCGCGGCCGTCGACGCGTGCCCCGCGCCCATGATGTCGTGGGGCGACTCCTCGCGCGAGCAGAACGGTGCAAGGCCGCCGTAGCTGCGAATCGTCGGCAGCTCGTCGCGGCGCCCGGTCAGGACCTTGTGGGGATAGGCCTGGTGGCCGACGTCCCACAGGACCTTGTCGCGCGGGGACTCGAGCAGGCTGTGGAGCGCGACCGCCAGCTCGCACGTGCCGAGGTTCGCACCGAAGTGCCCGCCGATCTCGCCGACGGTGTCGATGATGTACTCCCTCACCTCCTGCGCGACCTGCTGGAGCTGGTCGTCGTCGAGCGACCCGAGGTCTTCGGGGCCGTCGACGCCGTCGAGCAGACGGTCACGATCGCTCATCAGGAGTTCCTCGCGTACATGAAGTCGGTCATCAGCCTCAGGTCGGTCGCGTCGCCGGCGATCTCATCGCGCGCCGCGTCGAGTGCTGCGCGTGCGCGGTCGTGCGACCCCGCCGCCAGCTCGCGCGCCCGGTCGACGCCGAACACGCTCACGTAGGTGCGCTTGCCGAGTCGCACGTCGCTGCCCGACGCTTTGCCCATCTCCGCCTCGGAGCCGGTCACGTCGAGGATGTCGTCGACGATCTGGAACAGCAGCCCGAGCTCGGCGGCAAAGCGCCCGAGCGCCGCGCACGCGCGCTCGCCGGCGCCGAGCAGCAGCGGCGCCACCACCACGCTCGCGCCGATCAGCTTGCCGGTCTTCAAGGAGTGCATGTGACGCAGGCCATCGGCGTCGAGGTCCGCGTCACCCGCGACGTCGACGTACTGACCGCCGACCATTCCGCCGACGCCGATCGCATCGGAGATCGCGCGCAGCGCGGAAAGGATCCGGCTCGCCTCGCCCTCCTGGCGATCGAGGATCAGCCGGTAGGCCTCGGCCATCAGGCCGTCGCCGGCGAGGATCGCCACGTTCTCGCCGTAGGTGATGTGGCAGGTCGGCCGCCCGCGACGCAGGTCATCGTCGTCCATCGCCGGCAGGTCGTCGTGGATCAGCGAGTACGTGTGCACGAGCTCGATCGCGGCGGCGGCCGGCAGCACGTCCTCGGGAGCTCCGCCGACGGCACGCGCGGCCGCCAGCGCGAGGACCGGCCGGATCCGCTTGCCGCCGGCGAGCAGCGAATAGCGCATCGCCTCGTCGAGTCCCGCGGTGGCCCGGTCGCCGGAGAACCGCAGCGACCCGAGGAAGTCGTCCGCGAGCGCACGCAGGTCGTCCGGATAGCCCGCGGGCGCCGGAGTCGTCTCGGGCGCCGACTTCACAGGAGCTCCTCCTGGCCCGGCGTCGCCGGGTCGCCGGGGGCGATGCGCGTCAGCCGGTCGAGCTCGACCGCGGCCTGCGAGGCCAGCTCGGCGCACTCGCCCGCCACCTGCATGGCCTCGTCGGGAGCCAGCTCCTCTGAGCGCAGCCGGCCCGCGCTCTCCTCGAGCCGCCGGGAGAGGTCCGAAAGCGTCTGGAGCGCCCGGTCGTGGTCGCTCATGCCGTTCCTCCGGCCGTGCCGGCGAGCCGGCGGACGACGCCGCCGAGGATGCCGTTCACGAAAGCGGGGGCGTCGGACCCGCAGTAGACCTTCGCCGTCTCGACCGCCTCGTCGATCGCGACCTCGTCGGGGACGTCCGAGCGGTGGATGATCTCGTAGAGCGCCGTGCGCAGCAGCGCACGCTCGAGCGGCGCGATGCGCTCGATCGACCAGTCGATCGCCTGGTCGGAGATCATCGCGTCGAGCTCCTCGCGGTGGCGCTCGACCCCGCGCAGCAGGTCGCTGGCGAACTCGGTCAGCGGCCCGCCCGGGACGGGTGGCTCGTCGCCGCCGGGGTGTCCCCCGGGGAACGGCCCGCGCGCGACCAGCTCCTCGATCGACGCCCCCGTCACCTCGCGCTGATAGCCGGAGAAGACGGCCGCCCTACGCTGATCGGTCCGGCGCACCGGTGAGCGGTCCTGCCTAGGCGCGCGAGACGTACTCGCGCGTCCGTGTGTCGACCTTGACGCGGTCGCCCTCGTTGACGAACAGCGGAACCTGGACGATCACCCCGGACTCGAGGGTCGCGGGCTTGTTCCCCCCGCCGGAGACGGTGTCGCCCCGCACCCCGGGGTCGGTCTGCTTGACCTCCATCTCGATCGCGATCGGGATCTGCACGTCGGCGGGGCGCTCGTCGACGAAGAGCACGTCGACCTCGTCGTTGGGAAGCATCCAGTCGAGCGAGTCGCCGATCACCGTCTTCGCCAGCGGGACCTGGTCGTAGTCGCTCATGTCCATCATCACGGCCTCGTCGCCGGACTCGTAGAGGTACTGCATGCGGCGCACCTCGGTGCGCACCGGCCGGACCTTCTCGCCGGCCCGGAAGGTCTTGTCGACCACGGCGCCGGTGCCGACGTTCTTGAGCTTGGAACGCACGAACGCGCCGCCCTTGCCGGGCTTCACGTGCTGGAACTCGACGATCCTGAAGACCTGGCCCTCGAGCTCGATGTGGCTGCCGTTCTTGAACTGGTTCGTGGAGATCACGGGCCTCGAACACTAGTGCACGCGGCCGTAAGTTCGGTGCGGAAGCGGCCGCGGGATCTGTGCGGAACTTGCGGGCGGGTGTACTAGCGACCGCGGCCCCCGCGCACGCCCACGAGGGACGCCCGGCTCGTCGAGCCGGGCGTCCGGGTTCGCCTGTCCGCGGGCCGGCGGATCAGGTCTGGGCTGCCGGTCGCACGGCCTCGGCCGCGGGGGTGGCGAGCGCCGCCCCCACGCCGGCCACGCCGAGCAGCAGGTGGAACACGTTGTCCTCGGTGTTGACCGGGACGATGCCGAGGATCGAGTCGCCGCTTCCGACGACGAACCCCCAAGCCGCGACGACCAGGTAGACGGCGCCCAGCACCATCGCATAGCTGCGAGCGGCATAGGCGCCCACGCCGTACGCGAGCAGGCCGAGGACGCCGGTCAGGATGTGCACGACGTTGTGCCATCCGTTGACGTCCAGGACCCCGAACACCGCGTCCCGCGCCGATTCGTCGCTAGTGAACTCGGCGTTGTAGAAGAACCCGATGATCCCGGCGACCACGAGTACCGCTCCGACGACGCCCGCATAGAGCATCGCCGGGGTGGAACGATCTGCACGATCCATGGTTGCTCCTTTCGTACTTCGTAACTAAAGTCACATAACCCCGGCGAGCTCCGAAGTAACCCTGATTGCAGCGATTTCGCCCGCTCAGACGGTGATGAGGTCCTTCGGGATCGAGGTGAGCACCTCCGGCCCCGCGGGGCCGACCACCACGAGGTCCTCGATCCGCACTCCGAAGCGGCCCGGGACGTACACCCCGGGCTCGACCGTCACCACGTTGCCCGACTCGAGGTCGCCCTCGGCGGAGGGAGCGATCCGCGGAGCCTCGTGGATCTCGAGGCCCACCCCGTGCCCCAGCCCATGGCCGAACTGGTCTCCCCGTCCCGCCGCGGCGATCAGGCCGCGGGCGACGCCGTCCACGTCGCGCACGCCGGCGCCCGAGCGAACCGCCGCGAGCGCGGCCGCCTGCGCGGAGCGCACGAGCTCGTAGACCTCGGTGGCCTCGTCGCCCGGGTCGCCGGTCGCGAAAGTTCGCGTGCAGTCCGAGCAGTAGGAATCGCGCAGGCAGCCGAGATCGACGACCACCAGCGAGTCGCGCAGGATCGTGGCATCGCGCCGCGGCTCGGCATGGGGCAGGGCGCCGTTGTCGGCGGCGGCGACGATCGCCGGGAACGACAGCCCGTCGGCGCCGAGGTCCTTCGCGCGGCGCTCGAGCGCGAGCGCGACCTCGTGCTCGGTGTGGCCGGCAAGGCCGAAGTCGGAGATCAGCCAGCGGTAGACCTCGTCCGCGAGCGCGGCGGCGCCGCGCACGGCCGCGATCTCGGCGTCGTCCTTGACGGCCCGTAGCTGCTCGACCAACCCGCTCGAGGGGACCAGCTCGGCGTCGTCGCCGATGTGTCGCGCGAGCTTCGAGTGGGCGCGCACCGTCATCTCGGCGTCGTCGAAGCCGATCCGCCGCGCTCCCCACTCCGCCGCCAGCTCGGCGAGAGTTTGGAGCAGGTCGTCGCGCCCACGAACGACGTCATAGTCCGTGATCTGGCGCTGGGCGCGCTCCACGTAGCGGAAGTCCGTGACGAAGGCGCGGCGTCCGCCCGCGATCAGGACCGCTGCGCTGGTCCCGGTGAACCCCGTCAGGTAACGCACGTTCAGGAGGTTCGTGATCAGCAGCGCGTCGAGCTCGCGCGCCTCGACGAGGCCCTCGAGGCGCTGCGCGCGCGACTCCCAGGCGCTCATGCCGCGGACGGGGGGCCCACCCCGAGCTCGCGGGCGAGGATTCCGAGCGCGTCGTGATAGCCGTCGGGCCCCTTCCCTGCGACCCGTCCCGTGACGAGGTCGGCGATCACCGAGTGGCGGCGCCATTCCTCACGGCTGTCGACGTCCGAGAGGTGCACCTCGATCGAGGGCAATCCCGCGATCTCCAGCGCGTCGCGGATCGCGTAGCTGTAGTGCGTCCAGGCGCCCGGGTTGAGAAGCAGGGCGTCCGTCAGCTGCGGGGCCTGGTGCAGCCGCTCGACGAACTCGGCCTCCGAATTCGTCTTGAAGAAGCTCGTCTCGAGCCCGAGCTCGCGGGCCCAGTGACGGATCCGCACCTCGAGCTCGACGAGCGTCAGGGTGCCGTATTGGTTGGAGTCGCGCTTGCCCAGCATGTCGAGGTTCACGCCGTGCAGCACCTCGACCCGATTCCTCGTGCTGGTCACGAGCGCAGCTCCTCGATCGCGGCCGCGATCTCTCCCTCGTCCGCCTCGGCCCCGATCGCGACATCCCCCGGCGCGCGCAGCAACACGAGGTTGCGCCGGTCTGCGCGACGCTTCTTGTCACGTTGCATGTACGTGAGCAGCTCGTCCGTGGGCGGGCCCTCGAACGTCGTCGCGAGCCCGTTCGCGATGAGCAGGTCGCGCACGCGCTCGCGCACCTCCGGCGCAAGACCCGTGCCACGCTCGGACAGGCGCAGCGCCGCGAGCAACCCGAGCGCCACCGCCTCACCGTGGCGAAACGCCCCGTAGCCAGTGGCGGACTCGAGCGCGTGCGCGAGCGTGTGACCGAGGTTGAGCGATGCCCGCACCCCCGCGTCGCGCTCGTCCGCGGCGACCACGGCGAGCTTCGTCCGCGCACAGTCCTCGATCACGGCCGCGAGCGCCGGCATGTCGTCCGCGACGGCGTGCTCGAGCGCCGGCAGCGCCTGCACGCGATCCCAGAGCCGGCCCCCGGCGATCAACGCGGTCTTCACGACCTCGGCGTACCCGGCGCTGAGCTCCTGCGGCGGCAGCGTCGTGAGCACCGCGGGGTCGGTGATCACGGCTGCAGGCTGGTGGAACGCGCCGACGTAGTTCTTCGCCTCCGGCAGGTCGACCCCGGTCTTTCCCCCGTAGGCGGAGTCGACCTGCGCGACGACCGTCGTCGGGACGTGCACGATCGGCACGCCGCGCTGGTAGGTCGCCGCGCAGAAACCGGCGAGGTCGCCGACCACCCCGCCCCCGAGCGCGACGAGGGTGTCGCTGCGCTGCATGCCGGCACGCGCCAGAGCGCGCAGCACCCGCTCTGCCTCCACCAGCGTCTTGCTGCCCTCGCCGGGCGCGACGGCGACGGTCTCGGCGACGTCCAGGGCCCGCAGGAAAGGCTCGCCGTGGAGCGCGAGCGCGCGCTCGTCCGCCACTACGAAGCAGCGGCCCGACCCGCGCCACAGCGCGCCCGCGGCGGCGATCGCGCCCGGGCCGGCGTAGACGGGATGGCCCGCGCCGGCGCGCGACCAGAGCATGCGTATGCCGGCGGGCACGCCGGGCCGCGCGAGGGCGAGCGCCGCATCCGCGGAGGCGTCGACCTCCTTCCCGCCGGTCACGACCGCCCGCGCGAGCGAGTCGTAGAGCGGCGCGCGGCGCATGTAGAGCTCCGTGAAGGACCCGATGTCGCGTGCCAGCGGTCGAGTCGAGCCGCTGGCGCGCGCCCACGCGACGTCGAGGCCGACGTCGACGTGCAGCACGACGTGGCCCGCGACCGCGTCGCGGACCTCGGCCGTCTCGACCGCGCCTCCGCCGAGTGCCACGACCGCGGGGCCCGGGGCTGCGAGCAGCCCGAGCACGACGTCGCGCTCTCGCTCGCGAAATGCCGCCTCACCCTCGCGCTCGAAGAAACCGGGGATCGCCTCGCCGAGCCGCTCAGCCAGCACGGCGTCGGCATCGGCAAGCGGCCAGCCCAGGCGAGCGGCCGCGTGACGCGCGAACGTCGACTTGCCGGCGGCCATGAAGCCGATCACGACGAGTTTCGAACCCGGGGCGCCCCCGCTCTCGGAGATGAGTGCCTCCGTGCCTGCTCCTAGGTTCGCTTCCACCCGATGCGCTCCCGATAGGCGTCGAGCGCTTCGAGCACGTCCCGCATCGCGTCGCCACCGAACTTGTCGCGCGCCGCGCGGGCGAGCTCGAGCGCCAGCATGGCCTCGCCGACCACCCCCGCGGCCGGCACGGTGCACGAATCGGTGCGCTCGCGCAGCGCCTCGGTCGGCTCCTTCGAGTCGATGTCGACCGATCGCAGCGGCTTGGTCAAGGTCGGCAGCGGCTTCATCGCGACGCGCGCGACCACCGGCGACCCGGTGGTCATGCCGCCCTCGATGCCCCCCGCGCGGTTCGTCTCGCGCACGTAGCCGTGCTCCTCGCTCCAGAAGATCTCATCGTGCGCCTGCGACCCGACTCGCGTGCCGAGGTCGAAGCCGTCACCGATCTCGACGCCCTTCATCGCGTGGATCGACATCAGGGCGAAGGCGATGCGCGCGTCGAGGCGCTCGTCCCAGGTGGTGTGCGTGCCGAGCCCCGGGGGACGCCGTAGGCGCGCACCTCGAAGACGCCGCCAAGGCTTTCGTTCGCCTTTCGCGCGCGGTCGATCTCGGAAACCATCGCGGCGCTCGCCGCGTCGTCGAGGCATCGCACCGGGGACTCGTCGACCGCTTCGAAGTCCGCGGGGCCGGCGGGCTCGCCCGCCGGCGCGGTGACGCTCCCGATCCGCACGACGTGGCTGTAGACGCTCACGCCGAGGCCGCGCAGGAAGACCTTCGCGAGCGCCCCGGCGGCGACCCGTGCGGCGGTCTCCCGCGCGCTCGCGCGCTCGAGCACGTTGCGCACGTCGGTGTGGCCGTACTTGAGGACCCCGGCGAGGTCCGCGTGGCCCGGTCGCGGCAGATGCACCTCGTCGATCTCCGCATCGACTGGCCAGGGGCTCATGCGCTCGGACCAGTTGGCGTGGTCGCGATTGTCGACCAGGAGCGCCACCGGACCGCCGAGCGTGCGGCCGTGGCGGATGCCGCCCCAGACCTTCGCGCGATCCGACTCGATCTTCATCCGGCCGCCGCGCCCGTGCCCCAGTTGGCGCCTGGCGAGGTCGGTGTCGATGTCCTGCGGCGTCACCTCGAGGCCCGCCGGCAGGCCCTCGACGATTGCCACGAGGCCCGGCCCGTGGGACTCCCCGGCAGTCATGAAGCGCAGGTTGGCCACGGCAGACAGGCTACTTGGCGGCCCCACGGAGGCGGCGAAGCCGCCGAGCAGATGTGCTTAGAAGCCGAGGGCTTCGATGCGGCTGGTGAAGCCGCGCACGCGCTCGTCGCGCGCGTTGCGTGCGGCGCGCTTGCTGGAGGTCGAGGCCTTCGGCGCCTCGGTCTCCTCGGCCTTGATGTCGAGCAGCTTCAGGACGTAAGTGATGACCTGGTCGTTGGCGTCGATCGCCTCGAAGCTCTGGGTCTGACCCGGCTGCATGTAGAGGAAGGTGCAGGTGTCGTCGGGCTGGCAGTCGCCCTCGCCGGTAGTGGGGGACGTCGCGGACACCATGAAGACCGCATCGTCGCCGCCGTCGGTGGTCCCCATGAAGACGACCACGGGGTTTTGCGAGCTCGGCAGTGCGCGGAAGCGCTCGAGGTTCTTCTTGTCGAGGTTGCCCTGCTTGCCGAAGCGCACGTCAGCCGTGTACTTGTAGTACTTCACCTCCGGCGCGCTGGTAGCGGTGCTGTCGCCCGACCCCGAGGTGCTGTCGGGAGAGACGGTTGTGGTGCCGGAAGTCGAGCTCGAGTCGGAGCCACCGGTCACGGTCGGGGTGGTGCCCCCCACCTGGACGGATCCCTCGTCGCCGCCGGCGCTGGTGCCCTTTGACAGGCCCTGGACCTCAAACGGGTCCTTCGAGTTGAAGCCCTTGAGGGCCTTCCTGATCTCGGACGACTTCGAGCCTTCCGAGCTGACGGCGGGCTCGAAGGCGGACAGCGCCCCGCCTGACCCGGTGGCCGGCGCGGTCGGTGCGATCGGCGTCGCCACGGGCGCGGGCCCCGCGGGCTTCGAGAGCACCACCGGGATCGCGACCAGCGCGATCGCCAGCGCGAGCGCGACGGGCCAGAGGCGCTTCTCGACGAGATCCTGGAAGACGCTTCTCGCCATGCCGTTGAGCTGGTTCATGGGCTGGTCACCGCCGCCGTCGGAGGGGCCGGGGTCGCGCTGCCCGTCGCGGCGGCCTGAGGCGCCGCCGGGTCAACGGCCGCCGGGCCCTGAGGGCTCGCGCCCGCGAAAAGGCCCTGGTCGGCGGGAAGCATGTAGGTGGTCGCGAGGATCGCGATCTTGCCGCGCGCCATCGAGAAGCCTTCGATCGTGATCAGCCTGCCCGCGATCGCGAGCTCCTGGTTACGTCGCGCGACCAGCTCGTTGATGTTTCTGATCAGCTTCTCGAGGGAGTAGAAGCCGCCCTCGAACTTGTACTCGAATGGGACCTTCTCGAAGTCCACGGGAGCCGGGCTCGTCGCGACGACGGCACCGGTCGCGCCCTGGGCGCCGGTCGTGCCGGCCGTCGCGGTCGCACCCTGGGCGCCGGTCGTGCCGGCGGCCGGAGTGGCACCCGCTGCGCCGGTCGTGCCGGCGGGCGGGGTCGCCGCGCTCGCGGCCGCGTTGGCACTCGCGGTCGCCTGCTGCTCGGCGAGCTCCAGCTTGAGCTCGACGGAGCGGAAGTCGACGTTCGCCTTGGCCGCGGCGTGGTTGAGCTGCACCAGCAGCGACGGCACGTCGTCCTCCGGCGGGACGGCCTTGCCCATGCGGCCGAGACTGGCGTACATCCGGGGGAAGTCGAGCTGCGCCTGGGCGAAGGTGACCTTCTCCTGCTTGGACTGGTCGAGCGCAAGTTGCGCGGCAGCGATGTCCTTGTCGAGCTTGGCAGCCTCCTCGCGCTTCGGCGAGAGCGCCATGAACCAGTAGGCGGCGAACACGCCGAAGAGCACGATCCCGATCAGGATGGAGCTGTCACGCTTGCTCATGTTCATGGCGTGGCTCCTGTGCCGGCGCCGGCCGCGGCCGAGGCCTCGCCACCCTGCGCCACGGCGCCCTGCGCCGCCGCAACGGGTGCCGCGGAGCCTGCGGGGACGCCGGCCTGGCCGGCTGTCGCGGCCTGCGCGGCGGCCGAGCCGCCGAATACCACGAGGATGTCGAACTTGGTCACGCGGGAGGAGCCGACGCAGTCCGAGATGTCCTGGTTGGCCTGGCTCTGGTCACTGGTCACCGCACCGCCGGTCTGACCGCTGTCCTCCTTGCGCACGGACTTGGCGAGGTGCACGGCGGTCACGTCGTCGAGGTTGCGCATCCGCGTCATCATGCGCGCGACCGCGTGCTGCGAATAAGTGCAGCCCGTCATCGCGAAAGCCGGCGCCAAGCTCTTCTCGCGCAGGCTGGCGACGCCTCCACCGACACCGCCGCCGTCGACCTGGACCTCGGGGTTCGCGGTCGCGGCGACATTCAGGAGATAGGCGTTGCGAGGAATCGCGAGCGACAGCTGGCGCAACGCGCGCTCCCAATCGAAGCGGTTCGTCGTGAGCGAGGAGATCTGCTGGTAGCGCGCCCGCTGGAGCTCGGCGAACTGACCGTAGGGGCGAAGTGCGTCGGCGACCTGCTTCTCGCCCTGTGACTGCGCCTGCACTCCGGCAAGCTTGTCCGTCTTGGAGTGGATCGAGTTCGAGGTCATCACGAGTCCGAGCACGCAAGCGACAGCCACGCCGAGGCCGCCCAGCACCACATAGACGCCGGCGCCGGTGCGCGCACCTGGGCCGCGCGCGGAGCCGCGGCGCTGCTCCATCGGAATCAGGTTGATGGGCCTCACGACGGCACCTCGTCGAGGGCGAGGCCGGTGGCGACGGTCAGCTCGGCTGCCTCGATACCGTCGAGCACGCCCGGGCTCACGTCGACCTGACCCATGCTGCGCGGCTGGACCGGCATGCCGAGCTCGGTTTCGAAGAAGGATGCGAGGCCCTCGATCGCGATGCCGGGACCGGCCATCACGGTCGCCTCCACGCGCTGGGCGTTGGGAACCGTCGTGTGGTAATACTCGATCGAGAGGCGGATCTCGTCGGCGATGCGGCGCGCGCCGGAGGAAAGCACCTCGCGTGCCTCCTCGATGATCTCGCGCTCGCCCTCGAGGCCGTCGATCGAGCGATCGAGGCCGACGTAGCGCAGCCACTCGCGCGAGTGGTCGAGGGTCAGGCCCCGCCGCTCGGCGAGCGTCGCGGCCATCGACTCGACGCCGTTCTGGAGCACGCGGTTGAAGACACAGCTCTGACCGACGCCGATCGCGAGGTTGGTGAGCCCGCCGACGTAGCAGTAGAGGGTCGCGACGTCAGGCGCCGGCGCAAGCGCAGCGGCAGACTCGACCGGCGCGACGATCTCGTTGTCGGGGCCGAACTCGGTCATCTGCGCCATCTCGGCAATGGCGAGATCCTCGGCGGCCGGTCCCGGCGGGACGTAGAGCGCGCGGATCATCGCGAAGGCGGAGAGGTCGACGAGCTCGGGCTGAAGCCCGGCCTTGCGCGCCACCGCGAGCAGGTGCTCAACGGTGTCGCGGCGGGCACCGACGACCACGACGCGCATACGGCCGCCCTCACCATCGTCGACGCGCTCCAGCACGTGGTAGTCCAGCACCGCCTGCTCGAGCGGCATCGGGAGCTCCTCCTGGGCCTGGAACCGCACGGCGGCCTCGAGCTCCTGCTCGTTGTGGATCACGGGCAGCTCGAGCACCCGCAGCGCGATCTTCTGGCTGGCGACACCGAGGCGGATGCGCTTCGGAAGGTCGTGCTCCTTGAAGAAGGCGCGGACCCGGTCGGCGAGACCGTCGACGTCGACCACCTCGCCCTCGTGGAAGAGGCCGGGGCCGAGGCTTTCGGTCGCCGCACGCACGAGCGCCGGCGAGCTGCCGGTGCTGAATTCGGCGGCCGCCAAGAAGCCGGGCTCGATGTCGAGCCCAACAACCGAACGCGTTTTGGAGTCTAGAAGTCCCATTCCTTGAGAGTGGCCGGCAAGCGGTCCGGGTGACACGCACCCTGACGGCTCCCTGCCGTTTGATTCCCGCACCGTGTATCGACGCGGGGAGAGCCATCCTTTAGCGCTCGCAATCTGGGCTTAATCTGCGCACAGACGAGCGCAACGGAGTCGTGGTTGATCAATGCACCGACTGCCGACTGCCGACTGCGCCGTCCTCAGGACGACAGGCCGGAGATGTCGGCGTACCAGTCGATCAGCCCCGCTCCGAACAGCAGGGCGAGCATGCCGCCCAGTGCCAGGAACGGCGCAAACGGGACGCCCTGCTTGCGGGCGGCCGGGCCGTTCATGGCGATCAGCGCGATACCCACGAGCGCGCCCGCCGCGAAGCCGAGGAACAATGCGGGCCCGACCAGCTTGCCGAGGAACAGCCCCATCACGGCGGCCAGCTTCACGTCACCCATCCCCATGCCGGCGGGATAGGCGACCGCCGCGATCAGGAGGAACCCGCCGGCGGCTGCGCCGGCGATCAGGTTCTCGGGCAGGCGGCTCGGGTCCGCGATCGTCCACAGCACGAGCGCGAGCACGGCACCGGCGGCCATCAGCCGGTTGGGGATGATGCGTTGCTCGAGGTCGGTGGCCGCGGCGGCGACGAGGATCACCGCTAGCGCCAGCCCCGGCCACAGCGCGGCCTCGCGGCCGAACTTGATGCCGAGCACGACGAACGCGGCCGCCGTGACCAGCTCGACCGCCGGATAGCGCGCTGAGATGCGCATGCCGCAGTCGCGGCACCGGCCGCGCAGGAGCAGCCACGAGACGACGGGGATGTTGTCCCGCGCGCGGATCGTCGTCTCGCAACCGGGACAGCGCGAGCGCGGCTTGACGATCGACTCGCGCCGGGGAAGCCGATAGGCGAGCACGTTCACGAAACTCCCGAACGCCGCGCCGCACGCGCCCAGCAGGACCAGCTCGCCGGCGGTCGCCTCCACTGCTACCAGATCCCGCCGGCCTTGCAGCCGCCGGTGGCCGCGGGCGAGCAGGTCCGATCGATCGTCCCGGTCGGTAGCCGGTGTACGCGGAACGTCACCGGGGCCGTCGACGTCGACGCGCTCTCGATCTCGAACTCGTTGCCGGTCGCGGAGATGATCGCCAGGGCGGGAGCGTCCTTGAGCGAGGTCTGCTCGACCTCGAGGTCTGCCCGGGTGACGCCGGCGTAGGTCTTGTGCTCCACGAAGTAGGACTCCATCGCGGTCTGCGCCGAACGCGCGTGCGTCTTTGCGTCCGCGTCGTGCGCCTTGTTCTGCTGGGTCGTGAACGCGGCGATCACGATCGCGGCCAGCAGCCCGATGATGATCAGGACGACCAGCAGCTCGATCAGCGTGACCGCGCGCTCCTCCCTGTGAAGGCGCGGCACCGTCGTTCTTAGACGCGATGCCTTCATTCGATCATCTATCGGTCGCGGTTTTGTGCGTCTTGACAGGCCGTCCGCGCGATGCAGGATCCTTGCCGGAATGCGAAAAGGGCGGGCCCGGAGGCCCGCCCTTTCGAGACGACTACGGCTTTCCCGGGTGCTACCAGGTGCCGCCGCTGGTCGCTGAGCAACCGCCCTTGTCGGCAGAGCCGGTGGCGCAGGTGCGGGACGTGGTGCCCGCGGCCGCGCGGGCCAGGACGAACGTCGCCGCGTTCGAGTCACGGTTGGACGTGACGGTGACCGTGTACGTGTTCGAGCCGGAGCTGACGGCCAGGCGTGCGCCCGCGTCATTCAGCGTGGGCTCGATCGACCGCAGGGTCGCAAGCGTGCACGCCGCGTACGAGCCGTTGTTGTCGGTCGCGCAGGTCTCGAACGCCTCGGCCGCGGTGACGGCCGTGGACTTCGCCTCTGCGTCGTTGCCCTTGCTCCGCTGGTTCAGGAACGAGGGGATGGCGATCGCGGCAAGGATGCCGATGATGAGAATCACGACCAGGAGCTCGATCAGGGTGAAACCCTTCTCGCTCTGGGCGCGCTCGCGGAGCTTCCGCAACATGTTGAACTCCTCTTGTTTGGGGGCTGTTTACTGCTGGGGTTGGAACCAGATCCCGGCAACATGGGAGGCGCTGATGAAGCGGGGGGCTCCGGCGCCCTCAGACTCGGCGTCCGCCCCCGGGTGCGGGAGCGGGCGCCGAGCCTGAACCTGACGCTCGGTTTATCGGCGGCTCGTCGCGGTGCTTTAGGCCCAGGCGTCGATTTGGACGCCGTTTCCCGCGGCGGCGCCCGACGACGCCGGGTCGCGCGACGACCCGGGCGCCAATGCGGCGCGCAGCCCGCCGAGATTGGGCAGGGCGCGCATGAACCGATCGCGCAGCCTGCTCCCGAGCGCGGGGCTGTAGAGGTGCACGGCCATGAAGGCCAGCAGCGGGAGCGACCACGCGAGGTACACGGCGCTGTGGACCGTGTAGGCCGGGATCGCGGAAAAGGTCTCGGCGAGGCTCGTCTGGACGAGGAACGCGATCGAGACGAGTGCCGCGACCACGGGTACGCCGCGCACGGTCAGCGCTTCCCATGCGAGGAAGGCGGACAGGAACGGCAGGTGGTAGTAGGGGTTGTCGAAAGGATCGAGCACGCAGCGCAGCAGCAACGCGAAGGCGAGCACCAGCAGCGGATCGGTCGCGGACAGCCGCCTGCGCCGCAGAATCAGCGGCACAGTCAGCAGCAGCGCAGAGATCACGATCAGCTTCTTGGCGACACCCGCCACGAACGGTGGCACGGGTCGCACGCTCACCACGCTGCGTCCGTCAACAGGACGGATGCGGACCTGCTTGGTGGGGGTGAACGGGTACCAGGCGCTGTACGGGCTCGCAGGCTGCCAGCTCGTCACCGGAATGCTGCCGGCGTACTTCTGCGCGTCGACGTAGCGGCCGGGATCGCTCAGGAAGGACGGCGCCGTGACGGCAAGGCCCGTGAGCAGCAGCGTCGCGGCGAACCTCCGTCGCGGCAACTGGTAGACGAACACCGCGAGGACCATCGGCCCCACGATCACGAGCGCCCACTGCTTGGTGGTCAGCGCCAGCGCGAACAGGATCGCGGCGAGCACGCCCCGGCGCCGCATTGCGGCGATCATCGCGCCGGTGCACAGGGCCGCCCCGAGCATCTCCTCCGGATGCCCGAAGCGAAGGGCCTTCACGACGAGTGGGTTTGCCACGAGCAGCACGGCCGCCAGCACGCACACGTATGCCGGCTGGCCGGCACGGCGCATCATCCGCGCGACCACGACGGCGAGCGCCGCGGAAGCCAACAGGCAGGCAACCGCGCCCCACCGGTAGCGGTCGAGCATCGAAGCGTCACCGAGGTTCGCGGCGAGCACGAACGGCACGCGCGCGAGCATCGCGAACGGGCCCATCAGGGCAGGGTGGGTGAGGAAGTCGTGCACGTCACCGCGGCTCAGCGCCTCGAACCCCGGCGCCGCGTCCGCCTCGTAATCGCCGACCGAGCCGTAGCGCGCGACGATTCCCGTGGCGAGCAGGGCCAGGGCGCCGAAGCCGGCAAAGTTGACCACACGCCTACTCATGAGCATCGACAAGGCCTCCAGAGCGCCGCGTGAGGAGCGCTACTGGATCTTGTCGTAGAGCTGGAATAGCGGCAGGTACATCGAGACCACGATGAACCCCACGATCCCGCCGACGAGCATGATCATCACCGGCTCGAGGATGGATGTGAGCGCCTTGATCACGGCCGCGACCTCGTCCTCGTAGAAGTCGGCGACCTTGGCGAGCATGCCGTCCAGGTTTCCCGTCTCCTCGCCGACGCCGACCATGTGGGCGACCATCGTCGGGAACATGTTGCTCTTGCGCAGGGGCTCGGCGATCGTGCCTCCGCGCTGGACGGAGAGCTTGACCTCCTCCATCGCCTTCTCCATGTGCGAGTTGCCCGCGGTCTTGGCGGTGATGTCGATCGCCTGGAGCAGCGGCACGCCGGCGTGGACGAGCCCGGAGAAGGTCCGCGACCAGCGCGCCAGCGCGATCTTGTGGATCACGTCGCCGATCTTCGCGGGGATCTTCAGCCGGATCTTGTCCCACTGCCAACGTCCCCACGAGCTTGCCTTCCACCTCTTGATGCCGATCACGAGGGCGACCGAGCCGCCGATGATCAGGTACCACTGGCCGCGCAGAGCCTTGGACATGCCGACGCTGATTTTCGTGATGAAGGGGAGCTCCCCGTTGAAATCGGCGAAGACCTCCTCGAACACCGGGATCAGGAAGGCGACCAGGGCGAGCAGCACGACGAGCGCGAAGATGCCGATCATCATCGGGTAAGCCATCGCCGCGCGCACCTGGCGCCGCAGCGAGTCCTGCTTCTCCATCTGGTCCGCGACGCGCTCGAGGGACTCCTCGAGCATACCCGCGCTCTCGCCGGTGCGGGTCATCGCGACGTAGAGCTCGTTGAAGGCGGCCGGATGCTTCTCGAGCGAGTCCGCCATCGAGATCCCGGCCTCGATGTCTTGGCGCACCTCGCCCAGGATCTGCTTGAGCCTGTCGTTCTCGGTGGTGTCCTCGAGGACGTGGAAGCAGCGCAGGATCGACATGCCCGACGCGACCATGGTCGCGAGCTGGCGCGTCATCACGGTCAGCTCCTGCGCCTTGATGCGACGGAAGCGCTCGAGCAGGTCCTGGCTCGTGAGGCCGGTCTTGTTCTCGTTGATGTCGAGAACGATCAGGCCGCGCTCGCGCAGCTGGTCGGTGACGGACTGCTTCGACTCCGCCTCGACCTCGCCCCGCGCGGGAACGCCCGCGAGGTCGACCGCCTTGAAAGTGAACGTGGCCATCCGGAAGGTTGCGGCCTACGCGGCCCTCATGCCGGTGCCGAGCAGCCTGCGCAGCTCTTCGGGCGTGCTCGATCGCGACTCCGCGAGCTCACGCGTGATCTTGCCGGCGCGGACGAGCTGCGCCAGGCACGAGTCCATCGACTGCATGCCCTGCGCGGCGCCGGTCTGGAGAACGGAGTGGATCTGGTGGGTCTTGCCCTCGCGAATCAGATTCCGCACAGCGGCGTTCAGCACCAGCACCTCGGTGGCCGCGACGCGGCCGGAGCCGTCGGCGGTCGGCAGGAGCTGCTGCGTGACGACGCCCTGCAGCGCGACCGACAGCTGCACCCGCACCTGCTGCTGCTGGTGCGGCGGGAACACGTCGATCACGCGGTCAATCGTCCCGGGCGCGTCCTGGGTGTGCAGCGTCGCGAACACGAGGTGCCCGGTCTCGGCCGCGGTCAACGCGGTCGAGATCGTCTCGAGGTCGCGCATCTCGCCGACGAGAATCACGTCGGGGTCTTGGCGAAGAGCTGCCTTGAGCCCGAGCGAGAAGCTCTGCGCGTCGTTGCCGATCTCGCGCTGGTTCACCACGCACTTCTGGTGGCGGTGCAGGAACTCGATCGGGTCCTCGATCGTAAGGATGTGCTGCTTGCGCGACTTGTTGATCTCATCGATCATCGCCGCGAGCGATGTGGACTTGCCCGAACCGGTCGGGCCCGTGACGAGCACGAAGCCACGCGGCTTCTTCACCATGTCGTGGATCACGGCCGGCAGACCGAGCTGATCGACCGACTTGATCTCCGAGGGGATCAGGCGGAAGGCGGCGCCGATCGATGCGCGCTGCATGTACGCGTTGACCCTGAACCGGCCGTGGCGCGGCACCGAGTACGAGAAGTCGACCTGCCACTCCTCCTCGAGCTTCTTGCGCTGGTCGTTCGAAAGGATGCTGTAGACGATGTCGCGTGTGTCCTTGGACGACAGCTGCGGGTAGTTCTCGAGCTCACGGATGTCGCCGCGCACGCGCACCATCGGCGGCAGGCCGGTGGTGAGGTGCAAGTCCGAGGCGTTCAGCTCGACCGTCGTCTTGAGGACTTCTGCGAAATCGATCTCCATGTTCACTCCTAATCGGCAGCCAGCGCCGAACCCGTAATCCTGGCCACTTCCTGGATCGAGGTGATCCCCATCCGGAACTTGTCCACGCCGTCCTCCTGGAGGGTGCGCATGCCTTCGGCAACCGCGAGGTCGCGGATCTTGTCCGCGGAGGCGCGCTCGATCGCGAGCTCGCGGATCCCCTTGGTGAGCGTCATCGCCTCGTAGAGGCCGACGCGGCCCTTGTAGCCCGAGAAGCTGCACCGCTTGCAACCCTTGGGTCCCTGGGCCTCGACGTCGTGGTCGATGCCGAAGCTGCGCAGCGCGTCGGCCCGGATCGTCACGGGCTCCTTGCACTGGGAGCACAGCAGCCGGGCGAGGCGCTGCGACACGACGCAGTCGAGCGCGGAAGCGGTCAAGAAGGGCTCGACTCCCATCTCGGTGAGCCGCGAGACGGCCGTCGGAGCGTCGTTGGTGTGCAAGGTCGACAGCACGAGGTGACCGGTCAGTGCGGACTCGATCGCGATCTGCGCGGTCTCCTTGTCACGGATCTCCCCGACCATGATCACGTCCGGGTCCGAGCGCACGATCGAGCGCAGCCCCGAGGAGAAGGTGAGGCCTGCCTTGAGGTTGACCTGGACCTGCGTGAGCCCGGGGATCTGGTACTCGACCGGATCCTCGATCGTGATGATGTTGCGCTCGGGGGAGTTGATCTGGTTGAGCGCCGCGTAAAGGCTGGTGGTCTTGCCCGAGCCTGTCGGGCCCGTCACGAACGTCGCGCCGTAGGAGCGCGTGAAGGAGTTGCGGAAGCGCTCGAGCGTGTCCTCCTGCATGCCGAGCCGCTCGAGGCCGATCAGCGCCTGCTCCTTGTCGAGGATTCGCAGGACCACCTTCTCGCCCTTTACCGAGGGGAGAGAGGCCATGCGGATGTCGATGGGGTGTCCCCCGACCGTCAGCCCGACGCGGCCGTCCTGCGGGAGGCGCTTCTCCGCGATGTCGAGGCTCGCCATGATCTTCAGGCGCGAGGTGACGCCCGCGACCATCCGGCGCGGGACGGTGGTGGCGTCGTGGAGGATGCCGTCCACGCGGTAGCGCACCTTCATGTCCTTGCCCTCGGGCTCGAAGTGGATGTCCGAGGCGCCCTCCTCGATCCCCTGCGCGATCACGCCGTTCACGAGCTTGATGACGGGCGCGTCGCCTGCGGACTCGCGGATCTCGGTGATCTCGCCGGCCGCCAGGCCCTCCTCCTCGTCCTCCTCGATTGCCTCGGCGATCGAGGAGTCGAGCCTCGTGGCGTTCGAGACCGCGCTGTCGATGTCTTCAGCGGATGCGACCGCCGGCCGCACGTCGAGGCCGGTCATGATCGAGATGTCGTCGACGGCCCGCACGTTGGTCGGGTCCGACATCGCGACGAGCAGGGTGTCGTCGCCGACGAACGCGACCGGGATCGCGCCGTAACGCTTGGCAGCCTGGCTCGGGATCAGGTTCATCGCGCCGAGGTCGATCTCGAACGCGTTCAGGTCGAGGTGATCGAGGCCGAAGCGCTCCGACGTCGCGCGGGCGAGCTGGTCGCTCGTGATCGCCTGGCCCTGGAGCAGAACCTGCTCCGGGGTCATGCCGTTGGACCGCGCCTCGGTGATCGCCTTGTCGACGGCCTCCTGGCTCGCGTAGCCGAGCTCGACGATGTGGTCGGTGATGAACCGCCCCGAGCCGCCGCGGCGGCGCGGCGGGGTAAGCCCCGCCCGTTCACCGGCACGTCGGTCGCCGGCCTCCGCGTCCGGGGGCGTGGGCACGCCGGCGCCGGCCTCGCCGTTCAGCGCGCCGTTGGCCGGCTGGGCCGGCGGCATCCCTGGGCCCGTCGATTCCGGTCCCCCGGGTGCGGGCCTCAGCGTGCCTGTGGTGTCAGTGCTCTCCGGTTGCGCCACTTCTCATTGCCCCGAGCGGCGCATGCATTCCGGTCCAAAGCCGGAAGCTCGCCGCTCCTTGGTGGACCAGGACGTCTATTCCGTCAACGCACCGCAGGCCACGTGCACGAGCGGCGTGCACAAGTGGAGTGCGATTTTGACGGTAGACGAGATCCACCACGATTAACCGATCGTCCAGTTCATCGGCCGAAACCGGAAGCTCCTTGAAGGAACCGGTCTCAGGGGCTTCATGAGCATTGGTGCCGTGCCCGGACATGCCCACGGACGTGGCATTCACGAGCACATCCGCCTCTCGCACGGATGGGTCCGTCGTTGCAACCAGGCGGGTGGCGCCGGCCGCGGGGGACAAATGGGACACGAGCGCCGCGGCGCGGTCCGAGTGGCGATTCCACACTTCGACCGAGGCGGCGCCGCCCTCGATCAGCGCGAAGACCACGGCACGAGCCGCGCCGCCGGCCCCGAGCACCAGCGCGCGCATGCCCGCGGGCGCCTCGGGGGCGCGCTCGCGCAGGGCCGTGAGAGTCCCCTCCACGTCGGTGTTCTCCGCATGGATCGCGCCGTCGCGGAAGACGAGCGTGTTCGCCGCGCCGACGAGGGTCGCGGTGGGGGCTGCCGTGTCGGCAACCTCGATCGCCGCAAGCTTGTGCGGGATCGTCACGTTTGCGCCGCCAAAGCCTCGCGCCGGCATGCCGCGCACCAGCTCGGCAAACCGTTCGGACTCGACGTCGATTGCCTCGTAGTGCCAGTCGAGGCCGACCTCCCGGAATGCAGCGTTGTGCATCGCGGGCGAGCGCGAGTGACCGACGGGATGGCCGAGAACCGCGACTAGCACTTGGTCGGAGATTGGCCCCCAGCCGCGTCGCGCGCCTCGTTGTAGCGCTGCTGGTCGCGCTCGAACTCCGCGAACGTGGAGGAGAAGGCGTGCTCCCCGCAGGTGCCCGGCTTGACGACGTAGTAGACGTACCCGACGCGCGCGGGCCGGGCCGCCGCCTCGAGCGACGCCAGCCCGGGGTTCCCGATCGGGCCGGGCGGCAGGCCGGCGTTCGTGCGCGTGTTGAAGGGGGAGTCGATCGCGAGCTGGCTGCGCGTCAGCGGCTGCTGCCAGTTGCCTGTCGCGTAGCGGATCGTCGCGTCGATGCCGAGTGGGGTGCCCTGCTTGAGCCGGTTGTAGATCACGGCCGCCACCAGCTTTCGCTCGGCCGGGACCTGGGCCTCGCGCTCGATCATCGACGCGATCGTGACGACGTCCCAGGTCGTGAGATTCTTCTCGCGCGCGTAGGACTGGTCGACCTGGCTCATGTTGCGCGAAAATGCGGCAAGCTGCTCGGCGACGAGCGTGGCGGCCGAGGCGCGGCTGCGCAGCTCGTAGGTCGCTGGGAAGAGCAGGCCCTCGAGGCTCTCGGGATCGCTGCGGAGCCCGTACTCGCGAGGGCTTACCCGGGAGACGTCGGCGCTCGCGCGCAGGTAGTCCCCGCGGATGCCCGCGCGCGCCGCGAGCGGTGCGATCTCGCGCCGGCTGAGACCTTCGGGGATCGTGAGCCGCACGATGTCGGGCGACGGCCCCTTCACGAGCGCGTCGATCGCGTCGCCGTAGCTCATGCCTTCGCGCAGCTCGTAGGTGCCCGGCTTGAGGTCGCCGCGGTCACCGCCGAGCGTCGCGCGCAGCTCGAAGAGCGCGGCGGTCGAGACCACCCCGCGCTCGTCCAGGATGTCCGCGATCTCCCCCACGCCCGCCTCCTGCGGGATCGAGACCCGCACGCGCTCACCGCCGTCCCCGGCCAAGGGCTGGAACAGCGCCCACAGGAAAACGACCCCCGCCAGGAGCAGCACGGCGACCACCAGGCGGCGCAGCCCGGCGGCTCTCACGCGTCCCGGCCCCGGCGTGCTTGGAGGTACGTGTCGAGCAGATGCGCGGCTGCGCGGGAGTCCTCCGAGTGGCGGCCGGGCGTGCGACGCGCAAGCGCGCTCGTGAACCGCTCGTCGTAGGTCTCGACCGGGACGCCCACCGCCGCTGCCAGCCGGGTTGCGAAGGCGCGGGCCTCGGCGGCCTGCGGGCCCTCATCCCCGGACAGGCTCACCGGCAGCCCGACGACCACCCGCTCGGCGCCGAGCTCAGCTGCGAGCGCCGCGATGCGCGCGATGCCCTGGTCGGAGTCCGGCGCGGCGACCGCGTCGACCGGCGTCGCGAGGGTGCCGGTGGGATCGCTGACGGCACAGCCACAGCGGGCGCTGCCGTAGTCGAGCGCGAGCACCCGGGTCAACGTTCGGGATCAACCATCTGGCTCGCCGAGCTTCGCCTCGATCGCGCGGCGCGCCGTCGCGAGCGCCTCCCCGAGCTTCTCGGGACTCCGTCCCCCCGCCTGCGCCATCGTGTCGCGCCCGCCGCCGCCGCCGCCGATCACCTGCGCGGCCTCCTTGACGACGGTCGCGGCGGACAAGCCGCGCTCGACGGCGGAGGGCGTGAAGCTTGCGACCAATACGGGGCGCTCGGCGGCCATGCCGATCACGATCGCGGCGTCGCCGAGGCTCGACTTCAGCCGATCGGCGAGCTCCAGCAGCTCGTCCGATCCGGGCACGTCGGCGACGGCCGTGAGCACCTTCAGCCCACCGATCTCGACGGCCTCGGTTGCGAGCGACGCCGCGAGGTCCTGCACCTGGCCGGCCCCGCCCGACTTCAACTCGCGCTCGAGCTCCGTGACGCGCGCGAGCTGTGCCTCGACGGCCCGGACCGCATCCTCGGGGCGGGTGCGCAGGCTCGCGGCGATCGCGCCGAGCGCGTCGTCGTGCCCGCGCAGCAGGCGTACGGCCGCGGGGCCGGTGACCGCCTCGATGCGCCGCACGTTGGCGGCGCTCGACCCTTCGCCCAGGATCTTGAAGACGCCGATCTCCGAGGTGCTCGACACGTGCGTACCGCCGCACAGCTCGCGGGAGACGTCCTCGACCTCGATCATGCGCACCTCGTCGCCGTACTTCTCGCCGAACAGCGCCATCGCGCCCATCTCCTGTGCGCGCGTGCGCGTCGTGTGGATCGCGCGCACCGGGTGGCTCCCGAGGATCCACTCGTTCACCTGGTCCTCGATCGCGCGCAACTCGCCCGCGCCCACGGGGCCCCCATGCGTGAAGTCGAAGCGCAGCTTGTCGGGCCGCACGGCGGAGCCGGCCTGACGCACGTGGGTGCCGAGCCGCCCGCGCAGCGCCGCATGCAGGAGGTGGGTGGCCGTGTGGTTGCACTCGGTGGCGTGACGCGCGGTGCGGTCCACGACCAGCCGCACGCGCTCGCCCTCGCGCAGCTCGCCGCGCTCGACGGCGAGCGCGACCGCCTGGTCGTCGCCGAGCCGGTAGACGTCCTCGACGCGAGCGGCGCCGGAGTCGCTCTCCACCACTCCGGAGTCGGCGACCTGGCCCCCGCCCTCGGCGTAGAAGGGCGACTCGGGGAACTTCGCGAGCAGCGTGCCGTTACGGCGCTGCACCGCGCCCACGCTGCTGTCCGCCTCGGTCGTCTCGTAGCCGATGAACCGCGTGACGAAGCCCGCGTCGCGCACGAACTCGCGTACCTGCTCGTGCTCGCCCTCGGCGCCGGTCGCGCGCGCCGCGCCCGTGCGGGCACGCTCGCGCTGCTCCTCCATCAGCTCGTGGAAGCCGGCGTCGTCGACCGCGAGCCCCTCGGCCTGCAGCAGCTCGCGTGTGAGGTCGTAGGGGAAGCCGTAGGTGTCGTGGAGGCGAAACGCGTCCTCCGCGTCGATCCACGAGGTCTCCTGCTGCTTCGCGCGGGTGACCAGGTCGGCCAGCAGGCGCGTGCCCTGCTCGAGCGTGCGGCCGAAGCTCTCCTCCTCGGCGGCCAGCCATTCGTGGATCGCGTCGCGCTCGGACCCGAGCTCTGGATATACGGGGCCCATCAGGTCGATCACGACGTCGGCGAAGCGCCCGAGAAAAGGAGACTCGAGGCCGATCGTGCGGCCCTGCTGGATCGCGCGGCGCATGATGCGGCGCAGGATGTAGCCGCGGTCCTCGTTGGAGGGCGCGATGCCCTCGGCGATCAGAAAGGTCATCGCCCGGCCGTGGTCGGAAAGCACGCGCAGCGCTTTCGTCGCAACGGGGTCCGCCGCGTAGCTGCGTCCCGACAGGCGCTCGCCCAGCTCCACCAGCGGCCGGAACTGGTCGGTCTCGTAGACCGACGGCACGTCCTGGAGTATCGAAGCCATGCGCTCGAGGCCGAGGCCCGTGTCGATGCTGCGCTGCGGGAGGGGCTCGAGCGTTCCGTCGTCGTGCCGGGTGAACTGCATGAACACGAGGTTCCAGTACTCGAGGTAGCGCTCGGTGTCGTCCCCCGGGCGGCCCTCCGGGCCGAAGTCCGGGCCGCGGTCCACATAGAGCTCCGAGCACGGGCCGCAGGGGCCGACCGGCCCAGCCTGCCAGAAGTTGTCCGACCGCGGCAACCGCACGATCCGCTCGGGTGGCACGCCAAGCGCGCGCCAGTACTCGATCGCCTCCTCGTCGGGGCCGATCCCGAGCTCCTCATCGCCCTCGAAGACCGTGATCCAGATGCGCTCGGGATCCAGTCCGAAGCCCTGCGTCGACAGCTCCCACGCGAACCGGACAGCCTCCTCCTTGAAGTAGTCGCCGAACGAGAAGTTCCCGAGCATTTCGAAGAACGTCAGATGGCGGGCCGTGTTCCCGACCTCGTCGATGTCGGTCGTGCGGAAGCACTTCTGGCAAGAGGTGAGACGGGGGTGCGGCGGCTGCTCCCGGCCCAGGAAGTACGGCTTGAAGGGCTGCATCCCCGCGGTCGTGAGGAGGACCGAGGGGTCGTAGGTCGAGGGGATCAACGAGCCGGAGGGCATGCGATCGTGCGCGCCCTCCTCGAAGTAGGTGAGGAACGCCTCGCGGATCTCTGCGGAGCTGCGCGGGACTGCCATGGGCCGGGAAGTCTAGGCGGAGGCTGCGGCGATCACGCCGTGGCCGAGCACGTGCTCGCCCTGCATCAGGCAGGCGGACTGGCCGGGCGCGACGCCGAAGGCCTCCTCGGAGAGGTGGAGCGAGACGTCGCCGTCCTCGCCTGCGACCGTGCACGGAAGGGGATCGGAGCGGTAGCGGAGCTTCACTCGGTCGACGCGCGCGGGGTCGCGGTGCAGGACCGCCCCCGTGAGCGCGACGGTGCGGGTCGCGAGCCGCGCGCGGGGGCCGACCACCACCCGGTTGGCGGCGGCATCCGTCGAGAGCACGTAGAGCGGCTCGCCGGCCGCCACGCCGACGCCCTTGCGCTGCCCGACCGTGACGCTGCGGTGACCTCGGTGGGCGCCGAGCACGGCGCCGTCCGAGTCGACGACCTCGCCCGGCGCGTCGTCGATGCCCGCGTGGCGCGAGAGGAAGCGCGCCCGGCTGGTGCCCGCCAGGAAGCAGAGGTCCTGGCTCTCGCGCCGCTCCGCGACCGCCAGCCCGGCAGCCCGTGCGATCTCGCGGACCTCGGGCTTCGTGAGGCCGCCGAGCGGGAACCGCACCCGCCGCAGTGCGTCGGGGCGCAGGGCGGCGAGCATGTAGCTCTGATCCTTGCGAGGGTCGGCCGCGCGGGTCAGGAGCGGCCCGTGGCCGTCCTCGGCGATCCGCGCGTAATGGCCCGTGACGAGGGTCGCGGCCCCGATGCGGCCGGCCAGCGCGAGCATCGCGTCGAAGCGGACGAGCCCGTTGCAGCGAACGCAGGGGCTGGGCGTGCGGCCGGCGCCGTGCTCGGTCACGAAGTCGTCGACCACCGCGGCGCGGAACGCGTCCTCGACGTCGAGCGTGAGATGGGGCATACCCATCGAGTGGGCGAGGCCGCGGGCGGTCAGGACCGCCTGCGGGGAGCAGCAGCTGCGCTCGCCGTCGCCCTCGCGGTCGGCCCAGAGCTTGAGGGTGACGGCGACCACGTCGAGGCCCTCCTGCGCGCACAGGTGGGCCGCCACCGCGCTGTCGACGCCGCCGCTCAGCCCGACGACCACGCGGCGGTCGTCGTGGGGAGCGAGCGTGACCCCGGCAGCGACCGCATGGGAAAGCGCGCGATGCAGGGCGTCGGCCGCGAGGTCCGCCGCGTGCAACTTCCCGGCCGAGAGACCTCCGAGCTCGGCGGCGACGTCGCGCGCCGAGGTCCGCGCCGCGTCGAGCACCGTGGCACCCGCGGTGAGCGCGACGCACGCGCTGCCGGCGGCGATCGTCGCTCCACAGCCCTCCGCGCCGAAGGTGACTTCGCTCAGCCGGCCGTCGTCGATGCGCACGGCCACGCGCACCACGTCGCCGCACGCCGACCCGCCCGCGCTGCCGACGTACGCGCCGTGCGGCACGTCACCGCGACCACGCGGCTCACTCAGATGCCGCTCGAAAGGATGCACGCCCACGAGTCTAGGGAGTGCGCCACCCCCGCCCAGCCGAACGATGGCCCCTCGCTCCCGAGGGGTGGGAGCCGCGGGACAAAGTTGGCGGAGCGCGTCCGCGTCGGCGGAGCTACTTGCGCCGCGAGGCGTTCGAGACGAACTGGTTGACCGTCTGGAAGTCGTAGTAGCCGTTGAGTACCTCGGCCTGGCCACGCTTGTTGACGATCACCACGGAGGGTGTCTGGCTGATGCTCGCGGCCGTCGTGATGCGCGTGTAGCGCGCGAGGTTCTTGACGCTGTCGGTGAACTTCACGACCTGGCCGTTGCGCCCGGACAGGCGGTCGACCGACTTCTTCACGCTGCGGTCGTCGACCCCCTGCTTGTTCCAGAACAGGATCACGACCGTCTTCTTCGCGTCGAGGGCCTTGGCGACGGGGCCCGGGAGCCCACGGCTGCCCGGCTCGCCCTTGTCCGGCGACGGCGCCGCGGTCTTGTCCTGCTGCGCGTTGCGCTGGGCGGCGGCCTCTGGCGTGGACGCTGAAGGACTCGTCGGCTGTGAGGTCTGCGAAGGAGCGGGCGTCGCCGGCGCAACGGGATCCCCGCCGCGCCGCGAGACCATGAACAGGCCCGCGACGGCGACCAGTCCGACCAGTCCCAACAGCACCGGCCGCGGAAGCGTGGAGACGGTCATGGCGTAAAAACGCCCCAGCCTGCCGCTGCCGCCGGTTCGTTGAACCTGCCGAGGCAGGTGGGCGTCCACAGGACCCGCGTGCGAAGAGCACACGCGCCCGATTCGGACTCCCAACTCGATTGTGTTGGCTCAAACACTGAGCGACTGGCGTACAAGCTCGGGCTCCTTCAAATTAGCAGGGACCTCGTGAAGAATCGGCACCGAGCCGCGAAACCTTAGAAGCCGGAGAAAACCTGGCGGGCGGCCTGCAAGCAGACCGCCTCGTCGGCGTCAGGACTCGGTTGGAGGTGCATCGACCCGGATGCCCAACTCCTGAAGCTGCGCAGGGTCGAGCGCCGCAGGAGCGCCGGTCAGCGGATCGGAGCCGGTCGCCGTCTTCGGGAACGCGATCACGTCGCGGATCGAGTCACGCCCGGCGAGCAGAGCCACGATCCGGTCGAGGCCGAACGCGATGCCGCCGTGGGGCGGCGCGCCGTGTCGCAGTGCTTCGAGCAGGAATCCGAAGCGAGCCTCGGCGTCGGCGCGCGAGATGCCGAGCGTCTCGAGCACGCGGTACTGGACCTCCGGCCGGTTGATCCTGATGCTCCCGCCGCCCAGCTCCGTGCCGTTGAGCACGACGTCGTAGGCGCGCGCCCGCGCCCGTACCGGTTCTTGCTCGAGAAACCCGAGCGACTCCTCGGTCGGCGCGGTGAACGGATGATGGAGCGCCTGCCAGCGGCCCTCGTCGTCGCTCCACTCCACCAGCGGGAAGTCGGTCACCCAGAGCGTGCGCCACTCGTCCTCGGCGACGAGGCCGAAGCGCCCCGCAAGCTCGAGCCGCAGCGCGCCGAGGGTCTGCGCGGCAACGCCGGCGTCGTCGGCGACCAGCAGCACCAGATCGCCGGTCGTGGCCTCGAGCGCCGTCGCGATCGCGGCCCGCTCGCCGTCGGAGAGGAATTTCGCGACCGGCGAGCGCCAGCCGCCGCCCTCCTCGACGTAGGCCCACACGAGGCCGCCGGCGCCCTGACCCTGCGCGAACTCGATCAGCTTGTCGAGCTCGGCGCGCGAGAGCTCGCGCGTACCGGCATTGATCCCGCGGACCGCGCCGCCCCTGTCGAGCACGCCGCGGAACACCTTGAACTCCGTCTCGCGCAGCGCGTCGCCGAGGTCGCGGATCTCGAGCCCGAACCGCATGTCGGGACGATCCGTCCCGAACCGCGCGATCGCCTCGTCGTACGGCATCCGCGGAAAGGGCGTCTCGAGCGTCACCCCGCCGGCCGCGAACGCCGTCGAGATCACGCCCTCGGTCACGGCCATCACGTCCTCCTCGGTGACGAACGCCATCTCCACGTCGAGCTGGGTGAACTCGAGCTGGCGGTCCGCGCGCAGCGCCTCGTCGCGGAAGCACCGCGCGATCTGGTAGTAGCGCTCGAACCCGGAGATCATCATCAATTGCTTGAAGAGCTGGGGCGACTGCGGCAGCGCATAGAACGAGCCGCGCTGCATGCGGCTCGGCACGACGAAGTCGCGCGCGCCCTCGGGCGTGGAGCGCGTGAGGATCGGCGTCTCGAGATCGAGAAAGCCGGCGGCGTTCAGGTGGTCGCGGATCGCGCGCGTGACCGCGTGGCGCAGCTCGAGAGAGCGCTGCATCGAGTCACGGCGCAGGTCCAGGTAGCGGTGGCGCAGGCGCAGCGCCTCGTCCACGGGAGTCTCGTCGTCGATCGGGAAGGGCGGCGTCTCGGCGGCCGCGAGCACGTCGTAATCCGCCGCGCGGATCTCGACGGTGCCGGTCGGCATGTCCGGGTTGACCGTCTCATCGGAGCGGCGCACCACCTCGCCGCGCACCGAGAGGACCCATTCCGAGCGCAGCTCGTGCGAGCGCGCATGGGCCTCCGGCGCGGCGTCCGGGTTGAGCACGACCTGCACGAGCCCGGTGCGGTCGCGCAGGTCGACGAACACGAGGCCGCCGTGATCCCTGCGCCGGTGCACCCAGCCGGCGATCCGCACCTCCTCCCCGACGCGCTCGGGAAGCACGTGGCCGCACCACACGTCGCGGTAGGCGTTCGCGCGCGGGGGCGGCAGCGATGCGCCACGCTCAGAGGGCACGGCCGGCCAGCTCCTCCCGCAATCGCGCCAGCGGGACCTCGTCCTGCTCGCGGCGGGTCATGTCCCGCACGGCGGCGGCGGAGCGCTCCCACTCCTGGGGACCGATGATCACGACCCAGCGGGACCCGAGCCGCTCGGCCTGGCGCATCTGGGACTTCATCGAGCGGGCGCCCAGGTCCATGGTCGCGCCATAGCCCTCCTCGCGCAGCTCCGACATCGCGCGGAACACCCGCGAGCGCGCGCGCGGCTCGCTCACGATGAAGACGAACTGGGGCCGTCCGTCGGCGCCCTCATCGTCGGCGGCCTCCTCCCCACGCGCGTCGAGCAGCACCTGTTCGATCCGCTCGAGCCCCGTCGCCCATCCGGCCCCCGGCGTGGACGGCCCGCCGAGCTGCTCGATCAGTCGGTCGTAGCGCCCGCCGCCGCCGATGCCGCTCTGCGCGCCAAGCGTGTCCGCCCTGAACTCGAACACTGTCCGCGTGTAGTAGTCCAGCCCGCGCACGAGGCGCGGATCGAGCTCATAGTCGATCCCCGCTCCGTCGAGCAGGCGCCGCACCTCGTCGAAGTGCTCGGCGTCCGCGTCGGACAGGCGCTCGACCATCTTCGGGGCGGACCCGGTCACGGCGACGATCTCCGGCGCGTCCCAGTCGAAGGCGCGCATCGGGTTGATCTCGATCCGGCTGCGCTGCTCGGGATCGAAGACGTCGTGGCTGAGCAGGAACTCGCCCAGCTCCCGGGTGTACTCGGCACGCGACGCGGGGTCACCGATGCTCGTCAGGTGGAGGCGCACCCCGGGCAGGCCGAGGCGCGCGTACAGGTGGGCGAGCAGGTCGATCAGCTCCGCGTCGGCGGCCGCGTCGTCGGAGCCGATCGTCTCGGCGCCGACCTGGCTGTGCTGGCGGTAGCGCCCCGACTGGGGCGACTCGTAGCGGAACATCGGGCCGGTGTACCAGAGCTTCACCGGCTGGGGCAGCTTGTGCATGCCGTGCTCGATGTAGGCGCGACAGACCGGCGCCGTCCCCTCCGGGCGCAGCGTGAGCGAGCGCTCGCCGCGGTCTGTGAACGTGTACATCTCCTTGCGCACGATGTCGGTCGCCTCGCCGACGGTGCGCACGAACAGGTCGGAATCCTCGAAGGCCGGGGTGTCGATCTGCCCGAATCCCGCTCCCTGGAGGAGGGCTCGCGCCTCCGCCACGATCTCGCGCCGGAGCGCCGCGCGGGCGGGCAGCAGGTCGTAGGTGCCGCGGGGAGCCTGGTGCTTGGCCGGGCTCAAGGCCCGCCCGCCGCCAGCTCGGCGAGAAACGGGTTCGTGCGCCGCTCGGCGTCCAGCGTCGTGATGCCCATGTGCCCCGGATAGACGGCGGTCTCGCCGGGCAACGACTCGATCAGCGTCCCGATCGACGCGAGCAGCACCTCCCAGTCGCCGCCAGGGAGGTCCGTGCGGCCGACCGATCCCTGGAACAGCACGTCACCCGAGAAGGCCGCCTGCTCGGAGGGGATCGAGAAGGTCAGGTGGCCGGGGCTGTGGCCGGGCGTGAAGAGCACGTCGATCTCGAGGCCCGCGATGTCGAGGCGCTCGCCGCCGGCCAGCGTGTGGTCGGCCTCGTAGCTCTCGAATGGCCCGACCCCGGCGAACGGGACGTAGCGCATGATGTCCGCCAGCACCGGGCGCTCGATCTCCGACACGTACACGGGCGCGCCGGTCTCGCGGGCCACCGGCGCGACCGCGCCGACGTGATCGAAGTGCGTATGCGTGAGGAGGATCGCCTCGACCGTGAGCCCGAGCTCGCGGACGGCGCCCAGGATCCGGTCCGGCTCATCCCCGGGGTCGAAGATGACGGCGCGATCCGACCCGTCGCGGCGCGCGACGAAGCAGTTCTCCGCGACGGGGCCGACGGTGAACATCCGGACGTCCATCACTGAGGCGCCTGCTCCTTATCGGCAGCACGCTTGGACATCCGGCGCCGGTAGGTGAACGTGTCGATCGCGTGGAACGACGGCGTGTAGATCGCCCCGGCGACGAGCGACAGGCCGATCGCGCCGCCGACCGGCGCATCGAGGAGCAGGACGAGCAAAAGGAACAGGCTTACGGCGGCGATCGCGCCACGGGTGAGCGCGCCGCGCCAGGTCGGCGGGCGGTTGAGCTTCTCCTTGCGGCGCTGCTCGGAGGTCGCGCGGACCTCGCCGCGCGAGCGCGGCCGCGCCCGCGAGCGGGACTGGCGCACGCTGCCCCCCTGGGTCCCGCGGTGCTTGCGTCGTCTGCGCTGTGCCCTGGCCATGCCGCGAGTTATACGTGCCAGGCGGGCATGCGGTTGTCGAGCAGATGGCGGCGCTCGTCGAAGCCGCGCAACTCGACATCGGATGGAAAGCCTTCGAGCGCGGCCGCGGGCGCCAGCCCGACCAGCTCGGCAACAGCGACCGAGGCGCCGAGCGGCTCGGCGGCGGCGCGGACAGCGCCGACGACCGTGGCGAGCGGCACGGCGAACGGGTCGTGGACGTTGGTGGAGACCTGCGCCACCCCGCGGGTACCGAGCTTCACCCCGATCGCGCGCACGCCTTGCAGCCCGCCGCCACGCTCGCGCACAGCGGCCGCGATGCTCTTTGCGATCTCGATGTCGTCCGTGTCGAGCTCGACGTTGAACGCGACGAGCGGCGGCCGCGCGCCGACGAGCGCGCCGCCGGCGGTCGGGTGCAGGCGCGGCGGGCCGAAGTCCGGAGCGAGATCGCCGTCCGACAGACGGCTCGAGAGAGCCGCGACCCCGCCGTCGCGGAAGAACGACCGCTCGCGCCGCTCCTCCGACGCGGCGAGCTCCCCGTACACGAAAACCGGGAGCTCGAGCTCGCCCGCGAGCCGGTTCGCGACGGCGAGGGCCTCGTCGTGGGCCAGCTCGCGCTCGTCCGGTCGCAGGTAGACGATCGGCACCACGTCGAGCGCGCCGATGCACGGATGGGCGCCCTCGTGGACGCGCATGTCGACGTGCTCGATCACCTTGCGCGCGGCGCTCAGCAGGGAGTCGGCGATCTCCTGAGGGCCCCCGAGGACGGTGAAGACGCTGCGGTTGTGGTCAGCATCGGAGTGGACGTCGAGCACACTGCAACCATGCGCGCCCAGGGCGCGGCCGAACGCCGAGATGCAGGCCGCGTCCCGTCCCTCGCTGACGTTCGGGACCGCCTCGAGAACAATCGGGTCGCTCGTCACGGGGCCATCCTACGGCTCGCCGACGCCTGCCGCCTTGAGCGCCTCGGCGCGGTTCGTGTAGACGTGTCCCCAGGTGATCTGGCCGCCGGAGATCCGCCAAAGCCATGCGGCGGGCGAGTCGGAGATGTACCCGCCCTGCCCTCGCGCGTAGACGCGCCCGAAGACGAGCACGCGGTCCCCCAGATCCCGGAACTCGTGGGGAATGATGTCGAGCTGGAGCCAGACACGGCCTGCGTCCTCGACGTAGCGGCGCAGCCCTTCGTGACCCCGGTAGGGCTCGGAGCGCTCGACGATCGAGGCCGTGACCTGCGGGAAGAACTCCATGTCCGGCCCGACGAGATCGACCATTGCGTCGATGTCGCCCTGCGAGAACGCCTCGTACATGCGACGGACCAGATCGATGTTTGCCTTTGCCGGCTGGGCTGATTCCACGCTGTACAAGGTCTCAGAGAGAGAGGTATCGAACCTTCCGTCGCAGGTCCTGAGGATGACCCGCTCGCGGTCGGCGATCAATGCCGGAGCGCTGCCGACCCGCTGCTAGGCTTGCCGCACCTGCCGGAGTAGCTCAGTCGGTTAGAGCAGCGGAATCATAATCCGCGTGTCGGGGGTTCGAGTCCCTCCTCCGGCATCGCTTGCAGCGCCGTCACCTGGGCGCGTCGTCGACTACGAGAACGCGGGCTCCTCCCGCCCCGGGAAGACCTCCGGGAGCCCGGCGCTCACCTTGTCCTCGAACTGCGGATCGCGCTTCTCGAGGAACGAGGTGATGCCCTCGCGCGCGTCGTCCGACTGGCCCCGCGCGAGCATCGCCCGTGAGTCCGCGCGGTGCGCGTCCATCGGATGGCCCGCGCCGAGCATCGTCCACATCAGGCGGCGCGCAAGCGCCACCGAGACCGGCGCGGACGCCGCGATCTCGGCAGCGAGGACGTGCGCGGCGCCGATCAGGTCGACGGGCGCGTGCACGCTGCGCACGAGGCCTCCGGCCAGCGCCTCCTCCGCCGTGAAGACCCGGCCGGTCGCGACCCACTCCATCGCCTGGCCGATCCCGACGATGCGCGGCAGGAACCAGCTCGAGCACGCCTCCGGGACGATGCCGCGGCGCGCGAAGACGAACCCGATCTTCGCCCCTTGCGCGACGAGGCGGACGTCCATCGGCAGCGTCATCGTGATCCCGACCCCGACCGCCGGCCCGTTGATCGCCGCGATCACCGGCTTGTTCGAGTCGAAGATCCGCAGCGCAACCACCCCGCCGGTGTCGCGCGGCACCGCGTCCCCCTCCTGCCGATCGCGCCAGTCGAACGTGTCGCCGCCCCCGCCCAGATCGGCGCCGGCGCAGAAGCCGCGGCCCTCGCCGGTCACGATCACCGCGCGCACGTCGTCGTCCGCGTCGGCGCGGTCGAACGCCTCGATCAGCTCCCGGCCCATCGTCGGCGTGAACGCATTCAGCCGGTCCGGCCGGTCGAGGGTGATGGTCAGCACGTGGTCGGCGACCTCGTAGCGGATGTCTTCGAAGCTCATGCGGGCATGCCTCCTGTCGAACGGCGCTCGGTGCGCCGCGAGCCTACATGCCGGGCCCGGGACCGGGTGCGCCCGAGGGAAAGGACGCTACAGCTAGCGACCCACCATGACGAGCACCATGTTCGAGCTGCCGGCGCCCGGCACCCGCGCGCGCAGCTTGAGCGTGCGGTACCCGCGCGGCACACGCGTGCGGCCGACCCGGCGAAAGGCCTCGTGGTCCGTGTCGCCGAGCCGCACCGTCGCGCGATAGTCGTTGCCACGCAGTCGCATCCGCCCGACGCGACGCCAGGCCTGGCCATGCCTGACTCTCAACACGGCCCATCTGGGGGCGTCGGCGGGCGTCTTCGGCGACGTGACGATCGCGCGCAGGTGGAGCTTTCCACCGGGCCAGACGACGGATGCGCTCGAGCGAAGCAGCACCGGGCGCCCTCGTCTGACGCGAGGCTTCGCAGCCTGCGGCCCAGGAGCGACAGGCCCCGCGAGCACGTCCGCGCACATCGTCCCCGCCGCAACCCGGAAGTCCTTTGCGGCGCGGCTGAAAAACGCGGGCTCGACCACCAGATTCTCGAGCAGCGGAACGGCGATGTTGGGCTGGATGCCGGCGAAGCCGGGGTGCCGCACGCTCCATACGCAATTCAGCCGCGCAACGTTGCCGCGGCCCGTGAGCTCGAAGTCCTCGATGTTGTAGCGCACGACCGGATTGGTGATGACGTTGTGCTCGAGCACGTTGGTCGACGACTCGCGCGAGAACACGACGCCCTGACCGTTCCCGTCGATCACGTTGCGCGCGACATAGCTGTTGTCCGCGTCGGGAAAGAGCTGCACGCCGCGATCGGCGTTGTCGTAGATCCAGTTGTCGGTGATGCGTGCACCGTCCGACTCCTCGACGTAGATGCCGTGGTGGTGGTTCGTGGGCGGCAGCTGCCCGCAGTTGTGGATGCGGTTGCGCTCGATCACCGTGTTGCGCGCGCGCCCGTACTCCGTCGAGCCCAGCAGGAAGCAGATCGTGGTGTGGTAGTTCGTCACGTCGTTGTCGCGGAACACCGCGTTGTCGCCGTTGACCGTCGGGCTCGGCAGGTTCGCGACGTTGCGACCGTCGAGGTCTAGTTGCTGCACGACGACGTTGTTCGCGTCGTCGGACACGTGAATGCGCCCGATCACGGTCGCGCGCTCGCCCGGGTAGCTGGTGAGGGTGATCGGCGCGCTCGCGCTGCCGCCCTTCGTGAACTTCACGTCACCCTGGAAAACACCCTCGCGCAGGCAGCCGGTATGACCGGCCTGGAGCGCATCGACCAGCCGGCCCACCGTGGCGTATGGGCGCGAGGCCGTGCCGGGATTTATGTTCGAGCCCAGGGGCGATGCGACCTTGTCGCAGACAGGTCTTGATTGCATGACGTCGATGGCCCCGGACGATCCGGTGACCACCATGCCAAAAATGAATGCCACGACCGCAGCCGTGACGGCCAAGAACTTGAGCGGCAACGCGCGGGACTCCCTTCCTTGCGCCCAACAGACCCCTCAAGCGTAGTGAAATGCAGGGATTTCGTCCACGGGAATTACGGGGGAGCCCCGCGACGGCGCCGTGATGCTCCTGCGGCGCGGCCCTGCCGCGCCCGGATGCGAACCCGCGCCTAGTGCCCGGGGAGCACTAGCGCCAAGATGAGCATGAGCGTGAAGTAGCCGAATGCGATTCGGGTCAAGACCATCGGCGTGGCTTTCTTCAGCGTCCCGGCGCATCCTGCGCCGGGACGCCAGGTGGATTCGCGGATGAAACTACCCACCCGGTCGGACCGAACCCCCTGGAGGGGCGATCAGGACTTGCGAAGGCCCTCGAGGCAGCCCGAGTAGACCGCCTCGGGATAGCCGCGCGGCTGGTTGCGCCGTGCGGCTTCGCGCGCGATGTCCTCGGGATCGGCGCTCTTGATGTCGTACTCCTTGCGCATGCCTTCGACGCCCGCCTGGCGGCAGAAGTAGCGCGACGCCTCAAAGATCTGGCGCGCGATCCCGGTGAAGTCGCCCTCGGATTTCGGAGGCCCGCCTACGTCCGGGGACTTGCCGCGATCCTTCCCGCCCACCTTCGGGGCGGGCGCCTTGTCGTCGAGATCCGGCGCCGGAGTCCCGTCGTCGCCCGCGTTGCCGCTCTCTCCCCCGGCGCCGCTTCGGCGCCCGCCCCCCTCCTTGGCGCCGCTGCCCGCATCGCCGCCCGTGCCCTCTCCCGAGCCCGAGCCGCCCTGACCCTCGCCCGCGCCGCCGTCTGACGTTCGCTCCTGAGTCGCCGGCGCCTGCGCCGCATCGCCACCCGAAGACCCGCCGTCGTCGCCGCCGCACGCGACGAGTCCCAACCCCGCCACCGCGACCGCCAGCAGTACAGCGCGGCGCATCAGGCGCTGGGAAGCGGGGACCCGGCGAGGAACAGGAACCAGAGCAGCGCCACTGCGATCCCGAGCAGCGCCGTCGAGACCACGACCACGTCGAGGACCGTCACCTCCGGCCGCGAGTCCTCGTCGCCGCGCAGGCTGCGCATCCATGGCAGGCGCACCCTGACCATCGGCACGTGCCCGCTCACCTCCTGGTAGCGGCGATGGATCCGCGCAAGCCCGAAGGAGACCGCGATCGTCGACGCGAGGACCCCGATCGCCACCACGAAGTACGGCCCCATGCTGGCCCGCTGGGTCTCGGACATCTGCGACCCGATCCAGAGCCAGATCACCGGATTGCCGAACCAGAGCATCAGGCCGCCCGCCACCATCAGCGCGATCAAGCCTCCCTGTTTCGCCCGGCGGGACATCCACCGGCCGATCATAGAAGGGCGCCGCCGCCCCGGAACCCGCTCGGTGGCAGAATCGTGCCCGGACCAGATGAGGGTGGCGATCCGGAAGACCTGTCCCCGCTGCGGGCGAGAGACACGCGAGCGGGCCGCGCGCTGCCGCGGCTGCGGCTACCGCTTTCCCGAGCAGTCGAGCCCGAAGCCCGCGGGCCTGGCGATGGGCGCGGGGTTCCCGCTGTTCGTCACCGGAACGATGATGCTGATCGTGGGCGAGCTGTCGACGCTGGTCACCGCGATCGCCGCGACGATGGTCGTCGTCGGCGTGGTGCTCTTCTTCGACCCGCGCTAGCTGATCGATTCCGAATCCGCGGATGCGAGGCGCGATCCGCGCCGGCCTCCAACCCAACGTGGTGCTGTGTGGTTGCAGTGCAACCATAAGGAACCGCGAATGCCCATTCACCCCGATCGGCGCCGGCTACCGCAGCGCGGGCTCGGCGCCACGTCGCGGGAGGACCCGTTGAGCGACGCGGATCGCCGCCGAGACCAGGTCCGCGCACGCCGCGGCTCCTCCGCAGACGAGCAGGGGCACGACGGGGATCAGGTATCGCAGCACGAACTCGGACGTGGCGGCGGTGCCGAGCAGCATCGCGAGCGCGGCCCCGCTCAGGAGGAACACCTCTCGCCTTCGCGGGAGCGGCGTGCGCCGCATCAGCGCCGCGACGAGCGAGACGAGCAGCGCAGCGGCGGCCGCGAGCGCCAGCGCCCCCATCAGCGGGCGCGACGTGTGCGCGACCTCGTGGTAGTCGCGCATGCGCTTCGCCGGGGGCCGCACGTGCGGCACGAAGCCGGGAAACCAACGGTCCCGGGCGACCTCGTTCAACCCCACGATGCGACCGAACTGCGGAAGCTGCACAGCGAGGTCGGAGTTGCCGCGCGAGACGGCATCAGGATCGAAGTACCGTAGGAAGTCGTCGCGGACGAGGCCGGCATAGCGGCCCGGGCGATCGCGGATGATCGCGACCGCGAAGTCGCGCAGGATGCGGTTGGAGCGCTCCTGCACGTCGGGGTCCCTGCTCATCGCGCCAAACACCCGGCGCGCCGGGCCGTCGGCATTCCAGATGTGGTACGCCGCGCCCTCGCGACGGTCGCGGTCGTTGCGCGCGCAGAGGGCACGTCCCTCGGCCGGTATGTCCGCCCCGCCGCAGTCGGCGATCTCCCCCACCCGCCCGTACAGGAACCAGCCGTCCGCCTGCGTCAGGCCGAAGCGGCCGGTGTCGGCAGCGTGCCACGCCGAGTACGCGAGCAGCGGCACGATCAGCGCGGCCGCGGCCGGCAGGACCAGTCGCAGCGCGCGGTGGCTCCAGAGCACGTACGCCAGCCACACGGGGACGGCGAACAGCGCTGCCGTTCGCATCGTCGCGGCGAGCGCGAGCAGGACACCGCCGGCGGCGAGCGACGCCGGGCCGCGGTCGCGACCGACGACGAGGAAGAACGAGGCGACGAGCGCGAGCGTGAAGAACGCCTCGGCCAGCACCTGCTGCTCGAGCGCGATCGCGTAGGCGTCGAGGGCCACGACCGCCGCGCCGGCAGTCGCGAGCCAGCGCGGCAGGCGCAAGCGCAGCATCAGCGCGTAGGCGAGCACGCCGGTGACGAGCCCCGCGATGTGCTGGGCGATCGTGAGCAGGGCGAGGCTGCGGCCGAACACCGAGAGCGCCGCGATCACGGCGGGGTAGCCGCTCGGGCGATCGGGGGCGAAGCTCAGCGGGTCGCCCTCGTACGCGAGATTCAGGTACGACCACGAGTCGCCGAAGAACACCGCCGGCCAGTAGGCGATCGCGACGCCGGCGCGCACGGCGGCGGCGACCAGCAGCACGAGCGCGATCGGCCAGTGGGTACGCAGGAGGGCCCGCATCGGCCCGTGAAGGGTAGCCCCGGGCGGGGCCGGGACGACCGTTACGGGACGAACAACCCCGACGTCGCGAACAGCGTGTTCGGCCCGGTGTCGGCGTCGCCGTCCGCGCCACCGTCGAGCACGCGCACCTTGCCGAGCTCCCAGATCGCGCGCTTGCGCTCCTTCACGAGGCCGGGGAGCAGCGCCTCGGCGGTTGTCGAGACCGCGCAGGTGGAGCCCGTGGAGGGGCTCGCGGTGGCGGTGCATGGCACGTCGAAGTCGATCGTGGTGTCGCTCATCGTCGCGGGCGCGTTGCCGGAAGGGGAGTTGTCGCGGTCGGTGATCCGCAGCGGTGCCTGGACCGTCAGCTCACCGGTGTAGTCGGTGAGGCCCGTTGCGTTTCGCACGTCCGTGAGATTGACCTGGTAGCCGACGTCGTCCTGGTCGCCGTTACCCGGGTCGAGCGGCGGGGGCTCGTAGATCGCCGTGATCTTCACGAAGCCGGCGGAGTTGGCGACAGCGCCGTTCGCGTCGGGGGTGCCGACCGTGAGGTGGCCCGAGGCGAGCGCCGGGGAGGCGCAGGAGGGGTGTGTGAGCGGCGGGCCGTGGGTGATCGTCGCCTGGCCGGAGTCGCAGGCGCGGAAGGCGGGCACGAGCGCGAAGCGCGCCGGGGTCGCGCCCTTCGGGCGCGCGTAGGCGCCGTAGGTGACGGTCGTCTGGGCGCTCGCGGAGTTGTTGCCCGGCACCGGGTCGCCCTCCGTCGCGCTCACGACGGCGGTGGCGTTGAGCGTGCCCGGGAGCTGGGGCTCGACCTGCACCGTGACGCTCGCCGAGGAGCCCTCGGGGAGGTTGCCGACGTTGCAGCTGACGACGCCTGAGGCCTGGGCGCAGCTCCCCTGCGATGCGCTCGCCGAGACGAAGAACACGCCCGCGGGGAGGTTCAGCGTAAGCGTCACACCCGAGGCGTCGTCGGGGCCGACGAGGTTCTTCGCCTGGGCGGTGTAGGTGAGGATCGCGCCGGCCGCGACGGGGTCCGGGGAGTCCACGAGGGACGCGAGCACGTCGGCTTCGGGACCGGGCTGGTTGAGGGGTTGCCAGTCGGGGAAGCGCCCATCCGCCAGATCAAGGACCCCCGTGCCGTTCGCGTTGACGGTCTTGATGCGTGCGGTTTGCGTGTGGTGGGCGATCTTGCTCCCATCAGGTGACCACGCCGGCGCATAACCGTCCACCCCCGGGAAGGTCGCCCGGTCGGTACCGTCCGGGTCGATCGTCGTGACGAGGGGCTGGGTGGACAGATCATCCCTCGAGTAAGCAATCCTCGTGGCGTCGGGCGACCAGCTCGGACCGATGCTGAAGTCAGCGTAGTCGTTGGCACACGTGACGTTGAAGAGATCGCTGCCGTCGGTATCGACGGTCAGGACGTCAGCAACGCAGTTGCCGGTATGGAACGTCTCATCAGTGAAGGCGATCCTGGATCCCGCCGGGGACCAGGCTGCCGCGAAGGGAGCGTCCCCATACAGGAGCACCGTGTCGTTCGAACCGTCCGCATCCACCTTCGCGATGGCGCCTGCCGTCCCCGCCGAGTAGGCAAGCTGGGTGCCGTCGGGTGACCAGGCGGGGTCATCCCTGCTGTACCCGAAGGCGTTGCTGGTGATCTGCGTCACGCCCGTTCCGTCGGCGAACATCACGAAAAGCTGCCGGTTGCTGTTGGTGTCGACTATGCGGTCGAACGCGATCCGGTTGCCGTCCGGCGACCATGCCGGGTTCGATTCCTCCGCGGCGCTGCTGGTCAGGTTCACCTGCGCCGTCCCGTCCGGGTTCATCGTCCAGATGTCGCCGGCACGCACGAACGCGATCTTGCCGTTGGCGCCGGGGAAGGCGGCCTCCGCGGCGCCCGGCGCGATCAGCGCCGCTGCGATCAGGCCCAGCACCACTCTCTTCACAACCAGCTCCCCTCTCGAGCCCCGAGGGCTGAGAGCATACTCAGGACCGGAACCGGCGCAAAGCGGGTCCGACCTACTTCACTTACTGAAGTACGCTTCACGACAGCTTGACGACCTTCGTCCGCATGCTCGGCTTCCTGCGCCCCTATCTGAGGGCCAGTCTGCTGTCGCTGCTGCTCAGCTGCCTCGCGATCGCGGGCACTGTCCTGATCCCGCTGCTGATCGGTGAGCTCGTCGACGCGATCAATCGCGACGACCGGGACGCCTTGCTGCCCCTGGTGCTCGGGATCGTCGCGGCCGGGCTCCTGCGACTGGCCCTGTCGATCCCCCGCCGGCTGATCGCGGGGCGCGTGTCGCTCGGCGTCGAGTACGACCTGCGCAACCGCATGTACCGCCACCTCCAGTCGCTGGAGCTCGCCTTCTTCGACGGCCAGCAGACCGGGCAGCTGATGTCACGCGCGACGGTCGACCTCCAGTCGGTGCGGTTCTTCCTGGGCTACGGCCTGATCTTCATCCTCCAGAACCTGCTCACGATCCTGATCGCCGCGGCGGTGATGTTCGTGCTGCAACCGTCGCTCGCGGCGATCACGCTGGCGCCGGTCCCGCTGGTGATCTTCGCCGCCTCGCGCTACGGCCGTTCGTCGCGGCCCGCGTTGCAGGAGGTCCAGCAGCGGATCGCGGAGCTGACCGCGGAGGCGGAGGAGAGCATCTCCGGCATCCGGGTCGTGAAGGCGTTCGCGCGTGAGCGCGAGCGCGAGCAGCGGTTCGGCCACAAGGTCGGGCGGGTGTTCGACCAAAGCATGTACTCGACGCGGCTGCGCGCCTTCTACAACCCGATGATCTCGTTCCTGCCGAACCTCGGGCTCGCTGCGGTGTTGCTGGTCGGCGGGCGCCAGGTGGTGAACGGCTCGATCTCGCTGGGCGAGTTCGTCACCTTCAACACCTATCTGCTGATGCTGATGTTCCCGATGCGCATGCTCGGCATCGCGCTCGGGATGGCCCAGCGCGCCGTCGCCTCCGGGAACAGGGTGTTCGAGTTGCTCGACCGTGAGCCGCGCCTCGCGACACCGGCGAACCCTGCGCCGCTGCCGGCCGGCGAAGGACGTATTGGGTTCGACCACGTGACGCTCGCCTACGGCGACGGCCCGGCGGCCCTCACGGACGTGACGCTCGACGTCGCGCCGGGCGAGACGGTCGCGATCGTCGGGCCGACCGGCTCGGGCAAGACGACGCTGGTCGCGGCGGTCGCGCGCCTCTATGACGTGAGCGACGGGTCCGTGACGCTCGACGGGGCCGACGTGCGCACGCTCGACCCCTCGGAGCTGCGCCATGCGATCGCGCTCGTGCCTGACGACGGGTTCCTTTTCTCCACCACGGTCAGGGACAACATCGCCTACGCGCGCCCCGGCGCCACGGCCGAACAGGTGATCGAAGCAGCGCAGCGGGCGCAGATCCACGGCTTCATTGCCGGCCTGCCGGACGGCTACGACACGCTCGTCGGGGAGCGCGGGCTGACACTCTCGGGCGGCCAGCGCCAGCGCATCGCGATTGCCCGCGCGATCGTGACCGATCCGCGCGTGCTCGTGCTCGACGACGCGACCGCGAGCGTCGACGCCGCCACCGAGCGCGACATCAAGCAGGCGCTGCGCGAGGTCATGGAGGGACGCACGACGCTCGTGATCGCCCACCGCCTCTCGACGATCGCGCTCGCGGACCGGGTGATCGTGATGGAGGGCGGCCGCGTGCGCGCACAGGGCACGCACGAGGAGCTGCTCGACTCGAGTCCCCTCTACGCGGAGATCGTCGACAAGGGACTGCCGCGGCTCGGCGCCGCGCTGAGCGGGCTCGACGGGGACGAGCCGGACCCGGACGCCGACGTCGGCGGCGTGCAGGCGGCGCGCGCGTGAGGCTCGTCCCGCGGCCGTCGGCAGGCTCGAGCGGGCGCGACCGCCGGCGGCGACTGCGCGGCGTCGCCGAGCTCCTGCGCCCATACCGGGCCCGCGTGCTCGTCGCGTTCATCTCGCTGGTCCTCGCGACGGCGGCGAGCCTCGCTCCCCCCTACCTGGCGAAGCTCGCGATCGACGACGGCATCACCCCGGGCGACCTCGGCGCGCTCAACCTGATCGTGGGGGCGTTCATCGGCGCCGCGCTGCTCTACTGGGGCGCGACCTATCTCCAGACCTACCTCGTCGGGTGGGTCGGCCAGCGCGCGCTGCAGGACCTGCGCCTGCGCATCTTCACGCACCTCCAGCGCCAGTCGATCGGCTTCTTCAGCCGTCGCAAGACGGGCGTGCTGATCTCGCGCCTCACGAACGACATCCAGGCGCTCGACCAGCTCGTCACGGACGGGATCGTGACGCTCTTCTCGAGCACGCTGACGCTTGTCGGGACGGTCGTGATCCTGCTGCTGCTCGACGTCGACCTGGCGCTCGTCGTATTCATCGCGACGTTCCCGCTGCTTGCGGCGAGCAGCATCGCGTTCCGCTACTTCTCCGCGGGCGCGTACCGGGCGGTGCGCGAGAAGATCGCGAACGTCACCGCCTACCTCCAGGAGACGCTTTCCGGCGTGCGGACCGTCCGCGCGTTCGGCCAGGAGCCGCGGCACATGAATCGCTTTGCGGAGCTCAACGAGGAGCACCGCCAGGTCAACTACCGCACGGTGCAGCTCAACGCTACGTACTTCCCGGGCGTGGAGCTGCTGTCCTCGATCGGGACGGCGGTGATTCTCCTCTACGGCGGCTACCAGGCGATCGACGGACAGATCACGATCGGCGTGCTGGTCGCGTTCGTCGGCTACCTACAGAGCTTCTTCGACCCGATCCAGCAGCTCTCGAACCTTTACGTCACCTACCAGCAGGGGATCGCCGCGATCGACAAGATCTTCGACCTGCTCGAGACCGAGCCCGACATGCGCGACGCCGTGGGCGCGCGCGAGCTGGCGTCGATCCGGGGGGACGTCGACTTCGAGGGCGTGTGGTTCAGCTATGCGAACGCAGGCGAGGCCGCGCAGGCTTGGGCGTTGCACGAGGTCTCGTTGCACGTCGCTGCCGGCGAGACGATCGCGCTGGTCGGGGAGACGGGGGCGGGGAAGTCGACGCTCGCGAAGCTCGTCGCGCGCTTCTACGACCCGCAGCGCGGCGTCGTGCGCGTGGACGGCCACGACCTGCGAGAGGTCACCCAGGCGAGCCTGCGCCGGCAGCTCGGCATCGTCCCGCAGGAGGGGTTCCTGTTCGCCGGCACGGTGCGCGAGAACATCGAGTTCGGGCGGCCCGGCGCAAGCGAGCTCGAGCTGGTCGGCGCCGCGAAGGCGGTCGGCGCGCACGAGTTCATCAAGGCGATGCCGGCCGGCTACGAGACGGACGTCGGCGAGCGCGGCACCCGCCTCTCGGCCGGGCAGCGGCAGCTCGTCGCGCTCGCGCGCGCGCTGATCGCCGACCCCCGGATCCTGGTGCTCGACGAGGCGACCGCCAACGTCGACGTGCACGCCGAGATCGCGATCGAGCAGGGCCTGCGGAAGCTGCTCGCCGGCCGCACGTCGATCGTGATCGCGCACCGGCTCTCGACCGTGATGGGCGCGGACCGGATCGCCGTGCTGCACGGCGGCGAGGTGGTCGAGATCGGCTCACACGACGAGCTGATCGAGGCGAGTGGGGCATACGCGCGGCTGTATCGCAGCTGGTCGGACCAGGCCGCCGCGTAGCCCGGGACGGTGTGCGAGATTCAGCTGCGGGGCAGGGATTCGAACCCCGATAACGGACACCAGAAGCCCGCGTCCTACCGTTAGACGACCCCGCAATGGACGTCAAGGAGGATAGCCATTTCCCGGAGCAGAACTCGTGAGAAGGTTCGCGAGCTGTTGGAGATGGGCGTTGGCACCAACGAGGTCGCGAGACGGCGGCCAGAGTAGGTGTGGCCTTCTGCTTGGTTGGTCACCTGTGGTTGCATGACAACCATTAGCGACCAACATTCCGGTTACATTCACGACCCTCGCTTCAAGGCGCGTGAATCGGTGAGGTCCCGGCCACCGGACGCTCACTCCGCGTGGGCTTCGCGCCCCCCGCGACCTCAGCGCCCACTCAAGCGCCCGGCCGCCTGACCCTCAGTCGTCCTTGCGCCGTGCCCGATAGACCGGCATCGTCATCCAGACCTCGCCCTCGGCCGCGATCTCGCGGCGGATCGGGCCCTTGCGCCAGTGCTCGAAGAGCGGTTTGAGCTCGCCCGCGACCTCGTCGCGCACGAGTATGTGGAGGACGTCGCCGCTGACCACCTTCGTCGAGCCGCGCGGCGGGATCGCCCGGCCGCCTCGCACGATCACGTTCACGAGCGCCTCACGAGGCAGCCCCAGGTCGCGGATCGCGAAGCCTACGATCGCGTCTTCGCGGACGACGGCATGCTCGACCACGCGGGCGCCGAGCGAGCGATCATCGGCCACGTCCGCGAGCGGGCGCGGCAGGGCGGGCGCGGATGTCGTGACCCGCAGCGACCGCGCGAGCGGCTCGATCGTCGCGCCCTGCAGCAGTGTTGACAGCAGCACCGCGAAGAACGCGATGTTGAAGAACTCGAGGCTGCGCGGCACGCCCTCGATCACCGGAAAGGTCGCAAGCACCACGGGCACCGCGCCTCGCAGCCCGGACCACCCGAGCACAACACGTTCCGCCACGGAGAAGCGCGCGAACGCGGTCGCGACGAACGCCGCCAGCGGCCGTGCGATGGCAACCGACACGAACGCAACGATCGTGGCCTCGGGCGCGACGTCGGCAAGCTGGCTGGGGAACACGAGCAGCCCGAGCGTGAAGAACATTGCCACCTGGGCGACCCAGGCCAGCCCTTCGTGGAACGCGACCACCGTGCGACGGGCGGGTATCTCGCGGCTGCCGAGCACGAGTCCGGCGATGTAGACCGCGAGAAAGCCGGACCCGTGCACCACGTCAGCCCCGCCGAACGCGACCGCCACGATCGCGAGCGTGGCGACGGGGTACAGCCCGTCGCCTGCGAGCCGCGCTCGGCGCACCAGCTCGACGCCGGCGAACCCGGCCACCACGCCAACCGCGAGCCCGATCGAGAGTTGCTGGGCGAACAGCGCTGCCATGTCGGCGAGTCCGTACCCAGGGTTCTCGATCCAGTCGATGAACCCGATCACCAGCAGCACCGCGACGGGATCGTTGAGCCCAGACTCCCCCTCCAGCGTGCGCGCCACGCGACGCCGCAACGTCGAGGTGCGCAGCACCGAGAAGACGGCCGCCGCGTCGGTCGCCGCGAGGATCGACCCGACGAGGAGGCCCTCGAGCAGCGACAGGTCGAACAGCCATGAGGCCACGAGGCCGGTGAGGACCGCGGTCAGGACCGTGCCCACCACGGCAAGGCTCAAGGCGGGCCTCAGGACCGGCCCGATCTCGCGCCATCCGGCGACGAGGCCGCCCTCGAACAGGATCAGGCACAGCGCCATGATCCCGATGCGCCGCGCCAGCTCGTAGTCCGAGAACTCGATCCATCCGGCGCCGTCGGACCCGATGAACATGCCGGCGCCGAGCACCAGCACCAGCGCCGGCACGCTGAAGCGCGCCGCGAACAGCGAGGCCCCCAGACCGGCGGCGAGCAGCGCGCCGCCAACGAGTATCAGTTCACCGTCGCTCATCCGCAAACGATGTCATGCCGCGCGCGCCGCCCGGCACGACGTTCGCCCGACTGGCAGCATTACTGCGGCGGCGTAGCGCTCCAGCCCGTCCCGGCCGGGACGCTCGGCGCGTACGCGGGTGGCTGTGCCCCGGCGTAGTACATCGTCGTCCCGTTGCCCTGCCACGCCGCAAGGTACGCGGGCGCACGACTGTCGGAGGGAGCCGCGCTGACCGAGACCAGCATCACCGGCGCGCCGCCGCCGCCCACCACCTGGACGATGCCGATGTCGGTCGGTGCCGCGGTCGTGTAGCGGTTCGTCGGGTCCTTGGCCTGGAGCCCGGCGGCCACGGCCTGGGACGAGCCCCCCGGCGCCTCGGACTGCACGAGGCCGAGCGTCACGAGGCCCGTCTGGAGAGAACTCAGCGACCTGGCGCTGCGCGCCTTGTCGATGTTGCCGAGCAACCCCTCTCCGGGATCCTCGCTGCCGCATGCGCCGAGCGCCAGCACGAGGCCGGCTGCGGCAATGCACGCTGCTGCGCGGGCGCTTCGCATCTTCCCGTGCTGGATTCGGCACGCCGCGCGGGGCGCTTGAGGAAGGAGGGCCCGCCTGGGCGAGTGTCTACCGAGCCGGCCGGCCGCCGTTGCCGTCGCCACGGTAGGCGCCGAACAACTCGCAGACAGCGGGCTCGTCGCCCGGGTTCAGCACGGCGAGCACCTCGTCGCCGGCCTCGATCACGGTCTCGGCCTTCGGCACGAACCCGGTGCCGTTGCGCAGCACGGAGACGACGAGACAGCCATCGGGCAGCTCGAGCTCCCCGATCTGCGCGCCCGCGGCGGGCGCGTTCTCGGCGACCTCGAGCTCGATGATCTCGAGCTGCTCCTGGCGAAGGTCGAGCAGGTGCACGAGCCCGTGATGAGGCACCTCGTGCTCGATCAGCCGCAAGATCAGGTCGGTCGCCGAGACGACCGGGCTGACCCCGAGCAGCTCGAAGTGCTCGAGGTTGCGCGGGTTGTTGACGCGCGCGATCGTGTGCTCGACCAGGTACTTCTCCTTCGCGACCTGGCAGATCAGCATGTTGTCCTCGTCGTCGCCGGTGACGGCCACGACCATGTCGGCGCGCACGATCCCGCCGCGCTCGAGGACCCACAGCTCCGAGGCGTCGCCGTGCTGCACGCTGTGCTCGAGCTCCTCCTCGACAACCAGGAAGCGGTTGCGGTCGGACTCGATGAGCGTCACCTCGTGCTGCTCGTCGATCAGCTCGCGAGCGAGGTTCCACCCCACCTTCCCGGCGCCGGCGATGATGATGTACATCAGGCAGCGCCCCCGGCGAGCGCGTCGGCCTCACCGATCACGGCCTCGCTCAGCATGTCGATCGCGACCTGGGTCGGGCAGACGGTGTGGAGGCCCTGCTGCTGGTACCAGTCCGCGCGGTAGGGGTCGAGTACGCGGACCACGACCTTCGGCACCTGGAAGCGCTTCTTGGCGAGCTGGGCCACGATGATGTTTGTGTTGTCGCCGTCGGTCGAGCACACGACTACGTCGGCGCGGTCGATCCCGGCCTCGTTGAGCGCCTCGACCTCGAGCGCGGTGCCGACCGTGAACCGCCCGCCCGCGTCTTCCCAGGTGCGGTCCATGTCGTGGTCGAGGAGCGCGTGGGCCTCCTGGTTCTCGTCGAGGACGCTGACCTCGTGGCCCTGGCGCAGCGTGCGCTTGGCGATCGCCGAGCCGACGCGGCCGCAGCCTACGATCAGCACGAACACGATGACCTGCCTGGTCGGTGGGCGGGCGCCGTCATTGCTTTCCCCTGCTCATTCGGAACGAGTTTCGTCGCTCATTAAATCTAACTCTGCCGCTTGCGGGTCCACTGTCGATTCCACCTTGTCCGGCGGAGCGGTGACGAGCACCCGCGTCGGTGACTTCTCCAGAACATACGCGGTCACCTCGCCGAGCTCACGCTGACGGGCCCCGGCGATGCCCCCGAGCAGGCCTCCGCCCTTGATGCGCGACGGCGGCTCAGCGCCGATCACGATCGCCTCGGCCTCGCGGCGGCTGGCGGCTGCCACGATTGCCGCCCCGACGGTGCGGCCGTGCACAGCCTCGACGTCGACCCTCACGCCCTCGTACTCCTCCCCCACCTCCTTGGCGCGTTTGAGCGCGGCCTCGGCCAGCGCGACCTTCTCCTGGGGCAGCCGGGCGTCGAGCGGCAGCGACATCGGGATGACGTGCACGTAGACCGCGTCGATCACGGCCCCACCTGTGTCCGGATCGCTGGCGAGCTGGCCCGCGGTGCTCATGATGTCGTCATCGAGCTCCTCGCCGAACACCGGAACCAGGATGCGCGCGTACTTGACCTCAGGCTCCTTCGACATCCGCTCGGCCGGGACCTCGACCATCTTCGTGAGGGACAAGCCCTCCCGGCTGCGGTAGCCAACGTAAAGCAGAAGGCCGAAGGCCATCCAGATCGAGCCAAAGAGGCGCGCGTCGTCGTGGTACAGGAAGGTGCCGATCCACGCTGCGATGGACAGCAAGGCACCCACGACGGCCGGTAGCGGCAGCTCGCGCCCGCGCACGCGGAGGTTGAGCGGCACCTTGTAGTTGCGCCGGCGATCCGGCTCCTTGAACCGAAGGACGCACACGGACATATGCGCGATCGCGAATGCGATCAACGCTCCGTAGGCAAACATCCCGGCCAGCAGCTCGATGTCGAGCGGGAGCACGAGCAGGGCAGCCAGCACCGTGAAGATCAGGAGGACGATCCACGGCGTCCCGTAGGTCGGGTGCAGCCGCGCGATCCCGCGCGGGATCTGGCGGTGGGTAGCGAGCGTGTAGGCCGTGCGTGCGATCCCGACCATGCCGGCGTTCGCCGCCTGGCTCAGGACCAGCATCGCGACGAGCGCGACGACGTACGCCATCAGCTCACCCGCCACCCCTCCGGTGAGCGCCTCGACCACGCCGAGCACCGGCGCCTCGATGAACTCGCCGCCGAGCGCCGTCCCGTAATCCCCGGTCTGGCTGTCGACCGACATCGGGATGCCGGCCTCCACCGGCAGGGCCATCAGCGCGACGACCGACATCCCCACGAACACGAACAGCACCACGGCTGCCCCCGCGCCGACGGTCCGCCGCAGCGCTTCCTTGCCCACGCGCACCTCGGGAGCGAGGTTTGCCGCCGCCTCGATGCCCGTGTAGGCGATCACCGCGACGGTCATGCCGAAGATCAGGTCGGACCATGCAGGGACCGTCCCGAGCCGCACGTTGTCGGTGACCGCGGCGGGGTCGAACGCCGTCGCGAGGCCCAACGCGATGATCGTCAGCACGAGCACCATGTCGACGATCGAGAGAGCGATCGTGCGGCGTCCGCGCGGTGCCTTACCGAGGTAGTTGTAGCGCGCCACGATCCCCAGCACGAGCAACGCGATCGCGAGATCGAACCCATCGTGGCCGAGCACATCCCAGAACGCCATTAGGTAGTGCCCGATCGAGAGGGTGCTGATCGCGATCAGGATCAGGAAGTCGAGCAGGATCGCCCAACCGGCGATGAAGCTGATGAGTTCGTTGAAGGCGTAGCGGGCCATCACCGCCGAGCCGCCACGCTCCGGGTGCATCGTCATCCCCTCGAAGTAGGTGAGCGTCGTGACGATGAACATCAATCCCGCGACGAGGAAGACCAGCGGCGTCAAACCCAGCGCAAACGCGGCGACCACGCCGAGCGCGAAGTAGATCGAGGACCCGACCGTGCTGTATGCGGTCGCGAACAACCGGGGGGTGCCGACACCGCGCTCGATCGTCACGAACGCTTCCCTGCGGTGCCGCGGCGCAGAATCGGCCCCTCGCGACGAAGGACGGTTCATTCCTCCGCGATTAAAGCACCAGCGGTCGCCGTCGCAGTGGGTCGCGCCTAGGCCGGCGGCCGAGCCGCCGGCTGCTTGCGCTCCCGCAATGGACGCGCGGGGACTGAGTCGATGATCACGCGGCAGGGTCGCTTCCCGAGAACGACCTCCTGAGTCTTGCTCAGGACCTTTCCGGACGGCCGGCGCGGCGGCATCGGCATCACGATCGCCTGCGAGCGCGCCTCGACGGCCTCGCGCACGATCCGGTGGCCGGCCTCGTCGGGCCGCACCTTGACGACACGCCCACGCACGCGCTGCCCGCGCCCTGCCCATTGGCGCGCCGCCTCGATCACGGCCTGGGCGGTCGCCTCGGCTTCCGGAAGGCTGGCGTCGATCGCGAGGTGCTGGGGGACGGTCACGGTCGTGAGGACCAGCACGTGCCCACGCCTGTGCGAACCGAGCTTCAATGCGGTCGCCATCGCATCCGCGGAGTAGGTCCCTTCCTCGAAGGCGACGAGTACGCCGGCGTACTCGACAGGCTGCACGCCGGCGAGCGGAGGCAATGCAACCTTGGTCGTCTCCGTGAGCGACAGTCCCGAGTGCCTCCGATACAGGACGTACGTCACCATGCCGACGGCAAGCCAGGCCCCTCCCGCGGCGAGAGCGCTCGGGTAAAGGACCATCACCGCGATCCAGGCCGACAGCGTGCCGAGGCCGCCGAAGATCGCGAACAGGGGAATTTCAACCCCGGCGATTCGGACGTTTCCGGGCGCGCGGTACCACTCACCCTGATCCTCGGCGACGCGTACGTCACCGGGAACCTCGCGCATCTGGTTCCTCGCCACCCGCCATCGCAGCATCACGAGCGCTGAATGCCCGACCGTGAACGACAGCATCGCCCCGAACGCGTACATCGTCCCGAGGAACTCCGCCTGGCCCGGGATCATGACGAGGCAGGCGATGAAGCCGAACACGAAGATGGCGGTCGTCGGAGTCCGCGAGCGGGGGCTGATTCGGCGCAACCGGTCCGGCACCTGGCGGTACTGCCCCATGGAGTACGTCAGCCGGCTGACGCCGATCACCCCGGCGTTGGTGGCGATCAGCAGGATGATCGCCGCGATCAGGGCGACATATACCTCCATGAAGCCGGCGAATACGCCGAGATCCATGTTCTTCACGATCCCGAGGATCGGATTGTCCGCGTACGTGGTGGCGAGCTGCGTCGTGGATTCCGCACCCGCGTCGCTCACGGGCATCGCCGACAGTGCGACCGCCGGAATGCCGGCCGAGATGACCAGCACGGCGACGACCACGTATTTCATCGCCTTGGGAACGAGTTGCCGGGGGGTTCTCGCCTCCTCGGCGAGGTTCGAGATCGTCTCGATGCCCGTGTAGGAGATCATCGCGAGCGCGATGCCGAGCGCGAAGTCGCTCCACTCTGGCACCTCTCCCCAGCTCACGTTGTCGATCAGCGTCCCGAAGTTGAGCACCAGGAAGAACCCCAGCAGCATGATCAGGACCTGAGTCGCGAAGTCGAAGACCGCGAGGAAGAAGTTCAATTTGGCGGACTCGCGCACGCCTACGAGGTTCACCATCGCCAACAAGAAGACGATTACGATGCCGGCGAGCACCTGCCCAGGGCTCTCTCCGAGCGGCTCCCAGAAGATTGAGAGGTAGCTTGGCACGAAGAACGCGGAGATCGCGATCGTGATCACGTAGTTGAGCATCTGCCCCCACGCCGCGAAGAAGCTCACGAACTCGTTGAACGCGCGCCGCGCAAAGCTCGACGATCCGCCCGCCTCCGGGAAATTGACGGTCGCCTCGGTGTACGTCATCGCGGTCATCACGAAGATGGCGCCGGCGATCAGATAGGCGAGCGGCGTGAGCCCGAGCGCGAACACCGCCACCACGCCGAGCGCGTAGTAGATCGACGACCCGACGTTGCCGTAAGCGGTCGAGAACAACGCCCCTACCCCGAGCACCCGCTCGAGCCCAAGTCCCTTGGGTCTGAATCTAGCCATCTACGAAGAGTCTGTCGAGCTGCGAATCCGGCTACAGACCGTAGCGCCCGAGGAAGCGTCCAAGCCGCTTCCTGAAGGTCTTCGCCGTCGCCTCGAGCGGGAGCCCGTGCCCGGCGTTCTTCAGGATCAGCGAACGGCCCTTGGCAAAGCGCTCGGCCTGGGCCTCGCATCCGAAAGGCGCGTAGAGAACGTCGTTGCGGCCGCAGGCGACGAGTACCGGGACCTTTACCCTGCCGGCGTTGGCGGCCTGTTTCTGGATCGTGTCGATCAAGGAGTAGTTGTCACCGCAGGGGTCGGCGTAATGGAGTGTGATCGCCCGGTCCTGCACCGACCGCGGCGCGCTGTGGAACATCGTGCTGCGAAAGCCGGCGTCGCTGCGGCCGAACAAGCCGTAGTTGGCGAACCCGGGAAGCGGGTCGCCTCCCTTGTCGCAGGCGATCCGCTGGAAGCCGAACTCGTCGTTCGCGCGCGGCAGGTTCGAGTACGAGAAGCCGACGATCACGAGCGCCCGGAGATCGCGGTAGGTGTAGGCCTCGGTGATCGAGATCTGGCCGGCCGCGGAATGCCCCACGACCCCGACGCGCTTGAACTTGCGCGCCTGACCGGCTCCAACGGTGTAGGAGCCCGCCTTCACGTGGGCCACGATCTGATGCGCGATGTCCGCGTGCGCTCCGATGCAGAGGGCGCTGCCGTCCGCGGGATGGTCGCTTTCACCGTAACCGAGCCTGTCGATCGTGACGGACGCGTGCCCGGAGCGCGCCATCGACCGCGCATGGCTGTAGCGCTTCACGGGGAAGTTCCACAGCCACTCCCCCAGCCCGAGCCCGTGCAAATAAAGCGTGACGCCCGCCTGCTTGCCCTTACTCGGCCCGGTGAGATGGCCGCGCACCGTGTAGGTCCCGCCGTCCGGCGTGCACTTCGGCGAGGCCGTCGTGTCCGTGTTCCTCACCTGGAACGAGACCGGCGTGGACGTGACCTTCACCGCACGAGCCTGCGCCGTCCCGCCCAGCGCGCCCACGAACAGCGCCGCGGCGATTGCTGCTGCGCTTACGGGGCGCCTGCGCGTTGGAGGTCCCTAGATGATGAAGGGCACGATCAGGAGCGCGACGATGTTCGCGACCTTGATCATCGGGTTGATCGCGGGGCCGGCGGTGTCCTTGTAGGGGTCGCCGACCGTGTCCCCGGTGACCGCGGCGGCATGGGCCTCGGAGCCCTTTCCGCCGAAGGCTCCGTCCTCGATCAGCTTCTTTGCGTTGTCCCACGCGCCGCCGCCGGAGGTCATCGAGACCGCGACGAACAGGCCGGTGATGATCACGCCGATCAGCAGTCCGCCGAGCGCCTGATAGGACAGCACGCCCACCACCACCGTCCCGACGATCGGGATCAGCGCCGGGATGATCATCTCGCGCTGTGCGCGGGCCGTCACGATCGCCACGCACGTCGCGTAGTCCGGCTTCTCGGTGCCGTCCATGATCCCCGGCTTCTCGCGGAACTGACGCCGTACCTCCTCGACCACCTGGCCGCCGGCGCGGCCGACCGCCTCGATCGCAAAAGCGACGAACAGGTACACCATCATGCCGCCGAGCAGGAGGCCGATCAGCACCTCGGGTGTGGCTAGGTCGAACGATTTGACCGCCTTGTCGCCCGCCTCCTCGATCAGCTCCTCGCGCCAGCTCACGAACAGGACGAGTGCGGCGAGCGCGGCCGAGCCGATCGCGTAGCCCTTCGTGACGGCCTTGGTGGTGTTACCGACCGCGTCGAGCGGGTCGGTCACGGCGCGCACGTCCTCGGGCAGGTTCGCCATCTCGGCGATGCCGCCCGCGTTGTCCGTGATCGGGCCGAAGGCGTCGAGCGCAACGATCAGGCCCGTCATCGAGAGCTGCGCCATCACGGCGACCCCGATGCCGTAGATACCGCCCAGCTCGTTCGCGCCGAAGATGCCGAGCGCGATCAGCAGGGCGGGCAGCGCCGTGGACTGGAGGCCCTGGGCGAGGCCCTGGATGATGTTCGTCGCGTGCCCGGTGACCGATGCCTGGGCAATCGTCTTCACCGGCCGGAAGCGCGTCGAGGTGTAGAAGTCGGTGATCACGAAGATCAAGCCGGTGATGCCCAGGCCGATCAGCGTGCAGAACCACAGCTCCGTAGTCGAGGGAGCCGCGACGTTGACGTCCTTCGTCGTGAGGTTGTCCATCAGCCAGTCGGTGACCGGCAGGAAGGCGATCGCCGCGATCACGGCACTCACGAAGACGCCTTGGTAGAGCGCGCGCTCGACGTTCCCCGAGCTGGTGCGCGCCGCAAATGCGCCGACCACCGAAGCGAGGATCGAGACGCCTCCGAGCACGAGCGGGAAGATCGCGACCTCGCGCTGCTCGTTGAAGGTGAGGACGCCGAGGAGCATCACGGCGACGGCCGTCACCGCGTACGTCTCGAACAGGTCGGCCGCCATGCCGGCGCAGTCCCCGACGTTGTCGCCCACGTTGTCCGCGATCACCGCGGGGTTGCGCGGGTCGTCCTCGGGGATGCCGGCCTCGACCTTCCCCACGAGGTCGGCGCCGACATCGGCCGCCTTCGTGAAGATGCCGCCGCCGAGGCGAGCGAAGACCGAGATCAAGCTGCCGCCGAAGCCGAGCCCGATCAGCGCGTCCACGGCCTCCTTGTCGGTCTTGTCCGCGACGATCAGGATGCCGTAGAACCCGGCCACGCCGAGCAGCGCGAGGCCCACCACGAGCATGCCCGTGACCGAGCCGCCCTTGAAGGCCACGTCAAACGCCTTCGAGACGCCGCTGCGCGCCGCCTCCGCCACGCGTGTGTTCGCGCGCACCGAAACGTTCATCCCGATGTAGCCCGCGGCCGCCGAGAACGTGCCGCCGATGATGAACCCGATCGCGGTCTCGATGTCGAGCAGGATCGCCAGCGCGATCGCGATCACGATCGCGACCACGGCGATGATCGAGTACTGGCGGTTCAGGTAGGCCTTCGCGCCCTCCTGCACCGCCCGCGAGATTTCCTGCATCTGCTCGTTGCCCGGAGACTGTCGCAGTAGCCAGCGGGTCGTGAGGGCGCCGTAAACGACGGCCACGCCGGCGCAGCCCAGCGCCAGAATCACACCCCAGTCGGTCAAGAATTCGGTCACGTGTGGAAGCCCTCCAGGTCTCGGATCATGCGCCCGCAGCACACCGGCCCGCGGGGGACGCGGCGGCCGGACTGCGGCTCAAAAGCGGGCGGAGTGTATCGGTCACCGCCGGATGACCGGCTTTCGGGCGCTATCTGTCGCTGCCCGGCGGCACCCAGAGCCCGCCTGGCTCACCGGGACCGGGGGCGCCGGGCGGCGGGCGCTTCGCCGGAGCGGGGCGCTCGCCGGTGCCGCTCTGAACGGGCTCCGCCGGTCCCTCCCCCGGGGGTTCGTGCTGCGACTCGCGTGCCACCTGCGCAAAGGCCATCTGGAGCTGCGACAGAGCATCGCGGATCGGCCGCACCTGCTCCGCGTGCTGCTCCTCGAGCAACGGCAGCAGAGCGCGCACGCCCTCGATCGCGATCCGTGCCTGCTCGAGGTCGCGCATGTCCTCCGTGTCGGGGGTCAGCCCGAGCCGCTGGCCGCCGAGGTTGACCAGGCTGACGACCGTCTGGAGGAGCACGTCGTGGACCGAGATGCGACGCAGCTCCTCCTCGAGGCGCGCGCGCATCTCCTCCTCGGACATCTGCTCTTGCCCGTGTTGGTGGTCGTGCTCGTGATCGTGCTCGTGTCGTGCTCGTGATCGTGCTCGTGGGTCATGCTCTCCCCTCCCCGCAGGGCGCCGCGAGAGCTGCGCCGGATTCGCCGTAGGTCGCCCGCGTGTCGGCGACCGTGCCCGCGTAGATGTCCTCGATGGAGTCGCCGGCGGCATGGCGGCGGCGCTGCCGCTGAGCGCCGTTCCCATTCGACAGAAGCCTCTCGAGGTCCGCCAGGTGCCCGTCGAGCGCCAATCCGGAGCGCGCCTCCGACGTCCACTCGAGCAGTCGCTCGACGGCGGCCACGGCCGGCACCTCCGCCTGCGCGTCGAGGTCGATCAACTGCCCGTCGAGGCCGTGCCGGATCGCGCGCCAGAGGTTCTCTTCGATCATGCGCCCCGGAATCGGCGCCGGGCGCCTGCCGGCGTCGAAGTCGACCGCGGCCTGCGCGATACAGGCCGTCGCGAGGGCGAGCAGGGCGCTCGACTCGCCCGCACACGACTGCGCGTCCATGATGCGCAGCTCGACCGTCCCGAAGGACATGTGGGGACGAACGCTCCACCAGATCTCGGTGTGCTCGGTGATCGAGCGGGTCCGGAAGAGAAAGTCGACGTACTGCGCGTACGCGTCCCAGCTGCCGTAGTGGTCGGGCACTCCGCAACGCGGGAACATGCGCGTGAAGATCTCCGTGCGCGTGGAGTGCAGCCCGCTGAAGCGGCCCTCGACGAAGGAGGAGTTCGCGGAGGCCGCGAGGAGCACGGGCAGCACCGGGCGCAGCGCGTCGCAGACGGCCACCGCTCGATCGGCGCCGCGAATGCCGACGTGCACGTGGTTACTGAAGGTGTTGTTGCGCCATGCGACGTACTGGAGGCGCTCCTCGACGATCCGGTAGTGCGGCGTGTCGATGATGCGCTGCTCCTGCCACGGGCTCCATGGGTGCGTCCCGGTGGCGCCAAGCGCGAGACCTTGTGATGAAGCAAGCGCGAACATGCGCCGGCGGCACTCGTGCTGGCGCTCGAGCGCATCGCCGAAGTCCGCGCCCTTGCCGGAGCGGATTTCGACCTCGGACGCGATCAGCTCACCTGCGAGGGCGTCCGTGAGGACCTCGTCGCTGTCCGCCTCACGCTTGAGATCCTCGAACGCGTTGCGCATCGAAAGAGTCTCGGGGTCGAGCAGCGCGAACTCCTCCTCGAGGCCGACGGTGAAGTCGGCCGAGGACTCGAAGACTTCCCTCGTGTGCTGGGGGTCGAAGGACATCCGACCCCGAACCCTAGCCAAACCGGATTCGCCGGTCCCGAGGAGGCCCGCCCAAGTTCGGCGCCTCCGTCACTTCCATATGGGGGGTAAATCGGCGGAAGCGACCCTCGCGGGGCCTGCGCCAAGCGGAGCCGCGTCCTCGCTAGGTGAGGTAGAAGTACAAGGCGTAGAGCAGGTCGACCGCGGGGCTCGACGTGTGGACCGTCACGTCGGGCGGGACCTGGAGCAGCGCGTCGGAGTAGTTGAAGATGATCTTCACGCCGGCCTCGACGAGATCGTCCGCCAGGCGCTGTGCCGCCGGTGACGGGACGGCGAGCACGCCGACCACGATGTCCTCCTCGTCGACGACGTCGCGCATCGTGTCGTAGGGACGGACCTCGAGGTTGCCCACGCGCTTGCCGATCCGCTTCGGGTCCACGTCGAAGATCGAGACGACCCGGAACCCGTGGTCGGCGAAGATGTCCGAGCTCGCGATCGCCTGCCCGAGGTTGCCGGCGCCGAACAGCGCGATGTTGTGCTGACCCGACGTCCGCAGGATCTTGCGTATCTGCGAGACGAGGGAGTCGACGTTGTAGCCCACCCCCCGCTTGCCGAACTTGCCGAAGCCGGACAGGTCGCGCCTGATCTGGGTGGAGTTGATGTGCGTGTAGTCGGACAGCTCCTGCGAGGAGATCGTGTCCTTGCCCATCTTGCGGGCCTGCGTCAGCACCTGGAGGTAGCGCGAGAGCCGCGCGGCAACGCCGAGTGAGAGGCGATCGGCGAACGGCTTGGGGTCGAGCGGGCCGTCCGGCGCACCGACCATGTCGTCCTGGAGCCCCACGTCCGCACCGGGGTCGCTGGTCATCGGGCTACCCCCGCCGCGCTCAGGCGGGCTTCGAGCTCGCCCTCGTCCACGACGTACTCGAATGCCTGCGTACCGTCGACCAGCACGACGGGGATGCGCTCGCCGTAGCGATCGAAGAGCTCCGAGTCGGATGTGATGTCGAGCACGGCAAGCTCGAAAGGCACACGCGCCCGCACCCGTTCGAGCGCGGAGCGCGCCTCGTCACAAAGGGGGCAGTCCGGCTTCGTGTACAGGGTGAGCGTCGGCATGGAGCAGGGGCGCCGCGACCGGCCTGGCGGCGGGCTCAGGCTGCGCTTCGGGCGAAGGCGTCGAAGGCCAGGAACCCAGGATACGCGACGGGCTCGAGGAAGTTGGCCGCGGATGCGATCATCGCCGCGTTGTCGGTGCACAGCTCCGGGGGCGGGACCTTCAGCTCGAGGCCCCTGCGATCGCAGAGCGCGGCGACCTCGCGGCGCAGCAGCGAGTTGGCCGCGACACCTCCTCCGATCGCCAGCCGCTCGGCCCCGGTGCGGTCGAGTGCCTGCTCGAACCTGAGGAGCAGAGCGTTCACCACGGCCGACTGGAACGACGCGGCGAGGTCGGCGCGCCGCGCGGCCGTCCCTCCGGGTCCGAGCTCGCGCACCTTGTAGACGAACGCGGTCTTGAGTCCGGAGAAGCTGAAGTCGAGCGAGTCGTCACGACGCATGCCGACGGGAAAGTCGAAGGCATGTGGGTCTCCTTCCCGCGACAGCCGGTCGATCGCGGCGCCGCCCGGGTACCCGAGCCCCATCATCCGCGCGGCCTTGTCGAGCGCCTCGCCGGCCGCGTCGTCACGGGTCGCGCCCAGCAGCTCGTATCCGTCACGGCGCTCCACCGATGCGAGCAGCGTGTGCCCGCCGCTCGCGATCAGGCAGAGGAACGGCGGGTCCATCGGCTCCGGCCGGAGGAAGTTGGCCGCCACGTGCCCGTGGAGGTGATCCACCGCCACGAAGGGCAGACGCGCGGCCGCGGCAAGCGCCTTGGCGGTCGAAAGTCCGACCAGCAGCGCCCCGATCAGGCCCGGGCGACACGTCGCGGCGACCCGCCCGACGTCGCGGAGCGCCACCCCGGCACTCGTGAGCGCGTCGTCGACGACCGCGTTGATCAGCTCGAGGTGGTGCCGCGATGCGACCTCGGGCACCACGCCGCCATAGCGCTCGTGGAACCGCGCCTGCGACGAGATCACGTTGCTGAGGATGTGCCCGTCCGCCGTGACGACGGCCGCACAGGTGTCGTCGCAGGAAGTCTCGATCGCGAGGGTCAGGTCCGAAGTCACGCTTGCGCTTCGGTCCTCCACATGATGAGCGCGTCCTCGTTGTTGTCGTGGTAGTAGCGGCGGCGCACGCCCGCGGTGCGGAAGCCGAACGACTCGTACATGCGGATCGCCTCGGCGTTGGACACCCTCACCTCGAGCGTGTAGCGGTCGTGGTCGCCCGCGGCCTCGAGCAGGTGCTCGAGGAGCGCCTTCGCGATTCCCGAGCGGCGGTGGTCGTCGTGCACAGCGACGTTCATCAGGTGCCAGACGGTGTGGTAGCGCGAGCAGATCAGATAGCCGATCAGGTCGCCGTCGAGCGTGGCGCCCGCACAGATGCTCGAGGGCTTGGAAAGCTCGAGGACGAACATCGCCAGCGACCACGGAGCGGGAAAGGACAGCCGCTCGATCGCGATCACGTCGGGGAGGTCGGCGTACCCGAGCGGGCGGATCGTCAGATTGCCGCGCTCAGTGGTGATCCTCCCCGCGGGGACCCTCGAGTCGAGCGCTTCTGGTGATCTCTGCATCCGGGACCCTCACGTAGACCGGGTTGACCTGCCCGGGAGCGACGGGCTCGACCGCATCACCGAGCCGGCAGATCTGCAGGGCGCTGACCGCGTGCAGGCCGGAATCGGGAGCGGGCACCTCGGCCCCTGCCGCCTCCAGGTATTTGCGCGATTCTAACGCCCAGTCTCCGGCTGCCAACGGGGCCGTCGTCAGGAGATCGACGCGCTCGATCAGCTCGTCGCGGCTGAGCGCGAGCGGGCCCCACTCGCGCTCCAGGCGCTCCCCGGCGCGGTAGAGCGCCGCGAACACCTGGCGGCGCCTCGCATCGATCAGCGCCAGCAGCGGCCTCCCTGGCGGCGCGCCGGCCGCGAGCCCGCTCGCCAGCGCCTCGAGCGAGGACACCGGGTGCAGCGCAACGCCGAGACCCTGCGCGAGGCCCCGCGCGGTCGCAACCCCGATGCGCAACCCCGTGAAGGTCCCCGGGCCGACCCCGACCGCGAGCGCGCGCACCTCGTCCCAGCCCGTGCCGGCCCGCTCGAGCAGGTCCGCGAGCACGGGCAACAGCTCCGCGGAGTGCTGCGGCGCGCCCGTCAGCCTCTCCGCGCCCGGCGCGGGAGTGAACACGGGGTCGCCACGGCGTGGAACCACGCAGGCGGAGGTCACACGCATTGACGTGTCGAATCCGACGAGGGTCATCGCGCCGCGGCGAGCGCACGCAGCAGCGGCGCCCGGCCCTCCGCGCGCAGGTGGCGCACATCGCCGCCTCCGTGCTCGAGATGCAGCTCGAGCACGACCCGGTCGCGGTCGATGCGCGAGCCGGCGCCGCCCGGCCACTCGACGAAGCCCACGCGCTCGGGAGTGAGGTAGTCGGCGAGCAGCGCCGGGTCCTCGCCCGCGAGATCATCGAGCCGGAAGAGGTCGACGTGCGCGACGGGTGTGCGGCCCTCGTAGACCTGGCCGATCGTGAACGACGGGCTCGTGACGCGGTCGATGACCTCCAGACCGCGACACGCCCCGCGTACGAAGGTCGTCTTCCCGGTGCCGACGTCGCCCGCGATCAGCACGACGTCGCCCGGGCTCAGCTCGCGAGCGAGCGAGGCGGCGAGGCCCTCGGTCTCCTCCGCGGAGTCGGTGTGCAGGTCGATCTCGTGCCTCAGAAGAGGCCGAGCTGATCCACGGCCGCGACCTCGGCCGGCCCGACCGCGGCGAGCTCCGGCTCGGGCTCGCGCTGGGGCTCGCGCTCGGAGCTGTCGCCCGGAAGCGGCTGCGCGAGCAGCTCCGGGAGCGCCCGGATGTCCTCACGCAGGCGCTCGAGCATCGCGGGGGTGTAGAGCGCGGCCGCCGGGTGGAAGATCGGGTAGAGGAACAGCGTGCGCTCGCCGATCTCGCGCATCTGCGGGACGCCGCGCACCTTGGTGATGCCGGCCGGGCTGCCGGACAGCAGCTTGGTCGCGAAGTTGCCGAGCGAGCAGATCACCCGTGGCTGGATCAGCTCGACCTGCCGGAACAGGTGGCCCTCGCAGGCCTCGATCTCGGCCGGCTGGGGATCGCGGTTGCCCGGCGGGCGGCACTTCAGGACGTTCGCGATGAAGACCTCCCGGCGCGTCAGCCCGATCTCGGCGAGCAGCTTGTCGAGCAGCTTGCCCGCCTGCCCGACGAAGGGCTTGCCCTGCTTGTCCTCGTGGAACCCCGGTGCCTCGCCGACGAACATGAGGTCGGCGTCGGGGTCGCCCGAGCCGAAGACCACCGTCGTGCGGCCCTCCGCGAGCGGGCACTTCGTGCACCCCTCCAGCTCGTGGAAGAACGCGACGAGCTCCTCGCGCCTGCGCGTGGCGTCAGTGGCCGCCGCAGACTCCACCGCAGCATCCCCCGCCCGATCCGGCGGTGGGGGCCGACATCGCGCGAGCGAGGTCGTTGCCGCCGCGTGTGATCGAGCGCACGCTGAACGCCGACATCAGCCGCGCCGTGCGCGTGGACCCGCAGTCCGGGCATGCGGCTGACGGGTCGGCTGCCCGCACCAGCTCCTCGAAGCGGTGGTCGCAGTCCTGACAGGCGAATTCGTAGATCGGCACGGTCGCTGGCGATGCTAGGGGGACGTCAGGATGGAAATCTACCCTTCCCGACAGGCTTTCCGCTTGTTGCGGAAAAGCGCTCCTATAATGGAATCCTCGCGCATCCCGGAGGCCGTCACCTCGCGCTGCGAGGGGTGGACCGAGGGGAATCCGGCGCGAGGATCGCCACCGACAACCGTCTGGTATCTCGGATGAGGGAACTGGAACGGCCGATAGGCACAAACAAATGAAGACCGTCCGCACGGTCGCGGAGCTTCGCCGCGCGGTCGCCGGCGCGCGCGCCGCGGGCCTGTCCGTCGGCCTCGTGCCGACGATGGGATATCTCCACGAGGGTCACCTGAGCCTCGTGCGCCGTGCCGCCGCCGACTGCGGATTCGTGGTCGTGAGCCTGTTCGTGAACCCCACCCAGTTCGGGCCGGGCGAGGACTTCGAGCGCTACCCGCGCGACGAGGGGCACGACGCGTCGCTTGCCGCCGACGCCGGCGCGACCTTGCTGTTCGCTCCGGCGGTGGACGAGGTCTATCCCGTCGGGTTCGCGACGCGGGTCGAGGTCGGCGCGCTGACCGGCGTTCTGTGCGCCTCTCCCGAGAGTCGCGGGGCCGAGCACTTTCACGGAGTCGCCACGGTCGTGACCAAGCTCCTCAACATGTGCGCGCCCGACGCGGCCTACTTCGGCCAGAAGGACTACCAGCAGTCGCTCGTGATCCGGCGTGTCGCCCGTGATCTCGACATCCCGGCGCGGATCGAGGTCCTCCCCACCGTCAGGGACGCCGACGGCCTCGCGCTCAGCTCGCGCAACGCGTACCTGTCGCCGGACGAGCGCGAGCGTGCGCTCGCGATCGGCCGCGGGCTGCGCGCAGCCGAGGAGGCGGTCGCCGCCGGCGCGGCCCGCGAGGACGTCGTGACGGCGGCGCGCGCCGAGCTCGAGGCCGCGGGCGTCGAGCCGGAATACGTCGAGGCCCTAAACGCCGCCGATCTGTCCAAGCCGCGGTGGCAGCCCGGCGAGCGCGTGGTGATCGCGATCGCGGCCCGCGTCGGCCGCGCACGGCTGATCGACAACACCCTCGCAAAGCTTCCGGTGCACAATCCCGAGCCGGCCGTCGCCGGCTGAGGGCAACAACCAGCAAAGGGACGAACGGTGATGCAAAGACACATGCTGAAGTCGAAGATCGACCGGGCGACGCTCACGGTGTCGCGATGAGCACGGACCCGCGCATCCCCGACGCCCCGCCCTCCGGCCGCAGGCCTGTGACGATCCCGCAGCTTGCCGAGATGAAGCGGCACGGGCAGCCGATCGTGATGGTCACGGCGTACGACTACCCCAGCGCCCAGGTCGCCGAGGAGGCCGGGGTCGACCTCGTCCTCGTGGGCGACACGGCCGCGATGACCGTGCTCGGCTACGACTCCACCGTTCCCGTCTCGATGGACGAGATGGTGATGCTGGCGAGCGCGGTGCGGCGCGGCGCGCGCACGCCGCTGGTGATCGGGGACCTGCCCTTCGGCTCCTACCAGAGCTCCAACGAGCACGCGGTCAATTCGGCGATCCGGTATCTCAAGGAGTCCGGCTGCGACGCGGTGAAGATGGAGGTGGCCGGGGTCTCGGGCGCCGTCGCGGACAAGAGCGAGTCGGTCGCCCGGGCGCGCGCGATCGTGGCCGCGGGCATCCCCGTGATGGGTCACGTGGGGTTGACACCGCAGAGCGCCTCGGCGCTGGGCGGCTACCGCACCCAGGGCCGCACGATGCAGCAGGCGGTGCAGGTCGCGGACGACGCGCTCTCGATGCAGGACGCCGGGTGCTTCGCAATCGTGTTCGAGGCTGTGCCGGCGGCTGTCACCGAGGTCATCATGGACCGCATGCGCGTGCCGGTGATCGGCATCGGCGCGGGCACGGCGACGGATGGACAGGTGCTGCCCCTTACCCATGGAGGCGTCATCGGCCAGGTGTGGCGAGGAGGCCGCCGTCAGGCCCGCTTGGCGACCGCTTTGGCCGGCATTGAGGTGCGTCCGCTCGACGAGAACCTCGGACGCTCCGCTGGCGAACTGCTCGCCGCGACCGGCTTGTCAGACGTCGTCGACGCCGCGTTGGCCCTGCTTGCAGTCGATGGCGACGAGATCGTCACGATCGATCGCGACGACATGGCAACGCTCCTCGCAGCCACTGGACGGCACGTCGAGCTGATACGTCCCTGACGCGCTGCGTGCCCGGGCGTTGAGCCAACTTCACTGGGTCAAGCCGTCTGTGCTCGGCGAGCATCAGGTGAGCCAACCCAGCGAATATTGAGAGGATCCCCTGACTCGCCCTCGCCGTAGCCCCGGACACTCTGAATTAGGCAGGTAGGCGGTTCGGTCAGTGGCGCCGGCATAGGGCAACCCTGAAACTCGAACCGCTCGGCGTGATCCATCTCGTAGTTGAAGCCGTCCATGAAGTCGCGGTGGGCGGTCATCCGGCTGACTCGGGCCCTATCCCGAGCGTTGAGTGCGGCGGTCAGTTCAACCGTGCGAGTCAGGTCGCTGGTCACGCTCATCGCCTCGCGGACGAACCCGGGCGGCTGGAAGCGGTAGGTACCGGAGGCGACCGTCGAACCGCCGGCTGTCGGTTCCGTCTGAAACCGCCACTCCATGTGGACTCGCAGCCGCTGTCCGGTGATCGTCAGGCTTCGGACATCGTTCAATGCCTCTTGGCGAGCGTCAAACGCACTCCACTCCGGATGTTCGACGACGAGCTTGACGTTCAGGGCCTGGCGATCTGCGGCACGGACGGCGTAGACGTCGGTGATGTGGAACGTGCCGGCGTAGTCGCAGCCGAACGAGAACGCTCCATCACCGACGCCATCACTATCGAGGTCGCCCAGGACGACGTCCTTGACCTTGATCCCCTGCGGGTAAGGCTGGCCCGCTGGTTGTTCTGAAAACGTGCCGCTGGTTAGGCGGTGCGGCCCAGGGCTCAGCTCGGAACAGGCTCCGGGCGGCAAGTAGAAGTTGAGCAGCTCGTCCTTAGTCACCGCAGCGGGTGAGGCCGTCGTCGACGGTTTCGGCGCCGAGACTGCTGTCGTCAGGGCCGGCACTGCTAACGCAGCGGTGGTTGCGGAACCCTGGTTCGCAATGACCTTGGGCTCGTCAGTGGACGCGATTTGCTGCCACGCAACTGCACCTCCGCCCAGCAGCACGACAACGCCAACAACCAGCAGCTGAGCCAGGGTCGGCTTGGCGGTCAACCGACGAGGGCTCATCTCTCGTGACACCTATTTGTGCTCACTGGAGCCGATCAGCCGAGCTAGTACCGACGCAGCCGTCGAGAACGCCGCCGCCCGGAACCATGACGGAAATCCGCAACTTGCTGCACCGAATTATCTTGGCACCTTCCCCGGCAGGCCAAAGCCTGGCCCTATCCGAAGGGTAACTCACACCCGTCTCGCAACCGGCGTGGCAGTGACAATGTAGTGACAAGCAGCCTGCGCCAGGACATCAAAAGCGACTCCCCGCAAGAGCAGGAAACCGCTTCCGACCTCAGTAGACGTCTTGGCGGCGGGCGTGTGAGAACCCACGACCTTCGGGTTATGAGTCCGACGCACCCCGTTCGGGTGGGTGACGTCTGGTGCGCCTACGTGCGCGCTGGTGCAGGTCGCGAGCCAGCTTCGGTGCTCCTTCGTCCGCCGTCATGATGCCCTGTGCGTCGTCGTTCGTTTGACAAGTTGTTTGACACGTCTCGCGGCCCGCTTCCCACTAGCGTTGAACCCGTTGGGCAGCGGCATGGAGTTTCGAGTACTCGGCTCGCTCGAGGTCCGGCGAGGCGGCGACCTCGTCGATATCGGTAGCCGTAACGAGCGGAAGGTCCTCGCCGCACTGCTGGTGGACGCCAATGCCGTGGTCTCGACCTCGCGCTTGATCGGTGCGGTCTGGGGAGACGACGCGCCGGATTCGGACCGCAACGCACTGCAGACATACGTGGCCCGTCTGCGGCGTCGGCTGCGGACATCAGAGCAACCCGCACCCATCGTCACGCGACCCCCTGGGTACGCGATCGAGCTCAGCGTCCAGCAACTTGACGCCCTCGAGTTCTGCGCCCGGACAGGCGAGGCGCAGACACTTGGCCGACGACCCGGGCGGCGCGCTCGCGCTACTGGACGCCGCGCTGGGCTGTGGCGCGGTCCCGCCTTCGCCGAGTTCGCCGACGACGAACTGGCGCGTGCCGAGGCGGTTCGTCTCGAGGAGCTGCGCCAGACCGCGGTCGAGATGCGCGCCGACGCGCTGCTGGCGGTGGGGCGCACCGCGGATGCGCTCAGCGTGTTGGAGGGCGTGGTCGCCGCGCATCCATTGCGCGAGCGTCCGCACGCGCAGCTGATGCGGGCGATGGCATCCGCCGGTCGTCAGGTCGATGCCCTCCGGCTCTACCAGCGCTTCCGAGAACGACTCGCCGAGGAGCTGGGGCTCGAACCCTCGGCCGTCCTGCGCGAAGTCGAGAGCCAGATCCTGGCCCAAGCGCCGGACCTCATCACCGCGGAGCCGCCCGCGGCGCGTCCGGAGACCGAGGGCAATCTCGCGCCGGCAATCACCACGTTCGTCGGGCGAGACAACGACGTCGCCACGCTGGCCGACCTGGTCGACCGGGTGCGCGTGGTGTCCCTGGTCGGTGTGGGCGGGGTGGGCAAGAGCCGCCTCGCATTACGCCTGGCCGAAACCGTCGCCGCCGCATTTCCGGACGGAACATGGGTCGTCGAGTTGGCCCGGCTGAACTCCGCTGACGCCGTCCCGCATGCGGTCGCCACGACGTTAGGGGTCGTTCTCGCTCCCGGGGTCGACGTCGTGGAGGCGCTGGTCGTTTCGCTCCGGCACCGCCGGATGCTGTTGGTGGTCGACAACTGCGAACACGTTCTGCCCGCCGCGGCACATCTCGTCGACGCGCTGGCTCGGCGGTGTCCGCACGTGACGATCGTGGCGACGAGCCGCGAGCGCCTCGGTGTCGACGGCGAGCACGTCTGGCCCGTCCTTCCCCTGTCTGTACCCTCGGCGACCGCCGAGCCGTCAGACGTCGTGGCGTCGCCCGCAGTGGCGTTGTTTCTCGATCGAGCGCGCGCCACGCAGGCCGGCTTTGTCCTCGACGACACGAATACCGGCGCGGTGGTCGAGATCTGTCGCGGACTCGACGGCCTGCCCCTGGCACTGGAAATCGCCGCGTCCCGATTGGGCGTTCTGACCGCGCAGGATTTGGCGCAACGGCTTCGCAACCGGTTCACGCTGCTGACCTCGGGTCCGCGCAACGAGGATGAGCGCCATCGGACACTGCGCGCACTCGTCGACTGGTCGTACGGGTTGCTCGACGAGACCGAACGAGCCATGTTCGACCGGCTCTCCGTCTTCGCCGGGGGCTGGACACTCGACGCCGCCGCCGCGGTGTGCCCGCCGAGCGCGGTCTCGGATGCCGACGTGGCCGCCCTCGTCGCCGGGCTGGCCGACAAGTCAATGGTCGTACCGCCGTCTGCCGTCGGGCCCACCGCGCTACGGCATGCTCGAAACGCTCCGTCTCTACGGCGTCGAACACCTCGACGCGCGTCGTGAGCGGGAAACGATCGGCAATGCGCACGCCCGATACTTCCTCGGCCTGGCCGAGGAAGCCGAGGTCGAACTACGCGGTCCACACGAGCGTGACTGGGTGCGGCGGCTGCACGGCGAACTCGACAACCTGCGCGCGGCCCACGAGTGGTCGCGCGGCGAAGGCGGCGATCCCGACGTGGCCATCCGCCTGTCGATCGCCCTGCACCGGTTTGCGACCTGGCAGGCGAACGACGAAATCCTCAGCTGGGCCGAAGGGCTTGTCGATCTCCCCGCGATACAGGATCACCCGTTGTTGCCGGTAGTGCTTGGTGGCACCGCGGTTCGCCGGCTGCACCGGGGGGAGATGGACATGGCAACGCACTATGCCGAGCGCGCGCTCGCGTTGTGCGACGACGGCGACGACCTTCGCCGCGCGCTGCCTACCGAAGCGCTCGCAGGCATCTGTCTGATGAGCGGACGCCTCGAGGAGGCCCCCGAGCACTCGATTGCATTCACCCGTCTCTGGCGGCTCGCCGGCTACGACCAGGGTGAGGTGTGGGGCTTGTGCAATCTCGGGGTCATCCTCGCCAAGCGCGGCGACGTCCCAGCCGCGAAGGCGCTGACCGAGCAGGCGCGGGAAGTCGCGGTGCCGACGGGCAATCCCACGATGATGGCGCTGATCTACTACTCCGAGGGCGAGTCCTTGCTCGAGGACGATCCGCTGCGGGCGTTGGAACCGATCGGCGAGGCGCTCGCGTTCGCCCGTGCTGCGGACAATGTGTTCATGACCGGCAACGCCTTGGTGTCCAACACGTCGCTGCGCGGCCGGCACGGCGATCCAACCCTTGCGGTACCGCTGTTCGAGGAAGTGATCGAGTACTGGCGTCGTAGCGGTGGGTGGACTCAGCTGTGGCTCACGCTGCGCAATCTCGTCGAGTTGATCAGTCGGCTCGGCGCGTACGAAGAGGCCGCCGTCCTCTACGGAGCGTGCGCGGCCTTCAACCGGAGCTCTCCTCCGTATGGCCCGGAGGCCGACCGGCTGCAGGCGGTCGTGCGAACCCTGGCCGCCGAGCTCGGACAAGCCGAGTTCGAAGCTGCCGTGCAGCGCGGCGAGCGCCTCGACGACGCCGACTCGGTCGCCTTCGCCTCCGCGGTGACGCGGCGCCTCCAGCGCACCTGAATCCCGGCGCGCACGCCGGCCGCACGCGAGACGCACGCGTCATCCCGCACGTTGAGCGCACTGTCGTTCAACGAAAGGTGCGACCCCATGACTGTTTCTGCGTCAATCGACGTCGTCGACGACCTCACCGGTAGCTACCAACTCGATCCCGCGCACACCCGCGTCGGCTTCGCGGCACGACACGTGCTCGTGGCACACGTCCACGGCTGGTTCGAGGGCGTCGACGGGCGACTCGACCTCGACGGGTCCGATCCCACCAACTCGTCCGTCGCCTTGACGATCGATGCGACGAGCATACGAACGAGCAACCCCGACCGGGATGCTCACCTGCGCTCGCCCGACTTCTTCGACGTCGACCGCCACCCGACGATCACCTTTGCGACGACGGCCATCACGGACAGGGGCGCGACCGTTACCGCGTCGCTGGCGATCTGACCATCAAGGGCGTTGCGCGGCCCGTCAACCTGGACCTCACCTACCAGGGCACCTGCGTCGACCCCTACGGCCAGCACCGCGTGGGCTTCTCCGGTTCGGGTGCGCTCAAGCGCAGCGACTGGGGCCTCACGTGGAACCAGGCGCTCGACATGGGGGGTGTCGTCGTCAGCGACCGCATCGAGATCGAACTCGACGTGTCGGCCATCAAGGTCGGCTGAACCACGAACAAAGGAGAGTCAAATGGCAATTGACGAAAAGCGCCTCGACGAGTTCGTCGGACGGTTCGCCGGTGACCTGGGCGCGGTGCTGCACGCCGCGACCGTCCTCGTCGGCGACCGGCTCGGGCTGTACGGGGCCATGGGCGCGGAACAGCCGGTCACACCGGCCGAACTGGCCAAGCGCACCGGCTGCGACGAGCGCTACCTAGCGGAATGGCTGGCGGCGCAAGCTGCGAGCGGTTACGCCGAGTACGACGCCACCAACGGCACGTTCCACCTGACCGAAGAGCAGGCGTTCGCGCTGACGAACCCCGAGAGCCCTGTCTTCGCGCCGGGGGGCCTGCAGCTGGCCGCCTCGACGATCGCCGACGTCGGCCTCGTCGTCGACGCGATGCGGTCCGGTGACGGGATCGACTGGGGCGAGCACGACGACAACCTGTTCCAGGGCACCGACCGCTTCTTCCGCCCCAACTACATCGGCAACATCGTCGAGAACTGGCTCCCCGCTCTCGACGGCGTCGTTGCCCAGTTGGAAAACGGCGCCCGTGTGGCCGACATCGGCTGCGGCTACGGATCCTCGACCGTCTTGATGGCCAAGGCCTATCCCAACTCGACCTTCGTCGGGAGCGACCCGCACGAACCTTCGATCGATGCCGCCCGCAAGGCCGCGGCCGAGGCCGGCGTTGGCGACCGATGCACGTTCGAAGTCGCCACCGCCGCATCGTTCAGCGGGACCGAGCTCGACCTCGTCACGTCCTTCGATTGCCTGCACGACATGGGCGATCCGGTCGGGGCCGCCAAGCACGTGCGTGCCGCGCTGGCTTCGGAGGGCACGTGGATGATCGTCGAGCCCAACGCCTGCGACGCGCTCGAGGACAACCTGAACCCCGTCGGCCGGATCTTCTACTCGGCGTCGACGCTCATCTGCGTCCCCGCCTCCCGCAGCCAGGAGGTCGGTCTCGCACTCGGCGCGCAAGCCGGGGACGCGCGCATGCGCGACGTCGTTCTGCAAGGCGGCTTTACTCGCTTCTGCCGTGCGACCGAGACGCCGTTCAACGCGGTGTACGAGGTGCGACCGTGAGCGCGACGCTCGCGGCCGTCGAGCGGTTCAACGACGCCGTCGGCCGGCGCGACGTCGCAGCTCTGCGACGGGCGATCACTGACGATTGCGTCTTCGAGTGCCCCAAGGGAAGTCGATTCGCCGGCGACGAGATGGTCGACGCGTTTGTGCGTCTCTTCGCGGTGCCCGGCGTGGGTCCGTTCGCAACCGAAGAAGTCGTCGTCGCAGGTGGCCGCGCCGTTGTGCGTTGGCGGCACTCGTGGGATCACGGCAACGGAGACCGCGGCCACGTCCGCGGCGTCGACTTGTTCTGCGTTCGCAACGGAGCGATCGCCGAGATGCTCTCGTACATGAAGGGTTGAAGGAGACAGCCATGCAGACACGTTCGAGCCGATGCTCAGACCACCCTCGCGCTGTGCGCGCCGCGATCACGGTGCTCGTGGCCGTCATGGGCGTCACGTGGATGACTTCACCGCGTGGCCGACGCCCGAAGTCGCCCAAACGGCGACGTCATCCGGGAATGGACGACCGTGGCGTTCGACACCATCCGCCAAACCGCCGGGAGCGACGCAGTCGCGGCGCGGCTCTACGCGATGGTGGACGTCGCCATGTTCGACGCCATCAACGGCCTCGCCAAGCGGCCGGCGCACTCCGCACTCGTTGCACCTGAACGTGGCGCAACGGGTGAGCCGGTCGCGGCAGCGGCGACCGCCGCTCACGATGTCCTCGTCGCGCTCTATCCGACCCGCAAGGACGCGTACGACGATCGGCTCAAAGCCGATCTCGCGTCGATGCACGGCGATGTGGCGCATGGGCAGGCGTGGGGGGCTCGAGTCGCCGCCGCGGTGGTGGAGGCCCGGGCCGACGACGGTTCCAAGGGTTCGGAGACAGCGCCCGCAGGAGCCGGCGTCGGCAAGTTCCGTACCGCGTGGGACTCCCACTTCCGCCACCTGCGGCCGTTCGCCATTGCCGATCCCGCGCCGTACGCCGAGGCGCCGGTGCCGCCGCTCGACAGTCCGGCCTACGCGGCTGCATTCAACGACGTAAAGGCGGTCGGCTCGAACGCTGCCGATGCGGAAGCGGCCGCCACGTTCCAGTTCTGGAAGCTGAGTGCGGGGACGAACCAGCCCCCGGGTGTGTGGTTGCAGATCGCGCAGACCGTCTCGGCCGCACAGGCTCTGTCGCTGGAGGACACCGCCCAGCTGTTCGCGCTCGAGAGCATGGCACTGGCCGACACCGTCGGACCCACCAACGAAGCGAAGTTCAACTACGGGTTCTGGCGACCCGAGACGGCGATCAACGAAGGTGACGACGACGGCAACCCTGACACCGATGGCGAGCCGTGGGTAGGCCGCGGCGCTCTGTCCGCAACACCCGAGCACTATTCGGGGCACAGCTCCTTCAGCGGAGCCGGCGCCGAAGTGCTGGCCCGGTTCTTGTGCCGGGATGTCGTCACGTTCGCGGTGACGAGCGACTCGGGCGGCGGCGCCACGCGCACATTCGCCAGTTTCTCCGCGGCGGCGGGCGAAGTCGGCCGGTCACGCGTGCTCGGCGGCCAGCACTTCGAGTTCAGCAACCAAGCGGGCCTGGCCGCCGGTCGTCTCATCGCCGACGAGGTCGTAGCTCGCTTGCGCCCCTCGGGATGTCCCTAATCGGCGACGCGTGATCAGCGCGTTCCGCTACATCTTCTCGACAAGCGAGTCAGGTGGCGCCATGACCGAGGACTGGACCACACGACCGCCTGCGATGGCAGGATTTGAACGTGCGACCTTCGGGTTGTGAGTTGGCAAACTGTTGCCACGCCGGTGCCGCTCTCAGCCCGAAGGTCGCCCTCATAACCCGAAGGTCACCCCTCGGCGCGCCCTGTCTGGTGAAAATCGAGGCGACCGCGACTCGACCATCGAGTCCAGCATGCACAGTCTGCTACCGCACCACCCGCTTGGGTGGCGAACGCTTCCACGCGGATTTCGGTGCGGTGGGTGCACGCGGATCCCGCGGAAGGATGGTCTCGGGCGGCGGATCTCCGAACATCAGATCAAGTCTTTCAAAGGCGATCGGTCCACACCGCCGGTGACGACGTCGATGCCCGGGTCGCCGTACAGCGAGTTGTTGCCCGGAGTGCCACCGCCGATGATGTCGTCGCCGGCACCGCCGCGGATCGTGTCGTTGCCGTCCTGTCCGTAGAGCTGGTCGTCGCCATCGTTGCCCCAGATCGCGTCGTACCCGCCGTGGCCCGTCGGCTTGACCTGCCACAGCACCGAGTCGCCGAGCGGCGCGAAGTACCGAGCGGTCGCCGGTCCGTAGGCGACGATCGTCTGCGACTTCCAGGCGCACCTGTCGCGGCCCTTCCAGGTCTCCGGTGCCACGCCACCCGGCTGGCACCGGTCGATCCGTGCGTTGTCGCCGAAGACGACGTCGTCGTCGGGCTGACCGGGCGCCGGCTCGACGAGCGGGCCGTACCGGATCATGACCCGCAGGAGCCCGCCCGGCGGCAGGACCTCGATGTCGACGCGGATCACGTTCGGCACCGGCGCTATCGCGTCGGTCGAACCACCCGAAATCGAGTCGTCGCCGTCGGGCGCGGCGGCGGCCGCCTCGCTCGCCTGATTCGGCGTGCCGCCGGTGGCGTCGGGAGACGTGCCGCCGACGATGTCGTCGGCACCGGCGTCACCGGCAATGGAATCTGCGCCCTGGTCGCCCTCCATGAAGTCAGCGTCAGGGCCACCGCGCATGGTGTCGTCACCGGCCGCGCCGAACATACGGTCGCTGCCGGGTCCTCCCCGCATGTTGTCAGCGGCGCCGATCGTGAGGCGGTCGAGCAACACCGCGACGCGGAAGTAGCTCGAGTCGGAGGCCTTGACGAACTTCTGGTTGTCGAGGACAGGGGTGATGCTGGCGTTGTCGCCGGCGAGGAAGTCGGCTCCAGCACCGCCGTCGAGCAGCAGATCGCCATCGTCACCGAAGTCGCCGGTCTTCTCGCCGCTGGCGAGCGCGGTGGGCGACGTGCCGCCCACGATGCTGTCCTGACCGTCGGCACCGTCAAGCGAGTCAGCGCCAGGCCCACCTTCGAGCCAGTCGTTGCCGGCGCCCCCGTCGGCGACGTCGTTGCCCTTGCCGCCGTAGAGGCGGTCGCCGTCATCGCCGCCGAACATGCCGTCGGCGCCGCCGACCGACTTGTCACGCAGCGTCACTACGCGCTGCTTCTGCGTTGGATCGTCGGGGTCGGGACTCGTGCCACCCGTCGGACGCGTGATCCTCCCGTTGTCACCGACGACTACGTCGGCGGCCGCGTCGCCACTGAGGATCGGATCGCCCTCGTCGACGACGTCGGCCGTGGTCTTGCCATCGGGCAGGTGGAACGGCGAGGCGCCACCGATGATGTCGTCCTGGTCGGCGTCGCCGTAGGCCGAGTCGGCGCCGGCGCCGCCCTCGATCCCGTCGTCGCCGCTACCGCCACGCAGCAGGTCGCCGCCGCCCTGCCCGAGGAGCAGGTCTGACCCCGCCCCGCCGTTCAGGAGCGAGTCGCCGTCGCCGGTGATCGCCGCTGCCACCTTGCGGACGCTTCGTGCAACACCGTCGGTCTTGTCACCCGACCCGGCGTTGCCGAGGACTGTGCGGGCGACGCCGTCATCGTCGAGGTACGAGACGGTTGCGGTGTCGCCCAGCACGAGGTCGTTGCCGTCGCCGGTGGTGATCGAGTCACTGCCGGCACCACCGAACACGATCAGCGGCAAGGTGTTCGTCCCGACTCCAAAGGTGTCGTTGCCTTCCTCGAGATTGACGTTGGCGAAACCGTCGCCGCTCCCGAGCGCGGCGACCACGTTGTCGTTACCCAGGTTCGTGTTCAGCGTGCTGACAACCTGCTTGCCGGTATCGGCGCGCGTACCGTCCAGGGCGATGAAGTCGTCGCCTCGGCTGGTCCATACCGTCACGCCGCCGGCGAACGTGCCGGTGGCGGTGTACGTGATCGAGCCCGTCGACAAGCCGGTGATCGAATCCTCGTCGATGATGGCGCGTGCAGCGGCCGTCCCGTCACCGGTGCTCGCCGAGTCGTCGCTCACGAACAGCTTGTGCGTGCCTGCGCCAGCGTCCAGCGTCAAGTTGCCGTCGATGTCATCGAGTGTGCCGTCGAGGCGAGCGGGCGTGCCCACCGCGGTGCTCGAGACGTAGAACTGCTCGTCGCCCGCGTTGGTGTGGAAGCGCGTATCGGTGGACGTGCCTTGCACGTACACCTTGTCGTCGCCCGCGCCGAGTTGCACATCGAGCAGGTCGAGCTCACCATGGCGGACGCCGCCCCGCATGCCGAGACCGGTCAACAGACCACGCGCACTCGTAACGGTGTCGTCCGTCCCGTCGCCGGTGTCGTCCACAAAGACCCGGTTGTTCGTCGCCGTGTCGTCGGTGATCTTCAACAGCGACACGTCGTCGAGGTAATGGATCTCGGCCGCGCTCGTCGCGTCCACCTTCAAGCCGATGAAGACCTGCTGCGTGCCCGCCGGCGCCAGCGGCGCTTCGAACTCGATGGTCGTGAATCCGGAGCTTGAATCGGATATCTCGTCGGGCGATTCGTGCTCGGCGAACCCGAACGGGCCGGCGAACACGGTGAAGAGATGGACGCGTGCGCCGGCCGCCTCCGCCTTGAGCTTGGCCCGCACCTGGAACCGATCGCCCGCGGGTCGCGTTGAACGCTGTTGTTCGATATGCCATCTCCCCCGTCGCACTCGATTGAAGGCGGAGGCCGAACTCGCCGGAGGCGGCGTGCCCGGAACGGGCGTCCTGCACCGGCGCGGCCCCATTGAGGGCCGCGGTCCACGAGCCGATAGTCGCCGGCCGCGGCTCCAGCGTGCGGTCGAGGTCCGGCATCAGCTCGATGCCGGTCCCGCTCCCGCCAGCGAGACGCTTGAAGCTGGCGTCGTCGAGGAAGTGATCCTCGCCCGCAGCGTCGGCACGGACAACCGCGATGTAGCGGGCGCTGTGTGTGCCAGCCGGCGCGACGAGTGTCGGCGAGAAGCTGAACTGCGTGAACGCAGTGGTCGAATCGTCGCCCAACTCGGCGGAGATCTGTTCGCCAATGACATCGCCGGCCGCGTTCAGATATTGAACCGCCAGCTTCACCGCACGCCCGTGGCTCGCGGCCTTGATCTTGGCGGCCAACTCCACCTTGTCGCCGGGCGACACGAGGTAAGCGCCGTTGCGGTACCAGACTTCGCCAGCGGCCAACGTCCGCAGGCGGACGCCATAGTCGCCGGACGCCGCCTGACCGGTGCCGTTGACCCGGATGGGGTCGAGCCCGTTGCGGTCGGGAACGGCGCGCCACGAGCCGATCCCCGTGCCCACCTCGAACGTGGCGTCGGCAACGCTCAGGAGCTGCGCCCGCTCGCCGCCGAACACTGACAGCTGCGAGTCGAGATTCTCAACGTCGCCGCCGATGCCGGGTGCGTTCGAGCCGGCGTTGACCGTGTCGTTACCGGCTCCGCCTTGGACGTCAAGGGCGGTGTCCAGTTCCTTCACGTTGACCGTGTCGTCACCGGCACCGCCGCGGATCTCGATAAGCGCCTTATCGCGGTCGCCCGACGCGACCGGCGTGGACTCGACGTTGAACGTGTTGGCGTGGTCATTCAGCCGCACGTTGACGAACTCGAACCCGCCGAACTCAACAGCGGCGCCCCGGGGGTCGACGGCCAAGCCTGTCGGCTTGATCGCCTCGTCCGCCGCGATCTCGGCCGCGGAGGACGCGTAGATCACGGTCTGCGGCCCGCCGTTGGCCGGAACCCGGACGATCCACGCGTTGTTGCGGTCCCCGATGAGGACGTTGCCGGCCCCCTCCAGGGCCAGCGCCTCCGGTTGGTCGAGGCCGGTACCGATCGTCGTCTGTGCGCCGTCGGCCGCCGCGATCTTCACGACGCGGTCATGCCCGCCGTCGGCGATGAGGATATTGCCGTCGCTATCGACCACCATCGCCTCAGCGCTCACCAGGTTGGTCACCTCGGCCACCACTGTCGGTTCGCCACCGTCACGCGGGTACGCCCGCACGCTGCCAACCGGATCTTCGCCTTCTGCGACGGGCCCCGGAGGCACGAACGCCAGCAGGTTGCCCGCGAGGTCGACGGCGAGCGCCTGCGAGAAATGGAACGCAACGTGTACCGGTGCGCCGCCTGCCGCGGGGATTCTCAGAATCTGTGAATCGGCGCCGTCGAACGTGGACACGTAGACGTCTCCGACCTGATCGACCGCCAGGTCCGACAGCCCGAGCGAGAGTCCGTCGGCGACGGTCGTCTGCGTCCCCGTGCCGGCGGTGACCTTGACCACTCGGCCGTTGCCAAGGTCGGCGATGAAGAGATTCCCGGCCGGGTCGAACACCATGCCCGTCGGCCGGTCGATCCCGGACACGGCCTGGCTGCGAGTGTTACTGCCGTCGCCGCCCAGTGTGTAGACCCCTTCACCGAGGAAGTCGCTCATCAAGATGGCGGGCTGGAGGCCGAGGCCGTTGATCTCGGCGTGTGTCGCGGTGTTCCTGAGCGTGCCCTCATCACCGCTCTTGGCGTCGTGCGCATCGATCTCGAGCGTGTCGCCGCGGTTCGTGCCGTCGACGATCGGCGAGGGGTGACCGCCTTCGGCGTCCTCACCGGGCAGCACGACCGGCGCGGCCAGTGAGTCGGGGAAGTTCGGATCGGCCTCGCCGTGGACATGCAGGCGACCGGCGATGGCAGTCACGTCACCGTTGTTGCCGACGATCACGCGGTCGCTGTTACCGCCGCCGTACAGCGTCGTCTCGACGACGGGTGCAATCGAGAGCACCTGGAAGACGTCATCGCCTTCGGCGCCCTGCACGATGACTGCCTCGACATTCTCATAGTCAGCCGTGTTGCAGTTGGCCGGATCGGGCAAACCGTTGAGCAGCTTGCAGATCCGCAGCCTCGTCGCCTCGATGATGAAGCCGTCGCCGATCTCGGTACCGACCTTGACGAATCGGTCGTGGCCGTCGCCGCCATCGATGTCGATCAAATCGTTCTCGACGTACTCGAAGGAGTCGGCCCCGTCGTTGCCGGCCAGGTTGACCGTGCTCTCCAGCAAGAACGAACGCAGGACGAAGGTATCGTCGCCGTTGTCGCCGTTGAGGTGGAGCACGGCCTTGTTGCTGTACGCGGTGAACAGATCGTTCCCGGCGCCACCGTTCATCGTGGTCTCGTACTTGATCCCACGCGACAGGTAGCCACGCGTGGTGTGCTCGGTGGCAAAGGCGTCGACAGCGGCAACGCCGCCGCGCACCGGGTCGCGCTGTTCGGCGAACATCTGGCCGATCTGGAATGCGTCGTTGCCTTCGGATCCGTTCACCGTGGTCGGCACCGCGTTGTCGTCGGCTGCGACCTTGTCGTTGCCGGCGCCCGGGTCGACGGTGAGGTGATCCAGGTCTGCGCTGTAGTTGACCCGGTCGGCGAGATCGCCGGCGATGAGGGCGACGAACGCGTTGGTCGGGTCGGCGTTGGTCGCGGTGCTAGCGGCCCGGAGCAGGATCGTGTCGTTGCCAGCCGTGCCGAGCACGTGCAGGTTGTCGCCGGTGTTCCCACCGCTGTCGATGACGCTGATGGTGCGGTCCTGGGCCAGAAGCTGGGTAGTGACCGTGTCGGTTCCGCCCTTGGTATCGAGCGAGAAGCCGTCGGGCGCGTCCGGTGAGACCGTGAACGTGTCACCGGCCGATCCGGCGACGATCGTGTCGATCTGATCGGCTTCGTAGCTGAGGACGTTGGCGCCTTCAGCGATGGTTGCCGCACCGTAAGAGGAGGTGCCAGTCAAGGCGGCACTGACTTCGGCCAGGTCTAGCGTGTCGCTCCCGGTCGAGTCCGACAGCGTGTCGACCCCCCAGCCGTCATCGAACGTGTAGGTCTCGTCGCCGTCGCCACCGTCGAGTTCGTCGTTGCCGGCGCCGCCAGTGAGGCTGACGTCGTTGCCGTCGCCGCCGGTCAGGCTGTCGTCGCCCGCGCCGCCGGCGAGCGTGTCGGCACCGTCGCCGCCGTCGATTGTGTCGGGGCCGCCGCCGCCCGTAAGAACGTCGGTCCCGTCGCCGCCGGAGATCCGCGCCGGCTTGGCGATCGCAGCGTCGATTGTCACCGTGTCATTGAGCGCGCCCAGGTCCGCGACGATCTCGTTGATCTCGCTCAGCGGGAAGATCAGGCTCGGCTTGCCGGTCATATCGACCTTCACGTAGGCGCCGGCCGCGTCGGCCGCCGCTGTCCCGACGTCCTCACTGTTGACTCGCGTGAGGGTGTACGCCTCGGCCACGTCGCCCTCGGCGTCGAATCGGTCGGCGGCGTTGGGACCGGCATTGAGAACCAACTGCCCGTCGACCAGCTTGGCGATCTTGGTCTCCACGCGGCACTCGAGGGCCCAGTCCACCAGGTCGTACTCGGTCGAGAACGACTCGTCGAACACGGTGATCCCGAGCACCGACGCCTTGCCGCGCAGGTTGAGGTTGGCGCTCAGGTTGACCGCGGGCCGGAACGGACACATGAGCGTCGCCAACAGCTTCGGCTGACCCTCGATGACGCTCGCGGTGGCCACCTGCGCGATCTCATATAGGTGGTACTTGCCGTCGCCCCGCCCCGCCGCGGGTACCGCGGGGGATTCGTCGTAGAAGTCGATGCCGGCGGTGGCGTTGACGCCCGCGGAGCCGTGGAAGTCGGCCGCGGCCAGGTCACCGGCAATGGAGAAGCGACCGTCGATCGCGCCCGATACGTAGCCGCCAATCGCGATCTCCTGGAAGGCGCGGCTGTCCTCGTTGTGATCGACGAGATAGATGCCGTCCTCCGGCGACCGGCCCGGCTGGAGGCCCGCCGAGTCATAGCCGAAGCCCAGGCGTACGGAGACGCCGATGGAGCCGTCGAACCGGATGCTGAGTGAGCCCTGCACGATGCCCGTGTTGAGGTCGAACAGCGTCTGGGCGTAGTGGACGTTCGGGCCCACGTTCAGCTCGGGCGGCGTGAACTCCACGAAGCTCACGGTCTTAGAGAAGTCGCCTCCAAGGATCATCCCTGCCGCGGCGAGCGGATCATCCAGAATCGGGAACTTGAAGAGCTTCTTGAACTTGTCGACCGCGCTGCCGCCTGACGGCGCCGTGGTGGTGGTCGTGGTCGATGTGGATGACGTCGACCCGCCGCCGCCGCCGCTGCCGCCGCCACTGCTCGGCGGCCATGCCAGCTTCATGTTGGTGCCGGCGTCGCCGCCGGCTGCTTCGTTGAGGCCCTGGAGCAGTGTCTCGAGCGACGGGAGCTGCTGGAGGGGCGACGTCGCGCCGTAGTGGAAGTCCAGATCGCCGCCATCGAGGGGCACCTCGACCCACCCGATCTCGAGGATGCGGTCGCACGGGTCGGCGCACGCATTCAAGTCGTTCGCGATGTCTTCGAGCGTCAACAGGAACTCGACAACCTGCATCGACCGCGTGATCTGGGCAGGTGCCCCGGGGATGTCTGCCGCAAGACGGGCCAGGTCGAGCACGGTCGCGTCGAGAACCGGTACCTCGGTTTGGAGGATGTCCCGGATCTCGGGGATCTGGGCCAGCGGGTTGTAGGCATTGGCGGTCAGGAGCAGCGGCTTCAAGACGTCGTTGACGAACGCTCCGGCGTCGAGGGTGATCGGATCAGACGCCGAGCCGAGCGTGAGCGTCGGGTCGCCGATGTCGACACCGTCGCTGACGCTCGCGGTGACGTCCCAGCCGAACTTCACAGGGATTGTGAGGTTCGGGGACGTGGCGTCCGGGTCGAACTTGATGCCGACGGGCAGGTCGGCACTGGCGTCGATGTCCAGTCGCGCGTCGATCAGGCTGTCGGTCGACTTACGACGGTTGGCGAAGTCTCGGTACGACAGCTTCTCCGGCAGCGAGACGGCAAAACCAGCGGCGTCGTTCGCCGGGCCGAGATCGCCACCGATGGTGACATTGCCGCCAACGATCGATGCCAGCGACAGGCCGCCGATCTCGACGTTGGCATTGATCGTGTCGCCCGTGCTCAGCTTGGCGTAGGCCTCGAGGACGTCGCCGCCCTTGAGGTAGAAGCCGTCGTTGATCGACAGCCCGAAGCCGATGTTGAACGTGTAGCCGTAGGTGACGCTGGTGGTGACGTCGGCGTCGAGGCTGAACACCGGCGCCAAGTCGAGACCGCCGCCCAGCGAGATGCTCTGCGTGTCCTCGTCGGCCAGTTCCAGGTCGATCTCGATGCCGCTCGCGCACCGCAGGGGCAGCGGCGTCACGTTGCACCCGGCTCCGACCGCGCCGCCTTCGGGCACGGTGAACGTCACCGTGACGCAGTCGTCAGTCGCGCCGCACACGCCGATCGTCTTCAACTGCGCGTCGAGCGCGGCTTCCAGCTCCGAGCCGGTGTCGGTCTGCGCCTGGTCCCAGGTTCCCCGGAACCAATCGGCCAAGCTCACCAGGTCGTCGCCTACCCCGATGAGCTCGCCGAGCGCGTCGCCGATGATCGGCAGGTCGGTCTTCAGCGCCGCGCTCTGCGACAGCGTGCGGCCGACGAACCGGGCCGCGTCGGTAGCGCCAACGACGATCGTGTTGAGGTCGAGCTTGATGTCGTCGAAGTCAATGTCGTGGTCTTCTTCGATGTCGTCGGGATCGGCCAGGTCGCCCTTGACGGAGACGAATCCGCTGGGCTGGGTGATCCCGAGGTACGCAGTGAAGGGACCTTCGACCGCGACGCCGACGAAGTCGTCCTCGGCAAAGCCGTCACGAAGCTCGGCGAGCGTGAACTCGTCGTCGTCGTCGGCGATCGGCGTCGTCGTCGGCGCCGGATCGTCGCCACCCTCGTCGTCAACCGGGTCGTCGCACGCGTTCTTGGGATTCCCGTCAGGAATCCCGCCGTCGTCGGCGTCGGCGTCGTCGCCCAGGACGACCTCGACGGCGGCGTCGAGGGTTACGCAACCGTTGATTGCGGTCGCGAGCGGGCCGAGACTGATGCCACCGTTGACGACACCCTGAAGCGAGGCGGTGAACTCCGGTGTGATGTTGCGCACGAAGATCCGCTCCGCGAGCGTGTCCCCGTCGAACTTGATGCCAATCGTCGGCGCGAACTCGACAGCGGCCGTGGCTTCAATCGAGGCACCGCCATCGACTTGCAGCATCGGGATCGGGATGTCGTAGTCGTTGAGATCAAGGTTGAACGGGTAGGTGGCGGTTACCTCACGGCGTGCGTTGAACGCGATCGCGAGTTCGTCGCCACTGACGTCGATATTGAGCGCAGCGGGGAAGCCTGCCGCGTGCAGCGCGTCGTTCAGCGCTTCGCCGAACGCACCCAGCGTCTGCGGGTCTCGGGCTTCAACGGCCTCGACCGTTGTCTTCAGCGTCTCGCCAAACGAGAGCATGTCCTGGACTGTCATGCCGACGAAGGGCAGCTCGGTGCCCATCGCGTCGGACCGGGAGAACACTCCCATCTGCTCTGCGAAGTCGAGTACTAGCGACATCACATCGCTCGGCGAGAGATCCTTCACGTTCAGCAGGTCATCGAGGGACAAGCCCACGTTGAACCGGTCAGCGTCGCCGACCGCGTCCGCACACCCAGTGACGTCGTCAGCACACGCGGCGAGTGCGTCGTCCGTGAACTTGAAGAGGCTCGCCGATGCGTTGTCGAGCGCCGACAGGTCGCCGACGATGTCGAGTTCGGCGTCGAGGTTGTCGAAGAAGCTGTTCTCCAGCTCGAACCGGGCTTCGAGCGTGCCCGGGAAGCTCACGTCGAGCACTTCCTTCAAGTTGTCCTGGTCCGCCGCCTTGGCCAGCTCGACGAGGTCGATCTTGTGATCGTCGGCGCTGGTCTTGGGATCCTTGAGCGTGATCTCGGCGCTGTTGTCGGACGTCCCGCCGGGCGCGACATCGACACTGCCGGTCACGCCGACGTCGAGGAACCCGAGGGCGGCATTGATGGCGATGTCGTCGATGTGCAGATCGACGTCGGCCGAGATCACCGGTGTGCTGCTGGCGCCGATGTAAATGCGGTGGCCGATGGTGATCGGAGACTCGGCCTCGTCGTACTTGTACGTGCCTGTGGCGTTGACGGCTGTCGCGCACGCGGCGTCGTCGGCGTAACTGTTCAGGCGCCTGAACTCATCCGCGCTGAGCGCGTACACCTGGGCGGCGGCCAGACAGACGTCTTCGTCGGTGAGCGTGAGCGTGTCCGCGTCCGTGCCCGCGTCGTCGCCGTCCGGGGTCTTGATCGTCGTGCCGTCGACCAGCGCGTCGCACTCGGCGTCGGTGAAGTCGGTGTCGCTGCCCTTGTTCAGGTTCTTGAGGGTCTCGGTCGAGATCGCCAACGAGTTGGCCAAGCCAGTACAGAGCTTTCCTGCGGTCAGCTGCACGCTGACGGGCAGCCCGTCGCCGTCGTCGTCAGGGTCCGTTGCGTTCCCGACCCCGTCGCCGTCCCAGTCGCCGGTGTTGAAGGTGATCTCGTCGTCGAGCGCACTCGACGCCTTTAGTTTGAAGCCGAGCGTGAAGTTCACGTCGATGCCGACCGAGCCCTCCCAAGGCTTGGTCTCCGCGCTCAGGGTGATGCCGCTGAGGTCGTCGCCTAGCTCGAGATCGAGGGTCGGGAACTCACCGAGGAGCCCATCCGCGCCGAAGAGGTCTTTCGAGAGCCGGAGGCCGAAGTTGTATTCGATCGCGTCGAGGCCGCTGGCGACCTCGAACATGGACAGTCCGGTCTTGGCCGCGTCGCAGGCGGTCGCGTGAGCCTCGGCGGTCGAGTCAGTGAAGGTCAGAATCGAGTCGAACAAGCCGTGATCGCACAGGATCTCCACCGCCGTCTGGGCGCTGGGCTCGGCTTCGAGCAACTCGGCCGCGTCGACAAGCTGCTGCACCTTCTCCGAGAGCAGCTTGGACGTCTGAACCATCTCACCGACGGACCCGCCGATGACGGGGATCTCGACGCCCATGGCGTCGAAGCGCTGGGTCTCCGCCAACCAGCCGGCGACGAACTGGAGGCCGGCCACGACATGGTCGAACGACACGTTGTCGAGGTTGGCCAGTTGCAAGCCGTGCGTGACGGTCGGCGTCAGGCTCGGGAGCGTCCACGTCGCCTCGAACGCCTTCGCGGTGGCCGTGCCGACTACGAGGTCGTCACCGCCTTGCGCGATCGTGATCGTGGGAATCGCGATCGAAGCCGTCCCGCTGGTGGTCGGCGGCGGGAACACAAGTTGGTCAGGGGTGCACGAGACTGCGGAGCCCGCGCAGTCAACGTCGATCGAGAGGCTCCCATCGACCGCCGCGGTCCACTCGGAAATCGTCGTGTCCACGAACCCGAGCCGGTGGGTCGCCGACGGGAACGTGCTCGCGACACTCGCCGTGAGGCCGAGGTTGCCGGCCGGATCGACGATCGAGCCGCTGGTCGTCACTCCCAATGAGCCGCTGAACGCCAACTTGGCCTCAACGGTGCCGCTCAACTCGAGCCCGATCTCGTCGAATCCGAGCGTAAAGGCGCGGCTGAACGCCGGCGTCGTGCCCAGATCGGTCGACGAGAACCCCAGCTCAATGCCAGCCTTCTTGAACACGACGCTGTTCACCGATGGGAGGCCCAAGAGCGCGTCCCTGAGGCCCGTCTCGCTGGTCGCGACGACTGCGTCGAGGCCGCTGATGAGATCTTCGATGCTGCGGCGCGCCGGCACGCCAGCGGTCGCGTTGTCGAACCAATCGGCGATGAAGGGCGCGTTGAAGCCGTCGACCGGGATGTCGATGCCCTTGAACCCTGTGAGCATCGTCGTCAGCTCGGCGGCGTTGAAAGGCACCAGGACGTCCCGTGTCGTTGCGTGGACAGGTTCGCGCGCAGCGTTGTAGATGGCGGCGGCGGGGATGGTGAGCGCGGTGTCGTGCGGCGGCGCGTCGCCGCTGAGCGTCAGCGTCCAGATGTCCGGAGTCGCGCCTTGTACAACCGCTGTGACCGTTGGCGCGGTACCCGTACCCACGCCGATCTCGAAGTCCGCGCTCTCAAGAGCGCCGGTCCCGTCCGCGTTCGTGAACACGGGCTCGCTGAATGTAACCGTGAAGCTCGACCTCGAGTTGACAGTCACTTCACCCGAAATGGTCGGCACAACCGCCTGCGCGGCATTTGCGAACGCGACGCCAAAGAAGACCGCGGCGATGCCCAGCAATGAGATGACGACCGCACGCAAGCGGTTGTTCGGCGTCCGTTGTTCGACCCGAGTCATGACTCGTCCCCTCGCTCGTCGGTGTCCGCAGCGTCGGCAGACACGTCCTCCAGCAACCTGAGGAGTTGGATCGTGCCGACAAAGGGCCGGGCCTCGGCCGCATTCCCCGCTCGCAGCGTGCCCTCAGGTCGCCCTGACTCGGCGCGCGAGTACTCAAGTTCGATCCGCATTGCCCTGCCCCCAGGTATGTCCCAGCCCTTTCCGAGAGGGTATTAACTACCGTTCACTGGTACATCCGTGGAACTACTGGTCTTTGGGGTCCAGTGTCCGGAGGCTCAGGGCCATCTGGCTGCGTGAGGAGACGCCCAACTTGGCGTAAATTCTGCTCAAGTGGTGCTCGACAGTGCGGACGCTGAGCACGAGCGCGTCGGCGACCTCGCGATTCGAGTGGCCGGCGGCGACCAGATCGGCAACGGCGCGCTCGGCCGAGGTCAGTTCGGTCGGCGCGGCGCCGCGCGCCCGACGCCGGCGACGCTGGCTGCACGCGGCGATCTCCTCGTCGCAACGCTGGACGAACGGTGTCGCGCCGAGGCGATCGAAGAAGCCACGTGCGACCACAAGCTGCTCGGCCGCCGCTCGAGGGTGCCCGGCCCGCCGCAATTCGATGCCGTGGTCGAAATGGGCCTGCGCCGCTTCGAACGGCATAGGGATCTCCTCGAACGCGGCGGCGGCCGCCGCCAACTCGGCCGCCGCCGTCTGGTGATCGCCGCGGCCGCCGGCCAGGACACCTCGCAGGCGAGCGGCGGCGGCAGATGTCGATGGTGTGGGCCGGCTTTCGGCGAACTTCGTGAGCCGCTCGGCGTGGGGGACGGCTTCGTCGAGCCGTCCCAGCCGCACAAGCGCGATGCCGTAGAGCACGCGCCACGGGACAAGCGCCTGGTCGTCGGCCTGCGACAGCATGTCGGCGGCTGCGGCCATCGTCGACAGGGCGTCAAGCACCCCCTTATGGTCGCCGCGCGCCGACGCGAGCCGAGCGCTGGCGAGCCACGTCATGCCCAAGGCCTGGTACGAGCCCCGCAACGCGAGCAGCGCGTAGGCCTCCTTTAGCGCAACGTCGGCCGCGTCCCACTCACCGCGCCCCGCCGCAACCCCGACCGACATTGCCAGCGCCAGCGAGGTGAGTTGCGGGATGCCCCCCTCGCCTGCCGCCTGACAGGCTTCCTCGCCGTGGCGGGCAGCAAAGTCCCAGAGCCCGATGCGGTAGTTCACGTCGGTGAGAAGCGACTGCGCCTCGACGTACTTGTGCGGCGGCCCTACCCGCATGTAGCGGTCGGCGCAGTCGCTCAGGTCGGCCATGGCGGCTACGAGCTGGTCGTTGAACAGCCCGAAAACGCCGCGCGCCAGCAGGCCGGGGGCGGTCGCGCCTTCGGTGAAGCTCGGCGGGACGCGTTCATCGAGCAGCTCACCAGCCTCGGCGACCTTGCCGCTGGTGATGAGTGCGAAGACAAGGTCCGTGAGCGGATCCTCGCCAAGCAGGTCGTGGCCAATTGGAAGCACCTCGACGGCGCGGCGAGCCCACTCGAGGCCTTCAGCCGAACGGAGCTGGCCCTGCATCGCGTCCGACATGCGGAGTGCGATCCGCGACGCCAGTTCGAAGTCGGTCGACGGATCGACCAACTCCCACGCCGCGGCGAGTAGGGCTTCGGCGTCGCCGAAGCGTGAGTCGGCAGTCGCGGCCGTGCCTCCGAGCAGCAGCCGCATCGGGTGGTCGTGCTGCGGGTCGAACTCCGTATCGAGCCCGAACGCGAGCGCGTCACCGCCGTAGTTGCGGTACATCGATGCGGTGAGGTGACGGCGTTGGCGGGAACGTTCGGTCGACGACACCCGATCGGCGAGTTCGAGCCAGGCGGTCGCATCGGTCCAGGCACCCGCCCGGGCGAGCGAGTCGGCGACGGCGTCGGCTTGCGAGGCCAGCGCTTCGTCGGGGCCGGGCGCCCCGCGGAGCTGGTGGAGGAGGCGCTCGCGCTCGTCGGTGACAAGGTTCGTGGCGCCACGGTGTAGTACCGCCAAGCGGTCGAGCCCGACGTCGTAGTACACCGCACTCCGCGTCGTGGACCCGAGGAACCGGATGAACGAGCCGGCCCGCTCCGCGGCAAGGATGTTCGCCCGTTCGGCGGCTTCGAGCGCCGACATCGCATCGTCGCCGAGGCCCGCGAGTTCCGCAGCCACGCTCAGCCGGCACCGCACTCCCAACACCGCCGCCGCGATGATGAGCATGACGGCGTCAGCCGGCAGCGAGGCGATACGGGCCAAGACCAGTTCGGCCACGGAATGGGGTGCCGGCAGCGGCCGGGCGACGTCACTTTCGAGGGCCGAGGCGCCTAGCTCGTGTAGGAGTGCCAGGGCGTGTTTCGGGTTACCGTCGGTATGCATTCGCAGGCGATCGCGCTGGCCAGCGGTCGACTTGGTCACACCGGCACTGCGCAGAAATGAGGCAAACGCTGCGTCGTCCAGACCCTCGAGCTTGATACGGAGCCGGGCGTCGTCGGCCAGTCGTGTGAGGCTGGCAGGCAGGGCACCGAGGCCGTCGGGTCGACTCGCGAGGACAACAAGGACACGGGAACCGCCGAGGCGGCGTATGGCGAACCCCAGCGCTTCGAGCGACGACGCATCGGCCCATTGCGCGTCATCCACAATCGCCACTAGCGCCGCAGGCTCTGTCGCCGCCCGCCACGTGTCGACGAGGCGCGATCCAACCGCGAACGCGCTATCACTCGGCTGCACGACCGTTGGCTCGAGTTGGCCGACGACACCGAATGCCAGACCCGCTTCTAGCTCGTCGCCGCTGGCACGCACGACGCGCATGCCCAGACGTTCGCCTTCGGCGACGACGTGGTTCAGAACGGCGGTCTTGCCGACGCCGGCGCTGCCTACGACGAGCGCGACCTGGACCGTTCCCCCGATCGCGGCGGCCAGCGCGGCGGCGAGCGTCTCCACCTCCGCGTCACGACCGACGACGCTTGCTACCGCCGCTTCGCTGTCCATCGCCCCTCGCATGCTCACGATCTGAACAAATCGGAGCATACGACCCCCGGTCGTCCCCTGCTCTAGTCCGGCCGCGGCGTGCGGCGGAGCGGCCGCACCGTGCCGTCGGCGTGCGGCATTCAATTCCCGAGTCGTGGATCTCGTCGCCCGGCGTCTGGGGAAGACCAGCATCGGGAGGTGGTCGTGCGTCGAGCGTGACGGTCGCGCTCTCGCCCGGCGGTGCGTCGCCGGGGCGCTCGAACGGTAGCGATGACTTGCCGCCGTGAATGAGGCGCCTCGGGCATGAACGGCGCGACGGTGCGGATCAATCTCGAGCAACGCAAAAACGAGCTACGGCGGGCGCAGGCGCGCGCCGACGCAACGTTGGCAGAGGTCCGGCGGGATGAGCAGGAAGTCACGGCGGCCGACTCGTCCCTGCGGACCAGTCTCGCCAAGGTCAAAGGCGAGTTGGCGCAGCTCTTCGCTGCCGAACAGTCACGGCGCGCGATCAGGAGCGAGGCGACGGCTCGGAAGCAGGTGCCGAAGCAGACCTTCTACCGGCTCTATCGGCGAACCAAGGACATCCACGCGAGCCTGCCGTAGCCGAGAGAATCGACGACATGTCGGGCGCTTCGTTTGGCGGAACGTCGGGTCTAGCGGTGCCTCGAGGCAACGATGTTCTCGGCGAGGACAGCCGCATCCTCGGCTACTCCCAGGAGCGTTGCCGACATGCGCTTGCGCTGAAAGTGAACACCCATGAAATGCAGCCCGGGCACGATCGTGCTGGATCCGTCGTGTTGGATCGGGAATCCCATCTCGTCGAAGGCATCCGGGAAGCCGACCCAACTCGTGTAGTCCGGCCTGTATCCGGACGTGAAAATGACGGCGCCGACGCCGGCGAGCTTTAGACGCTCCAGTGGGTTCGCTTCAAAGGGTGGCGGCGGCGGCATCTCCGGTGCGTCAACGCCTCGCTCCGCACAGGTCTTTCGAATGACTCCGCAAAAGTCGTTGTATCGAGCATCGCCGAAGGCGACGGAATCAGCGAGGTCGCGGCGCGAAATGAGCGACGTCGTCCGCAACGCCGATGAAATGACCCAGCAAGTGGACGCCCATGGCTTGCAGTGTTCGGTAGTGAAGGTCGTGGCCCCCTCGGCGGCCGCTCGCCAGGACGTTGCCTACCAATCGCGCCGCTGGGCTGGGCAGATCAGCCAACGTTTGGTCCCTCAATGGTGTTTCGAGGATCCAGGACACAAAGTCACGCCCGCCGAGTCTCCGATATATCCATGGCGCGCGCCCACATGCGAGATATGTATCCCGTCCATCCTCGGTCAGCTCCTCGGCCAGCTGACAGCCGGTCTGGCCACCGCCGACGATCAACACCTCGCCCGGCGGCAGTGCTCCGGGATTGGAGTAGTCCTCCGCGTCGATGACATGCAGAAATGCCGGCAGTTGGTCGGCTCCAGCCGGCCGATGTGGCTTCTGGAAAGCGCCCGACGCGAGCACGACTTCCCTGGCGCGGATGTCTCCCGCTGACGTGTTCAGTAAGAACCCGCCTTCGGCGGTCGAGTTGCAGCGCGCACACATCGATGCCCTCGCGGACAGGAGCCTTGAAGCTCTGGGCATAGCCGACGAGGTGATCCACGATGTCGTCCCGAGGCATGAACCCATCCGGATCGTCGCCGTTGTACTTCCCCTCCGGCAGTTGCACGGTCCAGTTCGGAGTTACCAGGCAGAAGCTGTCCCAGCGGCCACGCCAGCTCTCACCGACTTGGCCACGCTCGAGAATGACGTGTTCGACGTCTGCCTGAGAAAGCTCGTGGCTCAGCGAGAGCCCGGCCTGCCCGCCACCGATCACTGCGATGTCAACGACTTCTGTCATGAAGCCAAATGTGCTCCCGTCCCCATGACCGAACAAGTACGAAAAATGGACGTGCGCTAACTCGCGGACTTGATCCCCGCGAATGCGCTCGGTGAGAACCAGGTTGGGAAACCGCCGCGAGCGAGCGGACGCCATCCACGACGATGTGCCCCTCCCGTGTTGCCTCCGCCCATGTGCTTTGACGGAAGTGCCAGCGGACGAACCATTCCGGGTCAGCCGTGATCATGAGGTCCTCGTCGCCGCCGGGATGGGTGGCACAAGCCTCGAACTCACCGTTGTCGACCAACGCCCACGCCGTGAATCTGCGCCGCCCGGTGAACGTGAACTGAACGACCAGCCGGCGATCCGGCAACCGGTCGTGGATGACGGTTTTGCCGAGAGCCCAGAGCACCATCCCCGGATCGAGGTGCTCTGGCGCGACTTCCAACCAACGCATCCCCCAGTTCCCCAGCGCCATAACGACGTCCAGAAGCTCAAGTCCAGCTGGCGTCAGTTCGTACGTCGAGCCGCGCCCGGTCGGGTTCCGGTGTCGCTCGAGAATGCCGTATCGCTCCAACTTCTGAAGTCGTTGGACGAGCAGAGTCTTGGGAATACCCGGCGCGCCCTTCTCAATCGCCGAATACGTGTTGCAGCCGGCCAGCAGGTTCCGAACGATGATTGGTGTCCAACGCTCGCCCAGAACCTCCGACGCTCGCGCGACGGGGCAGAACTGGTTATAGGTGGTCACGGCTTCAGCGTCGCATGAGATCGGCCGTGTAGCTACTCCACTTTTTGTACTAGCTCCCCGCTCCCGTCTGCGACAACCTCCCTTATCGAGAAGAGGAGGCACAGATGACCCTCGAAGGCAGAGTCGCGCTTGTCACGGGAGGCAGTCGCGGCATCGGCCGGGCCACCGCGATCGCCCTCGCCGGAGACGGCGCGGATGTTGCAGTCAACTTCGTAAGCAATGAAGACGCGGCCCGCGAGGTTGTCGAGCAGGTCGAGAAGCTGGGCGACGCGCGTTGGCATATCGAGCCGACGTGGGCGACCTCGAGCAGGTCGAGTCGATGACGGCAGGGGTTCTCGACGACTTCGGGTTTGTGGACATCCTCGTGAACAACGCCTTTGCCTTCCCGACGTACGCCAACATTGTCCAGACACCGATCGCCGAGTTCGACCGTCAGTTCCGTGTCAGCGCACTCGGACCGGCTCGCCTGGTTCAGCTTCTGATTCCGAAGATGCGAGAGCGCGGTCGCGGCGACATCGTCATGGTCTCCAGTGTCGCAACCAAGCTGTTCAACCAGTATCAGTCCTCATACCAAGTGACGAAGGCCGCCATGGAAGCCCTCGCGCTCTGTGTTGCGCGCGAACAGCGTTGCCACGGCATCCGAGCCAACGTGGTGCGCCCGGGCTTGATCGCCACGGACTCCGGCCATAGCGCCACCATGCTGTTTGGCTCGCCGGACATCGATGAGCTCGATCGCCGCAGCCCGACGGGGCGGATGGGGCGCCCGGACGATGTCGCCAATGTCATTCGCTTCCTAGTCTCAGAAGCGGCGTCCTTCGTTTCTGGTCAACGGATCGACGTTGACGCGGGCGGCGATCTCGCGACTCGTGTCGATGCGTGGACAGACCAAGGCGTGAAGGACATGGCTGAAGCCTTCCAACAATTGCCCGAGGTAAAGCGGTAGCAGACTTCGAGTGACGAAGGGCCCGGCGCTTCGCACCAGGCCCTTCGATCTGTCGAGGTCCGGCACCCGTGTCGCAGATTGGCTCCGGTTCCTATGCCACACCTGAGGACCTCCTCGGCTTGCCGTTGGGCTGGGCAAGAGCGCCGAACTCCTTGGACTTGTCGTGTCGTGCGCGATGCGTTCGCACCAACTGGCCGTCGATTGTGATTTGGACGGTCTCGCCGACGAGCCGGACGCCCGCCAGCATGCCGCGGTATCGATTTCCGACGCGGTAGCTGGTTCCGGCGAAACTCAGCGATCCCGATTTGGCATCAACGCCACGGAAGACCTCGTCGCCCTTTGTCGGCCGGGCCGGCTTGGTCACCTTGGCCCGGCGGTCCATGTGCTCGTCGTCTTCTTGCAGATGGCGCTTGGCATGGGTGGCGACGACTACGCCGTTGTGGCTCACGTTGAGGAGTCCGTCGTGCGATTCGACCCTGACGGACTGCCCGCTGAGATAGCGGCCCACGTGATAGCGGTGATTGAGGATCGAGATGCGACCTTTGTCATCGACGCGGCGGATGACGAACTTCGCCGGCTCGACGTCGGCTTGGGCCTCGAGCTCGCCATCGACGATGTCGAAGGCGGCGGGTCGTGCCAGCTCGAAGCGTTTGACCGGTGCGACATCGCCGATGGCCTGATGCTCGCGGGTGGTGTTGTAGTCGGCAACCCAGGCGTCGAGCGCGGCCTGCGCATCGGCGAGGTTGACCAAGACCGCGTCGGTGAAGAACTCCTTGCGCATCGTCTTGTGCAGACGCTCGATCTTGCCCGTCGTGGTCGGCGAGTAGGGCGCGGTGAGGATGTGGCGGATCCCGTTGTCATGGCAGATCCGGTCGAACAGGACCTGGGCCGGCTTAGGCGCCCGCAATCCGGTGAAGACCTTGCCGTTGTCGGTGAGGATTTGCTCAGGGACCCCGTGGCGGCGCAGCGCCTCGACCAGCGCGTCGCAGACGGGCTTGGCGGTGGCTCGCAGCACGAGGCGGGCGCAGACACAGAACCTCGAGTGATCGTCGATGCCGGTGACCACCGACAGCTTGGTGCCGTCGGTGAGGAACACCTCGCCCATCACATCCATCTGCCACAGCTCCATGGCCCGGGAGCGCTCCCAGCGCCGGTAGTCCTCGCGACGTCGACGGCGGGCCTTGGGCTCGATCAGGCGGTGGCGGACCAGCGCCCGATAGATCGCCGAACGTGAGGGCGGCGCGTCCAGTTCGCGTCGCAGGCGGTTGAGGATGGTCCTCGGCCCCCAACCGGGATGGGCCCGGCGCAGCTCGACGATGCGGGCTTCGACCGCCGCGTCGACCTGGTGCGGACACCGGTCGGGCTTGGAGCTGCGGTCCGCCAACTCGCCCAGCCCGCCGGAGGCATAGCGCAGGAGCCAGCGATGCAGCGTGCGTCGGTTGACGCCATAGCGCGTGGCCACGTCGGTGACGCTCGCACCCGTGTCGAGCACCTCGCGGACGGCCAGATACCGCTGCTCAACCATCGACAGCTCCTGCAACATCCGCGCCTCCTTGACTCGGCTTGGCCGAAGTCAAACGGGTGGAGCAAGTGAGACACAGGAGCCGGAGCCGGTGTCGCCAAAGAGCCGAAGCCGGGCCGGATCGTGGGACATGGCTGCCGAAGCCGATGTGAGACAGACCTACCGGTCTCTCACACCAGGCCCTTCGATCAATTGGTGGCGGGGGCAGGATTTGAACCTGCGACCTTCGGGTTATGAGTCCGACGTATCGCTCTTCGCGTGTGGGCGCTGGTGGGCGGTAGGTCCGTCGTGAGGGCTCTCGTACCTGGTCAGCCGCCACATCGGGAATCGCGCCGGTCCCTCTCGTGGTCGCTCGGGCCATGTGAGGGGCGCGAGTCGTGGTGACAATTTGGTGACATGCGGCGGGCGCGATTTCACTCAGAACTCGACGCGGTACACGGGCGTGAATGCCTCGGGTTCGATGCTCGCGCCGCGGATCCGGTCGACGCGGTACGCACGTATCTCTCCGTGATCGTTCCTTACGAACAAGAGCAGGTTGCCGTCGCGGGACATGCGCAAACGAGTAGGGCTCGACGACTCGTACGCCGATGCGACCTCGCTCTGCGTAGTAGTCGACTACGACCTTGAGCCGGTTAGCGCCGGCGAACCGAATCAGTTCGAGCGGTGCTCCGGTTCGCCACGTCGTCATGTAGCGGGCCGGTCTCCATTCAGTCACGTCGTCGCGGACCGGAACCGACGCGAGCGCTGGCGCGGCGGTGCTGCCGTTGAGCCACGTGAAGACGTCGTCGAATTCGGCCCAGAAGGTTTCGACCACCGGCAGGTACGGCAGCTGGTGCCCGAGCATGTTGTGCCACTCGGTCTCAATCTCGTTCCGGAACCGCGTCTCCCGCATCGACTCGACAGTCGGTACCTCGATGCCGGCGAACGCGCATTTCTCGCGCAGCACTTCGAGCACATCGAGGTCGCGCCCGATGAGGTCTGGGTGCCGATGCGTATGGATGACGTCGTAGAGATCGCGCGGGCGGCAGCGCTCCGCGAGTGCGCGGAGTTTCTCGCCCATCAACTCCGGCAACGAGTACGCCAGCACGTCGGCGAGGTGGCCGTCGTCGTGCCCCGCCGCGGTGACGTCGCTGAACGGATGGAAGACCGGGCGTAATTCGAGCGGCCGAACAATGACCTCGTCGGCCGTGAGATCCAGCTTGACCTTCGGCATCGACGGCGACCCCATCGGTCCGGAATAGCCGATCCTGCCTTCGACCGTCGGCCGTCCACGCTTGTTGCGACGCGTCCGGAATGACGTGGCGTCAACATGCAGCCGCAGACCGCACTCTCGTTCAAGCCAGGTTCCAATCGCGCCGAATACGTTCACAAGTCGGTCAACCTCGAGGCCACGCGGTTCAACGGTGAAATCGAGATCCTCAGAGAACCGATACGTCTCGAACCAGCACTTGCGCAAGCAGGTCCCGCCCTTGAACGCCCACGATTGCGTCGACTCATTCGCCGCGATACCGGCCAACAGCCAGCCGAGCACGTAGTCCTTTTCGACGACGTCGTGGCGAAGCTGCCACTCGTTCGCAGCATTCGCGATTTCGCGGTTCGTGATCACGCGTCGACTTCGACGTTGATGCGCAGCTTCCAACGCGCCGACGTTGTGCCGCCCGCTGCGCCATCGGGATCAAGTGGGGAGACTCCGGAAGTCACGTGACCCTCGCATGCAGAGACTACTCCCGGCACGTCGATACCGAGTGCCTCGACGAGGAAGCCGAGGCGTTTGAACGCAGCTCCATTGTCGAGGCGCGCCAGCGTCTCTACGAGCGCGTCGTCTGGATCGCTCTCGTCCAGAAACGCGCGCAGGATCTCAGCGACTTGACGCATGCCTCCGCCCAGCCTCGGGACGTCGAGCATCTCTCCGACTGCTCGCGCGGGTTCAGCGACCCGCACGCGTCGGTCGTGTCGCCATTCCGCACGTAGTCCCCACTCCATTCGGTCGGCGGGGACGTGGTGCACGAGGAACGGGCTTCCGGCGAGGACCGCCTCGGGCTGCCGGACGCGTTGGGAGGTCGCAACGATCGTGGACCGGAACACCTGGTCGGTCAGCGACCAATGGTTGGCGGCCGACCAGCCGGTCACGTAACACGGCGACCAGACCAAGTCCGCCAGGTACCACGGATCCTCGGTCCAGCCTGCGGGATCGGCCGCGTCAACCGGCACGGCCAAATACACCCCGCGTCGCACTCGGCGAAGCCACCCACGCTCCGCCCACGCCGCAAGCCGCTTCGCCGCCGTCGTGCGCTCGATACCGAGGATCGACGCTGCGCCTTCGACCGTGACGGTCCGCTGACCAAGTGAGAAGAGAGAGGCCAGTTCCCGACGGCCTGTCGCACTAACGCCGCCCGCGACCGGCCTTCGTGACATCGGAATATCTTAATACCAGTAATTCACGTCTAAGTAGGACTACTGGCCTTTGCCTATCTACTCGCGTCCCTCAGACCCGCGGCCTCACCGCTCAGGTGTTCGCTGCATCGAGCGCCTTCGCCAACGCTCGGACCGCTCGCTCGAGTGCGCTCAGCTCCTCGTCGGACAGCCGCTCGAGGAGGCCCGATATGAGCTCGACCCGGCGCTGTCGGCCACGCTCCATGACCCGCCGGCCCTTCTTAGTCGCTCGCACGAGCGTCGCTCGGCCGTCCTGAGGATGCGGACGACGCTCAGCCAGGGACGCCTGTTCGAGTCCGTCAACGACACGGCCGCACGCCGCTACGGCGTCTCGCAGGCCTACGTCTCTCAGCTGTTGACGCGCTGGCGTGCCGAGGGCGAGGCCGCACTCGAGCCTCGATCGCGCCGACCCAAGACCTCACCGACCGCGATCGCGCCCGCAGCCGTCGAGCTGATCGTCGCACTGCGCGACGACCTGACTGCCCAGGGCCTTGACGCTGGACCCGACACCATTGCCTGGCACCTCCAACACCACCACCAGGTGAAGGTCTCGATATCGACGATCCGCCGCCGTCTCATCACCGCTGGACGAATCGAACCGCAACCACGCAAGCGGCCGCGCTCATCGTTCATCCGCTTCGAAGCGGCCCTACCCAACGAGTGCTGGCAGACCGACTTCACCCATTGGCGGTTGGCCGACGGCACCGACACCGAGGTCCTCAGTTGGCTCGACGACCACGCCCGCTACGCGCTGTCGGTCACCGCCCACAAGCGTGTCACCGGCAACATCGTCGTCGACACGTTCTCCGAATGTGCCGAAAACACGGGCTATCCGGCCTCGGTGCTCTCCGACAACGGCATGGTCTACACGTAGTCAGCCTTCGAGATGGGCTGCATCGCTTTGGCGGCGTAGTGCTTGGCGTGATCGGTCTCGGCAAGATCGGCCAGCGTTCGCCTGTGGAACGTCTCTGGCGACATTCGCTTCAGCGAGAAGGAAAGCGCCTTGTACATCAGACGCCAGCCAGCGCCCGTGGTCATCGACAGGTCGGTCGCGCCGATGACGACCAGTGCTCGAGTTAGCTCGGGGAACTCGTGGAACGAACTGCAGGGCGACGTAGCCACCCATCGAGTGTCCGACCACGACGGCCTCGTCGCAGTCGACTTGCTCAAGGATCGCAGCGAGATCGCCAGCAAGCGTCGCCACCGTGAACTCGGCACCGAGGGGCTTCGACCGTCCGTGACCTCGCATGTCCCACGTGACGACCTGGAACCCAGCGTCGACCAGGGCAGGCAGCTGCCGCGTCGAACGACCGGTGGTCGAGGCTTGCGCCGTGCGTGAAGGCAACGACCATCCCGTCGCGCGGCCCCGTCACCCAGAAGTGGAGCTCTGATCCCAGGCGACGCAGGCTGCCCTCGCTGGTCATGGGGTCACATGCCGAAGGATGTCTCGCGGATGGCTACAACGGCCGCGGGCTCTCCTTCGATCTCCACCTGGGCGACGGATCGTCGTCCGAAGAGAAACAGCAGGAGCTCGCCAGGTGCTCCGACGAGACGAGCTGACGTCTTGCCTCGCCGAGCTCGCACTCGCTCGGTGGTCCCGGCCCACTCGAGGTCGAGGTTCACGCCTCGCAGACGCCGAGCAAGGAACCACGGCGAGCGAGCGACGTTTCGCCACAGCGCCGCATCGAGATTCGGCGCATTGCTCCGGGGCCCACGGCCGTTCGCCCGGCGCACGTCCTCGTGATGCACGAAGAACTCGTTGAGATTGGGAAACCTCCGGACCCAACCGATGCGGAAGAAGCCAGGTGGCGGCCCCGACCTGACTTGATCGACGAGCGACGCGAAGTCGCGCTCGGCCAGCGTGGCTGTACGCCTCGCGGCGAACCGATGCCACCGCCCGGGGAGAACGAGGCCAGGTGCAGCGAGGTAGTCGTGCTCACGCAGCACGAGGTGGGCAGCGAGGTCGCGGGTGGACCATGGTTCCAGCAGGGTCGGCGCGTCGGGACCGAGGTCGACGAGGAGATCGCACAGCTGTTGACGCTCAAGTGCGTCGAACGGGACCTCCGCCACGTCGCCGGACTCTAACCACGCACCGGCGCGGGGGTAGCGGCATGACGCTGCTCGACGAGCGACTTCTCGCGGCCGGCGTTGAACCGGGCTCGATCGGGATCAGTCGGGATAGGCGGGGTTGACTCCGACCAGGTGTGGTGCGGGCTACGGTGGCGTTTGGCGTGCCGGGAAGCCTGGTCGGCGAGTTGATTCGTCGACCCCAGGAGCGCCATGACCGACCTACGTTTTGGCCACGATGAGCACTGACCGCTCACCGTCGGCCCGCCGATCGACACCGGCGCGCAGCCTCCCCGCGGTGGTCGCTCGCTTCGTGCGGACCGAGGCGTCGGGCGGGATCGCGCTCGTCGTTGCCGCCGTGGTCGCGTTGGTGTGGGCGAATTCGCCATGGCAGCACAGCTACGAGACGCTCTGGCACAGCCACGTCACCATCGGCTTCGGCGTCTTCCGCGTCGACGAGGACCTCCGACACTTCGTCAACGACGGCCTGATGGCGTTGTTCTTCTTCGTCGTCGGCCTCGAGATCAAACGCGAGGTCGTTCACGGCGAGCTCGCCGACCGCCGCGTCGCCGCGCTCCCAGTGTTCGCCGCGGTCGGCGGCATGGTGGTGCCCGCAATGTTGTACGTGCTTGTGGCCGGCGGCGGGGCGGGCGGGCACGGGTGGGGTATCGCTATGGCAACCGACATCGCGTTCGCGCTCGGCGTCCTCGCCCTGCTCGGGTCGCGTGTGCCGTCATCGCTCAAGCTGTTCCTGCTCACACTGGCCATCGTCGACGACGTCGGCGCCATCATCGTCATCGCCGTCTTCTACAGCGGCACCATCGACGCAACCGCGCTGCTCGCCGCGGCCAGCGGACTCGTGGTCTCGGTCGTGCTGCGGCGCCTCCGGGTCGACTGGTCGCCTATCTACGTCGCCCTCGCCGTTGCGATCTGGTACGCCACGTACCGCTCCGGGGTGCACGCCACCATCGCCGGAGTCGCGTTGGCCCTCACCACTCCGACCCAGCGGCTGGCCCCGGCCCACACCGCACGGCGATGGGCCCAGGACCTCTCCGACGAGCCCAGTGCGAGCGAGATCCACCAGATGACGATCATCGCCCGCGAGAGTGTCTCGCCGGCCGAGCACCTCGAGGAATTGCTCCACCCCGCCACCAGTTTCGTCGTGCTCCCTGTCTTCGCGCTCGCCAACGCCGGCCTCGAACTCCGATCCAACATGCTCTCCGGCACCGGCGCCGCCCGGGTGGCCCTGGGGGTGGTCGTCGGACTGGTCGTTGGCAAGCTCCTCGGCATCCTCGCCGGCGCGTGGCTTGGCGTACGCCTCCGACTCGCGGTCCTCCCCGCAGAAACCCGATGGCAACACCTCGCCGGAGCAGCCGCGCTCGGTGGCATCGGGTTCACGGTCTCACTGTTCATTGCCGGGCTCGCGTTCGCCGATCCCGCGCTGGTCGACGCCGCGAAGCTCGCCATCTTCGCCGCGTCGGTCGCCTCCGCGGTGATCGGCACTGGGATCCTGCTCAGCACCCGCTCCCGCGCCGAGACGGCCGCCGATGAGTAGCAGCCATCTCATCGTCACACTGGCGCTAACCGAAGGTCAGCGCACACACCCGAAGGGTCAAGATCTCTAGGCGGCACCAGCTCGAGTCGGTCTCTTCATCGGTCCAAGGCTGGTTCGCTAGGCCGTTTGGGACGGCAGGTGTAAGCATCGCCCTTATGGATACGCTCGCCGCCGCTCACGCAGCCTTCGCGGCGAACGATTGGGCCGGGGCCAATGATGGTTTCCTTGCCGCCCGAGAGGAGGCACCGCTCGACGCCGACGACCTGAGCGCCCTGGGCCGCTGCCTCGTGGTGGCTCGGGCTCATGGACGAATCGCTGGCGGCGTGGGAGGCGGCCTACGAGGGGTACGTCGATGCGTCGGACAACCGCGCCGCTGCCATGCGGGCCTTCGACATCGCTTACGGCTACTTCCTGCGGGGAAACGAAACCATCGGCAGCGGTTGGCTGAACCGCGCCCAACGCCTCGTGGACGACGAGCCGGATTGCGCCGAGCAGGGATACCTCCTCTACTTCGCCGTGGAGACCTCCCTCGACGGCGGCGAGGACACGATGGCCAGGGCGCGCCAGGTCCAGGGCTTCGGCCGCCGGCATGCGGACCGCAACCTCGTCGCCGCCGGGATGGTGTCGGAGGGCCGCGTCCTGATCAAGCTCGGTCGGGCACAAGAAGGCGTGGCCCTGCTGGACGAGGGGATGCTGGAGGCGTCGTCGGAAGAGCCTTTCGCCGGTCTGGGCCGGCAACGTCTACTGCCACCTCATGGCGGCGTGCTACGAGCTCGGCGACATCCGCCGGGCGGCGGCCTGGACCCAGTCGACGTCGGAGTGGTGCGACCGGATGGCGCCGGCGGTGCTGTTCAAGGGCATCTGCCGCGTCCACCGCGGCCCAGGTCATGCAGATCCGCGGCGCCTGGACGCAAGCCCAGGACGAGGCGGAGCGGGTCTGCGAGGACGTCGCCCACATCCATGTCGGCATCGTCGCCGAAGCCCGCTACCAGATCGGTGAGATCAGGCGGTTGCGGGGCGATCTCGACGGCGCCGAGGACGCCTACCGCCTGGGTCACGAGCTGGGCCGCGACCCGGAGCCGGGGCTCGCCCTCGTCCGCTTGGCGCAGGGCCGCACCGACGCCGCGGCGGCGTTGATCCGCTCCGCCCTGGCCGGTGTCACCGACCAGCTGGCACGGGCGCCACTGCTGGTCGCCCAGGTCGAGATTGCCATCGCCGCCGGTGACCCGGCGACGGCGTCGGTGGCTGCCGACGAGCTCGATGCGGTGGCGGCTGCGTACCAGAGCTCCGGTCTCCAGGCCGCCGCCAAGCGGTGCCGCGGCTCGGTCCTGCTCGCCGACCGGGCGGACCGAGGATGCCCTCTCGACGCTGCGGGCGGCCTGCTCCGGCTGGACCGAACTCGAGGCGCCATACGACTGCGCCAAGGTGCGGGTGCTCCTGGCCCGGGCCTACCGGCAGCTGGGCGACGTCGAGTCGTCGGAGCGCGAGTTCGATGCGGCCCGCTCCGCGTTCGAGGAGCTGGGCGCCGAGCTCGACGCAAGGCAGGCCGGCGGGGAGCGCCGGGCGACACTCCCGAACGGGCTCACCGAACGGGAGGGCGGAGGTGCTGGCGCTGGTGGCCGCCGGCAGCACCAACCGTCAGATCGCCGAGGCGCTGCTCCTCAGCCAGAAGACGGTGGAGCGGCACGTCTCGAACATCTTCACGAAACTCGAGGTCACGACCCGCACAGCGGCGGCGCGGTTCGCCTTCGAGCACGGGATCGCCTCGCCAAGGCATGGGTAGATCCACCCATGCCCGCGCCGGAGGTTGAGTCACTGCCCCGATGAAGCGGACGCAACGCGATGCTTACCGTCGCAGTCATGACGACAACCGAAGTGCGCAAGGCATCGTTCAACGAGCTGCAGGCGTTGACCACACGGCTCGTCACCCAGGCAGAGGCCCTGGCGGCGCTCGTCGCCCGGCTCAAGTTGGATGCGACCGGCGAGCCGGGCGATCCTGAGGTAACCGCTCAGCTCGACCGCGTCCTGGATCTCATCGGCGCGACGGACCTGTGCGCCGACCTCGACGAGCGGGAACGCGCGACCGTGATCGGCCACGCAACCACGATGCTCCGGCAGGCCATGGACCTCATCGACGATCCGGTCCGCCCCGGAGGCTGGTACTACACCGATCCCCAGATCATCCAGGGTCAAGGTGCCAGCTCCGCGATCGTCGCTCAGCTGATCGCGGGCGCCGGGATCGGCCGGCACGACGCCCGCATCCTCGACATCGGGACGGGCGTGGGTGCCCTCGCTGTGGCGTTCTGCCGGGCCTTTCCCGGCTCGACGGTGGTCGGCATCGACTCCGTGGGAGCTGTCGCTCGAACTGGCGCGCCAGAACGTGGCCGCGGCCGGGCTCGGCTCCCGCATCACGTTGCGCCAGACGCGCATCGAAGCCTTCGAGGACGACGAGGGCTTCGACCTCGTCTGGATGCCGGTGATCTTCCTCTCCCGGGCGATCCTCGAGGACGCCGTGGGCGGGCCGTGGCGGCGATGCGACCCGGAGCTCAGATCGTTCTGGGCCGGTACGCCGGCTCGGACGACCCGCTCGTCGGCGCGCTCGGCGACCTCAGGACGATCCGCTCGGGCGGCACCCTGCTCAACCCCTCCGACACCCGAGCCCTGCTCGAAGGCGCCGGCCTCGTCGACGTGCGCGAGATCGAACGCACGTGGCCGGCGCCGATCGGACTGACCGCCGGTCGCCGCCCGTAGAACGTCGGGCAGCCGGCAGCACCAGATGTGGAGAGAAGCTTCTCCATCAACAAGGCCTCGGCACCGCGCCGAGGCAAGACAAAGGGAGAGTCATGTACGTCATCGCAATTCACGAGGTATCCGACCCGGACGCGTTCTGGAGCGGACCAGCTGGACCTGCCCAAGGGAACCGAACTGCCAATCGTCGTGCCGAGCGCTGACGGCCGGCGGGGCGTGTGCGTCTTCAAGTCCGACTCCGTCGAGACAGTGAGAAACCTCGTCGACGGCGCAGCGGGAGCGATCAGCAAGAACGAGTTCTACGCGATCAACGAGAACAACGCGCAAGGGCTGCCCGTCTAAGTACTCATCCCTCACGCACGTTCGAAGTCCCTCCCAGTGAGGGCCTTCGACGCCGTCTCGCCGAGCGTCGGCGAAGGAACTGACACTGCCTGCCCTCCCTAACCCGCCCGATCGCCCGGTCCGAACCGCGGCGAGCCCGACACGTCGGACCCTTGTAACCACCACCGGCAGGGGCCCACTCGTTTGGCCGCACAGCCTCACATCGGTACACGAGCAGAGCCGTTTTTTGTCCGGTCAACGCGCACCTAACCAACCAATCAAACATCGGAGGAGCGCCGGGTAGCTGGTCGGCTTACGGACCCTCGCAGGCCCAAACTCGAGTGCCGTCCCACGAGACCCCGGTGCGGACCGGGATGCCCAGCAGACGACCGGCGCGACGCGCGCGCTGCGACGCCACAGATCGACATCATCAACGCGTGCAACGTCAACGATCACGTTGCCGCGCCTCGCAAGCACCGGAGCGATGTCAACAGCGAGGCGCTCCACTCGCACCAGATCGATGTTGACAACTCGTCCCGAGAATCTCTGCGGTTTACAAACTGTTGCCAAATCGCACTTCCTTAGACGCAGTGAAGGGGCTCCCGGAGACCGGAAACCCCTTCTGAACTGCTGGTTCGTTGGTGGCGGGGGTGGTGTGTGAGTTCAGGACATCGGAAACGCATGTCGCGAGACATCGGAAACTCCTGAGTCCACCGGTCGGGCTCGTTTCGCTGGTGATGTCCGCGGATGTCTCTGCGGCGGGCGGTCATCTTGTCGGTCACGATCGAAGGTCTGAGCCAGGCCGAGACCGCACGCCTCTACGGCGTGTCCAAGGCCTTCGTGTCCAAACTCCTCGCTCGCTGGCGCGCCGAGGGCGACGCCGCGTTCGAGCCCCGCTCGCGACGACCGCACACCTCGCCAACCGCGATCTGCGGATGAGGTCGTCGAGCTGATCGTGAACCTGCGGCTCGAACTCGAAGCACCAGGGCCTCGACGCCGGCCCACACACGATCGCCTGGCACCTCGAACACCACCACGGCCTCGAAGTATCGGTCTCGACGATCCGCCGCCGCCTCATCGACGCCGGACTCATCGAGCCCCAACCCCGCAAGCGACCCGAAGTCGTCCTACATCCGGTTCGAAGCCGCACTGCCGAACGAGTGTTGGCAGACCGACTTCACCCACTGGCGTCTCGCCGATGGCACCGACACCGAGATCCTCACCTGGCTCGACGACCACGCCCGCTATGCGCTGTCGGTCACCGCGCACCGCCGCGTCACGGGCAACATCGTCGTCGAGACCTTCGGCGAAACCGCTGAAAACATGGGCTATCCGGCCTCGGTGCTGTCCGACAACGGCATGGTCTACACATCGCGCTTCGCGTTCGGGCAAGGCGGCCGAAACCAACTCGAGACGCTCCTCGGCCTTCTCGGCATCGATCAGAAACACTCCCGGCCGAACCACCCGACGACCTGCGGCAAGGTCGAACGCTTCCAACAGACGATGAAGAAGTGGCTCGCCGCCCACCGCACCCGCCGCCGCATCGACGAGCTCCAAGAGCAGCTCGACAAGTTCGTCGTCGTCTACAACCAGCACCGACCGCACCGCTCCCTCGACCGGCGAACCCCCGCAGATCGTCTACAACCTGCTGCCCAAAGCCGGCCCGGCGGCGGCGGCGCCGGGCGCCCACATCCGGGTCCGCACACGACCGCATCGACGCCACGGGCAAGATCTCGTTGCGCCGCGCCGGACGCATGCACCACATCGGCGTCGGCCGCGCCCACAAAGGCCAGCCCGTCGTGCTGCTGTCATCGCCGACCTCGACATCCGGGTCATCCACCACGACACCGGCGAAGTCCTCGCCGAGCACCACCTCGACCCCACCCGGGGCTACCAACCCGCCGAAATGACAAAGGCCCGAACCCGCTGGGGGTTCGGGCCTTCCCGATGTCTTGAGACATCACAGCGCGGAGAGGGAGGGATTTGAACCCTCGGACCCCTTGTGAAGGTCAACGCATTAGCAGTGCGTCCGATTCGGCCGCTCTCGCACCTCTCCTGGAGCGAGCCAGCATGGCATAGAGCGGAGGGGGCGGGATTCGAACCCGCGGAGGCTTTCACCCACTCGCTTTCAAGGCGAGCGCCTTCGGCCGCTCGGCCACCCCTCCGTGGACCACCGTACTGCCGCCACTGTCGGTGCTTTCCCCTACGGGAAGCGCGGAATGCACCGACACGTCGGGTTAGTCGGTGACGAGGCGCGTAGGGAGGAGATCCAGACGTCGGCGGCTTTCCAAGACTCGACGGCGTCGCGGCGGATGGCCGGGCCGCTGCTCGCCGGCGGCCGGGTAGGAGCCGAGGAACTTCACGCCGGCCAGCTGGGCGTGGAGGTCGCGGAGGCAGTCGGCGACCACCTCGTCGTCGACGTGGCCCTCGAGGTCGATGATGAAGCAGTAGTTGCCCAGGCCCTGCTTGGTCGGGCGCGACTCGAGCTTGGTGAGGTTGATGTTGCGGGCGGTGAACTGGCCGAGGATGGCGTGGAGGCTGCCGGGCCGGTCGGTGTGCTGGAAGCACACGATGCTGGTCTTGTCGTGCCCGGTCGGCGCCGGGATGCCGCCCGGCGCGCACGAGCACGAACCGGGTGGAGTTGTCGGGGTGGTCCTCGATGTCCTCGGCCAGGATCGTCAGCCCGTAGAGCTCGGCGGCCAGCGCGGTGCCGACCGCCGCGGCACGCCGGTGGCTTGCTGCTCGCCACCGTGCGGGCCGCCTCGGCCGTCGAGTTGGCCGCCTCGAGCTCGACGCCCCGGCAGCTCCCGGCTGAAGAACGCCGCGGCACTGCGCGGTCGCGTGCGGGATCGAGACCACCGTGCGTCACGTCGGCCAGTCGCGTGCCCGGCGGCGGCGAGCAGGTTGAGCTGGATCCGGGTCACGACCTCGCGCTGGATCAGCAGATCGTGCTCGAACACGAGCGCGTCGAGCGTGAGGTTGACGGTGCCCTCGATGGCGTTCTCGATGGGCACGAACCCGAGGTCGACGTCGCCGCGCTGCGCGGCCGCCGAGCACGTCGGCCATCGACCGCATGGGCACGAGTTCGGCCTCGGCCAGATCGGGCTGGCCGAGCAGCGCCTCCTCGGTGAACGTTCCTGGCGGGCCCAGAAAGCGCGATGCGGGCCATCCCAGGGCAGGATAGTGACGAGGCCATGGACGAACCGACGCTGCGCCAGCTGCTCGCCGACGTGCAGAGCGGCGCCGTCACCGCCGACGAGGCGGTGACCAGCCTGCGCCGGCTCCCGTTCGCCGATCTCGGCTTCGCCCGGTCGACCACCACCGGTCGCTGCGCCAGGGCCTGCCCGAGGCCGTGTACGCGCCGGGCAAGACCGCCGAGCAGTGCGCGGCCCTCGTCGCCGAGCTGCTGGCCGAGCACGGCGGCGGGCCGGTGATCCTCACCCGCGCCGACGACGACCAGGTGCGCCGGCCGTGGCGCCGCACCCGGGCGGGGCCGCGCACCGGCCGCACCGTCGTCTGGCGCCCGGCCGAGCCCCGCCCGGTCCGGGTGCCGGTCGTCACCGCGGGCACGGCCGACCTCCCGGTGGCCGACGAGTGCGCCGCCACGCTCCACGCCCTCGGCATCCCGGCGCCACCTGCGTGGCCGACTGCGGCGTGGCCGGCGTCCACCGCCTCCTCGCCGGCGTCGACGAGCTCGACGATGCCGACGCCGTCGTCGTCGTCGCCGGCATGGAGGGCGCGCTGCCGAGCGTGGTCGGCGGCATCGCCGCCGCGCCGGTGATCGCGGTGCCGACCAGCGTCGGCTACGGCGCCGCGCTCGAAGGCGTCACCGCCCTGCTCGCCATGCTCGTCGTCCTGCGCGGCGGGAGTCACCGTGGTCGGCATCGACAACGGCTTCGGCGCGGCCTGCGCGGTCGCCCGCATCCTCGCGGTACCGATGCCGACCGACTCGCCTGGTTCCACTGCTTCGCCGGCATCGCCGGCGACATGGCCCTCGGCAGCCTGCTCGACGCCGGCGCCGACCTCGTCGAGGTGCACGCAGCTGCTCGATCGGCTGCCGGTCGCACGGCTGGGCGCTCGAGGTCGAGCCCGTGCTGCGCGCCGGCATGGCGGCGCACCCACGTCGAGGTGCGGGCCGACGACGACGGCGTCGTCCGCACCTACGCCCACATCGCCGGGCTCATCGAGGAGGCCCGCTTGCCCGACCGCGTGCGCGACCGGGCCCTGGCCACCTTCACCGCGCTGGCCGAGGTCGAGGGGCGCCTGCACCGCCGCCCGCCGGCCCAGGTGCACTTCCACGAGGTCGGCGGCCTCGACGCCATCGTCGACATCGTCGGCACGTGCGCCGCCCTCGAGGTGCTCGGCGTCGACGAGCGTCCGCGCCAGCCCGGTCGCCACCGGCACCGGCATGGTCCGCGCCGCCCACGGCGTGCTGCCGAACCCGGCGCCCGCGGTCGTCGAGCTGCTGCGCGGCGCGCCGACCTACGGCCGCGACGCTGCCGATCGAGCTCACCACCCCGACCGGCGCGGCGCCTGCTGGCCGCGCTGGTCGAGCGGCTTCGGGCCGCTGCCGCCGATGACGATCGCGGCCACCGGCTTCGGCGCCGGCACCGCGCGAGCTCGACGGGCTGCCCAACGTGACCCAGGTCGTGATCGGCGAGGCGGTCGCCGCCCGACCGAGCGCGGCCAGCCGCTGGTCCTGCTCGAGGCCAACGTCGACGACGCCACCGGCGAGACGCTGGCCCACGCGGTCGCCGCGCTGCTCGACGCCGGCGCCCACGACGCGTGGATCACGCCGATCGTGATGAAGAAGGGCCGGCCCGCCCACACCGTCAGCGCGCTGGCCGATCCGGCGCTGGCCGGACGCGATCGCCGCGGTGCTCACCGCCGAGACCGGCACGCTCGGCGTGCGCGGCACGACGCGTCGAGCGCTGGCCGGCGACCGCGCCGATCGAGCAGGTCGACGTCGACGGCCATCCCGGTGCGCGTGAAGGTCAGCCCCGGTCGGGCCAAGGCCGAGCACGACGACGCGCGCCGCGCGGCAGCGCAGCGGCTTGCCGCTACGAGAGGTGACCCGGCGGGCCGAAGAGGCCTGGTACGCCACCCACCCGCCCGACGACGGCACCGACGACGAAGCGGGGTAACGCGTCTAGCTAGTGCTTGGCGATGATCGGGATCACCTTCTCGTTGTCAGCCGGTGTGGCGTCGCCTGGTGGCGCGTCGATGCGCACCGTGAGCGCCGCCGGCTGATCGACAACCGGCACCAACCCCCCCAGCGTGATGGTGGCCCGTTGACCGGGCGCCAGGCTCACAAAGTCGCGCGCCGTCGCCCGGTCACCGCCGGGCACCAGCGTCACCTCGACTTTGAGATCGCGTTCGTTCTCGTTGCCCACGTTGGCCACGATCGCTTGAATCCGGATCGTCTTGCTGAGCGGGAGGATCATCCGCCCGTCCTCGGTGCGCACCGCGGCTGGCTCGGTGGTCACCAGTACCACGGTGGTGTCGTGGATCGGCGCCAGCTGCGCGCTCGATCGCAAGGCGGTGATGAACGCGGCTCAGCTCAGGGGCCTGCCAGGCAATCGGCTCTTCGATCCACTTCGACGGCGGGAGTACTGCTTCGCGGCCGACCTTCCCGCCCTGGTTGGCGGCGGTGAGGAACCCGAAATAGGTCTGGTCGGCCGCGGTCAGGTCGGCGCCGACGTCGGCCATCTTCGTCATAGCCGCTTGCGGCGGCGACTTGCCGAGGGCGGCGTCGAGCGCGCCCTTCATCATCGAAGTTCCCCGGGCGCGCAGCCACAGCGTCGTCAGCAGCAAACTGCGGGCATCGGCGAGGTCGGACGGCGCGTCGGCGGGCCCTGGCGATCTCCAGCGTGCGGGTGGCGTCGCGGGCGACCCGGTCGAGCCGCTTGGTGATACCGGCGCGTCCCAGCGCCGGCCTTGTTGCGCACATCGGCCACGTCGGCGCCCTGCCGGTTGGACTGTTCGATCTGGGCCCGGATCTGATCGAGATAGCCGAGGGCCGCCACCCGACGGCTGGGTGCGTCGGAGCGGGTGGACACGACGAGGTCCACCAGCAACACGATGGCCGTGACCATGATCAGCAGCCACAGCCACCGCGGTCGGCGGCGGCGCCCGATCACAGACATTGAAGTCTGACGCTAGCGCCGACGTAGGTCGGTACTGTCGCGCCGATGTTCCACTCCATCGTCGTCGGCACCGATGGATCACCGACCGCGGCGCGGGCGATCCGCCATGCCGCGAGCCTGGCTGCTACCACGAAGGCGGCGCTGTACCTCGTGCGCGTACCGCATCGGCAATCACGACGAGGCCGAGCGCCAGGAGGACGTCGAACGTGACCTCCACCACGATGTGCAGGCGCTGGCCGGCGACGGCGTGGAGGCCGAGGCCTACGCCCGAGTGGGGCCGGCCGCCGACGTGATCCTCGATGTCGCCCGCTGGAAGGAAGCGGACCTCATCGTCGTGGGCAACCGGAGCATGCACGGCGCGCGCCGGCTGCTCGGCAGCGTGTCCAACACCGTTTCTCACCACGCGCCGGCCGGGACCGTGCTGCTGGTGCCAACTACGACGGCTAGTTAGGTCAGCCGCCGCCAGGCGGGTATCAACGCGGCGGCCACGGCGGCGAGCAGGATGACGCCGACCGCTGGAGGCGCCCGCTGGGTTCGTCGTCATCGTCGTCGTTCGATTCGCCGACGGCGAGATCGCCGCTCGTGGTGCTCGTGGAGGCACCGACCACCGACGTCGGTGTGACGAACGTGGTCCCGGTGCGGTCGGCGATCGTGGACGTCGTGTCGAGGGTGCCGATGGTGGACGACGGTGAGACCTGGGCGGTCGTCGTCGTGGCCGCGCGCCCGCCTTCGTGGTGGTGGTCTTCGGCGCCGCCGTGGGCACGGTGCCGCCGACCCTGACCTCACCGGTCATGGTCGCGTGGATCTTGCACGTGTACTTGAAGAGGCCGGCCGTCTCGAAGGTGACGATGAAGTCGGCGTCGCCCTGCTGG